>DVIQ01000091.1 GCA_018711185.1 Candidatus Limivivens intestinipullorum | reverse complement strand
GTTCATATACATAATAAACATATGTGACTCCCTTGATTTTTTTGCGGGTGACCCCAGCTGAATCAGACGGTATTTTTACTTTAAAATCGAGATACACGACAGCCTCCTTTCGAGAGTTAATTACCTCTCTTGTATTCTATCATATTTACTCGATTTTTCAAGAACAATCTCTTTTTTTCGCTGAAATCATGGGATTTTCTTGCATCTCCCATACGTCTGCTTATGAAGACGAGAGTTAATTATCATGGAAGTTCACATTTGCACTCCTGAATCACATTCTTACGGTCCGCGCATGCCGCGCAAACTATGGGAAAGCGGTCGGGAATACAAAAAAGTAAAACCCTTTTGTTGGCTTTCTGCGAAGAGTGTGCTATGATGGAAGAGGCGAGTTGCCAACTTTCAACGAATATTTACAGAGGGAAGATTACAGACATATGAGTGAAAAAATATTAGTAGTTGACGATGAATGTTCCATTGCCGACCTGGTAGAAGTCTATCTGAAGAACGACGGCTACCAGGTTCGAAAATTTTATAATGCCACGGATGCCCTGAACTGCATCAAACAGGAAGAGATCAGCCTGGCGCTTCTGGACGTGATGCTTCCGGACATGGACGGCTTTACCCTTTGCCGTAAGATTCGGGAAAACTACCTGTTTCCCATTATCATGCTCACCGCGAAGGTGGAAGATATCGATAAAATCATGGGGCTGACTCTGGGTGCCGACGATTATATCACAAAGCCCTTTAAGCCCTTGGAGCTTACGGCCAGAGTCAAAACCCAGCTCCGCAGATACCGCCTGTACAATGCCCAGGAACCCGTTCAAAAAGAAATATCCGAAATCAGCATCCGGGGACTTCATATTTCCAAGACGAGTCACAAGGCAAGCCTGAACGGTCAGGAGCTCTCCCTTACCCCTATCGAATTTAATATTCTCTGGTATCTGGCTTCCCACCAGGGAAAAGTCGTCTCTTCCGAGGTACTCTTCGAGGAGGTCTGGGGCGAAAAATACTGGGATAACAACAATACCGTCATGGCCCATATCGCAAGGCTCAGAGAAAAAATGCATGAGCCAGCCAGACGGCCGAAATATATCAAAACGGTCTGGGGGGTGGGGTACACGATTGAGTAAGCGAAAGGAAAAAGAAAGCAGACGTTTCCGGCTTGCCAGGCGCAGCGACATTACCAGGCATCTTTTGTTCCGGTATATTCTTTCACTGACCGCATTTTTTGCCGTTTTTTTCATTTGTCTTATCCTGGCCATTTTCTTCTGCCAGACGTTTATCTGGTATCCGGAGGATCCTTTTTACCAGTTTTTAAATTGGATACAGACCAATCTGATCCTTGTTTCCGTGGTAATTCTCCTGATTGGCTTCATGTTCATTTCCTACCGCATGTTTGCCAAATCCGTCAGCTATCTGGACGAGACCATTTCCGCGTCCGAACAGCTTGCGCATCCTACGGAGGTCCCCATCTCTCTTTCTCCACGGATGAAAAACGTAGAGGTGGAGCTGAACATGGTGCGGGAACAAGCCCTCCGGAACGCGCTGATCGCAAAGGAAGCGGAACAGCGCAAAAACGATATGCTGGTATATCTTGCCCATGATCTGAAAACGCCCCTGACCAGCGTCATCGGCTACTTAAACCTGCTTCATGACGAGGAAGACATTTCCCCAGCTCTTCGGGAAAAATACACAGACATTGCCCTGGACAAGGCGGAACGTCTTGAAGATCTGATTAACGAATTTTTTGACATTACCCGATTTAATCTTACGGCCCTGACCCTGGAGCCTGAGCGCCGCAGTCTCAGCCGCATGCTGGAACAGATCACCAGTGAATTCCTGCCGATCTTATCAGAAAAAAGTCTGACCTGGAACACGTCCATCACGCCGAATGTAGAGATTGTCTGCGACCCGGACAAACTGGAACGGGTATTTGATAATCTGATTCGCAACGCGGTCAATTACAGCTACTCTGGTACGGAGATCACCCTGAATATGACACCGCTCCCCCGTTTTGTGGAAATTCGGGTGCAGAACCAGGGCAAGACCATCCCCCCGGAAAAGCTGGAGAAAATCTTTGAACAGTTCTTCCGTTTGGATTCCTCTCGTTCCTCCGCCACCGGCGGCGCGGGTCTTGGTCTGGCCATCTCAAAGGAAATCGTGGAACTCCACGGCGGAACCATCAAAGCCGAAAGCAGCGACGAAACCATCCTTTTCACCGTCCGCCTGCCCTTCGACTGCAGAGCTCCTCAGAACCCGCTTTCCTGATATGGCGTGACAAACCTTTCTGACGGATTCTCCTTCCGAACGCGCTTCATATTTTTTTAAGGATTTCGTGACGGTTCCGCAAGAAATCAAGAAGGAAAAGCACAAAAAGAGCCTCTTCTGATTTGCTATGCTGTAAATACGGACAAACGCACGCTTCCAGTTCTTCAAACGAACGGCAGACGCGCGTTTTCCTCAAAACAAAGCAGCACAGGAGGGGATTTTTTTGTTAAGAACAGAAGTGACACGCCGCAGGAATGGGGCAGAAAGAAGCGGAGCGGCCGTATCCCGGCAAAAAATACCGGACCGGAGCCGCCGTCCGGCTTCCGGCACGCGCCCGAAGGTATCTTCAGAAGCACTTCCGGCGGCAATTCTCCGGAACCGCAGGCGCAAGAAGCGCCAGCAGCGCTTCCGACGCTTGTTCCTGCCGCTGCTTTTCTGCGCCGTCCTTCTGGTTCTGGCCGGATCTTCCGGGATCCGGCATCTGATTGAGCGGCAGCGAAGCCTTGCCGCCTTTTACGAAAACGACCTCACCGACGAGCTGAATACAGCCCTTGCCAAGAATCCGGAGCTTGCGGACTTTGTGGCCAATTACCGGAACGCCTCTCCCACAGCCACCGGAGGCATATCGGACCTGGAAAAGGAACAGCCCTATCCGCTTTTTCTCCAGTGGGATGCCCGCTGGGGCTATATTCCTTATGGCAACAGCAATATCGGACTGGCCGGCTGCGGCCCCACCTGTCTTTCCATGGTTATCTTCAGCCTGACCCGGAACGCTCAGGCTACCCCTGACGCCATTGCCTCCTTCGCCATGGACAACGGCTATTATGTGGATGGAATCGGCACCTCCTGGTCCCTGATGACAGACGCTCCGGTACGCTTTGGACTCCTCTCCCAGTCCGTTCCTCTGGACGAAGCGGCAATGAAGTCCTTCCTTGACCAGGGCGGACTTCTGATTGCTTCCATGGGGCCCGGTGACTTCACGGACTCCGGCCACTTTATTGTTCTTTACGGCTGCAATGACAGTGGGTTTCTTGTAAACGATCCCAACAGCCGCATCCGCAGCAGCCAGACCTGGAGCTTCTCCTCTTTAAGCGGGCAGACTGTAAGCCTGTGGGGATTTTCCAAGGCCGCTTAGGAAACGACAGGTGCCGGCCATGGGCGAAGCATTAACTTGACACCTCCCGCTCTGTCAGCTCCTCCTGCCGGCTGTCCAGCTCGAACCAGAATTCCACGCCGTTGTCATAGTTGATCACCCCGCACTTTTGATGGAAAGATTCCATAATCGCCTTGACAATAGACAGGCCGATGCCGCTGCCTCCGTACTCTCTGGTTCTTGCCTTATCCACCTTATAGAATTTAATCCAGATTTTATCCAGATCCTCCTCGGGGATGGGCTGCCCTGTGTTGAACACCGTCACCCGAACCGTATCTTTGTTCCGGTGGATCTTAATGTCCACCACCTTGTCTCCATCCACATGGTTCAGAGCGTTGCTCACGTAATTCGTAACAACCTCCTCCACCTTAAACTCGTCTGCCCAGGCGTACACCGGCTCGGTCTCCCGAAACAGGATCTGCGCGCCCTTCTGCTGGGCCAGAATGCCGGCCGACTGCACCACGCCGGCAATCAGGGCCGTCAGGTCAAAGCGCTCCATGGTGACAGTGTCGTTTCCAAATTCAAGCTGATTCAGCGTCAGAAGCTTTTTCACCATCTGGTTCATCTTGGAGGCCTCGTCCATAATGACCTCGCAGTAAAAGTCCCGGCTCTCATCGTTGTCGTTGATGCACTCCTTCAGGCCTTCGGCATAACCCTGGATCAGCGCGATGGGCGTCTTCAGTTCATGGGAAACGTTTGAAAGAAATTCTTTCCGCATCTCATCGATCTGCGCTTTTTTCTCCACATCCTTCTGAAGCTCGTTGTTGGCGGTCTTCAGTTCGGAAACCGCCGTCTCCAGACTCTCTGACATGCGGTTAAAGTGATCGCCAAGCTGCCCGATCTCATTTTGGCCGCCACTGGTGTATTTCGCGCTGAAATCCAGCTCCGCCATACGCTTGGACAGATCGGTGAGCTCCTTCAGCGGCTTCGTAATTTTTCTTGAAATCCAGCAGATCAAAAGAACGCTGATCAGAATGCTCAAAATACTGAAATACAGCAGAAACTGGCTGGAAATCCGCACATTTTCCCGGATGCTTTCCAGGGGCATTCGAAGCAGGAACGCGCAGCCGTTGTCCAGAAGTCCCCAGATTTCCATGTACTCCCGATCCATCAGCCGGTCCTGGGTTTTCTGGATTACATAGTTGTCCGAGGTACTCAGAATCGTCTTTGGCGAATTATCGATCTGCATCAGATACGTTTCCAGGGTGGCAGCGAGAATCGATCCCACCTCATTTCCAGGATAAATAACCGTAAAGCTGGAATCCAGCAGCGCCACGCGGATATTGTTCTCCGTACAGGTGACGTTCAATTCCTCCAAAAAGTCTTCCGTGGCGTAGCTGCTGCTGTCCTGATAGCCGTTCAGGAACTCATAGGAGTCCACCATCTGCGCCTGTTTCTTGTACACGTAATAGTCCTCAAGAAAGAAGCTGTTAATCAGCCAGTTACCGAACAAAATCAGCAGCATCAGCCCGATGAACACCATCGCGATCTGCTTCGTCAGGGATTTCCTCATTTTGTATCATCTACCTCAAATTTATACCCCATACCCCAGATGGTTTTAATGTACTCCCCGGCGCTTCCCAGCTTGCTGCGGAGTTTCTTCACATGAGTGTCAATGGTTCTGGCGTCTCCGAAATAATCGTAGTTCCAGACATTGTTCAGAATCTTCTCTCTGGACAGAGCCAATCCCTGGTTCTCAATAAAATACGCCAGCAATTCAAACTCCTTAAAACTTAAATCCACCTGTTTTCCGGAAACCGTTACCTGATGGGCCGCTTTGTTGACCTCGATCTCTCCCGCGCGCATGATATCCTCCGCCGACACGGCATTGGTTCTTCGCAGGATCGCCTCCACCCTTGCCACAAGAATCTTGGGGCTGAAGGGCTTGGAAATGTACTCGTCGGCGCCCAGATCAAAACCAGTGAGCTCGTCCCGCTCATCTCCTCTGGCCGTCAGCATAATAACGGGCACTTTGGAGTGTTTGCGGATTTCCCGGCACACCTCCCAGCCGTCCATCTTTGGCATCATCACATCCAGAATAACCAACGCGATATCCTTATTGGCGAAGAACACATCCACGGCTTCTTCGCCGTCGCCGGCTTCCAGAACCTCATAATTTTGACGCACAAGGAAGTCTCTGACCAGCTTGCGCATCCTGCTCTCGTCATCCACCACAAGAATTTTATTTTTCTCCATAGTATTTCCTCCCTTGTGCGTGTGAATCATCTTCTTACGCCGCAAGCAGCAAGTGTTTGCGGCTGCTATGATTCATAACTTCTGCGCTCATTTTAGAATATATTTATGTAAGTTCTGTGAAAACTCCGATTTTTTCACGAATCCCCTGCATCTTCTCATCTGTCTGGGCGATCACGTCCGCGCACTCCTTCAGCTCCTGCCCGATCTGAACGCTGTTTGGCACATCCTTTTTGTACCGGAGCTGGTGCTCAAGGCTGGCCCAGAAATCCATAGCGATCGTACGGATCTGAACCTCCACCTTCATATACTTTTTGCAGTTGGAAAAAAATACCGGAATTTCCACGATCATATGCAGGCTCCGATATCCGTTTTCCTTCGGATGTTTGATATAATCCTTGACAACCAGAATCTGGATATCATCCTGTCTGGAAAGCCACTTGGCAATATCGTAAATGTCATCGATAAAGCTGCAGATTACCCGTACTCCCGCCACATCGTTGAGATTCTGGGTAATAGACTCAACGCTTACGGGATATCCTTTTCCCTCCAGCTTTTTCACGATGCTCACCGGTTTTTTGATCCGGGTCTTGATAAACTCAATGGGATTCCGGTTGTAGCGAACAGAAAGCTCGTCATTCAGGACCTCCAGCTTGGTACGGACCTCCCGTATGGCGCAGCCGTACATCATCATCAGCTCCTCATATTCGTTTACCGAGTCAAAGAGCTGGTCTATGGCCTCCGGAAGCATCCGGCTGTGCAGATAGTTGCTGACTCGTTCCACGTCTTATCCTCCTGGTTCCGCGGTGGTCTATTCCGATAAACGCACAGAAGGCGGCCCCGCGTTTTCGCGGGCCGCCCTCCGGGCTGAGTCCGTAAAGAACCTGTCCGCGGGAATTAATCATATTCTCACGGTCTGCGCAGTATGTGCGCAGACCTGAGCAGTGGTAATTAATCTCTGAAATACAGGTCCCTGGTATAAACCTTATCCAGCACGTCCGCGATCTCGTCGCTGTAGCGGTTTGCCACGATCACATCGCAGGTCTTCTTGAATTCCTCCAGATCACGGATCACTCTGGAATTAAAGAAGCTCTCCTCTTTCATGGTGGGCTCGTATACCACAACCTCCACGCCTTTCGCCTTGATCCGCTTCATAACGCCCTGGATGGAGCTCTGGCGGAAGTTGTCGGAATTAGCCTTCATGGTAAGCCGGTAAATACCTACCACTTTGGGATTTCGCTCCAGAATGCGCTCAGCGATAAAATCTTTTCTGGTGCGATTCGCTTCCACAATGGCTCCCATGATATTATTGGGAACATCGTGGTAGTTGGCTAAAAGCTGCTTCGTATCCTTTGGCAGGCAGTAGCCGCCGTAGCCGAAGGAAGGATTATTGTAATGGTTTCCGATACGGGGATCCAGACCGATTCCCTCGATAATCTGCTTTGTATTCAGTCCTCTGACCTCCGCGTAGGTATCCAGCTCGTTAAAGAAAGCCACCCGCATGGCCAGGTAAGTATTGGCGAAAAGCTTCACCGCCTCCGCTTCCGTGGGATTCGTAAACAGAGTCGGAATATCCTCTTTGATAGCTCCTCCCTTTAAAAGCTCCGCGAAGGTATGGGCGCGCTCCACAAGGCGCTCGTCATCCAGCGGCGCGCCTACGATCACTCTGGACGGATAGAGATTGTCGTACAGCGCCCGGCCCTCCCGCAGAAACTCCGGCGAGAAGATAATATTGTCCGTATGGTACTTTTCTCTTACGCTGAGGGTATAGCCCACCGGAACCGTAGACTTGATCACCATGATCGCCTGGGGATTCGTCTTGAGCACCAGTTCGATCACCGCCTCCACAGAAGAAGTGTCAAAGTAGTTCTTCTTCGGGTCGTAATTCGTGGGGGTGGAAATAATGATGTAGTCTGCGTCCTTATACGCTGCGGCCCCATCCGTGGTGGCAGTAAGATTCAGGGGCTTTTTCTCCAGATATTCCTGAATTTCCTTATCCACAATCGGAGATTTCTTCGCATTTATCATGTCCACTTTTTCCTGGATAATGTCAACGGCTTTTACTTCATTATGCTGAGCCAAGAGAATCGCGTTGGAAAGGCCAACGTATCCCGTGCCCGCTACTGCTATTTTCATAACAACTTGCCTCCTAAACAATACTTTCTCCGCCAAAGCGGCTTTTTACAGACAGCAGTTCAGCCCTGCCAAACTGTTACTTTTATAGTTTCTCATTTTCCCGCTGTTTTGGCAAGCACTTTTTTTTGGTCTGCGCTGTACCGCGCAGATCTGGACCATACTTTTGTCCGGTACATGCGCAGTCCTGCTCTGAGCTGTCACTGTCAAATACCCGTCCGGCTTCCCGGGGAAGCGCTTTTACCCGGCGCAGATAGTACCGGCTGGCCTCCTCCTCGCCGGTGTCATAGGAAAACTCCAGATCTTGTCCCACTTTTCGGGCTGTCCCTGAGAAAAGATTGCAGAGCCGCTCCACAGCCTCCCAGATCCGGTTGGTCCTGCACTCCGGGTAGGTATCCAGATAGGCGTTCCACAAAGACTCCGGCAGAAATTTCCACAGGTATTTTCCTCCCTTTCCCGCGCTGAAGGAAAAACCGTGTTCCGTTCCCGCGTACCAGGAAAGCATCCGGAAGCTTTCCGGCCGCACCCACTGATTCAGCATTTCCATCACGTAGGTAAGCTCCTCGCGCCAGAGTCCCTTTCCCACATTCAGCAGCATCCACCAAAATTCATTGCAGCACCTGCTGTACTCTTCCTGACCGGGGCATTTCACCCAGTGGCCCTCATCCGAGGCTTCCGGAATTTCCGGCAAACAGCCGTCCTTATCCAGCAGTATCCGGTTCAGACGATTTGCCGTAATATCCTCTCCGGCCGCCTGGATGGTGCGCAGAACGCAGTCCACCCGGTTTCCGTCCCTTAACTGGATCAGATACGCGTATTCCCGGTCGAAATGGCATTCCTCCCCGGCGATGCGGTCCAGCTCCATGGGAAGCTGCATCAAAAGCCGCTCTCCAAATACTTCCGGCCACGCTTTGTCACGAATAAAGGATTCCGTCTCCCGGACCACATAGACAATATCATAGTCCTGGAAAATGTCCCGTGAAGCGTTTGGATTGCATCTGGACCCGCACATATAGACGGCCCGTATCCGGTCGTCCTCCCGCGCGATACGCAAAATCATGTCCATCATTTCTTTTTCTGTTTTCATGGCTTCTCCTAACGGAAGGATATTGCAGTCCTTCCTTCTGCCTGTCCGGCGTCTGCCGCCAAGGCTCCTTCACAGCCGGTTTTGGAACCGCGGTCTTTTCCCGCAGCCGCCCGCAAGTACGGGCGGTCTGCGCAGCATAGCATATACGCAGACCGGAATCATTTCCTCTCGCTCCGCGCAGTACATACGCAAACCGGAATGAACGATTCCCCTGCTTTCTATAATACAAGTATAAAGAAAAAAACCGGATTCCACAATAGCGGATTCTCCGGTTTTTCACATTTTTTATGGCTGCGCGCGCAGCTTTTCTTATTTCGCTTTCTCATTTATGGCTTGTGCCGCAGTCCCGGAAGACTCCTGCCCTCCGTGCGCCGTTTCCGCGTGCTCCGTTTCCTGTACCAGGGCTTCCGTCTGCTTTCTTCTCTTCCTTGTCAGAAGAAAGCCGCTGGTCAGCGCTGTCAGCGGCGCCACCGTCACAAGGCCAAAGCTTCCCACCACGGTGTCAAGTATTTCGGCGGAAACGTATTTATAATTCAAAATATGGTCGATGGGCGTTCCCTGGGCCATAAAGGTCATCAGCAAAGCGATGTATCCTCCGGAATACGCCAGAAGCAGGGTAGTGGTCATGGTTCCCATGGCCGCCCGTCCCACGTTCATGCCGGAGCGGGAGGCTTCCTTCCAGCCGATCGACGGCTTTTTCTCCACAACCTCCGTCACCGCCTGGGTAATATCCACCGAAAGGTCGATCATAGCCCCGGAAGCGCCGATAAAGATGCTGCTCATAAAAATCTGGGTCAGATTCAGATTCTGATAGCCCGCGTAAAGAAGACTCTCGGAGTAAGACATCACTGCCCCGTGAATCTTAAACATATCCGTGAAAATACCTCCCACGATACAGGTCACGATCACGCCCAGCATCGCGCCGCTTCCCGCAGCCACGGTTCGCTTATCCCAGCCGTATACCATAAAAATAATCAAAATTGTCAGAAACGTGGTAATCCCGATTCCCACCCACAGGGGATTCATCCCGTTCAGGTAGGCCGGCACCAGAACTTTCCAGATGGTCAGTATAGTGATCACAAAGGAAAACAGGGCACGGAGACCGGTTTTTCCTGCAAAAAGAATCAGAAGCAGCACAAACAGCACTGCCAGCAGCAGCTCCTTGTCCAGACGGTAGTGGTCGGACATAGTAACAGAGCGGATCGTATCCCCTTCGTAGCTGATCACCACCAGGGCCACGTCGCCCTCCTCAAAAATTTTATCGGATTCCAGGGAACCGCTGAGCATGTTTACACCCTGGGCGGTTTCTCCCGCGAAACGCCCATCCAAAATTTCCAATTCACAAATCTGTTCTCCGGACTGAATCAGCCCTGAGCTCACCACAGTGCTCTCGTCCGTCGATAAAACTCTTGCCCGGACCCGGTCGGCATCCTGATAAATCAAGGCATCCTCATAGCCCGTGGGAAGGGCCATGAGGATGACAATGAGCAGAATTGCCAAACCGGATACCGAAAATTTCTTCAGCTTATTCAACACCGGTCAGCGCCGCCATCTTGTTGTAAATGTCAGTGTTATCGTAGTAGCCTTCAAACTGATCCTGGCCTACGCCCTGAGCGAATACAGGTACGGGAAGGCCGGTGTGAGCATAGGACGCGAAGTTGATACCTGACTTATTGTTGAGGATATGGGTAATGGTTACCGTCAGCGGCTCATAGCTTCCGTACAGGATGTATTCCTCCTGTCCGATCTCCTCTTCTCCGGTACGGCTCATGGTTTCCTCATAAGCAGCCTGAAGCTTTTCGTATTCGTAGTCGGTCATAACCAGGGTACCGGTATTGTTGGATTCCGGATGCTGATCCTTGCTGTCCATAACCGCGGCCTGCTCCTCGGCTCCCTGGGGCGCCTCAAGGCCGAACAGCTCAGTGATGTCCGCCATCACGGTTTCGAAATCCGTACCGTTCTCTTTGTAGGAAGCAACATAATCGGAATCATACTTCGCGTAGGAAATCTTCTGGTTGGACAGATTGGTCAGGAAGGTATCGTAATCCGTTCCCGCGAAACCAATGGTCAGACCGCCCGTCTCATGGTCGCCGGTCACCAGAATCAGCGTCTCGTCGGGATGCTCATTGTAAAATTCAACGGCTTCGCCGATGGCCTCATCCAGAGCGATGGTGTCGTTGATCGTAGAGGCCGCGTCGTTTGCATGGCAGGCCCAGTCGATCTTTCCGCCCTCAACCATCATGAAAAAGCCTGTCTCGTTGTCCAGCATTTCGATACCCTTGTCCACATAGTCAGCCAGGGACCACATACCCTCTTCGAGATCCATATCATAGCTCATGGCATCGTCATCTGCCAGATGCTCGTCAATTACAACTACTTTTCCGGAATCCGCGGTCAAAGCCTCTGCCTCCGCCTGGGTCTTTACTACGGTATAGCCCGCCTCTGACGCCAGCTCGTACAGATCCGTCTGATCCTCCTCGCTTCCGGTGGGCTGCAGAAGCGCGCCGCCCGCGAAGTAATCAAAACCGCTGTCGATCATTTCCAATCCGATTTCATAGTAGCTGCTTCTGGATGCCTGATGTGCGTAGAAAGCCGCCGGCGTCGCATGGTTGAGGTTTACCGAAGTTAAAACGCCGATCTTGTAGTCTTTCTGCTCCTTCAGTTTCTCGGCAATGGTTTCATACGCTGTGGTGCCTGTCTCATCCATATTGATGGTTCCGCTGTAGGTCTTATGACCTGTAGAAATAGACGTAGCCGTGGAAGCTGAGTCCGGACAGAAGGATGTGCTGTCATAGGTCTGCGCGGAACCCGCTACCGGAAAGTTCATCATGTTCAGATTGCTCTGGCTGGTCAGAATGTCGTCTCCGTCGTCATTCATCGCGCTCAGATAATAGTTGGTTGTCTGAACCTGGGGATAGCTCATACCGTCGCCGATAAACAGGAAAATGTATTTCGGCACTGCGGCTGTATCTTCAGCGGCAGTCTCAGCAGTTGTCTCCGCGGTTGTCTCTGCGGCAGCTTCGGTTTCTTCTGCATGACATACGGTTCCGGGAACCAGCATAGCCATGGCAAGCAGCATGGCGCTCAGTTTCTTAAGCTTCATAAATTCTCTCCTTTAAAATGGGTTTGTTTTTTGTTCAGAAGAGATCATACCAGCCAATCGTCAAAAATACGGCTGCCGCGTGTAAAATGCGCGTCAAATTTTTCCTGGTTTTGTAAATTTTTTGTAACAGTTCAGCCCAGGTCTGCGCACATGCTGCGCGGACCGTAAGAACGTGATTCAGGAGTGCAAAATTCATCTTGCATTTTCCAAAAGACTATGCTATCCTGTTCCAAGTCGCTCTTTGCCGCCGGGTAAAGAGAAAAAGGCGTCAGACTCCGTACCTTTAGGCCATTGTAGGTACGGAGTGGGACGCCTTTCTGTTTGCGCGCATCATTTTCATTCAGTAGGAGGTTTTTTATGACGCACTCAGGATATTTCAAAGAATTCTGCCGGTACGTGTCCTTAAACGTACTGGGCATGATCGCCCTTTCCTGCTATATTCTGGCGGATACCTTTTTTGTATCCAAAGGTCTTGGCACAAACGGGCTGGCAGCACTGAATCTGGCGATTCCCGTCTACAGCTTTATCAGCGGAAGCGGTCTGATGTTCGGGATGGGCGGAGCCACCAAATTCTCCATTTCCAAAAGCCAGGGAGATACCGCGCGAGCCAATCAGGCTTTTACGAATACCCTGTTTCTGGTCTGTGCCTTTGCCGCCGTCTTTTTCCTGACCGGGCTTTTCTTTTCAAGAAACATAGTGGAGCTTCTGGGCGCGGACGAAGCGGTTTTCCAGATGACCCAGACCTACCTTCGGGTTATCCTGCTGTTCGCTCCCATGTTTATGATGAATAATGTGCTTCTTTGCTTTGTGCGGAACGATGGCGCGCCCCAGCTTTCCATGGCGGCCATGATCGGAGGAAGCCTGTCCAATATCGTGCTGGACTATGTGTTCATCTTCCCCTTTGGGATGGGGATCTTCGGCGCCGTACTGGCCACCGGTTTCGCGCCGGTGATCAGCATGCTGATCCTCTCCCCCTTCTTCCTGAAGAAGAAAAACACCTTCCGCCCGGTTAAATGCATCCCCGGCAGGCGGCTCATGGCAGATATTTTCTCCGGAGGCTTTCCCTCCCTTCTCTCGGAAGTCTCTTCTGGAATTGTCATCATTATTTTTAATATGCTGATTCTGGGGCTTGAAGGAAACACCGGCGTGGCAGCCTACGGCGTCATCGCGAACCTCTCCCTGGTGGTCATTTCCGTCTACACGGGAATCGCCCAGGGCGTCCAGCCCATCCTCAGCAAAAGCTACGGACACGGAGACCGTCCCCGCATCCAGTCTGTTTTCCGATATGCCCTGATCACCGCGGCTGCCTTTTCCGTAGCTGTCTATACCGTGATCTTCTTCAACGCGGCGCCTATTGCGGATATTTTCAACAGTGAGGGAGATCCCCTTCTGGCCGAAATCGCCGTGGGCGGATTGCGGCTTTACTTTACCGGCTGCCTCTTCGCAGGGCTGAACATCATCCTTTCCGTGTACTTTACCTCCACGGAATATCCGCTGCCCGCCCATGTGATTTCCCTGTGCAGAGGCTTTCTGGTGATCATTCCCCTGGCCTTCCTGCTGTCCAAAGCCGCTGGGATGACGGGGATCTGGCTGACCTTTCCTCTGGCGGAGATGCTGGTCTGCATTCTGGCCGTTGTTTTGTATCTCCGGTCTCCGAAAGGCGCGGTTTCCGCCGCCATCACCAGGCGTTAAAAAGAGCGCCGGCATTCCGCCGACGCTCTTTTTTAACGCCTGTCAAACACATAATCCGCGAACGCGTCCCCGCGCTCTTCAAAATTTTTGAAAATCCCATAGCTGGCGGAAGCAGGTGAAAGCACACAGCTGTGTCCGGTCCGGGTAACCTCCTTAGCCCGGCGCACAGCCGTTTTCAGATGATCCACTAAAATCAGGCGCTCCCGCCCGGCAAAGTCCGGCCAGTATCTCATAATTTCCTGATAAATCCGCTTTCCGGTCTGCTCCATCAGAATGATGTGGGAAACCTGCGCCCCCGACAAATATTCGATGAGATCCCCGTAATCGATCCCCCGGTCCATTCCGCCGATCAGCACCGTATCCGTATCCGGCAGGGTTTTTAAAGCCTGGATCGTAGTGTCCCCGATGGTGGAAATGGAATCATCGTAATACTTTACACCATTCACCGTCCCCACATACTGAAGCCTGTGGGGAAGGGTGTGGAAGGAGGCAAGTCCCGCGGCGAACTCCTGATCCGTAATCCCATACTGACAGCAGATGCCGTACACAAAGGCGATGTCATAGTAGTTGTGATGTCCCATCAGGGGCGTGGTATCCGGATTGATGATAAAATGCCGGTCTCCGCAGCAAATCTCATTGCCCTGAAGCTCGATCTGGGCATCCTTTGTCCCGTCGCCGACCCGGATCAGGCGGCCCGCCGTCTCCCCGGAGGGCAGGCACTGCTCGGAGCAGAAAAACAAATCCCCCGGCTTCTGATGCCGGAAAATATTTTCCTTGGCCGCCACGTATTTTTCCATGGTGCCGTAGTGATCCAGATGCTCCTCATGAATATTCAGCAGAACGGCGGTCTTGGGAGATACCGTCATGTATTCCAGCTGATGGCAGGACATCTCAAAGACAATGATCGTATCTTTGTCCACAGACTCTGCCAGGTCAAAGGCTGGAATCCCGATATTCCCCCCCAGAACGCAGTCCCTGCCCGCCTCTTTCAGGATATGGTACAGGAGGGATACCGTGGTGCTCTTTCCCTTGGTACCGGTGACGCCCACGATCTGCTCCCGGTAAGCCTCAAAAAACACCTCTGTCTCAGATAAAATCCGGCAGCGGTATTCCCCCGCGGGTTTGGGCAGCACAATGCCCGGGCTTTTAAACACCAGGTCAAACTCCTCCAGATGCTCCAGGTAGCCGTCTCCCGTAATCAGGCGGACCCCCGGCTCACCGGCCTGGGGATTCTTGTCCGCAATGGCTGCCTCCCGAAAGGCGTTCGTTTTCTTTAAAAGCTTCCAGGTGGATTTCCCTTCTCTGCCGTAGCCAAGAATCAGAACCCGCTTTCCCTCCGTCAGCTTTTTCAGCGCTTCAATCACAGCTTCCTCCTTCCGGGCGCCCCTGAACACAGGCGCTCCTTACCAGCTTCTCAAATTTTTCCGGGAGAAGGTTCTCTGAGTCGAAATAGCCGCTGTAGGTATCTCCCATTTCCTTATACTGTCCGTAAAGGGCAGTGGTTTTATAATAGACAAACAGCTTCGGAAGGGAACGTCCCTCTTTCGTAAGCTTTTCGATAGCCAGGGTGATGGCCGTATTGATCTCACTGCGGCTTCCCACGCACTCAAAGGGCTTTTCCTCCCGGATGCCGATGAGCTGTTCCATCACCGGGAGCAGGGTTTCGTCCTCCAGCATATCTCTTCCGAAAATCTCCTGAAGCTTTTCCGGGGCCAGAAACGGCGAGAGAATCAGATAGACGAAGAGGCATTTCGGGCAATGGCCGCACCAGATATCCTCCTTGCTTCCTACATTGCAGCTTTTGAACACCGGATGGTAGGCCGTACAGCCGGCAAAATACCTGGCGATCTGAAATTCACTCAGAGGACGCAGCATACTGAAATAGTACGTGCCGCTGCCGATCCACTTCTCCTCGTACTCGTGAAAGGCCTTTTCAAACCGGAAGCTCTTGGAGTACTGGTGATTCACCGTACTGCCCTTCACCGTGCTCTCGTTGGCGCTGGACTCATTGGAGAGGGCGATATAGTGAAGCCCCCACAGATACGCCGCGATGGTGGAAGAAAAAGCCACCAGAGCGGAAAAAGGCGTATGCCCGTTTAAAAAGCCCTGCCGATTCAGCTCCAGCATGTTCTTATCCAGGGTTCGCTTTACGGAAACCGTGGACTCCGGTCCCATGCCGGCGGCCTCCACCGTTTTTAACGTGGCTCCTCTCGGATTGATAATAAAACAGAGGCACTTCTCCCTCTCTCTCTTTAAAAGCTCCAGGGTCACCGCCGAATCCTTGCCGCCTCCCACCGGAACCAGGCAGCCGCCGTTCCCCGTCCGGGGTCTGGAACCTTTCACCGGCTCTCCTGTGCTTCTAAGCTCCATAAAGGTCTCCGGATCCGCGTCGATTCCGTTGGTATAGAAAAATTCCCCCTGCCCGTTATAATAGAGATCCTTCCACCAGGCAATCTGTTCCGGATTCAGCGCACCGGCCTCCACGATCACCTGGGGCGAGCAGGTAAGCTTCCAGTAGCTGACAAGCTCTACCATTCCCAAAGAAAAGACCAGATCCTGAAGAATCCCATTGTCCCGCACAGGCTCCGGATAATCCGGACTTTTCGGAAAAATCCAGCGTGGGGAGAACTGCGCCAACCCTTCCGTCTCAAAGTGATAAACAACCGTCAGGCTTCTGGCATCCTCCTGCAGCTCATAGCCGCGGTAAAAAAACCGGGGATAATCCTGGCGGAATTTTTCGAATTTATCCATGCGTACCTCCTCAGCCCCTTAGGCTTGTTTGTTCCTGCCCGTCTTTCGCAGGAACCATTTGTAACAGTTCAGTCCTGCTGAACCGTTGCAACCATTTCCCTGACAGGGCAAGAAGGCTGCCGAAGAAAAACGCCTCGGCAGCCCTGTTGTGTTTTCTTGTCGTAACTGTTCCGTACCTTCACAGTCACGATTCGCAAACCATAAAAATCAGCTTCGCTGATGGGATTTGCTCACTCCCGAATCATGTTCTTACGGCCTCATCAGCAAGTGATTCGGCCTGTCCTGAATTGTTACTTCTTGTCTTATTATACATGACCGGATACTCCGTGTAAACCTTTTTTCTCCGCGCCTTATACAAGAATCTGACAGGCTTCCATCGCCTCCAGGGCCCGCTTATGGCTCTGGGGCGTCACCCCCGCGCAGAGATCCGCGTCCACACGGATTTCCGTTTCCGGCAGAAACGCCTTCAGAAGCAGAGCGTTTGAAATCACGCAGATATCCGTACAAAGCCCGATCAGCTCAATGTATTCAATGGGCTCCTTCGCGTTCTCCTCCCTGAGAAGCTCCCCAAGCTTTGTACTTCCAAAGGTGGCCTTGTCCACCGGCTCCTCTCTGGCCGCCTCTGCCACCTCCGGGCGAAGCTCCCAGCCTTTTGTTCCCCGTATACAGTGGGGAATAGGTAGAATCCTGCCCTCCTGGGTATCCCGGTAGTCTTCCCCGTGGGTATCCCTGGTGCAGATCACCCTGCCTTCAAACTCTTTCATGCGCTTTACCACGCCCGGAACGATCTTTACCGCCTCCGGCGTGCCAAGAGCCCCGTCAATAAAATCATTCTGCATGTCCACAACAACCAGTACTCTCATGACTTCTGCCTCCTCATTTCTTGCGAAAATCCATTTGAAAGCGCCTGCGGCGATGGGATTTTCGCACTCCTGAATCACGTTCTTACGGTCTGCGCAGCCCTGGGCTACACATCCAGAGCAGCGTGATACCCCTGGTAAACCGCAGTGCAAATATTTGCCGGGCGGATACAGTCGCCGATCATGCGCACCATGGGCGCCGCGTCCCGCAGGCTGTCCGCCACGTCTGTGCAGGCACGCTGGCCCAGAGCGCAGATCACCGCGGTGGCCGGCACCAGCACCTCGTTTCCATGTCTGTCCTCACACCAGACGCCCTGGCTGTCGATGCGCAGCCCCTTGTGGGACATATGGCGGATAACGCCCTGATTATCCAGCTCTGCCAGCAGAATCGGCCTGTGGCGGATATTCGCGTCCGGGGCAAGCTGATCCCGCATCTCGATCAGATGCACCTTCTTGCCCTCCTTTGCCAGGTGAATCGCGCATTCACACCCTGCCAGGCCGCCTCCAAGCACCGCGTACTCGCTGCCCTTCAGCCGGTCCTTTTCCAGATAATAATTATTTACCACAACTACGTTCTCTCCGTCAATACCCGGAAGCGGAGGAATCAAAGGTCTGGAGCCCACGGCAACAATCAGGGCGTCCGCCTGCTCTTTTTCAGCGTACTCCGCCGTCACCTCGGTATTCAGGCGAATCTCCACGCCCTCTCTTCTGGCCTCGTCCGCCAGGGTCAGTCCCAGCTCGTACATCTCCCGTTTAAAGTCAATGGCCTGCTCACATTTCAAAATGCCTCCAAGCTCTCCGCTCTTTTCGCAGAGGATCACCTGATGGCCTCTCTTTGCCGCCGTGACAGCCGCTTCCAGGCCGCCCACGCCGCCCCCTGCCACAAGCACCTTCTCAGCTCATAAAAAGCCGTTGATTTCGGCCCGATGGTACATTCCGGCGTAATCTCCGCCCCGCTCATGGGAGCGGAAAACATCCTGCTGCGGAATGTCACTCTTCCAAGGGTAATCGGTTTGCATAAATTCGGATACTTACGAATCATCCTGTTTTCTCTCCTTTCTCAGGCGGCAGCCGCCGCTGCCCTCCGTTACATGATTCCAGCCGGATTCCAAACCGTTCCTCCAGAACGCGTCTTATGTCGGACTCCTGATGAAATTCTGTCTTCAAAACCAGTGTCTCTCCAGTCTCTGTCCGGCTTTTTTGCCGCTCTGTCAGCGTATTTCCTGTCAGCGCCAGGCTTCCATAGGGAAGGCACAGGTTGACCACGCGTTCCCCCATAAACTTCGATTCTCTACTGTGCGTATAATAATAGCACAGAACCCGGAAATCCTCCGTTGACATGGGCATATCGTCAAATACGATGACCTCCTGCCAGTCCCCCTTTCGTTTTCGGCAGATTCGGAAGGTTTCCGCGCATGCCTGTTCCCAGCGTTCCTCCTTCCGCCGGCAGTAACCTCCCTGAACACTTCTTTTTACCAAAAATTCTTCCCCGCAGACCGTCTGAGGCCCGGTCTCATCCAGGCTCAAAACTCCCTTGGGCCCCGGTCCTCCGAATCCTACGTCGCAGTAATAACGCCCGTCCGGAAGACAAACGACGATGCCCTGATGGGACAAAGGCCGGATACGGTCATACATCCACTGAATCCGGGCCCCCACCAGGTAAAGATCGTATCCCAGCTTTTCCAGAAGCGCCGCGAAAAGCCCGTTCAGTTCAAAGCATATGCCTCCCCTGCGCCGCTGCACAAGTTTCTCGTAAAGCCGTTCCGGATCCAGAGAAATCTCTTTTCCAAACTCATAAAAGTCCAGATTTTCAAAGGGGACGCTCTCCAGATGCGCCCGCGTCAGCCGGGCCAAACTTGCTCTGTCCGGCGCGGGCATATCAAAAATCCCGATTCTGTTCAGATAGTTTTTTACATTCATTGCCCTTTTCCTCATATTCTCAAACCGTATCCGGCATAACCGCGGGATACGTCTCCGGTTCGCTCACGTGAAACGGCCTCGGAAGGTTATCCTTCCGAAGCCTGAAAATGAAGCGTCCTCCTATTATCCATCTGCCCCGCAGGTACATCAGATCAGATTCCGTATACTTCTTTATTATATTTTTGAATTTCATCCGAGATAATCGGATCCACATGCGGGAAAAGGCACCCCGGTCCGCCGTAAGTGATACAGGGGATATAATGGCCGCCTGGTCCGTAGGCAGCGCAGGCCCGGCGGACTTCTCTGCGGATCTCCTCCTCCGTGGAATCTGCCCGGTCAACAATCGAAGCGTCAATGCCTCCCATCAGGGTCATCCGGCCGTCCAGCTTCTTCTGAAGACCCACGATATCATTTTCCGGAAGCGTTCCCTGCCAGATATCAATTCCCAGTTCTACCATATCCTCGACAATAGGCTCCATAAAGGAATCCGCGTGATGCATAACAATTACTCCATGATCCTTCATGTATTTGTAAGTTTTCTCATACTGGGGCTTAATAAATTCCCTCCAGGTGTCCGGGCTTACGAACAGAGAATTCTTGGATCCCCAGTCATCATGGGACAGCATAATATCCGGCTTCAGGTTGTCTACAATCAGCTTCATATACTGGAAGCGGTACTCTCCGATGGCGTTGCACAAATCCATCATATCTTCCGGCTCAAGGAGGAAATTCATGAGCATATCTTCAAATCCCATAAGAAAATGAAGTCTCTCGAACACGCCGGTGGGCATAAAGGCCATCAGCAGCTTATCGTCGCCTCTGGCGGCCTTTGCCTGCTCAATAAACGGTTCCCAGAGCTTGGGATCTGAACAGTTTGTCTCCAGATCCGGCATTACCAGTTCCTCACGCCAGTTGGTAATATCCTTGATCACTTTATTTTCCGCCGTCACATGGGGCATCGCCGCCACCTGATTTTCCGGCCAGAGAATTTCCGTTCCGAAACGGTCCTTTAAAGGCTCCATTCCTCTGTGACGGTTTCCGCGGATATAGGTAGACGCGGGGCTTGGAGGGAAGAAAACCGTCCCCTCAAACTGATCCACCAGACGGTCCGGATGACCGTCTTTTTTAATTGTCTCCAAAAAATTTTCCTTTGCGCTGAGCATTTTTTCATACCTCCTACAGCTGTTTTTATTTTTCGCGCAGACCGGAAACGCACGTGCTTACGCCCTGGCGTCGATCTCCGCCTGATACTGCTCCACTTTTTCTTTCGTGATCTTAAAGCCGCCGATCAGAAGCACCGCCCCCACGGCGCACAGAATCGCCGGAACAAGGGCAAAGGCAATGGTCATACCCTGACGGGCCGTCCCCTCAAGCACAATACCGGATTCCCAGCCCACCGCCACAAGACAGGCGCTGAGGATGACTCCACGCAGGAACACGCCGATTTTCAAGGGCAGGTTCTGCAGGCCCATAATCCATCCGGAAGCGTCCTTCCCGGTTTTCCAGGTTGAATACACAATGGTATCCGCGTACAAGGCCGGCGACGAAGCAAAGGCGATCCCGTAAAAGAACTGGGCCACCGTCATCAGGAAAATAACTACATACGGATTCTGATAAAATACATAAATCAGGAACAGAAAAACTGCCATACCCACATAAGACAAAATCATCGTGGTTCGAGAGGAAAGGGACTTTGCCAGATACCGCATGCAGAAAGCGCCCACAATGGCTCCCAGAGAAATCAGCAGCGTATAAATGGTCATAAGCCCGGCGTCTCCCGCCGCGTCCCGGAAATAGTAAATGGCTGCCGCCGCCGTAACAAACTTCACGCACCATTTCGCTAAATCCGCCAGCATCAGAATCATAAGCTGAGGATTCTTGAACAGGGACGCGAACATCTCCCGAATCGTAATTTTCGTCTTATCCGTCCCCTTCTTTGCCGTGGCCGGCTCGATCTCCTCATAGCCTTCCGTCATCTTAAAGTGGGCGTAATATCCCACAACCATCAGCCAGCCCAGGCAGAAGGCCGCTGCCGCGAACTGGTTTTTCTCTCCGATTACGCCTGCCAGAAGGGTGGCAAAAGGCAGACCCAGATAGGAAAACAGCAGACCGCCGATATTGTTCCAGGTAGCCCGCGAAGAAGAAAGTACTGCCTTGTCCTCCGGCGTCTTTCCCACGACGCTTACCAAGGTGGCATTGGCCACATAGGAAAAGTTCCATACCACGTGGGATGCCACTGCCGCCACAATAATTACAATCGCCGACAGAATCTCGTTGTCGCTGACCCGCAGAAACATAAAGGCATAGAGAAACGGCACAACCCAAGGCACTAAAATCAGCCATGAGCGATAGCGCCCCCACTTCTTTGCCTTTGTACCATTGATAATGCCTCCGTACAGCCAGGATAGACAGGCGTCGATCGTAGTAAACACGGAATTGATTACCCCCGCCACAGCCGAGCCAAAGCCTGCCAGATCCGTCAGAAACGTCATAAAATAAAAAGTTTCAATGTTGCTCATCAGAACAAAGCCCGCGTCTCCAACACCAAAGAAATATCTCAAGGCATTGCTCAGCGGCTTCCTGTTCGGAGCGGCGCCGCTTCGCTGACCGCTGTTCTGAACCCTGCCGCTCTGCGCCGTTCCAGCCTTTGCGCTCTGCGGCTTTTTCGCACGTTTTCTCTTGTTTTTGCTCATACCTTCCTCCTTTTTTGCCGGCGGCGATCCGCCTGTTTATTCCCGTGTGCCACAGGCCAAGCAGACATGCCTGCATATCCATTTGCCAATCGCCTCACGGTTCAAATGCCACACGGTTCTGCGGCGCGGAAAGTTTAAGATTCCTTCGTCTGCAGCGTGGCATTTGGCTCAAAAATCATTTTTCTGAACGCGTTCAAAATTTATATTCAGAATATCAGATATTTTGCACAATGTCAATGTCTTTTCCATGCTTTAGCGTGGTCTTTTTCTATATTTTTCTATTGTTTTTATTTGCTTTTTTATGCAGTTTAAACATTTGAATTTTTGTTTTCTTTGATATATGATAGTAACATATCGCTATTTTCCGGTCTGCGTGTTCCCGCGCCGTCCGGAAGCATTTTTATTCGCCCGAGCGGCGCAGGAGGACCTTATGGCTGAAGCGAAGCACAGACACTATCCGAAATCACAGAAGACACGCCAGCGTATCCTGACATCGGCGCTTACCCTGATGAAAAACCAGGGTTATCAGGGCGCGACCATCCGAGGCATATGCAAAAAAGCAGGGGTTTCCCCTGCTTCCTTCTACAGCTATTTCAAATCAAAAAGCGATCTGCTCCAGGACATTTACGCGGAATCCGACAGTTTCTTCAGCACGGAGATGGTATCTCTAATCGAAAACCGTCCCTTTCTGGACCAGCTCCGCAGCTATGTGCAGGCCTACGCCGACCTGAACCTGCAGACCGGCATCGACATGATGCGCGTCCTCTACAATCCGGAAAACGTCTGGTTTTCCAGAGAACGTCCCATGCAGAAAACCTTGGCCGCGATTGTAAAAAATGGTCAGAAGGAGGGCGTCCTTCCGCAAACTCTTTCCGCCCAGGAACTTGTCAGGAATATCTTCGTAATCCTGCGGGGCGTGTGCTATGACTGGTGTGTCTATGACGGAGACTATGACCTGCCGGAGGCCATGCTCCGCCATGTGGGCTATTTTCTCTGGGGCGTTTCCGGCCAGAACTTTGGCGGCTGAACCTAGGGCGGTACCCTTCCGTCACTTATGCAGTCTCCGGATAATCTTATAGATCACCTCATGCTCCGTCACCAAAGGCTTCTTATGGGCGAAAAAGATAATTCCGTCCGTGGGCGCCGCCGCCTGGACAATCACATGTCCGTCCAGCGGGTGGACGATCTCCGCGAGGATATCCCCATAATGTACCTCATCCCCCGGGCGGCATTTTCTCCGGTAGATGCCGCCGGCATCCGTGCGCACCACAGCCAGCTCGTCTTCACTGATGATCTCGGCGATGTACCCGCTGTGGCTGTGATAGCGGATAATCCCCATCCTGGTAAGGAAGCGCAGGATCGCCGCCACGGCCTGCCCGGCGCTCTCCTGGTCCAGTTCGTCCGTCTCGGCGGTATAGAGGGAAAAAGCGTTGGTATTCCAGATCTGCCAGTTGTAGTTCAGCGTTGTGGTGTCGATGGGCCTTGGCTTTCGCAGCACCACATAGGGAAGCCCGAAAAGATTCGCCAGGCTCGCGCTCTGGTAGCCGGTTTCCATCATGCGCACATGAGGGATAAAATCTCCCGGCAGATAAAAGCTGGCAAGCTGGATTCCGTAGCTGTAGTTCTGAATTTTCTCAAAAATCCCCGCCGCGATCCGCTGGGTGGTCTCGCCCTGGCTGTTTCCGGGGAACATCCGGTTAATATCCGTATTGTCCACCGGCCAGAAACGCTTCCCGATGTTCATGGAATGGCTGTTGACGCAGGGTACCACCAGAATTTCTTTGTTGGAGGCGAGGGCGCCCTTCTCTTCCAGGGCCTGCAGCGCCTGGACAAGCTGGGAGCAGACGTAGAGCTGCTGATACTCATTTCCCCGGATTGCCCCCACAATACACGCCGATTTTTCTCCTTTTCCAAATACAAAGCCCTTTATGCGGATTTCCTCCCGGTAGGGCACCTTCATGGAAAAAAGCGTCTCTTCTCTCATCCCTTTTTCACCTCCAAAATCCTGGCAAGAAGGGACCCGTTGTACACAATGGGATATTCCCTCCTGGTAAACAAAAGACCGTCCACGCCCGCCTGCACGCGCTGGAGTATTTCTCCGGTAAGGGGGCTTAAAATATCTCCCAGATGCTGCCCTTTCCGTACCCATTCTCCGTGGGCTGCCGACGGCACAAAGATCCCTGCCGCCTCCGCGTTGAGAAATTCCACATGGTGATCCTCAGACACCACCGGCTCCTTTACCGGGGCTGTCTCTCCCTCCCAGATCCCCAGCTCTTTCATAAGGCGGAAAATCCCATCGGTAAGCTGGTTTCCATAAGCTTCTGTGATGCGCATTCCCACGCCCATCTCCACCACCAGGGTCGGAACCCCCGCCGTGTTCAGGCTGTGGGCCAGGGTGGACTCCAGAACCGTGGCGGACGCGTGAACCCACACAAAGTCCACGTTTAAAAGCCTTGCCAGGGGCACCAGTCTTTCCGCCGTGCCCTCGCTGATCCGTACCTGGGGAATTTCCATCAGGAAAATATTGCTGGCATGGATGTCAATGCACAGATCCGCACCGGCAAGCTCCTCCATAATCTTTGCCGCCACCGTCTCCGACATAGGACCCTTGTCACTTCCCGGAAAAATCCGGTTCATGTCCAGGTCAAACATGGGGATTCCCCTGGTAATGGAATCCATTCCCAGGGGATTCAGGGCCGGATAAATATCCACAATTCCCTTCAGGCACGACGGGTTCCCGGCCAGCCTGCGGTTTAACTCGCAGCAGACGTACTGCCCCTCCAGCTCATCGCCGTGGGTGCCGGTCACGATGGCGATTCTCTTTTCCTTCCCGGTCTTTATCTCCGGCTCGATCCGGTTTTTCTGTATAAGCAGATGCTCCTCCACCGGGAGCTCCACCGATGCAACTGTCTCAATCACGTTATATCCTCCACACTCACATAAATTTTCTGCTTCTGTACGGCATTTCCCCAGAAAGTCCCCCGCTCCAGTATGCAGTCCCGGTAATCCCGCCCGTGGGCCAGCTTGATATAAACGTCGTCCACAAACCGGTTATGGGTGGGGTCAAATCCCCGCCAGACGCCGTCCAGGTAAAGCTCTGCCCAGGCATGGGTAGCTCCCTCCCCGATCATCATACCCGCCACATAGCGCGCCGGAATCCCCGCTTTCCTGCAGAGGGCCAGAAAAATGTGGGTATAGTCCTGGCATACACCTTTTCCTTGGGCCATGGCCGTCTCCGCGGCGGTATGGATATCCGTTGCCCCCGGCGCATAGACAAACTCGTCATAAATGGCCTGCATAAAGCTACAGGCCATTTCAAAAGCAGCTCTTCCAGCGGTTTTATGGGTTTCATAAAAGCTTTCCAGGCACGGTCCCCAGCCTGTCAGCAGCGTGGCATACCGGTACATGGGATGGCATGCCTCCCGTTCTCTCCTGTTCTGATCCACCAGCGCCGTTCCTTTGATTTCGTATCCGAAGGCCGTATGGGGAACAGCGCAGCTCCCGGTATACACAAGATTTCCGAAGCCGTCCTTTACCGCCTTGGAAATGCCGGAGGGCGTCACGCGGCTTAACAGCGTTTCTATTTTCTGAGCGCTGTCCGTCCGGGGTATGCAGCGCAGGGCGTACGCGTGACCGCTCACAGGCTTGTCAAAGGAAAGCTCCATACGGTTTATAAATTTCAGCCTCTTCATGTCTTCCTCTTTCTGGCGCATTCGCCGCCCTTTCCTGGCCGCTTTGCGGGCTTTTTGAAAGCCTACACCTCAACGATCTCGCCCGCCAGGGTCACCGCCTCCTGAATATGCTCTTTCCAGCCGTCCCCCTTTTGGATGATTTCCGTAAGGCGATCCATCTTTTCCAGATTTCTGCGCACATGAACGCGGTTTAAACGGTTTAAAAGCTTGCTGAATTCCTTATCAAGCTGTTCTCCGGCCATTCCAAAGCGCAGATACAGATCCAGCCGTTCCACATATTTCCCGCATTTCATAAGATTGCGGCTCTCCTCGCTCTCTACGTAATCGTCCGCGCTTCCCCAGAACGCCAGCAGATAGTCCGCCACTCTCTGGAGCTCCACAATGGGCGCCCTGGCGCTGCGGCTGCCCTTCAAAACGTCCAGGGCAAGCTGAATATAGGCCAGCACCTCGCTGCTGAGCTCTTCCCGCATGACAACGGCGTTATCGTACGCCCGTACCAGGTTCGCGTACAGGGAATCCGGATTTTCGGCGTCATAGAGATAGCGGTCAATAAAATCTTCCATATCCCGGTAAATATCCGGAATCGCCAGACGCCGGCAGAATTTCTGATAGATATCCGGCTCCTGGTCCAGCATGACGTCGAAATACCGGTCAAAGGTTTTCAGGGTCGTAAACACCCTCTCCGTATACCGTCCAAGCCAAAACAAATGATTTACTTTTTCTACCGAGACAATACCCATGTGTCCTTAAAACCTCCTCCCTGCGATGAATTTACCACAAACGAATCCGGGTTCCTGGAAAACCGGGTAAGCCCACTGGCCCACACCCTGGTGGTTTCCCCGGAAAGAACAAAGGCCCGCAGATCCGCCTTTCTGGGCACTCTGTCCATACCGTCCATAATATCCAGATCCCGGAAATCAATGACCTCCTGGGCGATAAATCTCCTGGATTCCCGCTCAATCAGCGCTTTGAGATTTTCAAGCTGTTCCCCTCTTAAATCCCGGCCGAAAATCACGCCGTAGCCGCCGGCTTCGGACACATCCTTTACCACAAGCTTTCCAAGATTTTCCAGCACATACTTCCGGTCTTCCTCGTAAAAAGGCAGGTAAGTAGGCGCGTTTTTCAAAACCGGCTCCTGATCCAGATAGTACCGGATCATCTGCGGCACAAAGTAATAAATGCCCTTGTCGTCGCCGATGCCGTTTCCCGGCGCGTTTACGATGGCCACATTCCCCGCCCGGTAGGCGTTGATCAGATTTGGCACGCCGATCAGGGACTCCGGCAGGAAGGTCAGCGGATCCAGATATTCGTCGGAAATTCTCCGGTACAAGACGCCTACCCTCTGTTTTTTGTCCTGATATCCCCGGTAATACAGGACATTGTCCTCCACGAACAAGTCGCTGCAGGAGGCCAGCGCCGCCCCGGACCGCTCGGCCAGATAGGAGTGTTCAAAATACGCCGCATTATACCTTCCCGGCGTCAGAATGGCACGGATGCCACCGCAGTTCACATACTCCATGGTTTCCTTTAACAAATCCGCGTAGTTCCGGTTATCCGCCACCGCGTTGTGCATAAAGGTCTTGGGCGAGGCCCGCCTGCACAGCTCCCTGGCAATCAACGGATAGGAAGCCCCGGAGGGAATCCGCAGATTGTCCTCCAGAATGTACCACTCTCCATCCTTTGCCTGCACCAGGTCAATTCCGGAAATATGGCTGTAAATTCCTTTGGGCGGCATGATTCCTTCGCACTCCGCAAGGTATCCCTTGGACGCGAACACAAAGTCCTCCGGAATCACCCCGTCCGCCAGAATCTTCTTTTCTCCATAAATATCCCGCAAAAACGCATTCAGGGCATCCACTCTCTGAATGAGTCCCTTCTCCAGCTTCGCGAACTCCGCCTTCGTGATCACCCTGGGAATCGCGTCAAAAGGAAAAAGCTGCTCATGAAATTCATTGTTCTTATAAATCCCGAATTTCACCCCGTAGCGGGCCAAAAGCGCGTTCACTGTATCCGCATGATCGATTAATTCATTCATAAGTTATCCCCCCTGGATTCCTTCATTCTCGCGCGTCCCCGGCATACCGGCATCCCCTGCGCGAATATGCCCGCAGACGCAAAAAGACGCCCGGATAAATCCGTGCGTCTTTGCTACTTAAAAAAAGTATACTATGCTTTTTTTCTTTTGTCAATTTCTTCTTTTTTACGCCCAGCGCTGACGATTAAAAATTTTTTATCAAAAAACAGCTAGCCCAAAAGAATCTTGAATCTCTTTCAAAATACGTGTGCCAACGGAATTATCGCCATCTTGGTTAGCCACAATCCACCTATGCTCGATCTTTCTCAAATGACAACTCGATGATTGAGGGAATCATTTTAATCTGTGATAGCAAATGTTCTTTCCGGCGCCCTCCCGTTTTAGTTCGCCGGATGCCACCAATTTCCGCAGCGCCCCTTCAATGGAACTGATACTGAGCGAAGGGCACAATTCCCGAATGTCCTGCTTCGTAAACCGGCCGATTTTCTCCATGGTCGCCCGGCGCACGGTCTCCAGGGCAGGGAGTTTGGTCTCTACCAGAGCAAAACGATCTTCAAAATCCTTGCAGGCGGAAAGAATGGTCCCCAGCAGATACTTGATGAACGGAAGCACATCTTCGGTGCCTTCATGCCATCCGAGCTGCGCCTGGCCCAGGGCATCATAATAAAGGTCCTTATTTTTTGCGATCTT
>DVIQ01000012.1 GCA_018711185.1 Candidatus Limivivens intestinipullorum | reverse complement strand
AGAGTGGTGGATGGATACACAGGATTTCTGTTTATGGATAAAGAGGGGCTTCCCCTGGTGGCAATGCATTGGGAGCATCGGTTTAACCACATGGTAAAGCGGTACAACGATATTTACCGGGTTCAGATGCCGAATATCACCCCTCATGTCTGCCGCCATACTTACTGCAGTAATATGGCGAAGTCAGGTATGAATCCAAAGACGCTCCAGTATCTGATGGGGTATAGCGATATCGGAGTAACGCTGAACACCTATACCCATCTGGGCCTGGAGGATGCAGTGGATGAATTAAAGCGGGTGGAAGAACTGGAGAATGCCAGAAAGGAGATGGAGAAGATAAACGGAGAGGGGACAGTTTCACAGAAAATGTTCCGGGCAATATGAAAATAGACTGTGGATTGCAGTCTATTTTCCACGAGTAAAAGGTAAAAGTGAATTGTGGGTATCCTCTGATATGGATAGAACGGAGGCGCTCTGCTTTAGCAGGGCGTTTTTTCTTATAACATTCGCAATGTTTGAACTCTTGTTTTATAATAGGTTTTATGATATAATTTATTAGCACTCAAATCAAAAGAGTGCTAATAAAAACTCATGGAGGATAGCAATATATGATTAGAAAAAAAGGAATGCATTTTTACATCAATATTCCGAATCTCGATCAGGTAGTGATAGATGAAGAGACTAAAACAGGTAAAGTCAATCATTCTCTGCACGCATTAGATACATTTTTTTCTATGATTGAAAGCTTTGGGAAAAAACATTTTCCCCAATCATTTGTTGTGGAGAAAATAACAGGTTCCCGATTACATATGTATGTAACAGATTCGTTGAATGAAGCTTTTGAAGTTGTAGCAGAAGTATCTGGATTCGCCTATAAGTTGACTTCATATTTAAATCATGAAATAGCAAAGTATAAGACTTTATTGAATTTTCAGATACAGATAGGTGCATGTTATGGTGAATTCTATGAATTCACTTTTAAAAGAGAGACTTTTGAGGAAGACAGTACCATCGGTTATGCTGCAAACTATGCGGCTAAGTTACAAGGACTTTCAGAAAAATCATTTATTTCTATATCATCAGATATATATGAAAATTTAGATTCAGAGTATAAAAAGACATTTATCATCAAAAAGGATAATAAACTAGGAAAATATGGACAAAAATATTATGCTACTACAAATCTCGAAAAACTGCAGACAACACTTGATTACGCTACTGATTTGGAGAATGCAAAACGTTATGCGAACAACCTAAATCTTGGAGATATCAATTTTAGCAGTGTGCGCCAGAGCTTAAACTTTGACGTTTTGTCAAAGAAAGAATGCAAAAAATTGGAGGGTATTCCATTGCTTGCTGATGTTAGAGGCTTTACAAGACAGTTCAAAAAAGATGGATCTAATCTTGAAGAAATGTCTCAGAAGACTCAGAAAATATTGCAATCTATGTATGAAATTGTAGGGAGAAACAAAGGCATTCATGTGCAATTTCAAGGGGATCGAGAAATGGCATTATTTCATGATTACTCTGATTATAAATGTATTCCAGATGCTATTGTAGCTGCATTACGAATTGTTGATACTGTAAAAACATATAATGTATGTGTTGGTGTAGGAACATCATTGGGCACTTTGTTTGCAGCAAAGATTGGTGCACGAGGTGAAAAGGATAATATTATACTCGGAACCACTGTTACTCAAGCCGATCGTTATGAGGATGAGAAAGCCGGAGAAAATCAGATCGTAATTAATAAAGAAATTTATTCTTATTTGAAAATTAATCGTCCTGTTTGGGCAGATCAATTTGTACGAGTAGCAGACGATTGTTATAGGACAACAGTAGGTTATAAAAAAATGATGGAGGCAGTTTCAGTAGCTCAGCTTGAGAAAAATACACGTCAGAACAATTATAATGGAGCATGGAGAGAGTAAAGGTTGATAGGTGACGAAAAAACAAAATACTTAAAAGATGTAAAAAGAGATTTTGAGCAGCTGAAAAAAAGTATCCTTTTTCAGAAATTTCTATTGCACCCACAGTTGAAATTACGCCTGTAGTAATTAATTGTATTGCTGCCAATTGTTCACTGATAGATACTATGCTTGCTAAGCCTGAAGATTTTCTGGGGGATTATTCAAGACAATTAAGGATAATAGTACCTTTTAATTATAAAGAAAATGGATGTTATGTTTTTGGTGGAAAGTGGATTGATAAGAATTTAATTAGAGACAAGGATAGACATTTTTATGAAAGAATGGATGATGGATCATATCGGTTTTGCGTAGGGGTGCCAGAATCATTCTTACGCATGCAAAATGTAATACTAGAAAATGTTCGTACTGCTGAAAATATGCTTATTGCTTATGAGCAATTTCAGAAAGGCCTTACGGAAATTATAAAGCTCAAAGCATACTCACATGGAGAAAAAGGGAAAGATGAATATAGAAGAGATCGGAAAAGATATGGAACAAAATCTTGAAGAACATTTAGAAAAACAATTAGAGAGGGTGAATAGATGGTTATCATTCGCAGAGGCAAAAAACGTAGGTTTGATTGCTGCAAATATAGCAATGCTTGCGGTAATTATTGGGCTGTTCCAAGAGGCGCCGGTATTTTGCGTTGTTGCTGGAATTATTACACTAATTTCCTGTGCATTGTGCCTAATTTCATTTATGCCTAATTTGTCAAGCGAAGTATTAAGCAGAAAGAAACAAAAATATGATTCCCAAAAGGAATATAATCTCATTTATTATAAAGATATAGATGAAATAGGTAATGTAAAAACTTATGTTGAGCTAATTAATAAAAAGTATTATGAAGGCAAAGCAAGTGTTAGTAATAAAGCAAAAGACTTGGCCGTTGAGGTAATGGTGAATAGCCAGATTACCATGAATAAATATATGTGGTTTGGTTATGCACTTAAGGTAGATTTGTTAGCCATTGCATGCGTTATAATTCTTTTTATTGTGGCGTGATATTTTGGGGACATTTTGCTTTCTATACACTTATATCTTAATTCTCATATTTATTAATTGAAATGGATAAAGGCAAAAGTAGAACGATATATGGAGATAATTGATAATAAGCATCATAGTTGTTGACTTGACTATAATAAACAAAATTTTCTATCGTTGAAGCCAGCATGTTAGAGGTTAAATTTTTTTGTTATTATGTGTTTTAGTTCATAATTAGAAAAAGTAGTAACACCCCCCATTCTTACTACGTTTTTACTACTTTTGACGGCCTCAACTTGCCCCGATTTGCCCCGTTTTGCTTATTCTGTGATTGTTTTAACAATCTCAGGGGCAACTACATACCTGGCAAATCGCGGCAAAACAGGGCAAACTAACGCAAATTAGGAGGACTTTAAAATATGATACGAGTGCTTTTCGTCTGCCACGGCAATATCTGCCGTTCCCCCATGGCGGAATTTATGTTCCGCGATATGGTTACCAGGCAGGGCCTGGGGGACTGCTTTTATATTGAGTCTGCTGCCACCAGCATGGAAGAGTGCGGCAATCCCGTCTATCCGCCGGCCAGACGGAAGCTGGCGGAGCATGGGATTTCGGCGGAGGGAAAACGGGCCAGAACTATGACGCGGCAGGATTATGATAAATTTGACTATCTGCTGGGAATGGAGGAGTGGAATATCCGAAATATCCTGCGGATTGTGGGAAAGGATCCGGAGCATAAGGTTCACCGGCTTCTGGATTATTCCGCAAAGCCAAGAGACATTGCGGATCCCTGGTATACGGGAGATTTTGATACGACCTGGAATGATATTTCCGAGGGGCTGAACGGCTTTTTGGAGACGCTCCGTAAAGAGGGGCGAATCGAACGAAAGCCGTCCAAGGAAGTATAAAAATAGTATTTTCAGCAAGATGGATCATTCCTTACTGCTCGTAAGGGGTATAAGCCATAAAAAGTTTCTGATAGATAGGAGAGATTTCAATGATAGTAAAAGAGTACGCAGAAATGCTGAACGCAAAATCGGTGATTCGGGAGATGTCTGCCTTTGCAGCGGAAAGGGGAAAGAAAATCGGCTACGAGAATGTATTTGATTATAGCCTTGGGAATCCTTCGGTTCCGGTACCGGAAAAACTCAGGACTAAGATTGCAAAGCTTGCCCTGGAAGGAAACCCCATGGAGGTATACGGATACAGCCCGACCCTTGGAATCCCGGCGGTGCGGGAAAAGGTGGCGGCCAGCCTGAAAAAGCGTTTTGGCGTTCCTTATGAGGGAAAACATATTTTTATGACCAGCGGCGCGGCAGGGGCTTTGGCCCACGCGTTTCGGTGCGTGCTGAATAAGGGGGACGAAATTTTAACCTTTGCGCCTTATTTTTCGGAGTACGGACCTTATACGAAACCGGTGGCCGACCTGCGGGTGGTGCCGGCGGATACGGAAAAGTTTCAGATTAATTTCGAGGCGTTTGCGTCCATGATGAATGAGAAGGTGGCGGCCGTCCTGGTGAACAGCCCAAACAACCCCAGCGGGACGGTCTATTCAGAGGAAACCATTCAGAAAATGGCGGATTTTTTGCGGAAAAAGCAGGAGGAATACGGCCATGACATTTATATTATTTCGGACGAGCCGTACCGGGAAATCCTGTTCGACGGAACTGTGGTTCCATACATTCCGAAATATTATGAGAATACCATTGTGTGCTATTCCTTCTCAAAGTCGATTTCTCTTCCAGGAGGGCGTATCGGATATGTAGCGGTTTCGCCGGCATGCAAAGACGCTGAGCTGCTGATCAATATGTGCGGACAGATCTCCAGGGGAATCGGCCATAACTGCCCAACGTCTCTGATGCAGCTTGCGGTGGCGGAGATCCTGGACGAGACCTCGGATATGTCGGTATATGAGAAGAATATGAATCTTCTCTATGAGACCCTCACGGATCTTGGATTTACCTGCGTGAAACCTAAGGGAACCTTTTATATTTTCCCTAAGGCCCTGGAGGCCGACGCAACCGCTTTCTGCAAAAAAGCCCTGAACTATGATCTGGTACTGGTGCCCGGCGATGGGTTCGGATGCCCCGGCTATTTCCGCATGGCTTACTGCATTGATACGGAAAAGGTGGAGCGCTCTTTGCCGGTTCTCAGAAAATTTGTGGAGGCAGAGTATCCGAGCCGCTGAATCAAATCTTAAAAATTCATGAAATTGTCGGCAGGGATTGACTGGTTCTGCGGATTTTACTATAATGGGCCTGATGAAAGACGCTGCAACATTAATGCGCGAAAGTGCCTGGGAAAGTACGGCGGCGGACTTTTAGAGTAAACCTAAAGGAAGAAAAAGTATGAATGTATTGTTTTTTTTGACACCAAAAAGCGAAGTGGCTTATCTGTATGATGATTATTCCCTGCGCCAGGCGCTGGAAAAAATGGAATATCATCGATATGCGGCTGTTCCGATTCTGAACCGCAGGGGAAATTACATAGGAACCATTTCGGAGGGGGATCTGCTCTGGAATATCAAGGATAAATTTTCCATGGATCTGCGGGAGGCAGAGAATATTCCTCTGACGTCCCTTGCCAGACGGTGGCATAATGAGCCGGTAAATGTGAACTGTGATATTGAGGATCTGATTCTGACCTCGATGAACCAGAACTTTGTACCGGTGATCGACGACAACAAAATCTTTATCGGTATTATTACTAGGAAGGATATTATTCAGTATTGCTATAATGCTTACAAGTCTATGGAGAGCCGTTGTCAGCGGGATTTTCATTGACAAGAAAACTAATAATTGGTAGAATAGCAATAGTTTTTTTGAGAAAAGGGTGATTTTGTCATGAATAATCGAAGAGTGCTGTCGCTTCTGGTGGATAATACTGCCGGCGTGCTCAGCCGGATCGCCGGTCTGTTCAGCAGGCGCGGCTATAATATTGACAGCCTCACTGTTGGGGAGACGGCGGACCAGCGGTACTCCCGGATGACAGTTGTGGTAAACGGGGACGATCAGATCCTGGATCAGATCACAAAGCAGCTGGCGAAGCTTGTGGATGTGGTGGATATTAAACCGCTTTCAGAGAAGGAAAGCGTTTCCAGGGAGCTGATTCTCGTAAAAGTCAGAGCAGACGCGGAAAACCGCCAGGCTATTATCGCGGTGGCTGATATTTTCCGCGCTAAGATTGTGGATGTCGGGATTGACTCGCTGATTATCGAGCTTACCGGAAACCAGAGCAAGCTGGACGCTTTTATTGAGCTGTTGAGCGGCTATGAGATCCTTGAACTGGCCCGCACCGGAATTACCGGACTGTCCAGGGGAGCGGAGGATGTCCGCTATTTATAACCTATGCTGGCTAGAGGCATTATAATACCTTTAACTAAATAAATTCATGGAGGAATGTAACATGTCAGTTAAAATCTATTATCAGGAAGACTGCAACCTGTCTCTTCTGGAAGGCAAGACCATTGCGGTGATCGGATACGGAAGCCAGGGCCATGCGCACGCTCTGAATCTGAAAGAGTCCGGCTGCAACGTCATTGTCGGCCTGTATGAGGGCAGCAAGTCCTGGGCAAAGGCAGAGGCACAGGGTTTTCAGGTATATACGGCTGCGGAAGCCGCAAAGAGAGCCGATATCATTATGGTTCTGATCAACGATGAGAAGCAGGCCAAGATGTATAAGGAATCTATCGAGCCGAATCTGGAAGAGGGCAATATGCTGATGTTTGCCCATGGCTTCGCGATCCACTTCGGACAGATCGTTCCGCCCGCAAACGTAGACGTGACGATGATTGCTCCCAAGGGACCGGGCCATACGGTGAGAAGCCAGTATCAGGAAGGCAAAGGCGTTCCCTGCCTGATCGCTGTACAGCAGGATTATACCGGAAAGGCAAAGGACATCGCTTTGGCTTATGCTCTGGGTATCGGCGGAGCGAGAGCCGGCGTTTTGGAGACTACCTTCCAGGTTGAGACAGAGACCGACCTGTTCGGCGAGCAGGCAGTTCTGTGCGGCGGCGTATGCGCGCTGATGAAGGCCGGATTTGAGACCCTGGTGGAGGCGGGCTATGCTCCGGAGAACGCTTATTTCGAGTGTATCCATGAGATGAAGCTGATCGTTGACCTGATCTTTGAGAGCGGATTTGCCGGCATGCGTTATTCCATTTCCAATACGGCTGAGTACGGCGATTACATTTCCGGACCGAAGATCATTACAGATGAGACGAAGAAGGCCATGAAGAAGATCTTGAGCGACATTCAGGATGGTACCTTCGCAAAACAGTGGCTGCTTGAGAATCAGGCAGGCTGCCCGTCCTTCCGCGCTATGAGAAGAATGCAGGCAGAGCATCCGGCAGAAGCAGTAGGCAAGGAGCTGCGCAAACTGTACAGCTGGAACGACGAAGACAAGCTGATCAATAACTAATCAAAAAAGAACCGGACAGGGAAGGTTTCCCGGGCCGGTTCTTTTTTGCGGCGATAAGCCCGGCAATCGGCTGCCATGCTTGCACGAACGGACATTTGCCGGGCAGCGCGTTACGGAACGCGCCTCTGGCTGCAGAAGGACAGGAACTGATCCAGGGCGGGATTCTCCGCGGCGGCAGAGCTGTACAGAAAGCCCACCTGGCGGCTGGGAATTTCAAAGGGAATGGGAATTTCCACAAGTTCCCCGGATGCCAGCTCCTCACGGACAAAGCTTCGTATGACGCAGGCGATTCCGAGACCGATTTTCGCGAAATCGATAAGCAGATCCATGGTGGTTACTTCCAGCAGGTTTTCGGGAAGAATATGATTTTCTCTGAGATAGGTGTCAATATACTGGCGTGTGAGGTTTTCGTGATCCAGAAGCATCAGTGTGGCGGTTTCAAAGGGATTTTTCGCGGCCGTTCCCTGACGGACGCTCAGATTTTCCAGATATTCCGGGGATGCCGTAAAGATATCCTGTATGCTTTCCAGGGGCTCAAAATGGCAGGGGCCGGAGGGAGCCGCTGCGCCGATTAACCCGATGTCGATTTTCTTTTCGTTCAGCAGCTGGATGGTGTGGCCGGTGGACTGGCAGAAAATGGAAATCCGGATATGGGGAAAGGCGCGTATAAAAGCCTTCAGGTAGGGGAGCAGAAGATACTTGCAGAGCGTGGTACTGACGCCGATGCGCAGATGGCCAAGACCAAGCCGGTGAATTTTTTTGATTTCTTCTTCCCCGGCGTTTAAGGCCTCAAAGGCCTGACGCACATGGGCGAAGAGAACCTGTCCGGCGTCTGTAAGCCGCACGCCTCTGGAGCTTCGCAGAAAAAGCTGGGTGTCCAGCGCCTCTTCCAGGCGGCGGATGGCCTTACTGATGGCGGGCTGGCTGATATACAGAAGCTGCGCTGCGCGGGAAATATTGCCCTCACAGGCGACGGTATAAAAGATGCGGTAAGAAGAGAGCGGCTGTTTCATAAAAATCCTCCAAAGCTGCGTGGAATGTCGGCAGGGTGTGTTTTGGGGCTGCGCATTCATACAGGTCATAATATAATTTAAATTCATAATAATCATTCATAATATATATTAGCATTATAACGGTTCTTGTGTTAGAATACAAGGGAAAAGTAACTCTGGCAGAGTTCAGCATGGCTGAGCTTCACGAGAAAATATAAGAAAAAGAGGAGAATGCAGAATATGGGTATGACAATGACTCAGAAGATTCTGGCAGCCCATGCGGGGCTGCCGTCCGTGGAAGCCGGACAGCTCATTGAAGCGGATCTGGACCTGGTGCTGGGGAATGATATCACCTCACCGGTTGCGATTCACGAGATGGATAAATTCAAATCGGACAAGGTCTTTGACAAGGATAAAATCGCCCTGGTAATGGATCATTTTATCCCCAATAAGGATATTAAATCGGCGGAGCACTGCAAATGTGTTCGGGAGTTTGCCTGTCGTCACGACATTACCAATTACTTCGATGTGGGAGAGATGGGAATTGAGCATGCGCTGCTCCCGGAAAAAGGGCTGACTGTGGCCGGCGACGCGATCATTGGCGCGGACTCTCATACCTGTACCTACGGAGCGCTGGGCGCGTTTTCCACAGGGGTGGGAAGCACGGATATGGCGGCCGGGATGGCTACCGGAAAGGCCTGGTTTAAGGTTCCTTCCGCGATCAAATTCAACCTGGTGGGCAAGCCCTCCAAGTGGGTAAGCGGCAAGGATGTGATCCTGCATATCATCGGAATGATCGGCGTGGACGGCGCGCTCTATAAATCCATGGAATTTACCGGCGAGGGCGTAAAGAATCTGAGTATGGACGATCGTTTTACTATTGCGAACATGGCCATTGAAGCCGGCGGAAAGAACGGAATCTTCCCGGTAGACGAGCTTACTGAGGCTTATATGAAAGAGCACAGCACCCGCCCGTACAAGATTTATGAGGCGGATCCGGACGCGGTTTACGACGCGGAGTATACTATTGATCTTAGCGCGTTGAAGCCCACCGTGGCTTTCCCGCATCTTCCGGAGAATACAAAGACCATTGACGAGATTACGGAAGAAGTCAAAATCGACCAGTCCGTCATTGGCTCCTGTACGAACGGCCGGATCGAGGATCTTCGCTGCGCGGCAGAAATCCTGAAGGGCAGAAAGGTAAAGAAAGGGGTACGCTGCATCGTAATCCCGGCTACCCAGAAAATTTATCTTCAGGCCATGCGGGAGGGCCTTCTTGAGATTTTTATAGAGGCGGGAGCCGTGGTGAGCACTCCCACCTGCGGTCCATGCCTGGGCGGTTATATGGGCATTCTGGCAGCGGGAGAGCGCTGCATTTCCACCACAAACCGCAATTTCGTAGGCCGTATGGGCCATGTGGATTCGGAAGTTTATCTGGCAAGCCCCGCGGTGGCAGCGGCCAGTGCCGTAACCGGAAAGATTTCCGCGCCGGAAGAACTGGGATTATAGGAGGAGAGCAGGATGGAAGCAAAAGGCAGAGTATTTAAATACGGAGACAATGTTGATACGGATGTGATCATTCCGGCCAGATATTTAAATTCTTCAGATCCGGCGGAACTGGCGACGCATTGCATGGAGGATATTGATAAGGACTTTATAAAAAAGGTCCAGAAGGGCGACATTATCGTGGCAAAGAAGAATTTCGGCTGCGGTTCCTCCCGGGAGCACGCGCCCATCGCCATCAAGGCCGCAGGGGTAAGCTGCGTAATCGCGGAAACCTTCGCCAGGATTTTCTACCGGAATGCCATCAATATCGGGCTGCCGATTATCGAATGCCCGGAGGCGGCTAAGGATATTGAAGACGGAGACGAGGTTGAGATTCAGTTTGATACGGGGATGATTTACGACCGGACCAAGGGAACCGAGTACAAGGGCCAGGCGTTCCCGGAGTTCATGCAGAAGATCATTCAGGCAGAAGGACTGATCAACTATATTAACAGCAAGTGAAATAGGGGCTGCCAAAGACGGTGAAAATCCGCGGCAGGCGTTGTCCGGAACCAGATTTCTGAGGCGGGACAACGCCGTGCCTGCGGATCTTTTTATATTCTGATACATAAACTGTATATAGCAAAAAGGTTGTGCAAAAATACTGTAAACAGTATACTTGCACAACCTTTTCTGAAGATAAAATCGGAGTAACAGGATTTGAACCTGCGACCTCTCGGCCCCCAGCCGAGCGCGCTACCAAGCTACGCCATACTCCGTTGTTTCGTTTTCCCTTGACACTTGTTAAGTTTACCTCATCTTGTTCTTTTTGTCAAGAGGGAAAATGATTTTTTTGAATATTTTTTTTGCAAAATTATAACATTTCTAATTCCGGGAATATTTGAAACCAAAAACAAGAAAATACTTTTTCAAGACACAAAAAATGGAAGCAAGGAGGCTCGAACTCCTGACCTTTCGCGTGTGAGGCGAACGCTCATCCCGACTGAGCTATGCTTCCCTAGAGCCTATTATAGCACCTTTTGTTCAAAATGCAAGCAAAATTTTGTACATTCTTCCGACCGATGCCGGGCGCATGCCGCCAGCACGTAACAGTTCAGTCCTGCTGAACCGTTACATGCAAAATCCATATAAAATCGCCTGCGGCGATGGGATTTACGAAAGAGCGACTTGCGGTTTCTTCTAGGATATGGTATAGTAGGAGAACTTCATGCATCAAGTGCGGAAAGGAGACGGGTATGAACAGTGAACAGTTTTTGGAACACATTCTTGAGAAGCTTCGGCAGCGGATTGCATCGCTGGATCTCTCCATCGCACAGGGAGAAAAAGATGTCGAAGAGATGAACGATTATTACTGGGAAAACTATACGGAAATGGACCAGTACGGATATGAAAATTTCGACAACCAGCAGGCCCTTTTCGGGCAGGTTCAGTCGAATCAGGAAAAGCAGAAATTAAGGCACCGTTTTCGAAAAATGCTGGATTCGCCGTATTTCGGAAGGGTGGACTTTATCTATGACGGAGAGGAAGAGCCGGAAAGCTTTTATATCGGAATCGGGAATTTTTCCGAGGAAACCGGGAGAACGCCGCTGATTTACGACTGGCGCGCTCCGGTATCCAGCCTCTTTTATGATTTTGATAAGGGCAGCGCTTCTTATACCGCTCCTGCCGGCCGCCTGGAAGGAGAGATTACCGCCAAGTGGCAGTATAAAATCCGCAGGGGAAAGCTGGTATACGCCTTTGAAAGCGATATAAAAATCGACGATGAGGTGCTGCGCCAGGAGCTAGGGACAAATGGGGATGTCAAGCTGAAAAACATCGTGCGGACGATTCAAAAGGAGCAAAACGCCATTATCCGCAATACCGCGGATAAAATCCTGGTTATTCAGGGCGTTGCCGGAAGTGGAAAAACATCGGTGGCGCTTCACAGAATCGCGTATCTTCTGTATCATGACAGGGAGCAGCTAAAGTCCTCCAACATCCTGATTTTGTCGCCCAACAGCGTCTTTTCCGATTATATTTCGCATATCCTTCCCGAGCTTGGAGAGGAAAATATTCAGGAAATGTCCTTTGATCTGTTTGCCTACCATGAGCTGAAGGATACCACTGCCGATTGTGAGGACCGCTATGATCAGATCGAAGAGATGCTTGCGGGCAGACGGGACGGAGAGCGCCTTCGCGCGAAACAGACAGAAGACTTTGTGGTAATGCTTCATGAGTTTGTCCTGATGCAGGAGTACGAGCTTGTGGATCTCAAAGATCTGAACTTTCAGGGACTTCACAAGACAGCGGAGGAGCTTTCCAGGCTGTTTTATGATAAATTTCCGGACATACCCCTGCTTTCCAGGATGGAAGCCGTATATGAATACTGCCTGGATGAATACGAGACACTGAGGGGAAAGGATCTTGGAGAGGAAGACCGGGACACGCTTCGGGAGAAATTTTATAAAATGTACCGGGACAGAGACTTATATGTTTTGTACAGCCAGTTTTTGGAGCGGTACGGTTTTTCGCCCCTTCCCAGGGTTCCTTATGAAAAGAGAAAGCTTGCCTATGAGGATGTTTATCCGGTACTCTATCTGAAGTACCTTCTGTTTTCCAGAGGAAATCAGAAGAACATTAAACACCTGGTGGTGGATGAGATGCAGGACTATTCCTACCTGCAGTACCGTATTCTGCAGCTGATGTTCCAGTGCCGCATGACGATTCTGGGGGATCGGGCGCAGACCATCGATGAGGTGCGCCAGGACGTCCTCTCGTTTCTGCCGGGCATATACGGGAAAAATATCCGGAAGATTTTTATGAGGAAGAGTTACCGAAGCACCGTGGAGATTGCGGATTACGCAAACCGGATTGCGGCGGATGAAGAAATGGAAATCTTCCAAAGACATGGCAGTCCGGTGGAGGAAAAAAGCTTTGGAGCCTGGGAGGAAGCCATGGAGGCGGTGCTTCTCCATTATCTGGAAAAGCAGGAGCGATATGAGACCGCGGCAGTGATTACCCTGACGGAAAGGGAGGCGGAACGGGCTTTTGTATGGCTTTCGAGCCGCTTGAAAGACAAAAAGGCAGACGGAGCGCGGCTGACGCTTTTGGATAAAAACAGCAGCAGGTTCTGCCGCGGACTTACGGTAACGACCTTTTATCTGGCAAAAGGAATCGAGTTTGATCAGGTTTTCGCGCTTCGAAAAGAAAATTCGCCTGGGGCCCTGGAACGGCAGGCAGACTATATCAGCGCCACCCGGGCCATGCATGAACTGCATGTATACCGTTATACGCAAGAAAATCCTTGACAATCCACCCGGCGGGTGGTATGATCTTTTCAGTTGAATACTTAAATGCTAAGAAGAGGAATAGTACGGCCCAACCGGACTGCAGAGAGCTGTCGGGTGATGCGAGACAGTGGATGGGAAGGTCGGAACTCGCCTTGGAGCGGCTGCCCGAAATCCTGAGGGAGAGTAGACGCAGACGGAGGCCCGCCGTTAAAAGGGAATGGATATAAGGTTTCTGCCCGTATCCAATGAGTGTATGAAGAAATTCATAAAATAGAGTGGTACCGCGAAGATGTGATACAAAAGTCTTTCGTCTCTTAATCGGCACAGCCGAGGAGCGAAGGACTTTTTTCGTTACGCAGATAGCTTCTGCGACTCGTTCGCAGCCGCTGCTCCGGAAAGCATGGATTCAACACAAAGCCAATATGAATGAAAAGGAGAATGAATCATGCAGAATGCATCCAAGTACACAAGACAGTATTTTTTGCCGCCGGTTCCCTGTACGGACTGGGTTCAGAAGGACTATATCGAGAAGGCTCCCATCTGGTGCAGCGTTGACCTGCGGGATGGCAATCAGGCGCTGATCGTTCCTATGACGCTTGAGCAGAAAATCGATTTTTTTAAGCTGCTGGTAAAGATTGGCTTTAAGGAGATCGAAGTAGGCTTCCCGGCTGCGTCTGAGACGGAATACCAGTTCCTGCGGGCGCTGATCGAGCAGGATCTGATACCGGACGACGTGACGATTCAGGTACTCACGCAGGCTAGAGAGCACATTATTCGGAAAACCTTTGAGGCTCTGGAAGGGGCAAAGAAGGCGGTGGTTCATGTATACAATTCCACTTCTCTGGCTCAGCGGGAGCAGGTGTTTAAGAAGTCGAAGGAAGAGATTTTAAAGATTGCCGTGGACGGCGCGGCGTTGCTGAAGAAGCTGGCGGAGGAGACGGATGGAAACTTTTCCTTCGAGTACAGTCCGGAGAGCTTTACGGGGACGGAAGTGGAGTACGCCCTGGAGGTCTGCAACGCGGTTCTGGACGTATGGCAGCCCACGGCGGACAATAAGGTAATCATCAACCTGCCCAGCACAGTGCAGCATTCCATGCCCCACGTGTACGCGAGCCAGATCGAGTATATGAGCAAGAATATGAACTACCGGGAGAATGTGATCCTCTCCCTGCATCCGCACAATGACAGAGGCTGCGGTGTAGCGGACGCGGAAATGGGGCTTCTGGCCGGAGCGGACCGCATCGAGGGAACACTTTTCGGAAACGGCGAGCGGACCGGAAACGTGGACATCGTAACCCTTGCCATGAATATGTATTCCCAGGGCGTTGATCCGGGACTGGATTTTTCTGATATGCCTGCTATCAGCGAAGCGTATGAGCAATATACCGGAATGCACGTGGATATGAGAAGCCCGTACAGCGGCGCGCTGGTATTCGCGGCGTTCTCCGGATCTCATCAGGATGCCATCGCCAAAGGCATGAAATACCGCGAGGAGCATGACTGCGAACACTGGACGGTTCCGTATCTGCCTTTGGACCCCAAGGACATCGGAAGAGAATACGAGGCAGACGTTATCCGGATCAACAGCCAGTCCGGAAAGGGAGGCGTCGGCTATATTCTGGAGCATAATTTCGGTCTGAACCTTCCGGCGAAAATGCGGGAGGCCATGGGCTACGCTGCAAAGGAGGTTTCCGACCACAGTCACAAAGAGCTGCTGCCTAAGGAGATCTTTGAATTGTTCAAGAGCCGTTATGAGGATATTACGACTCCGTACAATATTACCGAGGTACACTTTAAACAGCACAACGGCATTATCGCCGAGGTAACCGTGGCGTACAACGGAGAGGAAAAGGTAGCCATCGCCGCCGGAAACGGCCGTCTCAACGCAGTGAGCAACGCCCTGAAAAAACAATTCCGTCTGAACTATGACCTGATCACCTACCAGGAGCACGCTTTGGAACAGAGTTCAAGTTCCCGGGCCATCGCCTATGTGGGGATCCGCGACAAGAACGAGAATCTTTACTGGGGCGCCGGTGTGAATCAGGATATTATTCGTGCCTCTATCAACGCGCTTTTAACGGCAATCAATAATATGGTAACCGCATAAACCGCAAAGCCTCCGGGGAGCCGAAAGGTTCCGCCGGAGGCTTTGCGGTTTATGCGCAGGCAGCGGAGCGGTCCGCTGCCATTCGTTTGGACAGAAAATATTTCGTAAATATTAACTAATGAAACAAAAACGTAAACTTCATCAAAGATATACATTTCTAAAGAAAACGCAGAAATTTCGGTTAAACAGTCGATTTTTGTAAATGTGGGAAGATGAAGGCTGAAACCTGGGATTTTTAAATGAAAGTGGAGGAGATATCCTGTATTTTATCGAAAATCCGCAAAATTTGTAAATTAAATGTTACTGGTGTCATTAAAAATATTACAAAAATATGAAATAACTCTTGACAGAAGGTTAATATTTCCGTTATAATGCAGATACACAGAGCTTACCGCAAAATTTGTACTTTTGAATGCAGGTGTTTATCGGGACAACAGGGGAGAGAAAGGACAAACACTGACATGCAGTTACGCAGTGCAATTTTTAGGAAAGCTTTCGGCGGTATGAGAAGGATTCGGAGCCGCAGATATAAAATCTGGCTGACTCTTGCTCCTATGGCGGCAGGATTTTCAATTTTAATTCTCTGCGCAAACGGGTTCACCGTTCAGGAGAGCGGGACCGTGTATGCTGTGAAAGACAGTGCGCAGACGATAGAAAATTCGGATGGTCAGAATGAACAGGAGACAAGTCTGTTGGCCGGTCTTATGGGAGTGGTAAACAGTGTAAACGTCATGGAGGATTACACTGCAGCGGCGGAAACCGTGGATTTTGAGCATTCCCATGAGAACATTCTGGTGGGCTCCAGCAGCGTGTGCAAAAACACGCTGAACCGTCTGAGAGTGGAACAGGGTACGGAAAAGATCAGTGAAATTGGCTACTATGCACAGAAGACTGTGCGGGATAATCATATGGCTACGGAGGATTACTACGCGCTTCTCCAGATTGTGGAGGCAGAGGCCACCGGCGGCGATATGAAAAGCAAAATCCTGATTGCAAATGTAGTCCTGAATCGAGTGAAAGACAGCCGCTTTCCGGATACCATTTATGAAGTGGTTTGGGAGAAGGACGGAGGAGTGGCACAGTTTCAGCCCACTGTTGACGGGCGAATCAATAGCGTGACGATCACGGAGGAGACGATTGAAGCCGTGGATCGGGCGCTGTCGGGGGAAGATTATTCCCAGGGAGCTCTGTGCTTTATGGCCCGGGAGAGCGCGGATCAGCACAATATCGATTGGTTTGATGAAAATCTGGTTCCGCTGTTTGAATACGGAGGTCATGAATATTTTACATTTGCAGAATAAGGTACAAGGCATTGCGGGACAGGGAGCGAAAGCTCCCTGTTTTCTTCGTTGCGTTTCAGCCTTACAGAACCGTAACTTTTCTTTTGATTTGCTCTGGTGTTTCTTTAGAAAACAGAGTATAATGGCAATAAAAACGGGAGGAAAAAATGAAAAATGTACTGATGATGGTGCTGCGTGACTGCCCTTACTGCCATCAGGCCTTTCGGATGATGGATGAGCTGAAAAAAGCGCACCCGGAATATGAAAATGTGACTGTTCGCGTGGCGGATGAGGAGGAAGAAAAGGAACTGGCGGACTCCCTGGACTATTATTACGTTCCCACGTATTTTGTCGATGGGGAAAAGATTCATGAGGGAGTTCCCACGCCGGAAAAGGTCCGGGCGGTTTATGAGGCCGCTTTGGGGCGATAAAAGGAGGGGTCTAAATGAAACTCAGGTTAAAACATGCGATGCAGGAAAATGACTATTATTTCCATGGATTCCTGGATCTGCGGGAGCTGGCGGACGCGTTCGCGGACTATCCGTTTGACAGCGAGGCCCTGGAAAAAGCCCGGATACATCGAAACGACATGGAGAGAAGCATGCCGGTGCTGTCTGTTTCCATTCGGATGAATCCGGATACAAAGCTCTCCTGGGAAGGGGAGGATCTTCTGTGCGAAGGCGCTGACTGGGAAATCCGGGATGGAAAAAGCCGGATAGCGGCTCTGCGGGGGCTGGATTCGTATCTGCTGGAGGGCGGATTCGCGAGAGCCAGGATTTTTCGTACCACTAAGGAGCACCTGGCGCGGCTGGAGCAGAATTTGATTTGACGGAAGCCTTGTGAAGAGAAACAAGGTATGCTATAATCTATTCTTAATTGACGGAAAAGCGGCTCTTGGGCAGGTCTGCAAAAGCGCCAAAGGGCCGGCGTAAAAGACAAAAAGCCGCGTTGGCGGCATTGGAGGTAAAGATGGAGCTAATCTATAACAGTACACGGAATAAAGAGGAAAAGGTGACGGCGTCTCAGGCGATTCTGCGGGGCCTGGCGCCGGACGGCGGGTTATACGTTCCGGCGTTCATTCCGGCTCTTGACAGGGATATGAAAGAGTTTGCAGGCATGACCTATCAGGAGACCGCCTATGAGGTCATGAAGCTGTTTCTGACAGATTTTACCGAGGAAGAACTAAAGGATTGCATCGCCAAAGCCTATGATGAGAAGTTCGATACAAAAGAGATTGCGCCCCTGGTTGAGAAAGGAGGCGTGTATTATCTCGAACTTTTCCATGGGGCGACGATTGCCTTTAAAGATATGGCTCTGTCAATCCTGCCGCATCTGATGACGACGGCGGCAAAGAAAAATCATGCGGAGCATGAGATCGTGATTCTGACGGCAACCTCCGGCGATACTGGGAAGGCTGCCCTGGCTGGCTTCGCCGATGTCCCGGGAACCAGGATTATCGTTTTTTATCCCAAGGATGGGGTGAGTCCGGTTCAGGAAAAGCAGATGGTGACCCAGAAGGGAGACAACACCTTTGTGGTGGGAATCCGCGGGAACTTCGATGACGCTCAGACCGGCGTCAAAAAGATGTTCGGGGATCGGAAGCTGGGAGAGGAGCTGGCCAAAGGCGGGTTCCAGTTTTCTTCGGCAAATTCCATTAATATCGGGCGTCTGGTTCCCCAGATCGTTTATTATGTTTATGCCTGCGCGAAGCTTCTGGCATCCAGCGCTGTGGCAGAGGGTGAGAAGATTAACGTGACGGTTCCGACCGGGAATTTCGGGAATATTCTTGCTGCCTATTACGCGAAAAATATGGGAGCGCCCATTGGAAAGCTGATCTGTGCTTCCAATGAAAACAAGGTTCTGTATGATTTCTTCCGTACAGGTGTTTATGACCGGAACCGGGAGTTTATCCTGACCTCTTCCCCGTCGATGGACATCCTGATTTCCAGCAATCTGGAGCGCCTTTTATACCGGATCAGCGGCGAGGATGACAAAAAGGACGCCGGGCTGATGGAGGCGCTGGCATCCGGCGGCAGATATGCTATCTCGGAAGAGATGAAAGGAGAGCTTGCGGACTTTTATGGGAATTTTGCCACCATGGAGGAAACCGCGAAGGAGATTTCCGATGTATACCGGGAATCCGGCTACATCCTGGATACCCATACGGCGGTGGCTTCTGCCGTGTATAAGAAATACGTAAGAGAGACAGGGGATGCTGCGGCAAAAACGATTATCGCCTCTACGGCAAGCCCATATAAATTTTCCAGAAGCGTATTGACGGCAATCGACAAAAAATATGAATCTATGGATGATTTTGCCCTGGCGGATGAGCTCTCCGCCCTGTCCGGCACAAAAATTCCGCCGGCCATCGAAGAGATACGCACCGCGCCGGTTCTGCACAGGACGGTGGTTCGGACGGATGAGATGGAACAGGCGGTAAAGGGCTTTCTTGGAATCTGATGTTTGGGAGGACCGGTATTTATGGATATGTTTGTATTGATGGATCTTCTGATTACTGCATTCGGGGGATATATTTTGTATGGCTGGCGTGTGATGTCCGAGAAAGGAGAGGTAAAAGAGAATATCCTTCTGACGAAGGACATTTCTATGAAGCAGTGTAATGACAAGGAAGGGTTTATCCGTTTCATTCAGCCAAAGCTGCTGATTTTTGGAATCGCCACGATAGTCTGCGGACTTTTAGGACTGGTAAATGATCTGACCGGTATGCTTGGGACGGTCTATATCGCTGTAACGGTCATTTTCGTGGTTTTTGTGATCTGGTTCGCAGTAACCATCCGCAGCGCGCTTAAAAAGTATTTTCGGCTGAAATAGAAGTTTCGGGGATCGTCATTCGCGGCTTTGGCCAAATTTGGAAAACAGAAAAAGAGTACCGCAGGACTTCGCCTTTACGGGATTATCCTGCGGTACCTTTTTCTCTGCAGAAATCCGCCGCCCGACAAGCGGCATACATTCAGGGATAAGCGCTATTTTCTCTTCTTGATCGGAATGTATTTCTGATGCTCCGCAATGCTCTTGTATGCGGGACGGATGATCTTGCCGTTATTGGAAAGCTCCTCGATCCTGTGCGCGCTCCAGCCAACTACCCTGGCGATGGCAAAGATCGGAGTAAAGAGCTCAGTTGGCAAATCCAGCATGCTGTAAACGAAACCGCTGTAGAAGTCAACGTTGGCGCTGACGCCCTTATAAATTTTCCGCTCCTGGCCGATTACCATGGGGGCAAGGCGCTCCACTGCGGAATAGAGTTCAAACTCTTCTTCACGTCCCTTTTCCTGGGCAAGTTTCTTTACAAAACCTTTAAAGATATTTGCGCGGGGATCAGAGATAGAATATACCGCATGTCCCATACCATAAATCAGGCCCGCGTGGTCGAAGGCTTCCTTGTGAAGCAGCGCCCGCAGATAATCGCAGATCGCGTCTTCGTCTTTCCAGTCAGGCAGGTTTGACTTCATATCCTCGAACATCCGTACAACCTTGATGTTCGCTCCGCCGTGTCGGGGGCCTTTCAGGGAGCCGAGGGAGGCTGCCATGGAGGAATATGTGTCCGTGCCGGAGGAGGAAACCACATGGGTGGTAAAGGTGGAGTTATTGCCGCCGCCGTGCTCCATATGAAGGATCAGCGCGATATCCAGTATACGCGCTTCCAGATCTGTATACTTGCTGTCCGCCCTGAGAACATGGAGAATATTTTCCGCGGTGGAAAGCTCTGCCACGGGCGGATGAATAAACAGGCTGGCTCCATCATGGTAATGCTTGTACGCCTGGTATCCGTAGACAGATAAGAGCGGGAACAGGGCGATCAGCTGCAGGCACTGTCTTAATACATTCGGTATGGTTACATCGTCCGCCCGATCGTCATAAGAATACAGCGTCAAAACGCTTCGGGCCAGCGTATTCATCATATCCTGACTGGGTGCCTTCATAATGATGTCCCGGACAAAACTGGTGGGAAGGGAACGATAGCTGCCAAGAAGCCTGGAGAAAGACTCCAGCTGTTCGCAGGTCGGCAGGTTCCCGGTCAGAAGAAGATAGGTGATCTCTTCAAAGCCGTACCGCTGATCATTTAAAAAGCCCTGGACGAGTTCTTCGATGTCATATCCCCGGTAAAAAAGCTTTCCTTCGCAGGGAACGCTTTTTCCGTCAACCTCAACGGAGGAACGCACTTCCGAAATATCTGTAAGCCCGGCTAATACACCTTTTCCGTTTAAATCCCTGAGTCCTCGTTTTACTTCGTATTTCGTATAGAGCTCCTGCTCGATTTGGCTGACATCATAGCACTGTTTCGCTAAATCAAGGATCTCGGGGGTAATTTCAGAATAAACATTAATACTCAATAGAAACGCCTCCTTAAAAGTAGAATTGATGGATTGCCGGCTTTCCTTTCCTGTTTCTTGCGTTGGAAGGAAAAAGATCTGATCTGTATAAAGAAAAACAGAATACCGGCAATGAAAATAGATCTGCTGCAAACAACAGCAAAATGTTAAAACATTATATTAAATATACCATACAATAGGGTTAATTGACAATAAAAAAATAATTAAAATTATTGCCAAGAATTATTAACAGTTTGTTCATCTGTTTTTTTGTTTTTTAGGCCTGTCCGCAAATATTTTGCGGCTTGACACGAGCGAAAGAAAATGCGATAATAGCTACGTGCTTACCGGAAGGGTGTAAAAACGCCGGGAACAAATACCCAAATTTTAGTAATAATTTCTGGACAGAATTATATATTGAAAATGGGAACATACTAGAGTATAATCATAATTAAGAACAGCAACATATCCTGGGATGTTCGACAATCCTGCTATTTTGAACCTACATTTACGTGTCATGGGATTCTTAAATCGCCGCAGAGGATGTCAGGCCGCCTCGTATCAGCGGAAGGCAGAGTTTGCGGCTGCGGTTACCCACCTAGCTTCGCTAGGCGTCAAAGTGCAGGAAACGGCATTCTGGGTGTGTAAAAAGAGAGCGTAAGCTCTCTTTTTTTGTACCATAAGCCCGGCTTGTTTTTTTCTGAGTCTTTGTGTATAATGGCAAAAAAGGAACTGTCCGGCGGGCAGTTATAAAACAGGAAAGTTAAGGAGGAGATTTGGTATGGAGAGATGCTCTTTTGGAAAGACAAAGGATGGGAGGGAAGCCTCTCTGGTGACTATGAAGAACGAAAACGGTATGACCGTTTCCGTGACGGACTACGGCGCAACCCTGGTTTCGATCCGCGTTCCGGAAGGCGATAAGACGACAGATGTTGTCCTGGGCTACGATTCCGCGGCAGATTACGAGAAGAATGATGGATTTTTGGGGGCGGTGATCGGACGGAACGGGAACCGTATCGGAACCGCTTCGTTTACCTTAAATGGCCGAACCTTCCAGCTTGAGAAAAATGAAAAGGAAAACAACCTGCACAGCGGAAGCAGCGGATTTGACAAACGGATTTGGAATACAGAGCTTTTGGAGGAGGAGAACAGCGTTCGCTTTACGCTTCACAGCCCGGATGGGGATGAGGGCTTTCCTGGAAATCTGGATGTGACGGTGACATATACCCTCACTGAGGAAAATGGTGTGCGGATTCATTATCAGGCAAAGGGGGATCAGGACACCATCGTGAATCTGACAAACCACAGCTATTTTAATCTGGCAGGACATGACCGGAAGGGAACCATAGAGGATCATGTGCTCTGGGTAGACGCGGATTTCTTTACGCCCACGGATGCGGACTCCATTCCAACCGGTGAGCTTCGTCCGGTAAAGGGGACGCCCTTTGACTTTACCGTTCCCAAGAGAATCGGCCTGGAAATCGATGTTGAGGACGAGCAGCTCAAAAGCGCCGGCGGCTATGACCACAATATGGTTCTGAACCGTCAGGGTGAAGGCGTGCGTAAGATCGCCAGTGTGTCCTGTCCGGCCCGGTGTATGGCTATGGATGTATACTCGGATCTTCCGGGAGTGCAGTTTTACGCGGGAAACGGGCTGGGAGATACAAAAATCGGAAAAGGCGGAGCCGCCTATGAAAGACGCAGAGGTTTCTGCCTGGAAACGCAGTTTTATCCGGATGCCATTCACCATGCCGGTTTTCCAAGCCCGGTGCTGAAGGCCGGAGAAGACTATGATACGGTGACAGAGTTCGTATTTCACCGGGAATAGGAAAAGCTTCAGGAATTTTTTGGACAAAACCAGATATACTGAAATAGAGAGGGGATTCGAGGAGATCTGGTTTGCGAAAAAAGCATGGTTGCATTCTTATGCTGTCACTGGTTGTCTGTCTTATGGCGGGAACGCTGATCCGGTACCAGCGCCACTCCTTTGAAGAGCGTTTTGACGTACCGGAAACGGCGGCGGATACGGAAAAAGCCGGTGAAGGTGAGCAAACGGCGGATACCGGCGAGGGTGGACAGAGAACGGACGGAGCTGGGGAAGCAGTTGACGCGGAAAAGAATGACGAAACAGAGAGTGAAAGCGGCAAAACGGCAGATAGCGATAAGGTCAGTGAGGCACAGGAAAGGGCCGGTATGCCGATCCGGGTGCTTCTCTGCTCGGATTCCTTTGAATCGTACTATCATCAGTCAGAGACCGTAGAATTTCAGGCAGACTACGCCTGTCTCACTCCAGAGGGAGAAACTGTCGCCTGCCCGGCAGGCACCAGCATGGGTTTCGGGGATGATTCGGAGGGAACCTGGATTTTCACGCCTGTCCGGGAGAACGGAGGTTTTTGTCTCCCGGATCTGGTCAGAGGTTATGAGGATCCGGTATATTTAGGAAGTCTGGAGATCCGGTGCGCTCCCGAAGGGCTTTTGTTGATTAATATTCTGGACGTGGAAACGTACCTGGGCAATGTGGTGCCAAGCGAAATGCCGGCTGGGTATCCCGCGGAGGCCCTGAAAGCCCAGGCAGTCTGCGCCAGGACTTATGCATATGCGCATCTGGAATCAGGCCGGCTGGAGGAGTTTGAGGCGGATGTGGATGACAGCGTACAATTCCAGGTCTACAATAACCAGCCGCGGGATGAGCGTACAAGTCAGGCGGTCGCGGATACGGCGGGGCTTGTGCTGAAAAAGGACGGTGAATTGGCGGATGCCAGATACTATTCCACCTCCTGCGGACTGGAACTGACCGGGGATCTTTCTGAAGAGGCTGTTTTTGCCGCGTTTATAACAGCGTCCAGAGAGGACGATTATGAGCGGGAGGAACCCTGGTACCGGTGGAGCACGTATTTCTCCATGGAGGAGCTTTCCGGGATGGCGGATACGGCGGGATTAGCTGTCGGAGAACTGGAATCAATTCAAGTGGAGGCCAGGGAGGAATCCGGCCGGGCAGAAACTCTGCTGGTGAAAGGAACAAAGGGAGAGGCGCGAATCGAGGGAGAATATGAAATACGCAGCTTTTTAGAGCCGGCAAAGACGCCGGTAACCTTGCAGGACGGGGAAACTGCGCCCAAGCTTGGGATGCTCCCAAGTGCGTTTTTTTATCTGGCAGAGGACGGCGGCAAAGAAGAGCAGAAAGGCTATTTTGTGTACGGAGGAGGGTATGGACATGGAATCGGTATGAGCCAGAACGGCGCAAAGAACATGGCGGAGGCTGGAAAAAATTTTCAGGAAATTCTCGCTTATTATTATGATGAGGTGGAACTGGATGCGGAAACTGATACAGACCATTAAAGAATCCCTGAATCGGAGCCGGGAGGCAAGGGTAGACGCCTATGCGGCCCAGACCGCGTTTTACATCATCATGGGGTTCATTCCGTTCATCATGCTGCTGCTTATGCTGATTCCTTACACACCTGTGACGGAAGCGAATGTAATGGAACTTTTGCAGGAGATTTTTCCCGCAGCGTTCTGGGAGTTTCTGGAAGGAATCGTACGCAGTATTTTTGTGCCGAACACGGCGATTCTCTCCGGAACGGCCATTGCATGTCTTTGGGCATGCGCCAGAGGCGTTATGGCGATCACAAACGGCCTCAACTCCATCCGAGGCATTACAGAGACAAGAAACTATTTCTACCGGCGTGCCAGGGCCGTGTTTTATATTCTGATTCTTTTGCTGTCACTTCTGCTATCCATGGTACTTTTGGTTTTCGGCAATGAGCTCCACACACTTCTGCTGGATTTGCTTCCGGGGCTGCAGCGAATTTCCGATTTGCTGATCTGGCTGCGGACGTGTGTGACACTCTTGATTCTTATGCTTTTGCTGGCAGCCATGTATACCTGGCTGCCAGATGTTAAGATTCGTTTTCTGTCACAGCTCCCAGGAGCGGCGGCGGCAGCTGTTTCCTGGGCTGTCTTTTCTTACTTCATGTCCCTTTACATGACATGGACAAAACGAGCTTCTATTTACGGAAGCCTGACCACTCTCGTAATGATTATGCTGTGGGTATATGTCTGTATGTGGCTTTTGTTTGCCGGCGCCCAGCTAAACTGCTATTTTTTTGAAACCCGTACGGCGGAAAACCGAAAAAAGGAGAAAAAGGATGTTGAAAAAAGGGATTGACAGACAACAGGGTTTTTGGTAGAATAACGTCAAAGAAAAGGGAGTAGCTGCCATCGAAGTATCATTCAGACAAGCAGATGGCGCATGAATCGACAATACGATAAAATGGATGTGCATTGGCTTTTATCCGTTTCATGTTGAAGTGCAAGACTTTTATTTCGGATGTATCCGGGATAGAAGTCTTTTTTTACGCATGAAACATCCAATCCAGTCCGGCGGGCTGCGCACTCGCTTTGCTTCTTCCGATTCTTTTCAGGTCAGAGGACATCAGCCATGGATGTGGTCCGTTTAAAAAGGAGGATTTTTATGTGGAAAAAGAAAGAAAGAGAAATGGGTGAGGAACCTAAGAAAGGGAAACTGCCGAAACGCGCGAAGATTGCGGTGGCAGGCGTGGCGGCGGCAGCCGCTGTCGGGATTCTGCTGTCGGATTCGTTTTATCAGATTCAGGAGCAGGAGCAGGCTGTGCTGGTCACTCTGGGAGTTCCCAGCGCCGTGACGGAGACCGGACTGCACTTTAAAATACCATTTATTCAGCGGGTTTCCAAGGTAAATACGACGATAAAAGGGTTTCCCATCGGCTATGATGAAAGCTCAAATGAATCCGAAGAGGAGGAGAGCGTTATGATTACCTCCGACTACAATTTCATTAACGCGGACTTTTACGTGGAATATCGGATCGCGGATCCGGTTCAGTACTTGTACGCCTCGTCACAGCCTGAGGAAATCCTGAAGAATATCGCTCAGAGCTGCATCCGGAGCGTGATCAGCAGCTATACGGTGGACGACGTACTGACCACCGGGAAAAGCGAAATTCAATCGAATATCCGTGACCAGATTACGAAAAAAATGGAGGAAGAGAACGTTGGAATCCAGCTGGTGAACATCACGATCCAGGATTCGGAGCCCCCTACGGCGGAGGTAATGGAAGCCTTTAAAGCCGTGGAGACGGCAAAGCAGGGGAAAGAGACGACCTTAAACAACGCGAACAAATACCGGAATGAAAAACTGCCGGAAGCTGAGGCGCAGGCGGATCAGATTATCCAGGAGGCCGAGGCGGCCAAGGAGACGCGCATCAATGAGGCGGAGGCCCAGGTGGCCAGATTCAACGCCATGTACGCGGAATACGAGAAGAATCCGGTGGTGACAAAACAGCGTATGTTCTATGAGGCTATGGAGGAAGTCCTTCCGGATATGAAGGTGATCATTGACAGCGGCGAAGGCATTCAGAAGGTGCTTCCCCTGGATTCCTTTACCGGGGAAAACGCCGGGACAGAAACCGGAAGCGCTGTGGAGGAAACGGCGGTCAAAAGCGCATCGGCAGCTGCGGCGCAGGGCGCTGAGGAAGAAAGTACGCAGACGGAAGACGAAATGGACGGGACGGCGGATGAGGAGGAGATACGATGAGTAAAGGAAGAGTGAAAATAATAATCGGAGCGGCCGCGGCGGCGGCAGTGCTGGCGGCAGCCGGCATGTCCCTTGTGATAACACAGCAGGACGAATATAAGCTGATCCGGCAGTTCGGAAAGGTAAGCCGGGTAATCGAGAACGCGGGCGTCAGCCTGAAGATCCCGTTTGTGGAAAGGGCGGATACCCTGCCAAAGCAGACCCTTTTGTACGACCTGCCCCCGTCGGATGTGATTACCAGGGATAAAAAGACCATGATTAGCGACAGCTATGTACTCTGGCGCATTGCCGATCCTCTGAAGTTTGCCCAGACCTTGAATTCTTCCATCGCTAACGCGGAGACGAGGATCAATACCTCGGTGTACAACGCCACGAAAAACGCCATCAGCAGTACGGATCAGGACGAGGTGATCAGCGGAAGAGACGAGGAGATGACGGCTGCGGTCATGGAAGCCATCCAGCCAGGCTTATCCCAGTACGGAATCGAGATCGAGCTGTTTGAGATCAAACGTCTGGATCTGCCGGACGACAATAAAGAGGCCGTCTACGAACGGATGATTTCCGAGCGGAACAACATCGCGGCCACCTACACCGCGGAGGGCAACGCGGAGGCTCAGGTGATCCGCAATACCACGGACAAAGAAGTGTCCATTCAGCTTTCTGAGGCCCAGCAGCAGGCGGAAATATTGGAGGCTGAGGGCGAAGCCGAATACATGCGTATCTTGGCGGACGCTTATTCTGATGAAGAAAAAACGGACTTTTATTCCTTTGTGCGAAGCCTTGACGCTCTGAAGGCCTCCATGGCAGGCGGGGACAAGACGGTGATTCTGTCCGAGGATTCCCCCATTGCCCAGCTTTTTATGGGGGAATAAAAGATACAGGGTATGATTCATCGAATAAAAAGCCACTTGACAGATTCCGCGATGGTGGGTAAAATAGCAAGTGATATGAAAAAGCGAAAGGCATAGATGGTGTCAGTAGCGGTTCATTTTCTTTCAGAGAGAAGAGGTCATCGGCTGAAAGCCTCTTTAAGTTCAGAGGAGCCGTCGAATTTCCCACCGGAGCTGCGTTCCTGAACCGAAAGTAGGGAGCGACGTGATGCGCGTTAAGCATTTGAGAGCCTGCGATTTGCAGGAATCAGGGTGGTACCGCGGAACTTTAAGCTTCGTCCCTTTTGGGACGAAGCTTTTTTGCGGTGTCATGGCGGATAAGGGAAGGAGTCATCCCCTGTCCGATTGTCGCAGAACATGGAAGGAGAGTTTGCTGATCATGAAAGAAAAACTGAAGGAAATCAGAGAGGAAGCTTTAAGTCAGATTCTGGCTTCTGATACCCTGGATAAGTTAAATGAGGTACGGGTGGCCTTTCTTGGAAAAAAAGGAAAGCTGACGGCGGTGTTAAAGGGTATGAAAGATGTACCGGCTGAAGAACGCCCTATGGTGGGACAGATGGTAAACGATACTAGAACCGCCATCGAAGAGGCTTTGGAGGAAACCAAAAAGAAGCTGGAAGCGGCGGCACGGGAGGAACAGCTGAGAAAAGAGGTTATCGACGTAACGCTTCCGGCAAAGAAAAATCTTGTGGGGCACCGTCATCCCAACACCATAGCCCTGGAAGAGGTGGAGCGCATTTTCATCGGCATGGGCTACGAGGTGGTGGAAGGTCCGGAAGTAGAGTATGACCTCTACAATTTCGAAAAGCTGAATATTCCTGCGAATCATCCCGCGAAGGATGAGCAGGATACCTTTTACATTAACAAGGAGATTGTGCTGCGCACCCAGACTTCTCCGGTACAGGCCCGTATTATGGAGCAGGGTAAGCTTCCGATCCGGGTGATCGCTCCCGGAAGGGTGTTCCGTTCTGACGAGGTGGACGCCACCCATTCTCCCTCTTTCCATCAGATTGAGGGACTTGTGGTGGACAAGAACATCACCTTCGCGGATCTGAAGGGTACCTTAGAGCAGTTCGCCAAGGAGTTGTTCGGTCCGGAGACAAAGACGAAATTCCGTCCCCATCATTTCCCGTTTACGGAGCCCAGCGCGGAAGTGGACGTTACCTGTTTCAAATGCGGAGGAAAGGGCTGCCGTTTCTGCAAGGGGTCCGGCTGGATTGAGATTCTCGGCTGCGGTATGGTGCATCCCCATGTGCTGGAAATGTGCGGCATCGACCCGGAGGAGTACACCGGCTTTGCCTTTGGCGTCGGCCTGGAGAGAATCGCTCTGCTGAAATACGAAATCGACGACATGCGTCTTCTGTATGAGAACGATATCCGTTTCCTGCGGCAGTTTTAACCGAAGCGGACTGCGAATGAATACCCAATGAAAGGAATTTTGCGTTATGAATACATCATTATCTTGGATTAAAGCTTATGTGCCGGAGCTGAACTGCACGCCCCAGGAATATACGGACGCCATGACACTCTCCGGAACAAAGGTGGAAAATTATACGTGCCAGGACGCGGACCTGGAAAAAATCGTGGTTGGTCAGATCGAGTCGATTGTGCGGCATCCCGACGCGGATAAGCTGGTGGTCTGCCAGGTGAATGTGGGGACGGAGACGGTACAGATCGTCACCGGAGCGCCAAATGTAAAACCGGGGGAATCCGGACAGAAGGTGGTCGTTGTCCTGGACGGCGGAAAGGTGGCCGGAGGCCATGACGGAAAAAGGACGCCCGGAGGCGTGCAGATTAAAAAGGGCAAGCTGCGGGGCGTGGAATCCTGCGGTATGATGTGCTCCATTGAAGAGCTCGGATCCAGCAGGGATATGTATCCGGAAGCGCCGGAGGAGGGAATCTATCTGTTTCCGGAGGACGCCCAGGTACAGCCGGGAGACGACGCGCTCCACGCTCTGGGACTGGACGACGTGGTGTTTGAGTACGAAATCACTTCCAACCGTGTGGACTGCTTCAGCGTCATCGGCATCGCCAGAGAAGCGGCGGCAACCTTCGGCCTGAAGTTCTGCCCGCCCCAGGTGACGAAGACGGGAAACAGCGAGGACGCCCATGACTACGTGAAGGTAACAGTGGAGGAGCCCGAACTCTGCCCCAGATACTGCGCAAGGGTAGTAAAGAATATCAAGATCGGCCCGTCGCCCAAGTGGATGCAGAGACGCCTGGCTTCCAACGGCATCCGTCCCATCAACAACATTGTGGATATTACCAACTACGTGATGGAGGAATATGGCCAGCCCATGCACGCTTATGACTACGATACCCTGGCAGGTCATGAGATCGTTGTCCGCAGAGCCCAGGAGGGGGAAACCTTCGTAACCCTGGACGGCCATGAGCGGAAGCTGGACAAGGATGTGCTGATGATCTGCGACGGAGAAAAGGCCGTAGGTATCGCCGGCATCATGGGAGGCGTGAATTCCATGATCACAGACGACGTAAAGACCATGCTTTTCGAAGCCGCCTGCTTTGATGGGACGAATATCCGTCTTTCCAGCAAGCGCATCGGCCTGCGTACTGACGCCTCCGGAAAGTTTGAGAAAGGGCTGGATCCAAACAACGCTCAGGCAGCCATCGACCGGGCCTGCCAGCTGATCGAAGAGCTGGGCGCCGGCGAAGTGGTGGGCGGCATGGTAGACTGCTACGGAAAGAAGAAGGAGCCGGTACGGATTCCCTTTGAGCCGGAGAAGATCAACGCCCTTCTTGGCACCAAGATTTCCAAAGAGCAGATGCTGGGGTATTTCGCCAGCATCGATCTGGCCTACGATGAACAAAGCAATGAGGTAATCGCTCCCACCTTCCGTCACGATTTGTTCCGCACGGCGGATCTTGCGGAGGAAGTGGCCCGTTTTTACGGATACGACAACATTCCCACCACCCTTCCAAGCGGAGAGGCCACGGCAGGAAAGCTGTCCTTTAAACTGCGGATCGAGGAGATCGCCAGAGATGTGGCGGAATACTGCGGCTTCTCTCAGGGCATGACCTATTCCTTCGAAAGCCCCAAGGTTTTTGACCGGCTTTTGCTGCCCCAGGACGCGCCGGAGCGCCGGGCCATTACGATTTTGAATCCTCTGGGCGAAGACTTCAGCATTATGCGGACCATTTCCCTGAACGGAATGCTGACCTCTCTGGCCTTTAACTACAATCACCGGAATAAAAACGTCCGCCTCTACGAGCTGGGAAATATCTATCTGCCAAAGGCATTGCCTTTGACGGAGCTGCCCGATGAGCGGATGCAGCTTACCCTTGGAATGTACGGAGAGGGCGATTTCTTTACCATGAAAGGCGTGGTAGAAGAGCTTTTGGACAAGACCGGGCTTCATGACCGCGTTTCCTATGATCCCCAGGCGGGCAAGCCGTTCCTGCATCCGGGCCGTCAGGCCAGCGTGGTTTATGACGGAAAGGTCATCGGTTACCTGGGAGAAATCCACCCCCAGGTGGCGGACACCTACGGCATCGGCGAGAAAACGTATGTGGCGGTCATTGATATGCCCTCTGTGACGGAGAAGGCAACCTTTGACCGGAAATACACCGGGATCGCCAGATTCCCGGCTGTGACCAGAGACCTGAGCATGGTGGTGCCCAAGAACATCCTGGCCGGACAGATTGAGGATATGATCCGGGTAAGAGGCGGAAAAATCCTGGAGAGCTGCACACTCTTTGATATTTACGAGGGGGCGCAGATCAAGGAAGGCTTTAAGTCCATGGCTTACTCCGTTGTATTCCGCGCCAAGGATAAGACCCTGGAAGAGGCGGAGATTACCTCTGCCATGAATAAGATTCTCAATGGCCTGTCCTCCATGGGGATTGAGCTGAGACAGTAATGTTTTGGCAGCCGTCCCGGAAACTTCTGCGGCAAAATCCGCGCAAGGCCGAAACGGCTGCCATTTATTCCCGCGAGCAAACGAGCCAAGCGGACATGCTTGCATGTCCATTTGGCGGTGTTGTGTGCCGGTGGCACACGTTTAGCACCACCGAAACGGAGGGCAGAACGACGCGGGGTTTTTGACTTGGAAGGATGAACGTTTATGATCCTGTATATTATCCGACATGGAGAAACCTCCTGGAACGTCCAGAGACGTCTCCAGGGCCGATCCGATACCCGTCTGGATGAGAATGGAATCCGTCTGGCAAGGCTTACCGGAGAGGCGCTGGCAAAGGTACCGTTTTTCTGCGCATTTACCAGCCCGCTGCACCGGGCTGTACAGACGGCGGAGCTGATTCTGGGACAGCGGAAGGTTCCGATTATTAAGGACGACCGTCTCATCGAGGTCAGCTTCGGGGAGTATGAGGGGCTATGCTGTGATGAGAAAAATTTTGAAATTCCGGATAAAAACTTTTCAAACTTCTTTCAGCATCCCCAGCTTTACCAAACGCCGCCGGGAGGCGAATCGTTAGACCAGGTAGAGGCCCGGACAAAGGCGTTTCTGGATGATATCTGCAGCCGTCCGGAGCTTGCCGATAAAACCGTCCTGGTTTCCACCCACGGCTGCGCTATGCGGGGGCTTTTAAACAGCCTGCGCATAGCGCCCAGAGAAGACTACTGGAACGGCGGAGTTCCAAAAAACTGTTCGGTGGCCATTGTGGAGAGTACAGACGGCTCGCGCCGTCTGCTGGAAGAAAATAAGGTATACGCATCCGTTTAGCCATGCTGAACCGTCGGCCAGCGCAGCGTATGCGCTGGCCCGGACGACTGCAAGTATACCTTCAATAACAGGTTGGCGGAAGGAAAACAGAATGAAAACATCAGATTTTTATTATGATTTACCCCAGGAGCTGATTGCCCAGGATCCCTTAGAGGATCGGTCCGGATCCCGGCTTCTGGTGCTGGACCGGGAGACCGGAAAGCGGGAGCACCGGATTTTCCGGGACATTATTGAGTACCTGAACCCGGAGGACTGCCTGGTCATTAACGATACAAAAGTGATTCCGGCCCGCCTTTTCGGCGTCAAGGAGGGAACGGAGGCCAAAATCGAGGTTCTGCTCTTAAAGCGCAGAGGCGACAACATCTGGGAAACTCTGGTAAAACCCGGGAAAAAATGCCGCGTGGGAGCCAGGATTTCCTTTGGCGAGGGCCTTTTGACCGGGGAAGTGGTGGACATCGTGGAAGAGGGCAACCGCCTGATCCGCTTTGCGTACCAGGGGATCTTTGAGGAAATTCTGGATCAGTTGGGCCAGATGCCCTTGCCGCCTTACATTCACCACCAGCTCCGGGACAAAAACCGGTACCAGACCGTCTATGCCAAGAACGACGGCTCCGCGGCGGCGCCCACGGCCGGGCTCCACTTTACGCCGGAGCTTTTGGAGCAGATCCAGAGAAAGGGCGTGAAGATCGCCCATGTGACCCTGCACGTGGGCCTTGGAACCTTCCGGCCGGTGAAAGTGGAGGATGTGACGGAGCACCATATGCACTCGGAATTTTACGTGGTGGAAGAGGACCAGGCAGCCCTTATTAACCGCGCCAGGGCAGAGGGCGGAAAGATCGTCGCCGTGGGAACCACGAGCTGCCGTACCCTGGAGTCCGCCGCCGATGAGAGCGGAATCCTCCATGCCGGAAGCGGCTGGACGGATATTTTCATCTATCCCGGATACCGGTTTAAGATCACGGACCGGCTGATTACGAATTTCCATCTGCCGGAATCAACGCTCATGATGCTGGTTTCCGCCCTGGCCGGGAAAGAGCAGATCTTCGCGGCGTATCAGGAGGCGATTGAGAAAAAATACCGGTTTTTCTCGTTTGGGGATGCCATGTTTATTAAGTGAAATCCCGGTGCAAACAAAAAGGTTTCTACTGCATAACAAAAAGGAGGCTTCTTAGGAGGTCTCCTTTTGTTTATAATAAATGAAAAGCCAAACTTTTGCGGGATGGCACAGCACCTGTCTGGCGGGTGCGGAAGGTTTTGGAAAGAAGGAAGATGAACAGCTATGGAGGAACAGTCGGAAAAATATCTTTTTGAGGAAATGCCGGTTCCCAGGGCAGTGGCTACCCTGGCGATTCCTACCATCATCAGCCAGGTGGTGACGATGATTTATAACCTGGCGGATACGTTTTTTATCGGGCAGATCGGGGACCCGGCCATGGTGGCCGCGGTCTCTTTGGTATCCCCCTGGTTTAACCTGCTGACGGCCATCGGGAATCTGTTCGGCCTTGGCGGGAGCAGCCTGATTTCAAGAATGCTGGGAGTAAAGAACCACGGGGATATCAAGCATGTGGCGGTTTTCAGCGTATGGGGCGGCGGAGCCTTTACCCTGGTATTTTCGGTACTTACTTATCTGGCCCGGAGGCCTCTTTTGAATTTCCTGGGAGCGAGTCCGGACACCTTCCGCTACGCGGAGAGCTACCTGTTCTGGGTGGTGGTTCTGGGCGGCGTTCCCACCATGGTAAGCCTTGCCCTGGGCCATCTGCTGCGAAGCGAGGGTCACGCGCGGCAGGCCAGCGCCGGCATGATGTTCGGCGGCATCTTAAATGTGGTGCTGGATCCGATTCTGATTTTCGGATTCCATATGGATGTGGCAGGGGCTGCCATTGCCACGGCTTTCTCAAACGCCGCTTCGGTGGTGTTTTTTGTGGTACAGTATTTTCGGCTTGGTGACCGGACAGACGTATCGCTGCATCCGAAATATTTTACGTTCCGCTTTGTCAGACAGGTATTCTCCGTGGGACTGGCTTCCGCTCTGGCCACGGCCCTGGGAAACGCCTCGAACATGGTGATGGTGCGGCTGGCTTCCGGATACGGAGATATTCCGGTGGCAGCCTACGGCATTGTCAAGCGGATCGACCAGTTTCCGCTGAACGTCTCCATGGGACTCTGCCAGGGCTTCATGCCCCTGGTGGGCTATAATTACGCGGCAAAAAAATATAAACGGATGCGGTCTGTTTCCTTTTTCTCCTGGAAAGCGGCCATTGTGATGTCCGCCTGCTTTATTGCCTGCTTCGCGGCTTTCGCGCCGCAGATTCTGCACCTGTTTATTCCGGAAGAGCAGACCAGCACCCTGGGCGCACAGTTTCTGCGGATCGCCTGCCTTGCGGTGCCCCTTACCTCCGTCAATTTCCTGATCAGCTACACCCTTCAGGCCATGGGAAAGGGCGTCCAGTCCGCAGCCCTTACCTTCAGCCGCCAGGGACTGCTGAACATCCCGCTGCTGATTCTAATGAACCTCACCGTGGGCCTGTACGGCATGATCTGGACCCAGCTTGTGGTGGAAGTGATTAAGCTTCCGGTATCCCTTGGCATGTATATGGTCACATTCCGAAAGCTGAAAGAGGGTAACTGTTCAGCCTAGGTCTGCGCACAGGCTGCGCAGACCGTAAGAACGTGATTCAGGAGTGCGAAAATCCCATCGCCCCAGGCGATTTCAAATGGATTTTCGCATGTAACGGTTCAGCAAGGCTGAACTGTTACGAAAGAGGCATAGAGTCCCCAATCCAGGCACGACTCCCAACCGGTGGGTTTTCACTGCGCAACGAAGAGAAACTTCTGATTTTTTGGAACAGGCTTTATAATGAAGCTATACAGAAAAAGAAATCCGGGCGGTCAGAAAGGGCCTGCTCCGGAAAGAAAATAAAGGAGGACATTTTCCTGGAAACGAAGCTGTGGCCTGCTTTCTATGAGCAGGAGGACGCTGTGGAGAAAACCCTGACCCGCCTTGACACAGACTACATCGATCTGCTTTTAATCCATCAGCCCGCCGGAAACTATGTGGCCGGATACCGTCTGATGGAGAAGGCGTATAAGGAGGGAAAGGTAAAGGCCATCGGCCTCTCAAACTTTAATCCGGATCAGATTCAGGAAATTTTAAAGATCTGCGAGATAAAGCCCGCGGTTCTTCAGACGGAGGTTCATCCATACTCCCAGGAAAAGGAGCTGAAGAAGCTTCTGGATAAAGAGGGCATGGTTATTCAGGCATGGTATCCTCTTGGCCATGGAGACAAGGCACTGATCCAGGAGCCGCTGTTCGCGAAGCTGGGAGAAAAGTACGGAAAGAGCAGTGCCCAGATTATTCTGCGCTGGCACATCCAGAATGGAAATATTGTAATCCCCGGCTCCAAGAACCCGGATCATATCAAAGATAATTTCGCGCTCTTCGATTTTGCGCTGACAGACGAGGAGATGGCGCAGATCGCGGCAATGGATCAGAAAAAGCGCTATTACACCAGCACTCCGGAAATGCTGAAAAGATACGCGGAGATGGTTCCTCCGGTAGACGAACAGAAATAATGGCCGGACCTGCCGCAGAAAACAGGAGGGACAATATGAAATATAAGAAAAAATTCTGGGGCTTTTTTCTTGGAACTGCCTTGACAGCTTCTTCTCTGACTGCCTGCGGAAGCGGGAATGAAGGGACAGTATCTGCCGAAGCCCGGTCTGAAGCGGAACAATCCGAAACAGAGAGTTCTGTATCTGTCCGGGAAGCGGTTCCCGGGGAAAGCATTCAGACAAACGGCGGCGAAATCATTTCTCTTCTTTCCCTGGAACATCAGGATGAAGCTTCAGATACGGTTGTTTATTATACCTCAGATATCAGTCCGGAGGCAATGGTAGACATATACGATGCTCTTGGAGTGGAACTGACCGGCGAAAACATCGCTGTGAAGCTTTCCACCGGCGAGCCGCCTGCCAGCAACTATCTGGACCCTGATCTGATCGTGGATCTGGTACATCAGGTAAACGGAACCATTGTGGAGAATAACACTGCCTACGGCGGTCAGCGCTCCAGTACCGCTATGCACTATCAGGTGGCTGAAGATCATGGATTTACGGATATCGCGGATTTCGTAGTGTTGGATGAGGAAGGCTCGGTTACCCTGCCGGTGGAGGGCGGAACGCGGCTGACGGAAAATCTGGTGGGCGCGCATTTCCCGGAGTATGACGGCTATCTGGTTCTTTCCCATTTCAAGGGCCACGCCATAGCAGGTTTTGGGGGCGCCATCAAAAATATTTCCATCGGTATGGCATCCCAGGAGGGCAAATGCCTGATCCATACAGCGGGAGAAAGCCATACCAGTCCCTGGGGCGGCGAACAGGATCCGTTTACCGAGAGTATGGCGGAGGCAGGAAAGTCCGTCGTGGACGCTTTGGATGAAAACATCCTTTATGTCAGCGTTATGAATCATCTGTCCATCGATTGTGACTGCGACGGGAATCCTTCGGAACCGGATATGCATGACATCGGAATCCTGGCATCCACAGATCCTGTGGCGCTGGATCAGGCCTGTGTGGATCTGGTGTACGCATCCCAGGACGACACGGAATCGCTCATTAACCGTATGGAGTCCCGAAACGCGATACATGTTCTGGAACATGGCGAGGACATCGGCCTGGGCAGCCGGACCTATCAGATGGTAAGTATCGATGAGTGAGCTGTTCGATATTCTGCACCGGGAATTTGTCTATCTTTGGTATTACTTTGATGTGCAGCTGCGGCAGATTTTCGGCTATTGGGTGCTGGGCATTCTGCTGGGTTCCTGTATCTCTGTTTTTCTGAAGGATAAGATCCATGGCCTGTTCCGGGCCATGAGCCAGAGCCGGATGGGGCTGCTTGGAATTGTGCCGGCAAGCCTTCTGGGCATTGCGTCGCCGTTATGCATGTACGGCACGATTCCATTGGCCGCTTCTTTCACCAGAAGCGGGATGCGGGACGAGTGGCTGGCATCCTTTATGATGTGTTCCATCCTTCTGAATCCCCAGCTGATTATCTACAGCACGGCTCTGGGCACCACAGCGCTGGCCGTGCGGATCGTTTCCTGCTTCCTTTGCGGAATTGCAGCCGGATTGCTGATATGGGCCTTCAAAAGAGGAAAGCCGTTTTTTCGCTTCGATAGCTTTGACGAACCGGTGAGTCATGACACGGACCCCAATCTCCTGCTTCGGCTGATGAAGAACGTGGGGCGGAATATCCGGGCTACCGGCCCGTATTTTCTTGTGGGCATCCTGCTGTCCGCCCTGTTTCAAAGGTATGTGCCGGAGGATTTGATGACAACGGCCTTTGGAGGGAACGAAGCCTTCGGCGTACTGATGGCGGCAACCGTGGGTGTTCCTCTGTACGCCTGCGGCGGCGGAACGATTCCGCTGCTCCAGGCGTGGCTCATGGATGGGATGAGCATGGGAAGCGCGGCAGCCTTTATGATCACAGGGCCATCAACCAAGATTACAAATCTTGGCGCATTGAAAATCGTGCTGGGCATGAAAAATTTTCTGATCTATCTTGTCTTCGTGATGGCTTTTTCTTTCATCACCGGGCTGACAGTCAATCTGCTGATATAGATTTTCCATGAAGCGGCAATTTCAGGGTCAGGCGTAAGCTTATAAGCTGCGCCCGGCCCGGAAATTGTTTTGAGGAATCACGACGCGAGTTTAGCAAAAAGCGTTCCCAACATAAAGATTTCGTACTATACTGTTATAAAAAATGATGGTAAAATCGGAGAAAATACAGATGAAGAAAACATACCTTGTTATGACGGGAGTGACCGCTGCAGCCGCTCTGTGGTGCCGGCTGCGCGATAAAAAGTATCCTCTGGCGAAAGGATATTCCCTTATGAATAAATTTATTGTTCCGGATGGGCTTTTTTCTTACCGCGTTTTAAAAATGGCAAACAGACGACTGGCTTCTATGGAACTGCCAGAACCTCCTTCCGGAATAAAGCGGACAGAAAAGTGGATTGCCGTGGCAAAGGGAGAGCAGATCCGGCTTACCATTTACAGCCCAAGGAGAACAGGAAACGCCATGCCTTGTCTGGTATACTTTCATGGCGGCGGATTCTGCCTGGAAGATGCCCCTTATATCCATGAACATATGGGAGCATATGCTGAAAAGGCGGGCTGCGCCGTTATTTTTGTCCATTACCGGACAGCGGGAAGCCACCCCTTTCCGGTTCCTTTTGAAGACTGCTGGGCGGGGCTTACGTATACGCGTCAAAATTGTGAAGAACTGCATGTTGACCGGAATCGGATTGCGGTGGGCGGCGACAGTGCCGGCGGCGCTCTTGCGGCTGCCTGCGCGCTTCGAAGCAGGAGGGAAGGAAAGTCTGACCTGTGTTTTCAGATGCTGATCTATCCTGTACTGGACGCCAGAATGAATACCGGCTCCATGAAAAAATATACCGACAGTCCTTTATGGAATGCACGTCTGTCAAAGAAAATGTGGGAACGCTATCTGAAAAACGGGACCTTCGGGAAGCGGTGCTACGCATCTCCGGCGGAAGCAGAAGATTTTCATGAGCTTCCGCCGGCATATATTGAAGCGGAGCAATTTGACTGCCTTCACGATGAAGCCGTCAATTATTGGAGAGCTCTGAGAGAGGCGGGGGTTTCCGCAAGACTGCAGGATGTAAGGGGTACTTTTCACGGCTTTGATGTATTTACGAAAACAATGATTACAAAAAGGATGGTAAATATACGGTGCCAGGCGCTGCGGCGCGCGTTTTGGAAACAGCAGCCGGAAACCACGGGCTCAGTGCGGGATGGGTGAGATGCTATAGCGAGTAACAGTTCAGACCAGGTCCGCGCAGCATGTGCGCAGACCTGGTCTGAACTGTTCCTATAGCGAACCGGAGAGAAAAAGAAGGGATTGACGAAAAAAGAAGATCGCTGTAAGATAAGCAAGGCGATTTTTATTTTGAGTGGAGGGATCGAACCTTGAAAAAGAGCAAATATGAAATTGACATGTGCAATGGATCGATTATGGACAAGCTGATTTCCTTTTCGTTTCCCTTGATGATCTCCAGTATCCTGCAGCTTATGTTCAACGCGGTGGATATCATCGTGGTGGGGCGTTTCAGCGGAAGCCAGGCCCTTGCCGCGGTGGGGTCCACCACGGCGCTGATCAGTCTTTTTACGAATCTTTTTATCGGGATTTCCCTGGGAGCCAATGTCCTGGCGGCCAGGTACTACGCGGCAGGGCGTGACCGGGAAATGTCGGAAGCGGTACATACGGCCATTGCGCTGGCGCTGATCAGCGGAGTCCTTATGGCTTTCGTGGGGCTTGGAGCTTCCAGGCAGGCCCTGGCGCTGATGGGGACGCCGGATGACGTCATCGATCAGTCCGCCCTTTATATGCGGATTTACTTCTGTGGAATGCCGTTTTTTATGCTCTATAATTACGGCGCGGCCGTTTTAAGGGCAGTGGGGGACACAAAAAGGCCCCTGCTGTTTCTTTGCGCTGCCGGACTTGCCAATGTGGCGCTGGATCTTCTGCTGGTCATTGTGATTCCTCTGGACGTGGCGGGAGTGGCCATCGGCACGGTGGCTTCCCAGTGCATCTCCTGTATTCTGGTGCTGCGCTGTCTCTATAAGTCGGAGGGAAGCTATCAGCTTCGCTTTTCCAGGCTTACGATAAAAGCCGTTTATCTGAAGCGCATCTTTCAGGTAGGGATTCCCGCGGGCATCCAGAGCACGGTAATCAATTTCTCAAATGTGCTCCTGCAGTCCTCTGTAAACTCCTTCGGGTCTACGGCTATGGCGGGCTATACGGCGGCAAACAATGTTCTGGGCTTCTTGTACTCAGCCATCAATGCCGTTACCCAGGCCTGCATGAGCTTTACCAGTCAGAACTACAGCGTCGGAAAGCAGAAGCGCATGGACCGGGTTCTGGCGGACTGTATTGTGCTGTCCGCAGGCGTTGCTTTGGTTCTGGGCATAGGAGCTTATGTGCTCGGGGCGCAGATTTTGAGTATCTACACGGAAGAGACGGAAGTGATTCAGTGCGGTCTGGAGATTCTGTCCATCACCACGGTTCCCTACTTCCTCTGCGGCATCATGGATCTGATCCCGGGGGCTTTGCGGGGCATGGGACACTCGGCAGTGCCTATGGTTCTGTCCATTATCGGAACGGTAGTCACCAGAATCATCTGGATTTACGTGTTCTTCCCCAATCACCGTTCCCTGTATTTTCTGTTTATCTCCTATCCGGGCTCCTGGATTATCACAATCCTGATGCAGGCGGTCTGCTTCTGGTTTGTGCGCAGGAAGTGTATCCGGCAGCTTCAGACCGCAAGAGCCTGAGAGCGGCCGCTGCCGGCCGCGGCGCTGTTTGCTTACGGCCTGCTGCTCTGGTACGGAAAGCTTCCGGCTTTGGATGGCAAAACACAATACAGAGAACCATAAGGAGAGCAAACCGGGAGGTTTGCACTGCAAAACGAAAGGAGACTTCCTATGGGGTCTCTTTTTTTTTTATAATAGGCGCATAAAGAAGAAAAGGAGCCTGACATGAGCAGAAAATTAAAGATGAACCTTGCCATTGATTTCCTTATGACTTTGGCTTTGCTGCTGCTTATGCCCTATGAGCTGATCGGCGAAGCGGTCCACGAATGGATCGGAGCAGGCATGTTTGTGCTGTTTGTACTGCACCACATCCTGAACCGAAAATGGACCGGGAATCTCGGAAAAGGCCGCTGCACCCCGTTTCGCATAGTACAGACGTTTCTGGTGGTGCTGATCCTGATCAGCTTTTTGGGATCTATGGTCAGCGGCGTGATTCTTTCCCGCCACCTGTTTGCCTTTCTGCGTATCCGGGGCATATCGGCGCTGGCAAGCCGTATGCATATGGTCTGCGCTTACTGGGGCTTTGCGCTGATGTCGCTTCATCTGGGTATCCACTGGGGCATGATGGTAAAGACGGCGCAGAAGCATCTGAAAAAAGCGTCTGCGGCGCGAACCTGGATTGTTCGGGCAGCGGCTTTTATTCTGGCCGTTTACGGACTTTACGCGTTTTGGAAAAGAGACATTGGAAGCTATATGCTGATGCGGGTACACTTTGTCTTCTTTGATTATGAAGAACCGGTTTTCTTTTTCCTTCTGGACTATATGGCAGCCATGGGCCTGTTTGTGTTCATCGGCTATTATGTCAGCGAAGGGCTGAAGAAAGCCGGGAACCGATGTGGCAGAAAGAAAAGAAAAAAGGAGCAGTGATTTTTATGAAGGCAAAAAAAATAATCTCTTTGTTTCTGGTGAGCGCAGCAGCGGTAAGTCTTTTAGCCGGATGCAGCTCAGCCGCGAATGGCGGACAGAGCGAAACGCAGACAGAAAGCGCGGCCCGGACGGGTGCGGATGGAGAAGCGGCAGCTGCGGATACGGAGTCGGAAAGCGGTTCCGATACGCTGGTTGTTTATTATTCTGCCACAGGAAACACCGCAGCCGTGGCAAATACCATTGCGGAGGCCGTGGGCGGAGATCTCTTTGAACTGGTGCCTGCCGACCCATATACTTCTGAGGATCTGGACTGGACAAACGAGAGCAGCCGGGTATCCACCGAATACGCCAACGAGGATCAGCGGGAGGTTGAGCTGGTGGCTTCAACGGTGGATAACTGGGATTCCTATGATACGGTGTTTATTGGGTACCCGATCTGGTGGGGCATCGCCGCATGGCCGGTGAATACCTTTGTGGAGGCAAATGATTTCACCGGAAAGACCGTGATTCCCTTCTGCACATCTTCCTCATCAGGCATCGGCGACAGCGGAAATCTGCTGGCAGAGCTGGCAGGAACCGGAGACTGGCAGGAAGGCATGCGGTTCCGTTCAGGGGCTTCGGAAGCGGATATCCAGGCCTGGGTGGAGGAACTGGGGCTGTAAGATAATATCCAAAAAATAAAAGGCATGATTCATGGGAGTCATGCTTTTTGTTATGCAACGAGAATGGTGCAGCAGGATATCCCAAAGATGTCATAGCAGAACCAGAAACCGGCAGATAGTTTGAAAGTCAATGATTTATACAGCGGGACCAGGAATGATGAATGGAATTACTGTCGGATTCTTTCGGATAGATAAGCAGATAATTCTGTGGTATACTATTGTTCTACACTCCGTTTCGGTCGGTGCTAAACGTGTGCCACCGGAACACAGCACCGCCAAATGGACATGCAAGCATGTCCGCTTGGCTCGTTGCTTGCGGGAATAAAAGAACGGGTAAAGAGGTGAAAAAATGAGGCTTTTTATTGCAATTCTGCTCCCCGAGGAGCTGACGAAAGTCCTGGTTCGGTTTATGCATACACTGAAGGAACAGGGCGTGGAGGGAAACTATGTGCCGGCCGGGAATCTTCATATGACCCTGGCCTTTATCGGCGAATATTCGGATCCGACCAAGGTAAAAGCGGTTATGAAAAGCGTTCCGTTTCCGGAATTTCGCCTGAGCCTGGCAGATACGGGAAACTTTGGAAATATCCTGTGGGCGGGAGTTAAGGGAAATCAAAAGCTGAAGACGTATGTGAAGGAGCTGCGTGCCGCCCTGGACGCCAACGGGATTCCCTGCGAGAAGGATCGGTTTATTCCGCATATTACTCTGGTGCGGAAGGCTTCCGGTACAGGACGGCAAAAGCAGGCGTTGAGGGGAGAGGCGACCGTAAAAAGGGCTTCTCTGATGAAATCGGAGCTCAGAGACGGAAAAGCGAGATACAAGGAGCTTTAAAGGTGAAAAATGAAAAAGTCACTGGCTTTTCAGCCGCCCCCGCCAACATGGCCGCGCCAACGGCCATGTTGGCGGGGGCGGGCAGTTTTTTACAAATTCATTGTTTTAAAATCAATGGTCAGATCGTCATAAATATTCGACGGAACGGCATCGGAAAAAGTATACTGTTTCGCCCAGATGTCTCCCTCAAAGAAATAAATCGTAATGGTTTTCATTCTGGGGTCAACGATCCAGTATTCCCGGACACCGGCCAGCCTGTACTTATAAAGTTTGCTAAAGTAATCATGTTCCGGATTCCCTGGTGATACAATCTCGATGATCCAATCCGGCGCGCCGTGGCAGCCCTTATCATCCAGCTTTGCCGGGTCGCAGATCACGGAAATGTCCGGTTCGATATAGTTTGTATCGTCTTTGTTGAGGAATACCGCAAAGGGCGCAACGTATACTTCACATGAACCGTTCTTTTTTCGGATATAATCTTTTATCAAGTAATATAACTCACCACAAATTCTCTGGTGCGTCCTGCTCGGCGGAGCCATATAATAAATCTGGCCGTCAATAAGCTCTGCCCTGGTTCCTTCCGGAAGCTTGTAAATATCTTCTATCGTATAGATCTTTTCCTGTGGCCGTGCCATAATTTCATCACTCCTATGCTTTCCTATATCGAGTTCATCTGACACGTTCATGCAAATCGGATTTCTCCGAACAATCCCAATATAGCATGCGTGTTTTGGCATGTCAACCAAATGGTCGCCTTGCCAACGCTCACGTTCATCTGCGGGGCGGCAGTATCCGATTTCTTTCAGTGGGGGCCGGCCAGGCACAATGGGGGAGTTTTAACCATTTCATTTAAACGAATGAACTTATCGGAACTTCCAAAGCAGGAAGACGCTGCTTATAATAGAATAGGCTATAAGTTTTACTTATCAAATATCCTTATATCTCTGATTGAAACAGCGCAGGCAGAGAAATAAAATAGAAAAAAGGATATTTCCCCGTCAGAAAGAAAGGAAGAACCGTATGAAGAATTTCGGATTTGGTTTTATGCGTCTGCCATTTAAGGAGGACGCAGTGGATATCGAATTGGTTAAAAATATGGTGGATGTCTTTATGGAAAACGGCTTCACTTATTTTGACACGGCGTATAAATATTGCCGCGGTCTGTCGGAGCCTGCCCTGAAGGAAGCGCTGGTGGACCGCTATACGCGGGAAAGCTATGTGCTTACCACAAAGCTCTCCAATGAGTTTATGCGCCGCAAAGAGGAGCAGGAGGAGGTCTTCGAGGACCAGCTAAGGCGTCTTGGCTGCGGATATTTTGATTATTATCTTTTACATAATCAGGGAGCTGTCAATTATAAAGTCTCCTTGGAGCTGGAAAGCTTTGATTTCGTAAAGCGGAAGAAAGCGGAAGGCAAGATCCGACATATCGGCATATCGTTTCACGACAAGGCAGAACTCTTGGATGAGATTCTGGCAGCGCATCCGGAGATTGAAGTGGTGCAGCTTCAGATAAACTATCTGGATTGGGAAAATGAAAGCATCCAGTCCCGGAAATGCTATGAGACTGCCCGCAAATATGGAAAGCCGGTGATCGTGATGGAACCGGTAAAAGGCGGAACCCTGGTGAATCTGCCAGAGGAAGCGGAAAGGCTCTTTCAAAGCTGCGCTCCGGACGTCTCCAGCGCCTCCTGGGCTCTGCGGTTCGCCGCCAGCCATGAGGGCGTTATGATGGTGCTTTCCGGTATGAACAGTATAGAACAGATGGAAGATAACATTCGTACCATGAAGGATTTCCGGCCTATGAATGAGGAGGAACTCCAGATCTGCGCGAAAGCCGCGAAGGTGATCCAGTCGAATCTGACGATTCCCTGTACCGGATGCGGATACTGCACAGTACAGTGTCCCAGGCACATCCCGATTCCAGAGTATTTCGCCCTGTTCCAGCACGGATACATGACAACCCAGATGGTGTATTATTATAACCTGACCCAGACGCATCCCAAGGCGGGAGACTGCATAGGCTGTCATCAGTGTGAGAAGCACTGTCCGCAGCATATTCAAATCACCAGACATCTGAAGGAAATTTCGGAAAAATTTGACGGCTTTCAGGGATGGAGATAAGGGGCATGACAGGAGGCAGATATGAAAAAGAGTAAAATTCTGGCCCTGGCTTTAAGCTTCTCGCTGCTTGCAGCCGGATGCAGAGCTCTGGGCGCTGAATCCGGCGGGACACAAGCCGGACAGGGCATCACAAACGCGGTGCTTCCGGAAGCCCTGGAGACGATACCGGAATCCTATTTTGAAGCGTCCGAATATCCGGGAACACTTACAGAAATCGAATATGATACCTATGAATCCATGAGCTATGAGGATCAGGAACAAGTTCTGCGCAAATGCGCCATTGTATATCTGCCTTACGGCTACACGGAAGAGGAGCCTTATCCCGTGTTTTACCTGATGCACGGCGGCTGGAGCAATGAGACCACGTATCTGGGAACGCCGGATGAACCAAATGAGTTAAAAAACGTCCTGGATCACGGGATCGCGGATGGAAAAATTCGCCCGATGATTGTGGTGTGTCCAACCTACAACAATACAAGTCCGGAAGACAGCGCCAATTATAGCCTGGCCCTGAGGCTTACGGAAAACTATCACAATGAATTGATCAATGACCTGATTCCCGCCGTGGAAGGCACTTATCATACCTACGCCCAAGACACGTCTTTGGATGGGCTTCGGGCATCCAGAGACTACCGGGCTTTCTGCGGCTTTTCCATGGGGTCGGTGGCCACATGGAGGACCTTTCAGTACTGTCTGGACTATTTCCGCTATTTTATGCCCTCAAGCGGAAGTCTGACCACCGACGGAGAATATATGGCCGAACTGGTAAGAGAATCCGGACGCGGCTGGAATGATTTCTTCATTTTCGCCGCGTCCGGAACCGAGGATTTCGCTTATTCTTCCTTTAAAGACCAGATTGAGGCCATGGCGGATACCGACGGTTTCCGGTATGCGGATAACGAAAGAGAGGGGAACCTCTACTTTCTGGAACAGGAGGGCGGAATCCACAGCGGGGAGTACGCGATGGAATACTTTTATAATGGGCTGCGCTGGATATGGCAGTAAGCTCTGCGAAGAGGCGGTTCACCCTTTCGCGCCCCGCACATAAAACAGAATTTTCGTGATATACTCCTTCTCGTCCCCGGAGGTAATATAGTCATTTATACAGAACTCATAGGAATCCGACACGATTTCCAGGGCGTTTTCTTCGCAGTAGGAGAGGAGCTTCCGGTAGGAGCGGCCGATGGACTGGTAATCACCCACGTGGTAGATGCTGGCGCAGGTCCCCGATGGAAGCTCTTTTATATTTTCGCTCTGCTCGGTTTTTTCAATGGGCAGGAAGGCAAAGGACGCTTCCGTGCAGTGCCCTTTTCGGATCCGCTCCAGTGGAACGCAGACGCCGCACTGGAAGAAGACCGGGAGCTGCTTTTCAAAGGCTTCCGCGAAGCACTCCTTTGTGGCGATACTGGTTTCCCGGAGGGTATAGGGGGCTTCCACCGGGTGCAGGAGAATGCGCCGGGCGTTTACTTTTTCCACTCCGGCCGGGATTTCCTTGCGGAGACAGGACTTCGCGTCCTCCATCTGTTCGCAGCGGCTGGCCAGGCGGCTTCGGATCAGGGAAAGCTCCTGAATCCGGCTGTCCAGGACCGAGAGCTGCTTTCGCAGGGCGATCAGGCTGCTGTCAATGGTATAGTCTTGCATATGCATTCGGATCTCTTCCAGGGAAAAGCCGATTTTTTTCATAATCAGAATGGTATCCAGGTAGTCGATCTGCTTGGCGCTGTAGTAGCGGTAGCCGTTGGACGGGTCCACAAAGGCCGGCCGGAAAAGGCCGATTTTATCATAGAAAATCAGCGTCTGCTTTGAAACATGCTGGTATTTCGCCAGCTCGCCGATGGAAAACAGGTTATTCATACACGCCTCCATATAGATCCCCTTGACAATATAGTTACTATATCCTTTATTATAAACGGGAAACAGAACGGATACAAGGAGGTTTTTTATGACAGGCAATCGTTTTTCTGTTTTTCTTCGCAGGCTGGCGGACGGGCTGTCCGTGAAAAAGATCTTGCTGATTTTGCTTGGGGCGGCGGTCTGCACCTTTGGAATCCACAATATTCACCAGCGTGTCGGCATCACGGAGGGAGGCGTCATCGGTATGATGCTTCTGGCAGAGAACTGGCTTGGCGTTTCCCCGGCCGTAATCACGCCGGTTCTGGATCTTACCTGTTATCTGCTGGCATTTAAATACCTGGGCGGGGGATTTATCAAAATTTCGGTGATTTCCACCCTCAGTGTATCGGCCTTTTATAAAGTTTGGGAATGCTTCCCGTACCTGCTCCCTGATTTGACGGACTATCCGCTGCTGGCGGCCGTCTGCGGAGGCATTTTTGTGGGCATCGGTGTGGGACTGATCGTGCGGCAGGGCGGATCCAGCGGCGGTGACGACGCCCTGGCCCTCACCATTTCCAAGGTGACCAGGTGGCGGCTTTCCCGGTCCTATCTCTTTACGGATCTGGTGGTTCTCGGGCTTTCGCTGTCCTATATTCCCGTCGGACGGATTTTCTTTTCCATGGTTACGGTTACGCTCTCTTCCTTTCTGATCGACCGCGTCCAGACAGCCGGAAAGAACGCGTCGGCCGTTGTTCAGTAAATCTGTATGTATATTGGCCCTTTACTCTGAAAGTCCGCCGCCGAACAGGCGGCATGCATTCAGGGATGCCAAGTACGCCCGCCGGATTTTTGCGGGACGGTGGTACGCCTGCCCCGCGGGCGTATGCAGGTTTACTCTACAAAGGACACGGCCAGCTTTAAAACGCCGGCCAGCACCATAACGGCGATGGGATTCATCTTTGCTTTCTGCAGAAGCGCAAAGCAGAGGGCAAAAATGACAACCAGAGGCCAGTTGGTGACTGTTAGGCTGATCAGCTCTGCACTGCCCCAGAAAGCGCTGACTAGAATAGAGATTCCCGCGGAGGCGATCATTGCCACCACGGCCGGGCGTAAGGCTCCCAGGACGCCCTGGAGGAGATCCAGGCTGCGGTATTTCAGGTAGAGTTTTGCGATGAGAATGACGATAACGCAGGAGGGCAGTATGCAGCCTAAAGTGGCCACCAGCGCACCCGGGATCCCGGCGACGCGGATTCCCACAAAGGTAGCGGAATTGATGGCAATGGGACCCGGCGTCATCTGAGAAATGGTGATTAGGTCAGAAAACTCACTCATACTGAGCCACCCGTGGCCTGTGACGATCTGATCCTGGATCAGAGGCATGGCGGCGTAGCCTCCGCCGAAGCTGAACAAGCCGATCTGCAGAAAGCTTAAGAAAAGCTGCAGATAGATCATGGACGGTTCCTCCTTTTTTTCATAAGTGACTGGACTGCGCCGAAGAGGCCGCAGGCCAGCACAATGTACACTACATTGATCTCCAGGATACAGGCGGCCAGGAAGGCCAAAACCATGATGGTGATGGACACGGGGTTTTTTCCGTGAACGATTCCGGCGCCCATCTCATAGACCACCGACGCGATAACGGCTCCGACCCCCACCTGCATGCCTTCCAGAAGCTGGCTGACGATCCGGTTGTCCCGAAAGGCGCTGTAAAATACCGAGATCAGGGAAATAATCACAAAGGGCGGAATCACCGTGGCGATAATGGCCGTAAAAGCTCCGGGGAGTCCGGCCAGCTTGTATCCCACTACAATGGCCCCATTGACGGCAATGGCGCCGGGTGAAGACTGGGCAATGGCAATCAAATCCAGCATTTCATTTTCTTCAATCCAGTGATATTGGTCCACAAATTTCTTTTTCATCAGCGTGACAATTACATAGCCTCCGCCGAAGGTAAACGCGCTCAGATACAATGTGGACAAGAACAACGTTAAAAGAACTTCTCTCTTTCGTTTCATGGCAAATCCTCGTACTAGTCTGAATACTTTCTCACGGTCTGCGCAGCATATGAGCAGCCCCGTGCGGAACTGTTATTACGCGTTCAGTATATTTCTTCTTGACCCATTTGTAAAATAGTATTATTAATATAAAATAGATAATAAATTTCTTATAGATGAGGACACAGACATGACGCTGCGACACATGAAAATTTTTGTGGCCGTTTTCCAACGCGGCAATATCACCAAGGCGGCCGCCGATCTGCATTTGGCGCAGCCCTCGGTGAGTCTCGCGGTCCGGGAGCTGGAGGACTACTATGGAACCCGGCTGTTTGAGCGGATCGGGCGGCATATATATCCCACTGAGGGCGGAAAGGAGTTCTACGGCTATGCCCTGCATATCGTCTCCCTGTTTGAGGATATGGAAACCCGAATGAAAAACTGGGACAGTCTTGGGGTCATCCGTATCGGAACCAGCATCACCATCGGGACGCATATTCTGCCGGTCTTAATCCGGCGGTATCAGAACCGGTACCCGAAACTGAAGGTCGAGGCAGTGATCAGCAATTCCAGGGAGATTGAAGAACGTATCCTGGACAATACCATTGATCTGGGGCTCATTGAGACCGGACCGGAGCACGGGGAAGTTCACGCGGAAGCTTTTATGCAGGACTCCCTGTGCGCCATTGCCCCCGTTTGGCATCCTCTGACCCGGAAGGAGACTGTGACCTTAGCGGAGCTTGCAAAATATCCTTTTCTGATGCGGGAGAAGGGAAGCGCGGGCAGGGAAATGCTGGACGCCTGCTTCGCGAATCTGGAGCTTTCCGTACGCCCTGCCTGGGAAAGTACCAGTACCCAGGCCATCGTCAAGGGCGTGGCTGAGGGCCTTGGTGTGGCGGTACTCCCTTTCCTTTTGGTGGAGCGGGATATACGGGAGGGGACGGTACGGATGCTTCCTTTCCCAAAGCCCATGCAACGCAGCCTGAATATCATTTACCATAAAAGCAAATATCTGACGCCGAATATGAACTCCTTTATCGAGCTGTGCCGGGAATATGGCCGGGATGCGATGAAAAATTCGTAACAGTTCAGCCCAGGTCTGCGCACATGCTGCGCAGACCGCAACAAAAATTCCGTATTTTCAAAGTATATGGATTTATAGTATAATAATAGCGATGCAGTGCGCAAAAGCGTTTGGACAAAGGAGGACGAGAGTATGGATGTGTATGAGATTCTTGATGAGCTTCAGAAAAAGGCGCGCAGGGACGAGGCGCTTCGGAAGCGGCTGCTGGAAAGCCGGAAGGCAGAGGAGCCTTTGTCGGAATTTTGCCGTATCTGCCGGGAACTGGGCTATGAGCTCTATGAGATGGAGCTGGTGGACGCCGGAGAGGCGTTTTACGCCTCCATGCGGCGAAGCACCAACGGCGGCGGTGAAAATTCTCCCATGCTGGAGGGCGAGGACGATTTTTATGAGCTGTTTTTCGCCGGCTTAGAGGACCCGGCGCAGGCGCGCTAAACGCCGGGTCCAAATTTCCAAAGCCTTACGAGGAAAAAATTAATCGGTAGGAGGATTTACGAATGAAGTATCCGGTATTTTTAAAAGAGGCGGGCGTTATCGGATTCGCGGCCCCTTCCTTTGGCTGCAATATCGAGCCTTACCGCACGGCCTTTGACCACGCCCAGGAGATATTTCAAAAACTGGGACATGCCTGTGATTTAGGGCCCAACTGCTACGAGGGAAAGGGGACCGGAATCAGCAATACGCCCGAAAAATGCGGGCAGGAGCTGACAGATTCCTATTGCAGTGAAAAAAGCAGTGTGTTGATCTCCTGCGGAGGCGGTGAGCTGATGTGCGAAATTTTGGATTACCTGGATATGGACCGGATAAAGGCTGCTGCGCCAAAGTGGTACCTTGGGTATTCGGATAATACAAATTTTACGTTTCTGCTTCCCACCCTGTTTGATACCGCATCCATTTACGGACCCTGCGCCGCGGCCTTTGGAATGGAGCCCTGGCATCCCTCCATCCAGGACACCTATGATCTGCTCCGGGGAACGAAAACGACCTTTCAGAGCTATCCGCTGTGGGAGAAGGAATCTCTGAAAAACGAGGAAAATCCTCTGGAACCCTACCATGTGACGGAGCCGGGACGGCTTGTGTGCTTTACCGGGGGAAGCGAAGAGGCGACAGATGAAAACGAAGTGGATCTGGAATTTTCCGGCCGCCTGATCGGCGGATGCATGGACTGCCTGGTTAATCTTCTGGGAACCAACTTTGACCGGGTTCCGGATTTTCTGGAGCGCTATAAGGAGGATGGAATCATCTGGTTTCTGGAGTCCTGCGACTTAAATGTATTCGCCATCCGAAGAGCTGTCTGGCAGATGGAACACGCGGGCTGGTTTCAGTATGTGAAAGGGTTTCTCATCGGCCGTCCATACTGCTTTGGGCAGGAGCTGATGGGACTGGACCAGTACGCGGCAGTCAACGGGCTTCTGGCCAAATATCAGGTTCCGGTGATCATGGATCTGGACATTGGACACCTGGCGCCGATGATGCCCATTGTCTGCGGAGGGCTTGGAAAAGTGCGGGTGAAGGGAAATGTCTGCACGATGAAATATGAAATTTTTTAAAACTGCTGAATCCTGAATCGGACTATGTTATAATCAAAATATGTGACGAGTACGCGTACAGAAGACCAAAGGCTCTGCTGTATGCGGCGTTGCAGGCAGTGAGGTCTCAGACCCTCGCGGCAGCGCCAAACGGGCATGCAGGCATGTCCCCTGGCTGCCGCCTGCAAAAGTGAAAGGAGGAGAATACGGAGATGGCAATTCATAATCCGGTGCCCGGAACGGGCGGAGACTGTTATATTCCCTGGGAGGAGAGAAGCGGAGAGGAGTCCCTGGTTTATTTTACAAGAGATCTCTCGGCAGAAGGGCTTCAGAAGATCTTTCGGCGGATCAAGGAAAATCTGACGGGGAGGGTCGGCATTAAGCTTCATACCGGAGAGCCCCACGGGCCGAATATCATTCCGCGCCCCTGGGTGGAGGCTTTGGTTAAAGAGGAGCTTCCAGGCGGAACCATTGTGGAGACGAACACCTATTACGAAGGGGACCGTTATACCACAGAGCGGCATCTGGAAACCCTGAAGGTAAACGGCTGGACTTTTTGCCCCGTGGACATTATGGACGCGGAGGGGACCGTGGCCCTGCCTGTGGAGGATGGTAAATGGTTCTCGGAAATGCATATGGGAAGTCATATTTTGAATTATGATTCTCTGTTTGTGCTGACGCATTTTAAAGGACATACGAAGGGCGGCTTTGGCGGTTCGGACAAAAATATCGGAATCGGCTGCGCGGACGGCCGCATCGGAAAGGCGATGATTCACACCACGCCTGGTTCCGAGGATATGTGGGATATTTCAGACGAGGAATTTATGGAGCGCATGACGGAGTCCGCGAAAGCGGTGGCCGATCATTTTAGAGGACACATCAGCTATGTCAATGTTCTGCGCAACATGTCTGTTTCCTGCGACTGCGAAGGCGTTGCGGCGGAGCCGGTGGTTACGCCCAATATCGGTATTCTGGCATCAGCGGATATTCTGGCCGTGGATCAGGCCTCCGTGGATCTGGTATACGCTTTAAAGGAAAAGGACCGCCATGCCCTGGTGGAGCGCATGGAAAGCCGCCATGGCCTCAGACAGCTCAGCTATATGAAGGAGCTTGGCATGGGCAACAACAAATACCGGCTGATTGACATTGATAATGGGGATCAGGCGATTCAGGCTAAAGACGCGGTAAAAGACGTCGTTCCATTTCATGAATAACGATTTTCAAAACCCCTTTCCGGAGATGTAATTTCTCAGGCAAGGGGTTTTTTACGCAGTTTTTACAAGTCTTTGATGAAAAAGGAATTTCCTTCCGCTATAGTAGTTTCAGCGATAAGAAAACCGGGCCCGCCTTATTGCATCCTGTTGAATAAGACAATCTTCAGTGGAAAGGATTACAAAAATGAAAAAATTGTTTGGGAAAAAGACTTTATTCATCGCAGCTGCAGCGACAATGCTTTTCAATACCGCCGGCGTGCCGGTATCTGCCTCTGAGGCGGAACCCCAGGAGGGCGATACCTATGCGCTTTCCATCGTTCATGACAACGACATACACGGACGCATTGACCGGCTTCCGCAGTTTAAGACGCTGATCGATGAAGCACGGGAAGAGATCGACAATCTTCTGGTACTGAACGGCGGAGATATCTTTTTGAGAGGTCCAAGACAGGAGCAGTTGGGCATTCCGGAGATGACGGTTTTAAATGCCATGGGCTACGATGCCTGGGTTCTTGGAAACAATGACTTCCGTGTACCGCCCGAAGGCGGCACAACGGAGCAGGGAAACGCCCAGATCCAGGATCTGATTGCTCTGGCTGAGTTCCCGACGCTGTGCGGAAACGTGACTATGAAGGAGACCGGGGAACTGATCGACAATGTGGAACCGTATATCATCAAAGAAGTGGGCGGACTGGACATCGGTATTATCGGCGTAACCTCCTTAAAGCCCCAGGACAGAGAGTGGGAAGAGGTTTCCGATAAGGAATTTGAGAGCGGCGAGCTTGCCGCGGCGCGTATCGCGGAGGAGCTTTCCGGACAAACGGACATTAATATTGTCCTTTCCCACGCGGGGCTGGCTGTGGATACGAAGATCGCCAATGTAGAGGGCGTTTCCGCTGTCATCGGCGCAGACGATCACTATGTCATCACAAACCCGATCTACTGGCCGGGTGACGACGGTTTTAAGAGCACACCCATCGTGCAGGCCGGCGGAGAGCAGGATCAGTATCTTGGCAGACTGGATCTGTCCTTTACCTATCAGGACGGCGCCTGGGTTCTGGATGATTTCGAAGGTTCGCTCTATGACCTGGAAGGCGTGGAGGCAGACGAAGAGATTCAGTCAATGATCGATTCCCTGGATACGGCACAGACAGAAGAAGAGGCTGCGTAAAGCCCTAAAAATAATACGCCATAAGCCCGGCAGATACCTGCCGGGCTTTCGTAAGCTTCCATTCGCCAGACAGACTGCCTCTGTCCGGACTGCTGTCAATAGACTTTTTACGGCTCTTCCAAAAGGTTGGTCATGCTCTTTAAGCTGATCAGAAGCGTGGAGGTATTGTGGAGGAGAGCGGACGTAGCCGGAGCCAGGACGCCTGCCACGCCCAGTACAATGAGCCCCAGGTTGAAACCGATAACGGAATGGTAATTCCGCTGGATCCGCTTTGTCATTCTGGCGCTGATTTTTTTCAGGGTTACAAGCTCATACAGGTCATCGGCGGAGATGGTAATATCCGCCACCTCCCGGGCAATGGCCGCTCCTTCGCTGATGGCGATTCCCGCGTCCGCCGCGGAGAGGGCAGGGGTATCGTTAATCCCGTCACCGATCATGATAACCTTGTGGCCGTTGTCTTTGATTTTTTTTACATAGGCGGCCTTGTCCTCCGGCATGACCTCCGCGTAAAATTCCGTGATCCCCACCTGATCCGCGATGGCTTTGGCGGTACGGCTGCTGTCCCCGGTCATCATGACGATTCTCTGGAATCCGGCTTTTCGCAGGCTTTCCACAGCTCCCGCGGCCTCTGGCCGCAAGGGATCTTCAATGCAGATCACTGCGGCCAGTTTTCCGCCGATGGCCAGATACAGGTGGGAACAGTGGGAGGGCAGAGTGTCAAAGCGTTCCTCCATGCCCGGGGGAACCGCGCATTTCTCATCATCAAATACAAAATGCGGACTTCCGATCACAACCCGTTCCCCGTTGATATAAGAGGAGATACCGTGAGCCACAATGTACTCCACCTTGGAGTGCATCTCCTCATGGGAGAGTCCCTTCTGTTTTGCGGCCAGGACAACGGCTGTGGCCATGGAATGCGGGAAATGTTCCTCTAAACAGGCGGCGATCCGCAGAAGCTCGTCCGGTTTTTTCCCGTTGAAGGGAATGACATCCGTCACCACAGGCTTTGCCTTTGTAAGGGTTCCCGTCTTGTCGAAGAGAATGGTATCCGCCTCTGCCACCGCTTCCAGATATTTTCCGCCCTTTACTGTGATCTGGTGCGTGCTGGACTCCCGCATAGCCGATAAAACCGTGATGGGCATGGCCAGCTTTAAGGCGCAGGAAAAGTCCACCATCAGAATGGACAGGGCTTTCTGGGTGTTTCTGGTGACAAGCCAGGTGAGAATGGTTCCGCCAAGGCTGTAAGGCACCAGGGCGTCCGCCAGGCGGGAGGCCTTGCTCTCAAGAGAAGACTTTAGTTTTTCTGAATCCTCAATCATGGTGACGATTTTTTCATAGCGGGTTGCGCCAGCAGTATGGCGGACCTTCACAAAAAGTTCCCCTTCCTCCAGAACCGTGCCCGCATAAACCGTGGCGCCGGGTCCTTTCTTTACAGGCATGGATTCTCCGGTGAGAGAGGACTGGTTCACCATGGCTTCGCCGGAATATACCGTTCCGTCCAGGGGAATCATATTGCCCATGCGCACACAGACAAGATCTCCTTCCGCCACTTTCTGTATCGGCACCAGAACTTCCGTGCCGCCCTGCTTTAACCAGACCTTTTCGATGTTGAGGGCCATGCTCCTGGCCAGATCGTCTACCGACTTGTGATGGGTCCATTCTTCCAGAACTTCGCCGACGTTCAGCAGAAACATGACCGACCCCGCCGTGTTAAAATCCCTCCGAAGGATGGAAACTGTAATGGCCGTGGCATCCAGAAACTCCACCCGCAGTTTCATCCCCTTCAGGCTTTTGATTCCCTTGCTGATATACGTTAAGGCCCGGATACCCGTATACAGTGTCCTAAGAGGCGCGGGAAGAAGAAACTTCGTGATTCCGCGCAGAAGAATCTGGTTTACCAGCTTGTCCTGGTAGGTACGGTTTAACTCTCTTCCGGTACGCTCCGGCACCAGCTCCTCTATGCCAGGATCCTGATAGTGAAATCGTCTTAAGGCGTCCAGAACCCCCTGTCGGGAACCTGTATAGAGAATCACTGCGTCGGCAGTGCGCTCGTAAACCTTCGCGTCCTGAACCTGGCTGAAAGAGGCCAGATAATACTGAAGAAGATCCGCCTGGTGCAGGGTCATGGATTTCTGCTTCATGTGGACCCGAAGCCGTCCGGGAATTTCATGCTTGATAGTAAATTTCATGAAAGATGCTCCTTTCTTTCCGCTGTCCGGCGGCGGACTTTTACGGTAAAAATCGGGAGCTGCCGCAAACTGCGATATTTTGCGGCAGCTCCAAAAGTGAAAATCCCGTAACTCTATTATTTCGACGCTTCTTCGCCCGCGGTTTCTTCTTCGGAAAATTCCGCTGATTCACTGCAGTCGGGCTCTTCACAGGCTTCCTCGGCAGCAGCCCGTGCTTCGTTAATGGCCTTTGCTTCGGCTAAAATGTCGTTGGCGTTTTCTTGTACGGTGGTAGCCGTTGTCATCACGCATTCTCTGGCACGCAGCACAGCGGCAGTACAATTCGTGTAAAACTTCTTCGCGTCTTTGCTGCTTAAAATTCTGATGCCTGCGGTTCCAAAAAGAACGCCCCCTGCGAAAGTCGCGATTTTCTTCCAATCAAGATTCATATGTAACATCTCCTTTTCTATCAATGAAATGAAAAACCATCGCTGCCAGCCTGGCGGGGCCATGCTTGCAGCGAGCGGTTTCCTTACTTGTGCTTATATCCGGTATAGAAAACCATAAACATACAGACAAGCGCCGCATATGCCCAAAAACGATGCTGCTTCACTTCATATCACTTCCTTTAGACTGCATTATTTTCTTTAGTCTAGAACAAATTTCAGGAAATGTCTATAAAATTAAATGAGAATTTTTATCATTTCGCGCAGTTTTCCGGCATCCTGACCGGTAAAACAAAGACCTTCCATGCCGCAGGCTCTGGCGCCCTCAATATTCATTTCAAGGTCATCGATAAAAAAGCATTCCTCCGGGCGCAGAGAAAACTTTGAGAAAAGGCGCTCATAAATCTCTTTCTGAGGCTTCAGCAGCTTCTCCTCCGCGGAAAAAAGAACTCCGTCAAAGCAGTCAATGGCCGGGATGACCTTTTTATAACACAGCTTCATGCGTACAGAGGCATTGGAACACAGATAAATGCCAAAGCCCTGCTTTTTGTAGTCGCGAATCAGCTCATCCATTCCCTCTATGGGCTGCATATTGTATTCGTGCCAATGCCAGAAAACTTCGGCCGCAAAGCGTTTCATGGCCTCGTCCGGCAGCCTGGACTGCCAGTGGGAGAGGGCTTCTTCTTCTGTCATGACCCCCATATCCAGGAAAATCCATTCCTGAGACTGAAAAACTGTGCTGATTATTTCTTTTCGCGCTTCCTTTGGTATCAGAGCCTTGCAGACCCATTCGGCATTATACCGTACCAATACATTTCCCATATCAAAAACCAGATTTTTTATTTGTTTCGGATTCACCCTTGTCATTCCTTTCTTTTGTGATGCCGGCTGCGGCAGCCTGCAAACAATTTTGTTGCAGTTCAGCCTTTCTGAACCGTAACTGCGAAAATCCATTTAAAATCGTCTTCGGCGATGGGATTTTCGCACTCCTGAATCACATTCTTACGGTCTGCGCAGCATGTGCGCAGACCTGGACTGAACTGTTACACAATTTTAACATAAAGCCACGGGAAAGGACAGAGGATTTCGGCAAATTTTGATATGGAAAAAAAGTCGATTCAATTTTGGTAAAAATATACAAAACAGAAAACAATCGATAGATTAATATAGTTTGAAAAACTTCAAAAATCATTCCATTTTATGAAAATTTTGGATGAATATTGACATTAAAAGAGAAGCATGGTAGAGTTAGTTTATCATGAATGAAGAACTTCCATACATAAAAATACACAAAAATCACGAGACAGACTTTTCTTTATGCGGCAAGTTCTCCATCGCTGAAAAAAATAAAAAAGGAGGAATCATTTCAAATGAAAAGAAAGGTTTTGGCACTGGTAATGGCAGGTGCGATGCTGTCCATGGCCGCTGTCCCCGCTATGGCGGAGGAGACCACGGAAGCCACCACTGAGGCGACTACCGAAGCTACCACGGAAGCTACAACGGAGGCGGCTTCCGAAGCTACCACAGAAGCGACGAGCGAGGCTGCTTCCACTGGAGCTACGAATGACGTAAACGATCCCAACTATGAGTGGCCGGATTATTCCGGAGAGACCATGAGCATTATGTGGTGGGGATCCGATACCCGTCATCAGCTGACGATTGAAGTTATTGAGATGTATGAGGAGCTGACTGGCCTCGATATTCAATATGAATACGCTGATGGAACCAGTTATTGGACTCAGTTCCAGGCTAAAATGGCTGGCGGAGAGCTTCCGGATGTATTTCAGATGGGAAATAACTGGGCAACATACTATGACACGATTGAGCCGCTGAACGCTTATGTTGAAGACGGCACTATCGACACAAGCGCAATTTCCGATGCAATGCTTGCTACTACTATTGACCAGGCGAATGGAAATATCACCGGTATTTCTAATGGTACGAACGCAAGATGCTTCGCTTACAACCCCGCAATCTTTGACGAATGCGGCGTTGCTTATCCTACTGAGAACTGGACTTGGGATGATTTCGCGGCTGCCTGCCGTACCATTACCGAGCAGACCGGCAACCCTGCGGTTACCACACTTGAGTTGAACAGCCTGGCTTATAGTGTTGTTACCCAGTGGAAGGAAGGTTATAACTTCTACGCAATGGACGGTTCCGACTTCGCATTTGAGGGAGATACCGAGCCCATCGCTTATATTCTGGATCTGATCACAGAACTGATGCAGGAAGGATGCATTGGAGACTATGGTATTATGAACGAAATCGGAGCGAACGTAGAGGCTGACTGGATTGCGTATGGGGATGCGGCTATGATGATGCTTTCTTCCAACCAGTTCCAGGCTTTGAGCAATGTCGCTTCCGAGAACGGCATTGAACTTGAACTCTGCACGATTCCGAGAGTGTATGCAGATGGCCAGTCCGGTATGTGTGTTCGTTCTTCTCAGCAGATGAGTATTTACTCTGGTTCTGAAAAGAAAGATATCGCGGCAAACTTTATCAATTTCTTTATTAACAGCATTGAAGCGAATAAGATCCTGAACTGCGAACGCGGCGTTTCCGTTAACAGCGATGTTCTTGACGCGTTAAAGGCAGATTCATCTCTTACCGACAGCACGACGGCTAAGGTTTACGACATGATCGACCTGATCGCTACTTTCCCGGACGCTGTAAATACCAGCCCTGCCGAACCTATGGCAAACGAAGAAATTTCCAATGTGCTTAAGACAACCTACTTCCAGGGCCTGTATGAAGGAAATTATGCGGACGCGCAGGAGGCGGCAGATGCGTTCTGGGCAGAAGCTCAGGAAATTTGGGATAAGTTCGAAAGTGAAGCTGCAAGTCAGGAATAAGTAGACACGAACGAATATCTCTGCGCTCTGAAGGAATTTCTTCAGAGCGCATTTTTTAAGAAAGATAAGGAGGTCCTTGCGAATGAATCTGAAAAAGAAGGGATCATTTAAAGCTTTCCTGAACAATGACAACACCGTTGGTTATGTGTTCGCCGCTCCATTTATCATCGGTTTCTGTGGCCTGACTCTGATTCCGATGATTTTATCTTTGTATTATGCGTTCTGTAATTACAAGATTGGCTCTACGGCGGCATTTGTCGGTTTAGAAAACTTTATTAATCTCTTTAAAGACGAGATTTTTCATAATTCTATTTTTGTAACTTTTCAGTATGTTTTAATCGGTGTTCCACTGAAATTAATCTTTGCGCTGTTTATTGCCATGCTACTCACGAAGCCGACAAAACTCCAGGGATTGTATCGCGCCGTTTATTACATTCCTTCCCTGATCGGCGGGTCCGTAGCTGTAGCGCTGGTTTGGAAGCAGCTTTTCGGAAGCCGCGGCCCGATCGTAAATATGATCAAAGATATGGGCGTTACAGGCTTTAACTTTTTTGGCAGCAGTGCTTGGGCGTTTTTTCCGTTGGTTTTATGTAATGCCTGGCAGTTCGGTTCTTCGATGCTGATCTTCGCGTCGGGATTAAAGCAGATTCCGGCTGATTATTACGAAGCAGCAGAAATTGACGGTGCCGGCGCGGTAAAACGCTTCTTTAAGATTACGCTCCCGTGTCTGTCTCCCATGATTCTTTTTAATCTGCTGATGCAGCTGATTTCCGGATTCATGACATTTACACAGGCACAGATTATCACCCAGGGCGGCCCGAACCACGCGACAGAATACGTTTCCCTGTTTATTTTCACAGAAGGCTTTACGTATCAGCATATGGGCTATGCCTGTGCGGCTTCCTGGATTATTCTGATTATTATGGCGGCCATTACCGGCATTATCTTCAAGACGTCTAAAAATTGGGTGTTCTATGAGGCAGATGATTAAGGAGGAGCTTGCATGAACCTGAAAGCAAAGAAAAACATAAGAACCACGATTTACCATCTTTTCGTTATTGCGTTCGGATTGCTGATGATTTATCCGGTTATCTGGATGGTGATCAGTTCCTTTAAAATGAAGAGTGAAATCCTTGGAAGCAACGCCCCGTTCTTTCCCAGCGAATGGGTATGGCAGAACTATCCGGACGGCTGGCAGGGAGCCGGGGAGTATACGTTTGCTACATATTTTAAAAATTCGATTATTATTTCTGTTTTATCGACTCTGGGTACGGTTATCAGTTCCGCAATGGTATCATACGCTCTCGCAAGAGTAAAATTTAAGGGAAGAAAGTTTTGGTTTCTCTGCATGATTATGACCATGCTTCTTCCCGGCCAGGTTTTGATGATTCCGCAGTATATTATCTGGAATAACCTTAATCTGGTTGGAACGTTTGTCCCGATGATTCTTCCGAAATTTTTGGGCGTGCCATTTTTCATTTACATGATGATGCAGTTCATCAAGGGGCTTCCCAAAGAGCTTGACGAGGCGGCTATGATCGATGGTTGCAACCGTTACCAAATTTTTTCGCGGATTATTCTGCCCCTTTTGGGACCATCCATTATCACGACGGTAGTTATTCAGTTTTACTGGGTATGGGATGATTATATGGGCCCGCTGCTTTACCTTACAAAGCCAGGACTGTATACGGTTTCCTACGCGATCAAGAATTTCGCGGATGTGCAGGGTACGAACTTCGGACCGATGTTTGCTATGTCCACGCTGTCACTGATCCCCGTTTTTCTGCTGTTCCTGTTCTTTAACCGTTACCTGATGGAAGGCGTAACAGCCGGAAGTGTAAAAGGCTGATAAAAGCTCAGGGAGGTGGAGCGATGATAGACAGAAAAGCGCTGCTTAGACGAAATAACCCGCACCTGACGGCATGGGACGCGAAAAGCCCCCTCAGTGTAGGAAACGGTGAGTTCGCCTTTACTGCGGACATCACCGGACTTCAGACCCTTTACCGGGAGCAGAGGGAACTGCATGTGCCTCTGTGTACCATGAGCCAGTGGGGATGGCACAGCGCCCCGGCAGGTGAAAACCGGGACATCTGGTATCGTCCGGAAGATGTGGTAAAAACGGTTTACGAAAGCCCGAAGGGGAAGGTTTCTTACGCTTCCGAGGTGCAGCCCGGAAACGAGGAGGCATATCATTGGATGCGGGAAAATCCCCATCGGCTGAACCTTGCCCGCATTGGATTTTTATGGGAAGGGCGGGAAATTTCTCCTGAGGAGCTTCAAAACACCGATCAGACACTTTCATTGCATGAGGGTGTGCTGAAGAGCCGTTTTGAAATCGAAGGCTATGTAGTGGAGACGGAGACGGTCTGCGCCGGGGCTGTGGATGTTTTGGGCGTGTCGGTTCATTCCAAGGCCCTTTCAGAAGGAAAACTTTCGGTTCTCCTGGCTTTTCCTTATGGGAGCAAGGACATTTCCGCCTCAGACTGGGAACACGAGGCATGGCATACCACGGCAATTGAGTCTGCCTGTTCGGAGGGCCTCACGGATGTGCTTTTCCTGCGAAGTCTGGACAAGGACACTTATCAGGCGCGCCTTGTCTCCGGTTCGTATCTGAAACTTTCCCAGATCGGCCGTCACGCCTGGATCTTTGCCTCGCAGACGGACCGTCTGGAATTTACCGTGAGCTTTTCCGCCGAAAAGACGCCGGAGATTCTGGATTTTCCGGCAGTGAAAGCAGACAGCGCGCGGAAATGGAAAGCCTTCTGGGAAAACTGCGGCATGATAGATTTCCAGGGTTCCAAGGATCCCAGGGCGGCAGAGCTGGAGCGGAGGATTGTCCTTTCTCAGTATCTGTTGGCCATCCAGTCTTTGGGGTCGATTCCGCCACAGGAGACCGGGCTCACCTGCAACAGCTGGTACGGAAAATTTCATCTGGAGATGTATCCCTGGCACTGTGCCTGGGCCGCTCTGTGGAATAAGCCGGAAATGCTGAAAGGAAGCTTAAACTGGTATAAGGAACATCTCCCCCAGGCCCGGGAAAACGCGGCGGAAAACGGCTACGCGGGCGCCCGCTGGCCAAAGATGGTGGCGCCGGACGCGGTATCTTCCCCTTCGGCTATCGCCACGCTGCTGATCTGGCAGCAGCCGCATATTATCTGGATGCTCGCGCTGGTATATGCAAGGGAAAAGGATGACCGCCTTCTGGAGGAATACTGGGAGGTGATCAGTGAAACGGCAAGGTTCATGTGCGATTTCACTGATCTGAATCCAAAGACCGGCCGGTACGATCTTCCGAAACCGCTAATTCCCGCCCAAGAGGAGCATGATCCCCGAACCACAAAGAATCCGACCTATGAGTTGGAATACTGGAATCTGGTCTTGAATATCGCTGCGGACTGGGCGGATCTGCTTGGAAAGGACAAAGAAAACTGGAGAACCGTAGCGGAGGGAATGGCCCTGCCGCCCCAGAAGGACGGCCTGTATCTGGCCTGCGAGACCTGTCCGGATACGTTTCTTCGGTTTAACCGGGATCATCCGTCCATGACGGCGTCCTTGGGTCTTCTGCCAGGGAAGCGCATCGATCCGGAGATTATGCGGGCTACGATTCAAAAAGTATTTGACTGCTGGGACTTTGAAACCATGTGGGGGTGGGATTTCGCCATGCTGGCCATGACGGCTGTACGCCTCCATGATCCGGATACCGCGGTGGAAATCCTGCTGAAGGATACGCCAAAGAATTCCTATGTGGCAAGCGGCAATAACTTTCAGGAGACAAGGACGGATCTTCCCCTTTATCTTCCGGGAAACGGCTCGCTGCTTCTGGCGGCAGCCATGATGGCCGCAGGCTGTCCGGGGTGCGAAGAAGCCCTTCCAGGTTTTCCGAAAAACGGCCGCTGGAAGGTGGTCTTCGAAAATATCTCGCCTTTTCCGTATTAACCCGGAAAATGCAGTCTGCCGCTGCCGGTATGCGCAAAGCATGTACGGCAGCGGTTTTTGTTTCTCTCAGTTCCGCGCAGATATGTGCGCGGACCGTAACATGCAGCGGAGCGGAATGCGCATATCCGTTTTGCTTGAGTCAGGAAAATTCCATGCTTTCCGCTGCGCAAAAGCTGCAGGTATAGAGCTGCAGAAAGGAGATATGTATGATTCACAATCCTATTTTGCGGGGCTTTTGTCCGGATCCCAGCATTATCCGCGTGGGAGAGGACTATTATATCGCCACCTCCACCTTTGAGTGGTGGCCCGGCGTTAAGCTCTGGCATTCAAAAGATCTGGAAAACTGGGAACAGCTTCCGTCCCCCCTGAACCGGCTTTCCCAGCTGAATATGCTGGGAGATCCCACCTCCGGAGGCGTCTGGGCCCCGGACATTACCTATGACGGGGAGCGGTTCTGGCTTGTGTTTACGGATGTAAAGACAAAGAAGGGCCGGTATTACAACAACCATAATTATGTGGTGTGGGCAGAGGATATCCGCGGCCCCTGGTCCGATCCTGTCTATCTGAACAGCACCGGTTTTGACCCGTCCATGCTTCACGACAGCGATGGCAGAAAATATGTGGTAAATATGCGGAATGGTTTTAAAGGCGTGCTGGTGCAGGAGTACGATCCGGTACAGCAGCGGCTGATTGGAGAAGTGCAAAATGTCTTTCCGGGAAGCGGTATCGGATTCACGGAGGGGCCTCACATTTATCATATCGGCGGCTGGTATTACTGCCTGGTGGCAGAGGGAGGAACCGGCTATGGACACTGTGTAACCATTGCCCGTTCCAAATCTATCTGGGGACCCTATGAAGTGGATCCTGGAAATCCCATGCTCACATCGGACGCGGATAATCCGGAAATGCTCCAGAAATGCGGCCACGCGGATTTAGTGAATACCCAGAACGGAGAGTGGTATCTGGTGCATCTGTGCGCCAGACCGCCAAAGGGGCAGAAACTCTGCCAGCTTGGACGGGAGACGGGAATTCAGAAGGTTTACTGGAACGAAGAGGGCTGGCTTCGTCTTTCCTGCGGCGGGAGAGTAGGACAGAATGAGACGGAAAGCCCCTCCGGCATCGCCCCGCACCCCATGGAAACGCCCAGGGAGCGGGATGAGTTCGACAGCGCCGATATGCCCGTACGGTATTCTTTCCCGCGGCTTCCGCTTCAGGAGAACTTGTCCCTGACCGAACGGCCGGGCTGGCTTCGTCTGTACGGCCAGGAATCCTTAAATTCTCTCCATCATGTAAGCCTGGCGGCAGTGCGGCAGACCGAGTACAATGCCTGCGCCGAGACCTGCCTGGAATTTTCCTCCGCCTGCCCGGAGCAGTTCGCGGGCCTTGCGTATATGTACGACGCAGCGAATTTTTATCTCTTTGGAAAAAGCCGCAGCGATGAAGGGCATGATGTTCTGACGGTGGTAAAAAGCGACTGGCATACCGTGACGGACGAGACAGCGCCCGTTCCTCTGCCGCCTCACAAACGGCTGTGGCTGCGCATAACGGCAGACGCCGATACCGCCCGCTGCCTGTATTCCGTGGATGGAGAGAGCTGGACGGACATGGGAGTTCTGCTCTTAACGGAACTGGTGACGGACGAGCACTGCCGGGGATTTACAGGCGCCCACTTTGGTATGTACTGCCATGACATGACCGGAAAACGGCAGTACGCGGACTTTGATTATTTTTACTGCAGCTGTTCTCCCTGATAGGTTTTCGGCCGGACGGCAGGGCTTTCTTTTTCCTTGAGGCACTGCTTCCGGTACTTCAAAGGGGATGTTTCTGTGTGCTTGCGGAAAATTTTTTCGAAGTAGGTAATGCTGTCGTAACCAAGAGTTTCCGCGATTTCTGTGATATTCAGATCGCTCTCCGCCAGAAGTTTCCTGGCCTGCTGGATCCGGTTGACATTAATATATTCGTTTACCGTATAGCCGGTAATTTCTTTGAAAATCCGGCTCAGGTAGCTTTTGCTCATAAAAAACCGTTTCGCCACATAATCCAGGGATTCCGCCTGGGCGTAATTGGCGGAAATATAGGACGCTACTTCGGTCACCTTCTGGTGTGTGGCAGTGGTGGAGAGGGACGTGGTGGAAGCGGAAAAATCGCTCTGTTTTAAATGGCGGACTGTAAAGAAAAACAGCCGGATCAGCTTGTTCATGGCCATCATCTTATAGCCGGGATCTTTTGTACCCATTTCACTGGCGATTCCGTCAAGGAGGGACATGATATACTGCTGATTTTCCGCATCCAGCTCAATGACGCCCTGATTTCTCTGAAAAAAGTCTGAGAGCTGGAGTTCCCCGGTACAGGCAAGAAGCGAAGCGATGGGTTCCTCCCGCATTTCCAGGACGATTCTTTCATGGTAGGAGTCTTTATACTGGGTGGTCATATGAATGGTATTCCTGTTTATGAAAACCAGACAGCCCTGTTTGATATGGTAAATCTGTTTTTCAATAAAGTACGACCGTTCTCCCCGGACTAAATAATAGATTTCGTATTCGTCGTGGGTGTGTTTTGACGGCATGTTAAATTCATAATTGCGGATCAGACGGCTGATGGTGATTCCATCCATTGCTTCCTCGTAAATAACCTTTCGCATGGCTCCCTCCTTTGAAAAACATAAAAAAGAGATAAAATAAGTGGAAAATCAAGAAAAAAAGTAAATATAACATGAGATTATTATACTATATTTCAGTATAATGTTCTATAGAAAAATAAAAAAAGCAAAGGAGATGTTTTTTATGAAATACGCAGCAAACAAGGCCTCGGATGTTCAGATTGCTTATATCGGCGGTGGTTCCCGCGGATGGGCCTGGACGTTTATGACAGATCTTGCTTTGGAACCCTCCATGAGCGGAACAATCCGCCTTTATGATATTGACGAGGGGGCCGCCAAAGCCAATGAGGTGATCGGAAACCGCGTCAGCGCCAGAGAAGAGGCCGTTGGAAAGTGGGAATACAAAACGTACAAAACCATAGAGGAGGCTCTGACGGGCGCGGACTTCGTGGTGATCTCCATTCTTCCCGGCACTTTTGACGAGATGGCCGTAGACGTTCATATGCCGGAGCGCCTTGGCATCTGGCAGTCCGTAGGCGATACGGCCGGCCCCGGCGGTATTATCCGCGCTCTGCGCACAATTCCCATGTTTGTTGAGATCGCCGAGGCGATCAAAAAATATTCTCCGAATGCCTGGGTTATCAACTACACAAACCCCATGACGCTCTGCGTGAAGACCCTGTACCATGTATTCCCGGAAATCAAAGCTTTCGGCTGCTGCCATGAGGTTTTCGGAACCCAGAAGGTATTAAAGGGAATCGCGGAGGAAACCTTTGGACTGAAAGACATTCCCCGCCAGGATATTCATGTAAACGTGCTGGGCATCAATCACTTTACCTGGTTTGATTACGCGTCCTACAAGGGAATCGACCTGTTCCCGGTATATCGGGATTATATTGACAAGCACTTTGAGGAAGGTTTTCACGAGAGAGACGGCAACTGGCTGAACGCATCCTTTGCCTGCAAGCATAGGGTGAAATTTGATCTGTTCCGCCGTTACGGCCTGATTGCCGCCGCCGGAGACCGTCACCTGGCGGAGTTTATGCCCGGAGACGAGTATCTGAAGGATCCGGCCACCGTAGAGTCTTGGGATTTCGGTCTTACTACTGTAGAGTGGAGAAAACAGGATTTGAAGAACCGGCTTGAGAAGAGCCACAGACTCCTTGAAGGCAAGGAAGAAGTAGAACTGAAACCCACCGGAGAGGAAGGGATTCTTTTGATCAAGGCGCTCTGCGGTCTTGACCGAATGGTAAGCAATGTAAACATCCCCAACACGAACTGTCAGATCCCGAATCTGCCAAAGGACGCGGTGGTGGAGACCAACGCAGTATTCGAGCGGGATGCCATCCGTCCGGTTATCGCCGGAAATCTTCCGGAAAATGTACGCAGCCTGATTATGCCGCACATCGAAAACCACGCCTATACCCTTGAAGCTGCTCTGACCTGCAATGAGGAGCTGGTTGTCAAGGCATTCCTGAACGATCCTAATGTGATCGGACAGAAATGCTCCCAGGAGGATGTACGCAGGCTTGTTCATGATATGATCCAGGGAACCATCAAGTATCTGCCGGATGGCTGGAAAAAATAATACGGAAAATTTTATCTTCTTATGCTTGGCTAACTTTCGCTTTGAGGGATATAATATGAAAAAGAGCAAAAAAGATTCGCGTATGGCGTTATGATTTTACTTAAAGCGAAAGGGGCGATTTTATGCAGGCACTGACAAGGGCAGGAATCGGAGATACCTGTACAATCAAATGGATGCTGGTAAACCGGGAAATCCGTGACTTCATGGAGTCCCTGAGTATTTCGGAGGGAAGCGAGATACAGATTATCCAAAAAACCTCCGGAGGCATGGTGATCAGCGCAAATTCCAGACGCCTGGCTATTGGCGAGGAAATCGCCGACCGCATAAAGGTCTGAAAAGTATTGGAGTATCAAGGAGAAAAGGGAATGGAGAAAAGGGTAGAGATTCCGTTAAACTGCCTGTTTCAGGCCTGCTACAATCCTGTCCTTGAGGAGGAGATCCGCCGCAGCAAAGAGAAGTGCTGGCAGTTTAATCAGACGAATCCCAATGACCGGAAGCGGCAGCGTCAGATTTTAGAAGGGCTTCTGGGTGGTATGGGAGAGGAGGCCACGTTCAATCCGGCTTTCTGGTGCGATTACGGCTATCATATTTTTGTGGGGGATTTTTTTTACGCAAACCACAACCTGGTGATCACAGATGGAGCAGAGGTTGTCTTCGGGAATCACGTATTCATCGGACCTAACTGCTGCTTTACCACCGCGGAGCACGCCATTGATCCTGAACAGCGCCGGGCGGGAATGGAAGTGGCAAAGCCCATTTCCGTGGGCAGCAACGTATGGATCGGCGCGGGCTCCACAATTCTTGCTGGCGTGGCCATCGGGGATAATTCCGTAATCGGGGCCGGAAGCGTGGTAACAAAGTCCATACCGGCGAACGTGGTAGCGGTGGGCGTTCCCTGCAAAGTTCTGCGGGAAATCACAGAAGAAGATAAATACCGATATCCTTTAGAGGCTTCCTGCTCACAGGAAGCTGTGTCTACAAAATAATGATTCCCGTGGTAAGCGGGAATGCGAAAGAAAAAACGGTGACAGGTCTTTTCACGGGCCTGCCGCCGTTTTTCTTTCGCATTACGGTCCGGTTCTTACGCCCCGGCGTTCGCTGTTTCTGAGGCTTCAGTACCTCCGTCGCTTTCCGCTTCGGTATCTTCTTCAGTGGAGAGATCTTCCGAAACAAAGACCGCGCCTTCCGCTTCCACCATTTCCTTCAATGTTTGCTCAGAGGCGTCTGCTGTAAAGGCATCGTCGATTTGCTGGAGAACCCCTTCAAGATCCTTTTCGGAGCCAGTAGCCTGCTGATAGGTGTAGGCAACAGCCGCCTTCTCGCAGTCGTTGGCCGCGCTCCATACTGCAAAATCCCATCCGGACAGATCAATTTGCCCGTCAAGCTCTTTATTCAGCAGCGTCTGCAGCGTTACCTCTTCTTCACCGGACGTATTCGTGCCGTCTGCGGCTTCGGAAGCATCCTCGCTGTCCTCGGCGGTATTCTCAGCTGTGGTCGTATCGGCGGATTCCGACGTACCCTCTGAACTTTCGGTATCCTCAGCAGAGCCATCCGCTATGGCTGCCGCAGTCTCAGACTCCGCAGTCCCTGATCCGGAGTCTGATTCCGCAGCTTCCAAGGACGAGGCGTCTGTGGAAGAAAGGGATTCGCCGTTTAACGCGGCTTCCAGTTCGGTCATTTTCTCAGAGACAGCCGTGTCCAGCTCTGTTCCTTCCAGAGGTGTCTCTCCGGTAAGATACCAGCTTTCTTCAAGGTATGTACGAACCGCCTCTGTGCGCTCATCCTCTGTGGCGTCAGCCCAGCGCTGAGCGTTCCAGTCCGCAAGGACAACCTCTTCCGCCGCATCCGTTTCACCGGATTCGCTTTCCGAGGAGTCCCCGGCAGGGTTCTCTGAGGAAGTCTCACTTGTCATTTCGGTAGAAGTCGACTCGGCAAAAACGGAAACCGAGCTTACGGATAAAATGGCTGCAGTGGAGGCAGCCAGGAGTTTTGCAACAAATTTTCTCTTCATAAATACATCCTGCCTTTCCTTATGGAATTTTTCGCAACCGTTCAGCAAAGCTGAGCGGTCACCATTTTTCTTAGGTAAACGGTAGATAGTGCGTACCTTGCAGTTTTCTACCGTTTATGCGACAATGCTCTCAGTTAGGAATGTCCTTTGAAAATTAAAGATTATTCTTAGGAAGGCTGGCTGCTTCCTCCCTGCTTGCGGCATCTCCCCGGCAAAGCCGGTGACCAGGGCAGCAGAGCTTCGCAAAAACTATAATCCTTATCATCCATATGCTTCGGGATTTCCGTCAGGAGATATTCGAAGTATTCATAAGGCTTCAGGTT
>DVIQ01000090.1 GCA_018711185.1 Candidatus Limivivens intestinipullorum | reverse complement strand
GGATGTTCTGAATCATTTTCTTACGCTCCGGGCGCTGTCTACGAGCAGCCGGGCCAAGCGGCCGCGGGTCAGCCCTCGATGGCGATGCGGCCTTTTTCTTCTACCGCCTTCGCGCTTTCCTTCTTAGGAAGGGTGAGCTTCAGGATACCGTCCTCAAACTTTGCGTGTACATCGGACTCAGTGATGTCCTCGCCTACATAGAAGCTCCGGCTCATGCTGCCCGCGTAACGCTCTCTGCGGATGTATTTGCCGTTTTCATCCTTTTTATCCTTATCCAGACCCTTCGCGGCACTGATGGTAAGGTAACCGTTGTTCAGGGAAGCGGTAACTTCGTCTTTCTTAAAGCCAGGCAGGTCAATGTCCACTTCGTAGGTGTTATCCGTTTCCTTAACGTCTGTCTTCATCAGGTTCTTGGCGTGTCTGCCGTACAGCGGGTTTTTTCCGCCCCAGAAATCTCTTTCAAAATCCTTATCAAAGGAATCCATCCAATCATCAAATAAGCTTTCTCCAAAAATACTAGGCATCAACATAATTCATTTCCCCTTTCGATATAAATATGTATCAGCACAACCGGAGATAACCGATGTGTCGGTATAAACACAGTCTGCCGTATAAACGGCGCCGTCATAACCGGGGCTTGGGATGTACTTCTGTGCCGGACCCTCGCTGGAGCGGCTTTCAAAAACCTTTGGTATGCCTCCGGGCATCCGGTTATGATGTGGAACGTACGGAAGAGATCCGGCTTCTTAAGGAAACCTCTTTTTCTTCTTTTTGTTCTAAATGTAATATAACACTTAAAACAAATGATGTCAACCATTTTTTTTGGATTTCACAGAATGTTCACAATCGATGTTACTATTCACGGCCCTACGGTCCGTGAACAGCAACATCGCGGATTCATTGAAAATTCGCTTCGCGAATGGAATCCGCTCACGCCTGAATCATTTTCTTACGCCGCAAACAGCAGGTGTTTGCGGCTGCTGTGAATAGTAACCAATCGTTCAGCCCAGGTCTGCGCAGACTGTGAGAGCGTGATTTTGGAGCGCGGCTTACCGGTACTTTTTGTTCATGGAAAAGCCGCGTCCCCGGACTTCACTGACTCTGCTTACCACCATGAAGCATTCCGGGTCAATGGCGTGGATGATCTTTTCCGCTTTGACAAGCTCGCGGTTGGAGATAACGCTTAAGATAAGCTTTGTCTCCCCGTGAAGATGTCCGCCCTCCGCTTCCAGAAGGGTTACGCCCCGGTCCATCTGGGACTGGATTGCCCGGCTGATTTCTGAGGATTTCCGGCTGATGATTTTCAACTCCGTCCGCGTATTTCCCATCAGCAGCATTTTGTCCAGCACCAGGGTGTAGATGATGACCAAAAGGATGCCGTACAGGATATTTTCCGCCGGGCGGATGGTGGCCTGTACCAGAAGAATCAGAAAATCAAAAGCGTACATGCTTCCGGAGACAGGGATTCGGAAAAGCTTTTGAAGTACAAGGGGAGGAATGTCCATACCTCCGGTGGAGGCGCCGGCACGCAGGACGATGCCCAGGGCGATTCCGATTCCAAAGCCGGAGAATACCGTGCACAGGAGAATGTCTTCCGTCAGAACCAGGTCTCCGAAAAGGCGCTCGCACAGCTCCAGGGACGCGGGATAGAGGAATGTGCTGGCGAGCGTGGTGGCGGCGAAGGCCTTGCCGAGGATGCCGAAGCCCACGGCCAGCATGAGAACGTTAAAGATAAGGACAAAGCCGGATACCGGTATGCCGGTCCAATGGTTTACGGCCAGGGCAATGCCGGTGGTGCCGCCGGTTACCAGATCGGCGGGAAGAAGAAACAGCTTTACGGCCAGGGCATAGAGAAAATTTCCCAAAACAACGGCAGGCAGGGAACGCAGGGCCTGGCTCCAAGAATTTTTGACGGGCATGATAATTCCTCCTGATAAAATCATTGTCTGTTTCGCGCAGGCGTGTCCGCCGGCAGCCGCCAAATGGACATGCTTGCATGTCCGCTTGGCTCGCTGCTCGCGGAAATAAAAAACGTCCGCCAGAGTTTTCCCTGACAGACGTGGATCGAGGCTGCGCCTAATACAGCTCTCATTATATGATTTCGGAAATTTGTTGTCAAGCCGTAACGGTTCAGCTCAGGTCTGCGCAGTTAGGATTGTCTGCGGACGAAAAAAGAGGTAAAATAAAGAAAAAAGAAGAACGGAGGTATGTCTATGACGGCAGCAGGAAAGGAACGGAAGCAAAGCGGAGGACTGGCCTATGATTACGATGTGGGCGGGCTTGTGGAGGCTGCCAGGGAGGCAAGGCTTCATTCGTACTCGCCCTATTCGCATTTTCAGGTGGGAGCGGCGCTGCTTACGGAGAACGGCCGGATTTATACGGGCTGCAATATCGAAAACGCGGCCTATACACCCACAAACTGCGCGGAGCGCACCGCCTTTTTTAAGGCCGTATCCGAGGGAGAGCACTCTTTTCGCGCCATTGCAATCGCCGGCGGTCCGGAGGGCAGCAGCAGGGAGGAACAGGACTTCTGCCCGCCTTGCGGCGTCTGCCGTCAGGTGATGATGGAATTTTGCAGTCCGAAAACTTTTGAGATCGTGCTGGCCGGTCCAGGGGACGCGGTTCGAATCCGGACCCTGGAGGAGCTTCTGCCGGAAGGATTTGGTCCGGGGAATCTTGAGGGAACTTTACAATAGCGTGGAAATCTATTATAATGTGTGATGTAATGAAAAGGAATTTTTAAGTTACTATTCACGGCCCTCCGGTCCGTGAACAGCAACATCGCGGATTCATTGAAAATTCGCTTCACGAATGGAATCCGCTCACGCCTGAATCATTTTCTTACGCAGCAAACAGCAAGTGTTTGCTGCTGCTGTGAATAGTAACATTTTTATGTACCTAAATCAGGAGTGTAAAAATAATGAAAAAAGCGGGTTTAAAAATACTTTTAGCCGGCGCTTTGCTTTTTGCCGCGGGGATTTTTCCGCAGCAGGAGCTGACGGTAAGGGGAGAGGAGGCCGGCTATGAGGAATACGGAACCGAATCTTCGGATCAAACAGATGAGACGGAGACCGAGGAGGTTCTGCCGGAGTCCTATTATCTTCCGATCGAATCCAACGAAGTCAGCGGATGGCCCCAGGGGCCTCAGATCGAGGCGGAGGCAGCTGTCGTGATGGATGAGGATACCGGCGCGTTTCTGTACAGCAAAAATATGGAGGCAAAGGAATATCCTGCCAGTATCACAAAGATCATGACCTGTCTGCTGGCCCTGGAGCATGGGAATCTGAACGATACGGTCACGTTTTCCGAGTCTGTCTATGGAATCGAGTACGGAAGCTCCCACGTGGGGATACAGCCGGGGGAACAGATGTCGCTGCGGGACGCCCTTTACGCGCTGATGCTGGCGTCTGCCAACGACGCGGCAGTGGGGATTGCGGAGCACATCGCCGGGTCGGTGGACGCCTTTGTGGAGATGATGAATGAAAAGGCGGCCCAGCTTGGCTGTACGAATACCCATTTCACAAATCCCCATGGACTGCACGACGAGAATCATTATACCTGCGCCAGGGACATGGCGCTGATCGCCAGGGCCGCCTATCAGAACCGGAATTATCGGCGGATTGTCGGTACGCAGTATTACAACATCGAGGAGACAAACGAGGTGGATGAGATCCGTTACCTGGCGAATCATCAGCAGATGCTCATGGACGGGGAATTTCACTACGACGGATGCACCGGCGGCAAGACTGGCTTTACGGAGGATTCTCTGAATACGCTGGTAACCTATGCGGGAAGGGAAAAGAGGACGCTGATCTGCGTTCTTCTGCGGGTAAACGGAATCTATAAGATGTACGATGAAACCGCCCGGCTTCTGGACTACGGTTTTGACAATTTCAAGCGCCTGCGGGTGCGGATTCCGGAATATTCCAGTACCTGGGCGGAGCTTGCGGGGGCGGATACACTGGGCGAGATGTCTGTGACCTATGCGCCCTGCCTGACCCAGAAGGCTGTGAACAAGCAAAGCAGCATTGTCCTGGATGTACCGAGAAATCTCGAAAGCGGGGATATTACCCGGCGGCTGACAGAGAATGGAACCATCCGGTTCAGCTACGAAGGATGGGATCTGGGAAGCGCGGACGTCTCCTTTGCCAGCATGAATCTGGATATTTCAGGCCCCAGGCTTTCGGCGGGGACAGCGGCGACACTTACGGCGCGTCAGGAAACAGAGGAGGAGCAGAGCTTACAGGAGCAGGCTCTTCATACGGTGTCCGGCTTTTGGGGCGTGGTCCGGGAGCAGGCAGGCCGGCTGAACAGCTGGATCCTGGACAACGATCTGACGGCGGCGGTCATAGGACTGGTACTGATTGTGCTTATGATTCCGATGCTGCTGATTGCCTGGACGCGCAACAGTAAAGCGAAGAAGATCCGGCGTGCCAGAAAGCAGGAGCGGGATGAACGGGTGCGGATTGAAAAGGATATTGAGAGCAGGCCGGTGAGCGAGATCGAGCAGGAGCTTCGGAAGGAGCTGGAAAAGGAGCGTGAGCAGCGCCGGCTGGCCGAGGAAAAACGCGCCAGACAGGAAAAAGAAGAAGCGGAAATGCAGGAAGCGGAAAAGATTATTGAAAAAGAGGAGGCTCTGCGGGAGGCGGAACAGGCTGTTCTGGAAATCCGGCAGGAGACTTCGGCAAAGGATGAAGGAGGAGAAGAAGTATGAACTGGGTATCACCGATAAAGGATGAAGAAACGCTGGCAAAATTCAAGGAGAAGCTCAGAGAGGTGGACGACAAGTATTATATACTGTTTGAAATCGGCGTGGGAACTGGTCTGCAGCTTCGGGAAATCCTGAAATTCAAAAATAAGGATATTCGTGATAAGGATGAAATTGAGGCTTATATCGGCACAAAGAATATTAAAAGAGTTTTCAAGATCTCTCCGGAATTAAAGGAGATTATCCGGCAGTATACGGAGGGAAAGGATCCAGACGCGTTTCTGATTCAGGGTCATGCCAGCTCCAGTGCGGCTCTTTCAAGGGAGCAGGCTTACCGCGTGTTTAAGTCGGTTGGAAAGAGCATCGGCTTAAATTCTATCGGCGCCCAGACCATGCGCAAGACTTTTGCCTGGCGCTACTATAAGGCAACAAACGACATTTATTATCTTCAGAATCTTTTAAATCACGCGTCTCCGGCTATTACCTACCGCTACATCGGGGAGAAGCCCAACGTGGAGGTGGTACTCAAGAAAATGACGCCGGAGGAAAATGAGAGGAGTCGTTATCTGCTCTACAAGGACGGAAGCGGCAAAAAGCGGATTGCTATGCTGCAGGGGGTTTTGAGCTATATTGAGAAGGAATTGGACAATCCCACAAACAACGACGCTTTTTATGGCCGCGTGGACTGTCTTTTGACGGAGATGGAAGATTTGGTCGAGAATTTTAAAAAAGCCTGAGAAGGGGGAGGAGGAGCGCCCTTACGCGTCCGCGGTCTTTTCGGACCGGCGGATTTCCCGCAGGGACTCCTTTTCCAGGATGGAAGCCCGCTTTTCTATGAGAGCCAGGGCTTCTTCATCCGATATGAGGTGAATGGTTTTGATGCAAAAGACGCGGTCCGGCCAGGACTCCGTCTTTTTTATTCGGATTTTTCCCTTGAGCCATCCGTGCTGGGGGCAGCGGGCCAGACAGAAGTAGTTTCTGGAGCTGCCAAGAAACCAGCGAAACTCTTTCTTCAGCGGCGTATGACACAGAAAGCACTTCATGGAAGTGACGCCCCGGTCATGCATGGCCTCGCCGCGTCCGGAAAAGCTTCTGGATATATACTTGACGGAATCCGCGAAGCGCGCGTGGATCTCTTCCTTTTTGTTCGCGGGAGTCCGAAAGTAATCGATGGAGTAGTTGGCCGTCACCATATCCATGTCCAGTGTGCGCAGAACCGCGGCGGTGTACAGAGAATCGCAGAGGGCGTCGTGAAAACGCAGCTTTGTGGGAAGAGAGAGCAGCTGCACCGCGTCCTGGAGACTCCGGCGGTTTTTGGAATCCTGGCAGCGTATGGAAAAGAGCTTCTGAATATCGTAGTAGCGCAGGGGAAAATGCAAGGTATTTTCCATACCGTAGTAGCGCATGTTCCTCTGAAGCTCCAGAAGGTCCAGGGGCCCCCAGGTACAGTAGCGGACCTTTGATCCGCACCAGTCCAGAAAACGTCGGCAGACCCGGGGGAAAACGTCGGCATTCACAAAATCCTCCATACGCATCTCAAGAATTTCCTGGGTACGGCTGTGAAACTCTGTATAAACCTGCGGGCGGATATTTTCCTGAAAGCGCCCGATTTCCACCAGATTGCGGTTCAGCTTTACGGCGCCGATCTGTATAATCTCAAAGGGAAGCAGTGGGTTTTCCTGCTTTTTGCCTGTCGGACATTGATTCCATTCCAGATCGAAAACAATGTAATTCATGACTGATCGCCTCCCTGTCTGTATTGTTGTTATCCGGTTATGCCGGGACACATCCCGGCATGGGGCAGGCTCCTGTATAGTATACACAAGCCGGATATAAAAAACAAGGTTACAGTTGAGTTTTGCATGTAACGGTTCAGCAGGGCTGAACTGTTATGATTGTTATAAAACAAGATATGCAATAGGACACACAGATGTCCGTCTGACAAAGACAAACAAAAAAGGTAAAAACCGCTCTGTTTCGGCAAAATGTATATAAAAAATAAAAATTTTCGTCAATCTGACTAAGACGAAAAGAAATGAAATGGCGCACAGGCAACATTGCCAAGGCGTGTAAAGAAACTTTGTGAAAAAATAGTATGGTCAAAAAAAGACACATTTAGTATACTTTAATCAATTCGAAACAACTGTTAAGTCTTTTGAGGAGGAAGTTTAGATGGCAAGTTTATCATTACAGCACATTAACAAAACCTATCCGAACGGTTTCGAGGCAGTTAAGGATTTCAACCTTGAAATCGAGGATAAGGAATTTATCATTTTCGTAGGTCCTTCCGGATGTGGAAAGTCCACGACTCTGCGTATGATCGCAGGTCTGGAGGAGATCACAAGCGGTACCCTGAAGATCGGCGACAGAGTTGTAAACGACGTAGAGCCGAAGGACAGAGATATTGCCATGGTATTCCAGAACTACGCTCTGTATCCGCATATGACCGTATACGATAATATGGCGTTTGGTCTGAAGCTGAGAAAGACTCCGAAGGATCAGATCGATAAGATGGTTCGCGAAGCAGCGAAGATCCTCGACCTGGAGAAACTCCTTGATCGTAAGCCGAAGGCTCTGTCCGGTGGTCAGAGACAGCGTGTTGCTATGGGTCGTGCTATCGTTCGTGATCCTAAGGTATTCCTGATGGACGAGCCGCTGTCAAACCTGGATGCAAAGCTCCGTGTTCAGATGCGTATTGAGATCTCCAAACTGCATCAGAGACTGGGCGCTACCATCATCTACGTAACCCATGACCAGACCGAGGCTATGACCCTTGGTACCAGAATCGTTGTTATGAAAGACGGCGTTATGCAGCAGGTAGATTCTCCGCAGAACCTGTACAATCGTCCGGACAACCTCTTCGTAGCCGGATTCATCGGTTCTCCGCAGATGAACTTCCTGGACGCAAAGGTAAACGTACAGGGCAAGGACGTTATCCTTCAGGTTGGCCCGCACGCAATCAAGCTGCCGGCTGAGAAGGCGAAGAGAGTAATCGACGGCGGTTATGCCGGAAAGACCGTTGTTATGGGTATCCGTCCTGAGGATGTTCATGATGACGCTGACTTTATCGCAAAGCATCCGGATACTCTGATCGACGCTACGATCCGTGTATACGAGCTGCTGGGTGCTGAAGTATTCCTGTACTTCGATGTAGAGGGTACGAATATGACGGCCCGTGTAGATCCGCACACCGCCGCGAGAACAAACGACACCGTTCGTTTTGCTCTGGATCCGGAGAAGATCCATGTATTCGACAAGGATACCGAGCTGACCATCACAAACTAATTCCGACTTATCAGGCCTGCCATGCCGGGAACGGTATGGCAGGTTTTTTTATTTGAGATTGCCTTTTGCTTAAAAATGCTTTATCATAAGAGCATGAAACGAAGATACTTTGTGAAAATCAACATAGAAATTGCCGAAATGAGGAGCCAATACATGTCCGCTTGGCTCGTTGCTCGCGGAAATAAATGATAAATAAGGAAGTGAAGCGAATGATTTCAAGTCAGGTACTCCAGACAGCCATCGATGAATTGAGAGCGATTACGAGGATCGATTTAGGAGTGTACGATCTGGAGGGAAGGGTTGTGGCCACCACATTCCAGGAGGAGGAAATTCCGGAGGAAAATATCCGCCAGTTCGTGGATTCTGTGGCAGACAGCCAGGTAATTCAGGGATGCCATTTTTTTAAGATTTTTCATGAGCAGATGATCGAGTACGTCCTGATCTCCAAGGGTTCCAACGAGGATGCCGGCATGATCGGCAAGGTGGCTGTCAGCGAGATACAGAACCTGATCATTGCTTATAAGGAGCGGTACGATAAAAATAACTTTATCCAGAATCTTCTGCTGGACAACCTGCTTTTGGTGGACATTTACAACCGGGCAAAAAAGCTGCATATCGACGTGGAGGTTCCCCGGATTGTCTATATGGTTGAGACGAAGCAGGAGAAGGACAACAATGCCCGGGAGCTTTTAAAGACTCTGTTTGCCACCAGGGCCAGAGATTTTATCACGGCGGTGGATGAGAAAAGCATTATTATCGTCCGGGAGCTGAAGCAGGAGGACGGCTACGATGAGGTAGAGGAAGTTGCCAGGATGATGAAGGACATGCTGAACGCGGAGGCCATGTCCACGGTGCGGATTGCCTACGGCACCATTGTAAACGAGATCAAACTGGTATCCAAGTCCTACAAGGAGGCCAAAATGGCCCTGGACGTGGGAAAGATTTTCTATTCGGAGAAGTCCATTGTGGCCTACAATACGCTGGGAATCGGCCGGCTGATTTACCAGCTTCCAATCCCTCTGTGCGAGATGTTTATGCATGAGGTATTCGGTGATAATATACCGGATTCCCTGGACGAAGAAACCCTTGTGACCATAAATAAATTCTTTGAGAATAATCTGAATGTATCGGAGACATCCCGGCAGCTCTATGTACACCGGAATACGCTGGTTTACCGGCTTGAGAAGCTGCAGAAGAGCACAGGGCTGGATATCCGAGTCTTTGACGACGCGCTGACCTTTAAGATCGCGCTGATGGTTGTGAATTATATGAAATATATGGAGTCACAGATTTAAGCGAATCGGGCAGTGAAGAGGACGCGTGCCCGTTACGATTCACAGTAGCCGCAAACACTTGCTGTTTGCGGTGTAAGAAGATGATTCACGCGTGCCCTGGGGGTATTATGAATACGCGCTTGACAGGAGGAAAGGTGACGGCGGAGTTTTATCGAAAATTGGCGGCTTTTGCCGGCGTGGACGTGTTTCTGTATGAGGGGAATAGCCGGGCTGTGGAGGAAACAGAGCGCGCCGGGGATGCTTTTACCGGAACGCGCAATGCTGCCGACGCGGCTGGAAGGACGGCGGGGAGAGCCGCGTTTTTCCCCGCGAATCCCCTGGCGCGCTCGGAGGGGCTTCGCAGAGCGCTGGCCGCCAGGGCGGACGCGCAGCCCCAGCCCGTGATTTTTCGGGATGAAAACGAGGTTTATTTTTGCTGCTGCAAAACGAAAGAAGAACAGTATTTGATGTGGGGACCGGTGTGCGCCGCCCGGATGGACCGGGCGGCGCTGCACCGGTTTTATAAATCCTGGGGAATTCGGCAGGAGGAAGAAAAGCATCCGGTGGTGCTGCCTTATTTCCGGATACTGCTTCTGACAGGAATTTTTTCAGAGCTGGCTCAGGGAAGGGCGTTCCCGGAGGAGGAGCTTTTGCGGGCCAATGGCCTGTCCGCGCCGGAAAACCCGGAGACGGAGATTTTTCTGCGCGGCATGGAGGCGGGAAGCGACGAAATGTATCACCACACCTATCAGGAAGAAATGCTTACCCTGAACTGCGTCCGGGAGGGGCGGCTGGATGATATAGAGGAATACATGGAACGGCTGGAGCTTTCGGCCGGGAGACTGTCCGCTAAGGACTTTAATCATAACAAAAATCTGGCGATCTGCGCCGTCACGCTCTTTACCAGGGCCGCCATAGAGGGCGGCGTCTCCCCTGCGGATGCCTACCGGCTCAGTGACCTTTATATTAACCGGATTGACCGGGCCCTGGAGGTTTCCGAAATTCTGGAAAACCGCAAACAGAGTCTTTACGAGTTTACGAAGATGGCAGCGGACGCCGGAAGAAGAAAGAAGGGTTCCGGGTATGTGGAGAAATGCAGGGACTATATTCATAAGAATTTTCATGGAAAGATCAGCCTTTCAGAGGCGGCATCCGCAATCGGTGTCAGCGAAAGCTATCTTTCCCGAATTTTTAAGGAAGAAACAGGGATGCAGATGCAGGAATATGTGCTGCGATTCCGGGTGGAACGGGCGAAAAATCTTTTAAAATACTCGGAGGCTTCTCTGGCGGAGATTGCCGGCTATGTGGGATTTTCCTCCCAGAGCCGGTTTGGGGAAGTCTTCCGGAGATATGAGCAGATGACGCCAAGAGAGTACCGGGAGAGGTGGAAGCCCGGAGAATTTGTGAGCGGAAAGGTGGCCGACAAAAGATAGGACAAAATCCTGATAAAAACAACAAAATAATGATACGCATTGCCGCGCGAGCCCTTGTATAATGATTTTATCAAAAGCCAGACGCGCCGGCCAAGGCAGAAAGGGCGCGTCGGGAAAGGAGCGTTTTATGAGGAACTATCTGGTTTTTGACGCCGGCGGGACCTTTATCAAGTATGCCTTAATGGATGAGAACGCGCAGATTCTGGAAAAGGACAAGGTTTCCACACCATATTTTGAGGATCACGGGAAAGAGGATTTTTACCGTGTTCTGGGAAAAGTGGTGGAGAAGTACCGGGAGCAGATCCGGGGAATCGCCATGAGTATGCCGGGAATGCTGAACAGCCGGACTGGCTACTGCCGGACGGCCGGGTATCTGGCGTATCTGGCGGGAACGAATGTGGCTCAGGAGCTTTCCCAGCGGTTTGGCCTTCCTGCTGTGATTGAAAACGATGGAAAGTGCGCCGCCCTGGCGGAATTCTGGCGGGGCAGCTTAAAGGGCTGCAAAAACGGCGCTGTGATGGTTCTTGGAACAGGCGTGGCCGGAGGAATTATCTTAAACGGCAGTCTGTACCGGGGAACACATTTTACGGCGGGAGAGTACAGCTATATGGTTCATGACCCAAAGCGGAAATTTGAAATGGACGGTTACTGGGGTATGGCGGGAGGCGCTCAGGGGCTTGCGAAGGCAGTGGCCCGGCAGACAGGGGAGGACTGGAACACCCTGGATGGCTATACCATTTTTGCCAGGGCAAACCAGGGAGACGAAAAGGCCATTGCGGGGATCCGTGCCTTCGCGGACGAGCTGTCGGCGCAGATCTATAATTTGAATGTACTGCTGGATCTGGAGGTCATTGCCATCGGCGGAGGTATCAGCCGGCAGCCGCTGCTTCTGAAATCCATTGAGGAGAGCGTGGAGAAGCTGGTAAGGGAGAATCCGTTAAAACAGATTACGCCCTATGTACCGGAACCAAAGCTGGTAAACTGTACCTTTTACAATGAGGCGAACCTGATCGGGGCACTGTATCACTATATGAAGATGACGGATGGAGATCGTTTGACCCGGGTCTGAGCAGCCCGTGAGAACGCGATTCAGAGTGAAAATCAGGAGGATGAGATATGGCATTTCCAAAGAATTTTTTATGGGGCGGCGCGGTAGCCGCTAATCAGTGCGAGGGAGCGTACAATGAGGACGGAAAGGGGCTGAGCACCCAGGACGTGGCGCCACACGGCATTGTGGGCCCCAGAACTGAAGAGCCGACCCCGGATAATATGAAGCTGATCGGCATTGACTTTTATCATCGCTACAAGGAGGACATCCGGCTGTTCGCGGAAATGGGCTTCAAGGTGTTCCGCCTGTCCATTGCCTGGAGCCGTATTTTTCCCATGGGCGATGAGGAGACGCCGAATGAGAAGGGGCTGGAATTTTATGACCGGGTATTTGACGAGTGCCATAAATATGGCATCGAGCCCCTGGTAACCATTTCCCACTATGAGACGCCGCTGCATCTGTCCAGGGAATACGACGGGTGGGTAAACCGGAAAATGATCGGTTTTTACGAGCGGTATGTGCGGACGATTTTCGCCAGATATAAGGACAAGGTAAAGTATTGGCTGACCTTTAATGAGATTAATTCGGTTCTTCATGAGCCTTTTATGAGCGGCGGCATCTATACGGACAAGGAAAAGCTTTCCAAACAGGATCTCTATCAGGCGGTGCATCATGAGCTGGTGGCCAGCGCTCTGGCGACGAAGATTGCCCATGAGATGATGCCCGGCGCGAAGGTGGGCTGCATGATCCTGAGTATGCCCACGTATCCCCTGACTCCCTCCCCGGACGACGTGATCCAGACCATGGAGGAACTCCATAAAAACGATTTCTTCGGGGACGTTCATGTGAGAGGGTATTATCCGGGGTACATGAAGCGGTACTTCCGGGAAAACGGCATTGCGATTCATTTCGAGCCGGGAGATGAGGAAATCCTGAAGAATACCGTGGACTTTGTCTCCTTCAGCTATTACATGAGCATCTGCGCCACGGCAGACCCCGCGAAACAGACAAGGGGCCGCGGAAACCTTCTTGGAGGCGTCCCGAACCCCTACCTGAAGGCATCGGAATGGGGCTGGCAGATCGATCCCAAGGGGCTTCGGTACGTGCTGAATTATTACTACGACCGTTATCAGAAGCCGCTGTTCATCGTGGAGAACGGCCTGGGAGCCGTGGACAAGCTGATTACCGGAGAGGACGGAGAACCAACGGTGGACGACGGCTACCGGATTGCTTATATGCGGGATCACCTTCTCCAGGTTGAGGAGGCCATCAAGGACGGAGTGGAAGTCATGGGCTATACATCCTGGGGCTGCATCGATCTGGTGAGCGCCTCCACGGCGGAGCTGAAGAAGCGGTACGGGTTTATCTATGTGGACCGCAACGACGACGGGACCGGGACCTTGAATCGGTATAAAAAGAAATCTTTTTATTGGTATAAGGATGTGATCGCTACGAATGGGGAGGCGCTGCATACTGAGTGGGAGAAGACGCAGGAGTAAACCTGCATACGCCCGCGAGACCAACGTACCGCCATCCCGGAAAAAAGCGGCGGGCGTACTTGGCATCCCTGAATGTATGCCGCCTATTCGGCGGCGGAATTTCAGGGGAAAACCGGGAAAGGCGGCGAGAAAGCCGGGGAAATCCTGGACAATTCCGCGGACTATGACGGATGGATCAGCAAAGGTTGGATTCAGGAGGAGTTTCTTCATATCGATGTTCTTCCCTGTACGCTGGCCCTTCCCAGAAGATACGCGTTTCGGTTCCTTGAGATCTACGCGGTGGATACCTCCCAGAAATTCCAGGTAGTTGTGGAGGATGCGTCCCTGAAGGCAGTTTCCGCGGCGGATCCGGACAGCGTGGCGGCGCTGGAAGATCTTCCGGAGGATTTAAGGAGAATTGACCGGGTAAGCTTAAAAACCCTCCAGGACTGTATGCAGGATGTGTTTGAGGATGGCCCGAAGCGAGACCGAAGGCTGTGGATCGGGGATCTGCGGCTCCAGGCCAGGACGAATTACGCTACGTTTAAGAACTACGACCTGGTGAAGCGGTGCATGTACCTGTTTGCCGGCCTTACCAGGGCGGACGGGAAAATAGGCGCCTGCCTCTTTACAGAGCCCGTAAAGCAGGTGGATGACACCTTTTTGCTGGACTATTCCCTGTTTTTCGTGTCGATTCTGTACGATTATTACCGGGAAACCAAGGATCTGGAAACCGTCCGGGAACTGTGGCCTTCCGGTTTTCGGCAGATCGAGCTGGCGCTGGATGATTTCGCGGACGGGGTGCCAAAGAGAGACAATCCGCTTCTGTTTTTCATCGACTGGAAGGAGGGGCTGGACCGTCAGGCAGCAGGCATGGGCGTTTTCATTTATTGTCTGCGCCAGGGGGCGTATCTGGCCGGCGTTTTAGGTGAAAAGGAGCAGCAGGCGTGGATCGAAGGGCTCCTGGCGGATGCCGTGAAACGGGCCGTGGAGGTTTTCTGGGACCGGGAGAGAGGATTTTTCGTAAGCGGCGAGGAAAAGCAAATTTCCTGGATGTCCCAATGCTGGATGGTTCTGGCGGATGTGCTGGAGCCAGAGCAGAGCCGTGAGCTGATGAAGCGGCTTTTGACGGAAAAACCGTCCATGACGCCGCTCACGCCCTATGCCTACCACCACGTGATCGAAGCGCTCCTTCATGTGGGCGAAAAAGAACTGGCTCTGTCGCAGATGCGGACTTACTGGGGCGGCATGACCGCTCTGGGGGCGGATACCTTCTGGGAGGCTTTTGACCCGGAGCAGTCGGACGCTTCGCCTTACGGGTCCGCCCAGGTAAACAGCTTTTGCCATGCGTGGAGCTGTACGCCGGCGTGGCTGTTGAGAGAGTATTTTTGACGCGCTGGCTGTGGAAAATTTGGAACGCGCGGAACCGTTCCATACCCTCGAAAATGCGGTTTACATGTCCATGCATAACGACCTGTCGTTTATCATCGACATGCGCCTGAGCCTGTACGAGCACCAATCAACCAGGAACCCAAATCTGCCTTTGCGTTTTTTTATTTTACTTAGCGCGCCTTTACTCGAATATGGTAAACCTGCATACGCCCGCGGGGCAGGCGTACCACCGCCCCGGAAAAGTCTGGCGGGCGTACTTGGCATCCCTGAATGCATGCCGCCTATCCGGCGGCGGACTTTCAGAGTAA
>DVIQ01000089.1 GCA_018711185.1 Candidatus Limivivens intestinipullorum | reverse complement strand
TGAAAGGATGCGTTGGCCACCGGAGGGCGGCCCTCCTCCTGGAAGCTGAGCCCCCAGTTTTCCGCGGCAGAGGCGGAAACAGTCTGTGTCCGCATGTGGGAGACGCAGGCCGCCGTTCCCCATCCTCCGGTATAAAACAGGGAAAAGAGAAGAAGAAGCGCCAGAAAGGACCGGGCTTTGCCCGGTATTTTTTTCAGCATAGAAATCTCCAAAGGTTCTTTTTGTTAATATATTTTAGAAATATGCCATTCATTATTACAAAATACTTGTTCTTGGGAGAGGGAGAGGGTATAATGGGGGCATAAAGGACGAGGAGGTGGATAATGAGCAAGGGGGTTGTGATTGCCCTGGCAGCTCTTTTCTGTGCTGTGCCGGCGAAAACGGTCTTTGCTTCCGGCAGCAGTGGAGAGAGGATTGTCGTTCTTGATCCCGGTCACCAAGGAAGCTGGGTGGATATGAGCGCTCAGGAGCCTGTGGCGCCCGGTTCTTCTCAGACAAAGGCCAAGGCGACTTCCGGAACCCAGGGAGCGTATTCTCAGGTCCCGGAATATGAGCTGAATCTTCAGGTGGCCTTGGTTCTTAAAGAGGTTTTGGAGGATCGGGGATACCAGGTAGTCCTTACCAGGGAGGACAACGACACGGCGATCAGCAATAAGGAAAGGGCCCAGCTGGCCACTGACGTGGGAGCGGACATCAGCGTGCGTATTCACGCCAACGGCAGCGAGGACAGTTCAGTATCCGGGGCACTGACCATGGCGCCTTCGGAGGAGAATCCGTATGTGGGCGGTCTGGCCGCAGAAAGCCGGCGGCTTGCCCAGGCGGTGCTGGATCACTACTGTGAAGCCACTGGGCTTGCAAACCAGGGGATTCTTTTATCGGATACCATGACGGGGATAAATTGGAGTACGGTTCCGGTCACCATTTTGGAAATGGGATATATGAGCAACGAGGCGGATGATCTCTATCTGACGGATCAGAGCCATCACCAAACGATGGCCCAGGGAATCGCAGACGGGATCGACGCGTATTTCGCGGAACAGGAGGCCGCGCTCTTGGATCCGGAGAACCTTGGAAGCAGGGAAACACAGACGGAGCCAGCAGGAGAGAGCGGAACAGGAGCCGCGCTTTCGGACCCGGAGAATCTTGGAAGCAGGGAAACACAGACGGAGCCAGCAGGGGAAAGCGGAACAGGAGCCGCGCTCTCGGATCCGGAGAACCTGGGAGGCGGAGAAACGCGGACGGCAGCCGCAGGAGACGGCGGCGCGCAGACTGCAGGCGAAGCTGCAGAGGGAAACGCGAACGCTTTCCCGGATACCGGTCTGTTAGGAAAAAACCTTGCGGGTGTCCCGGAGGCGGTCACGCCTGCGGATACCATGGAACCCCTGGCAGAAATCCTGAAGGAGGGCTGGCTGGACGCCCGAAGCCAGGCCGGGGAGAAGTGGTCTGTGGCGGTGCTGGATCTTACCACAGGGGGCTCCTGTATGCTGAACGCTGGGGAGCAGATGCAGTCGGCCAGCGTGGCAAAGCTCTTTATTATGGGAGCAGTGTATGAGCGCATCCTGTATCCGGAGGAGTCGGGAAAGACGCCCATAGAAGCAGAGGAGAGTTACGAGGGAGAAATACGGGAGCTTTTGTCGCAGATGATTACGGTGAGCGACAATGACGCGGCGAACCGATTGACGGAGCTTCTCGGAGAGGGAAGCTTTGAACAGGGGGCCGCAGTGGTGGACGCGTTCTGTGAGGAGCACGGATTTTCCGCCACCCATCTGGGCAGGAGATTTCTGGCGGAGAATCCCACAGACGACAATTATACTTCCGCCGGTGACTGCGCTTCGTTCCTGGAGGCGGTCTATCGGGAAGAACTGGTGACAAAGGAAGCCTCAGAGGAGATGCTGGAGCTTTTAAAAGGACAGACCCGGACCGGAAAGATTCCGGCCGGAGTGCCGGACGGCGTTGTGACGGCGAATAAAACCGGAGAGATGCCGCCGGGACTTGGCCTTGGCAGTATTGAAAACGATGCGGCCCTGATTCTGGACGAGGAGAAACCCTACGTGCTCTGCGTTTTGTCAAACGATATTTCGGACAATGGGCGGGCCCAGGAGGATATCGCGGCCATATCCGCCGCAGTGTGGGATTTTTTGGAAGAAGCCCGGGAATGAGCCGGGGACAGCGGCGGGCGCAGGAACCCGCTGGCATTTGGAAAGGAGGCAGATGCTTATGAAGAGTTGGAGCAAAAAAGCGGTTTTGGGAGCGTTTTTGATTGGAATTGCGGGGGCGGCTGCGGTCAGCCCGGCGGAAAACGCCATACGGGCGGAAGCGGCGGCGGTAGATTTTCTGGTGCCGGACAGCCAGAGCCGGTATTTAACGGAAGAGGATCTTGCAGGCATGAATGCCCAGGTGGCCTGCTACGCGAAAAATGAGATCTACGCCCGGCACGGCAGGACCTTCGCGTCCCAGGAGCTTCAGGAATATTTTGAAGACCAGTCCTGGTATTACGGGTACATCAGTCCCTCTTCGTTTTCCGACGCGGTTTTTAACGGCTATGAGACGGCAAACATACAGCTTTTGACGGATTGGGAATACAGCCTTGCGGCAAACGGCTACCAGCTTGACCAGCCCGGCTACAGCTTTACGGATGTCTATGATTATCTGTACGGAATCAGTGTAGTGGACGAAGCGCTGTTTGAAGAAAACTGGGAGGAGAGCTATGTGGCGCCGGAGAGTAATTCCCGCTATCTGACTCAGAGCGAGGTGGAGGAGATGACCCTCCAGGAGCTCTGCTACGCGAAAAATGAGATCTACGCCAGAAGGGGACGGCTTTTCCAGTCCCAGGAGCTTCAGGACTACTTTAACTCCAAGACCTGGTATTACGGATACATCAGCCCTTCCTCTTTTTCGGATACTGTGTTCAACGCGTATGAGTCGTCAAACATACAGCTTCTGAAGGATGAAGAATTTAAGAGAAGCGCCAACGGTTATCAGCTGGATCAGCCTGGCTACGATATTTACGCGGTGGGAGAGGGCGTATCGGATGTTTCCACCCAGTATATTTTCCCGGACAGCGACAGCCGGTATCTGACGGATGAGGAAGTGGCGAATCTTTCGGCCAGGACGCTGTGCTATGCGAAAAACGAGATTTACGCCAGAAGAGGACGCCAGTTCGAGTCCCAGGAGCTTCAGGATTTCTTTAACGCCAAATCCTGGTATAACGGAACCATCAGTCCTTCCGCGTTTTCACCCAGTGTTTTTAATCAGTATGAGACAGCGAACATTGAGCTCCTTAAGAGCTATGAATACGCCAAGGAGCCGGGCGGCTATCAGCTCTACTAAGCCTGCAGGAGGAAAAGAAACACATGGAAAAGTGGACAAGAATTCAGTATCAGCCGGCAACGCCCCTGTATCAGGGGCGTGAGAGAGTGACCGGAAGCCGGGAACATATCGCCCTGTCCAGAAAAGCGGCGGGAGAAGGCATGGTTCTGCTGAAAAATCAGGATAAGACCTTGCCTTTGAAAAAAGGAAGCCGGGTGGCTCTTTTTGGAAAAGGCAGCGTGGACTATGTAAAAGGCGGAGGCGGCAGCGGGGATGTGACTGTGGCCTATGTCAGAAGCCTCGCGGACGGAATGGAACAGAAGGAGGCGGAGGGAAAACTCAGTCTTTTCGGGCCTTTGACTGAATTTTACCGCCGGAATGTCCGCGGACAGTATGAGGAAGGCGTCCTGCCCGGCATGACCCGGGAGCCCGCCCTTCCCCGGGAGCTTTTGGAGGAGGCGGCTGCCTGGGCCGACACGGCGGTGATCACGGTGTGCAGGTTTTCCGCGGAAGGCTGGGACCGGACCACGGAAGAGGGCAAAGAGCTGCCCACGGAGAATGAAGAACAGACGGCCAGGAGCCGGGAGCTTTTTGAAAGGGGCGATTTTTACCTGACAAACGCGGAGGCGGAGATGGTGCGCAGCGTAACGGAGCGATTTGGCCGGGTGGCGGTTGTTCTGAATACGGGAGGCATGATGGATACCGTCTGGATCAAGGAGAATCCGGCGATCTCGGCGGCCCTTCTGGCATGGCAGGGCGGCATGGAGGGCGGCCTTGCGGCGGCGGATATTCTGTGCGGCGATGTGAACCCTTCCGGAAAGCTGGCGGATACCTTTGCCCGGCGGCTGGAAGATTACCCGTCTTCGGAGGGCTTCCATGCTTCCGCAGATTGCGTGGAATACACAGAGGATATTTATGTGGGTTACCGGTATTTCGAAACCCTTTCCGGGAAAAAGGAGCTGGTGAGCTATCCCTTTGGCTTTGGCCTTTCCTATACGGATTTTGACATATCCGTGAAAGATTGTGTTTACGGAGAGGAGGAGGCCGTTATCCGGGTTTCCGTCCTGAATACAGGGGACCGGGCAGGCAAAGAAGTGGTTCAGGCGTATTTCCAGGCGCCCCAGGGCAAACTTGGAAAGCCGGCCCTGCAGCTTGGAGTCTTTGAAAAAACAAGGCTTCTGTCCCCGGGAGAGGAGCAGGTGATCCGGCTTGCGATTCCATACAGCCAGATGGCTTCCTATGACGATACCGGAAAGGTCTGCCTGTCCGCGTATGTTCTGGAGGAGGGAGACTATTTCTTCTATGTGGGAAATTCCGCAAGAAATCTTGTGAAAGCAGCAGAAAAGCCCTGGCGTCTGGAGGGTTCCAGAATCGTGGCGCAGTTAAGCTCCAAGGCAGCGCCCAAAAAGCTTTCCAGACGGCTATTGGCAGACGGGAGCTGGGAAGCGCTTCCCACAGGCGAATACACGGAGGAGCCGGGGATGGAACGCCAGGATTACGCGCAGGAGGATGGAATGAGCCCGGCGGTTCGCTATCAGCCCGGCCGCCGCGTGTGGGGAACAGAAGGAAAGCCCGCCTTTTCACTGGAGGATGTGGCTTTTGGAAAAACGGATCTGGATACCTTCATGGATCAGCTTTCGGATGAGGATCTGGCTTCCCTGGTGGGCGGACAGCCCAATACGGGGGTGGCAAACACCTTTGGAATGGGAAATCTGCCGGATTACGGTGTTCCCAATGTGATGACGGCGGACGGCCCCGCAGGGCTTCGCATCAAGCCGGAGTGCGGCGTTGTCACCACGGCCTGGCCCTGCGCGACGCTGCTGGCCTGCACCTGGAATCCGGATCTGACGGAGCAGGTGGGCCGCGCCGGAGCCGAGGAGGTGAAGGAAAACAACATCGGCATCTGGCTTACGCCGGCCATCAACATCCATCGAAGCCCCCTTTGCGGAAGAAATTTCGAGTATTACTCGGAGGATCCGTATCTGACGGGAAAGATGGCAGCCGCCATGGTACGCGGAATCCAGTCTGTGCATGTGGGAGCCAGCGTAAAGCACTTTGCCTGCAACAATAAAGAGACGAACCGGAAGGCCAGCGATTCCCGTGTGTCGGAGCGGGCACTTCGGGAGATCTATCTGAAGGCCTTTGAAATCGTGGTAAAGGAAGCTCAGCCTTATACGATTATGTCTTCTTATAACCTGTTAAACGGCGTGCATACATCCGAGAACAAGGACCTTCTCACAGGTATTCTCCGCCAGGAGTGGGGCTTCGCGGGCGTTGTGACCACGGACTGGTGGACACAGAGCGAGAACTACCGGGAAGTTAAGGCCGGAAACGATATAAAGATGGCGGCCGGATACCCGGAGCGGATTTTAGAGGCGCTGAAAAAGGGATACTTGACGAAGGAAGAGCTTAGAACCAGCGCCAGGCGGATTCTGGAGCTGATTTTGAAAATGGACTGACAGAAGAAAAAGGTAACAGTTCAGGCCCCAATGTCAGTTAGTTAAGCTAATGAGTTAGATCTCTTTAAGAGAGGTCTAACCTAAATTTTTTCAAAAGAGTATTGACATAAGCATCAAAATGTGCGGCCGCCCTTGTTACTGATGGTTTTTAAGAAGTAACAAGGGCGGCCCTTAAGTAGAAAATATAAACTTTTTCCACTTAAGGAGGTAACGCGCATGATTACACCACAGATGATTAAACAGCGCTTCCAGTCTGCCGTCCGGAAGGTTACGGCACACATCCAGGACTTTTCTGTCCATCCAGGAAAAGATTTCTCCCGCATCCGCAAATTACCACCAGATTCCCTGATCCGCTTCCTTGTCGCCGAGGGCGCTTCCTCCACAAGGGTCGAACTGCTCGATTTCTTTGGCTTTGACCCCGATGCCCCAACCTCTTCCGCTTTCCGACAGCAGCGGGCAAAACTCAGACCCGAAGCCATTAAGGAAGTACTGGATACATTCAACGCTTCCCTCATTGGCATGGATCAGCCTCTCCGCCGCGCTGCCCCGGGCTACCGCTGCCTTGCCGTTGACGGTTCCTCCGCCTCTTTCTACAGCGCACCACAGTTTTCTCCCGATAGCTACTTTGTATCCCAAGGCCATTCCGCGAAAGGCTTTTACAGTGTTCATGTAAACGCTCTGTTTGACATTGACACCCACCTATATATGGATGCGTTACTCCAGCCTGTCCATGAAAAGGACGAATTCCGCGCTTTCTGCATTATGGTGGACCGCATACCACTCATTCCGGGAATCCGAGATATCTATATTGGAGACCGGGGATACTGTTCCTACAACGATATGGCGCATGTCATAGAGAAAGGCCAGTACTTCCTGTTCCGTTCCAAGGACGTCCTCTCCAAAGGAATCCTCAAAAACCTGGGTCTCCCAACCGACGGGGCTTTTGACCGAACTGTTACGATCACTCTTAAACGCAGGCAGTCAAAGAAAATCCCCATTCCTCCGGGCAGCCAACCCCGTTTTATAGGGGCCGATATCTCCTTCGATTACGTGCAGTACGGTTCGGACGATACCTACACGATGACGTTCCGGGTTGTCAGAATACAGCTCCCCTCCGGCGCGTATGAGTGTCTCGTCACAAATCTTCCCCTTGAGGAATTCCCACCGGAGCGGCTTGCCGAACTCTATTTTTCAAGGTGGAAGATTGCGTGTGCTTACCGCGATCTGAAATACACAATCGGAATGACCAGCTTCCACTCCTGCAAGGCCATGCATGTTGAGCAGGAAGTGTACGCGAGGCTTCTCCTATATAATATAACGGAAGCTCTTGTTCAGTCCACAGTTCTGGAAGCCAGGAACACAAAGCATGAATATCAGGTGAACTTCACAAGGGCTGCCCACATTTGCAGGGTCTTCCTCCGTTCGCCCTCGGAAGAAGACCGGATTGACATAGCAGCCCTGCTCCGCAGGGAACTGGTTCCCATACGTAGGAATAGGAAATATTCAAGGCTGCAGACCGCCCACTTCCGAAAGCCGAAATACTTCATCTACAGAGCGGCGTAGCCACCAGGCTGCTGTTAACAGTATACTGCTTTTTTTGACAGGTGCAATTCCTGTCTGTTTGTCATACGCTTTTTTAGCCCCAAATGCCATTTACATATCAGCAATACGCTCTATTATTGCATTTATTGGGCAGACTACCATCCATTCTCCCATGAAGAAGGAATCTGTATCCCTTTTCGAGCAGGTCACATTCTTAACTAACTGACATTGGTTCAGGCCCTGCTGAACCGTTACATAAAAAGCACCTTTTCCTGAAAATGGCATAAACTGTATGCAGGAGGGAATGCGATGTTTCAGAACTGTGTTTTTAAAATGTCGGTCAACACGAAGAAGTGGCTTAAAGCGGCGGCGGTCCGGGCTGTCCGGACCATGGCCCAGACGTTTCTGGCGTCCGTGGGTTCCGCCACGGTCCTGGGCTCCGTGGACTGGGTGATGCTTGGCTCCGCTACAGCTCTTTCCGGAATGATTTCCCTGGCGACCAGCGCCGCGGGACTTCCGGAGGTGCCAGTGGAGACGGAAAAGGAAGTCTGAACGGCAACAAAGCAGAAAAACCGGTTCCTGTTGGCGCAGGGGCCGGTTTTCTTCTTAATAATGGGTCGGATAGACCCTGTATTCTCGTTTATGGGATATTTAAAGGGGAAAAGCGCACAAATGATGTTTGACAGACACGCAAACTTAAAATATAAGTTTGGGAATCGTCATTTCTGGTCGGAAGGATACTATGTGAGTACTGTGGGATTAAACGAAGCCACAATACGGAAGTATATAGAAGAGCAGGAGAAGGCGGACATAATGCGGGATAAGCTCAGTGTAAAGGAGGAAAAACCAATGCGTAAGAGCAAAAAAGGACAGCTTCCGCGAAGCGGAAGATCAGGAAAATGTTCGGCGGCCGTGTAAAGCTGAAGAAAGGGAATGTCGTGGGAACCTTGGAAGTGTACAAAAAATCTTATTTTAAGCTATTTCTTGAACTGATATTTTAAGAAACACTTAATGTTTTTTTAAGCGGAATTGACAGTAGAACAAAGGTTTCTCTGCTATAATGAAAAAACGGCAAAGGGGGGGACTTCGAAAATCGAAATTGAAGGGGATGAATCAGATATGTTTTTTGTGGCTGCGGCGATGATTGTGGTGATTGTGCTTTGCGTTGTCTTTTGCGTATTTCTCTACCAGGCGATGCAGGGAGCGGCCCAGTGGAAAAAGACTACGGATGCTCCGGTACTGACAGTGGATGCGGTGCTGGTGGGAAAGCGAAAAGAGAGTGTGAAGGAAAAAAGAGAGCGAAGTTTTTTTACGCATGGGCCGTCGGAGATCTTTTACGCGACCTTTGAGGTGGAAAGCGGAGACCGAATTGAATTGGAAATACCGGATCGGGAATACTCCCTGATATTGGAAAATGATACGGGGCGGCTGACCCTTCAGGGGAATAAGTATGTGGGATTCCAGAGAGAAAGTATTTCTTTTGGAGGACAGTAAGTAAATGAAAAGAGAACAAAGAAAAACCCCTCTGCGCGGGCCTTTGGCACGGTTGCGGAGGGGTTTTTGCCGCAAAAGTCCGCCGTCGGACAGGTGGTATGCCCGAGTACGCACGCCAGACTTATACGGGCCGGTGGTGGCAGAGGAGCTTAGATACCGGGCATTTACCAGAAACGCGGCTTTTCGTTTGTTTTGTACCATGTCGCAGACAAGGTTCACTAGAAAACCTGTTGTCAATGACGATTTGTCCGTGGATGTGCTGTATCACAAGGTATGGGGCGCCAGGAGGCGAAGAAAAGGATTGACAGATACGGGAAGTATATGTTAAGCTTTTTAAGTAAATCAGATATTCAGAGTAATCTAAGGAGCTGCAGTTCCCAGTAATATGGGATGAAAAGGGAAACCGGTGGAAATCCGGTACGATCCCGTCACTGTGATAGGGAGTTTTCCGCAGAGATGTCACTGCGAAAGCGGGAAGACGCGGAAAATGATGAACTTAAGTCAGGAGACCTGCTGGAGCTTGGAAGAGTGATTCTTACGGTGTATGGGATGAGCTTTATGTTTTAGTCAGCATTGTATCGTTATACGCCGGAAGGCGTATTTTTTTTACACTGAAAACCTGAAAACCCGCCGCCGGATAGGCGGTATGTATTCATGGGGAGGAATTGATCGAGAATGAGTAAAAAACAGCTGATCAGGAGGCTTTTTCAAATCCTGATTGTTCTGGTGGGGATCAGCTTTTTTACTTTCTGCCTGACCTACCTGGCCCCGGGAGATCCGGTCCGCTCCATGTACGCGGCCACCGGAACCATGCCAAGTGAGGAGGTCCTTGAGCAGACGAGGGAAGAGCTGGGGCTGAATGAGCCGATGCTGGTTCAGTACTGGAACTGGCTTTCCGACTGCCTGCATGGTGATTTTGGCACCTCCTATTCGCAGCACAAGCCTGTGGCGGAGCTTCTGCTGGATCGGCTGTTTCCAACGGTCCGCCTGGCCCTGCTGTCGCTTGCGCTGATGCTGGCGGTTTCCCTGCCGGCGGGGGTGGCGGCGGCTGTATGGAAGAACAAACCGGTGGATTACCTGATCCGCGGCATTACGTTTCTGGGGGTGTCCATGCCGAATTTCTGGGTGGGGCTTCTGCTTTTGTACGTGGTGGCAATGCAGCTGAAACTGGTGCCGGTGCTTTCCATTGGAACGGGATTCGAGAAAATGATTCTTCCGGCCGTGACCCTGGCGTTTGCCATGTCCTCAAGGTATATCCGCCAGGTGCGGGCGGCGGTGCTGGAGGAGCTGAATCAGGACTATGTGACCGGCGCCCGGGCCAGAGGCATGAAGGAACGGGTGATTTTATGGCGACATGTGTTTCCAAACGCCCTGTTTCCGCTGATTACGCTGCTGGGCCTTTCCCTGGGTTCCCTTCTTGGGGGGACGGCAGTGGTGGAAGTGATTTTTTCTTATCCGGGGCTGGGAAATTTGGCTGTATCAGCAATTACCGCCATGGATTATCCGTTGATTCAGGGATATGTATTGTGGGTTGCTCTCATTTATATGGCGCTTAATCTGGCGGTTGATTTTTGCTATAATTTTGCGGATCCCAGAATACGGGAGAAAAGGCAGGTAGAAGGATGAAGCAGGCTGGTGTTTTTCTGAAAAAGAACAAATCCTTTGCCGTATTCGCGGCGCTGGCTCTGGCAATCGTCGCGGTGGCGGTTTTTGCGCCCTGGATTGCGCCCTATGACCCCTATGAGGCAGTTATGACGGACGCGGTGCAGGCGCCCAGCGCGGCCCACTGGTTCGGCACGGACAAGCTTGGCCGGGATTTGTTTTCCAGAGTGATTTTCGGGACCCGCACGTCTCTTGCCGCCGCTCTCTTTCTGGTGGCGGTCATCTCTGTTTTCGGCACCATGGCAGGCGTTGCGGCAGGCTATTTCGGCGGAATGGTGGATTCGGTGATTATGCGGATTTCGGATATGATGATCGCCTTTCCGGGAATGGTTCTTGCCATTGCCGTGGCCGGCATTATGGGGGCCGGCATCGTTAATGGAGTGATCGCCATTGCCATTGTAAGCTGGACCAAGTACGCCAGACTGGCCAGGAGCCTTGTTCTGAAAATGAAGAACCGTGACTTCGTGGCGGCTGCCAGGCTCACGGGCTCCACCACTTGGCATATTCTATGGAGATATATGCTGCCCAATGTGATTCCGACTCTGATCGTTACCGGAGCTACGGATATCGGAACCATGATCCTGGAACTGGCGGGATTGTCTTTCCTGGGGTTTGGTGCCCAGCCGCCGGTTCCCGAATGGGGGCTGATGCTGAACGAGGGCAGAGCCTATATGCAGACGGCTCCCTGGCTGATGCTGTTTCCGGGCCTTGCGATTGTCCTGGTAGTTGTTGTGTTTAATCTTCTGGGGGACAGTTTAAGAGATATGCTGGATCCGAGAAACGAATGAGTACAGCGGAGAAAATTTGCGGCAGAAATTTTAAATTTGTCTATAGGACGCGGAAGACGCGTCAGGAGGAGGAAGAAGATGAGAAAACAGTTTTTCGCGGCAGCGGCTCTGGCCATGGGAACGGCCCTCGCCGGAATGAGCGCGGCGGCAGCCGGCGATACATTAAATTTCGGCTGCTTCAGCTATGCGGATACCCTGGATCCCGCGGTTCTCACAAACAGCAGCTGGTGCCTGACACGGTACGGCATCGGGGAATGTTTGTTCCGTTTTAATGAAAACATGGAGGCGGAGCCCTACCTGTGCGATTCTTATGAGGTTTCAGAGGATCACCTGACCTGGACGTTCCATATCCGGGAGGGGGTCCGGTTCTCAAATGGGAATGCCGTGACCCCAAGCGCTGTCGTGGCTTCCATTCAGAGAGTCTACGACGAAACAGACCCGGAAAAGGGCGGAACGGGAGCGGCTACTCCGCGCACATATATGGAGTACGAAAGTATGACCGCCGACGACGAGGCGGGAACAGTGACCATTGTCACCTCAAAGCCCTACGCGGATCTTACAGGGAGACTGGCGTACCCCTGCTTCTGTATTATCGACGTATCAGAGGAGGAAGCGGGGAAGAATATCGGAGAGGAGGGCCCTTCGGGAACCGGCCCCTACGTGGTGGAGGAATTCGCGGCGGATCAGTACGTGCTGATGTCTGCAAATGAATATTATTGGAATGGAGACGTTCCCTTCGAGAACGTACAGATCACCTTTGTAGATGATGATACCACAAAGGCCATGGCCCTCCAGAACGGAGACGTGGATATGGTGGAGAACATTACGTCTGCCAGCGCGCTGGCTCAGATTGAGGCTATGCCGGATCAGTTTACCGTGTCCAGGGCTTCCAGCGCCCGCACCGGATTCGCCTTTCTGAATATGGACGGGATTCTTGGCAACGAAACGCTTCGCCAGGCGGTGCAGATGGCTCTGGACCATGACACCATGTGCAATATAACAGTGGGCGGCATGTATATTCCTGGCTATTCCATCCTGCCCTCCGCCCTGGATTACGGCTATGAGGAGCTGACAAATCCTTACAGTTATGACCCGGAGGCCGCGAAGGCCCTTCTGGATGAGGCCGGCATCGTGGACACGGATGGGGACGGCGTCCGGGAGCTGGACGGGGAAAACATAAACCTGAATTATGTCACCTATACAAACCGGAATCTCAGCGATTTTGCCCAGGCGGTGCAGGTATATCTGAGCCAGATCGGAATCGGTGTGACCATCCAGACAACGGACGCGGATACGAACTGGAACCTGATTTCCGCCGGGGAGTACGATTTGGGCGATCAGAACTGGATTACGGTGGGGACAGGGGACCCCACGGACTTTCTGGGGAACTGGTATTCAAAGTCCGAGAGCAATTTCGGCCGCTATGCCAATGAGGAGTACGACGCTGTCTATGAGTCCCTTCTGGCGGAACTGGATACCGATCAGAGAAAAGAGGACATCCGGCAGCTCCAGCAGATTCTGCTGGATGACGGCGTGGCGATTGTACATGGCTATTATACCAGTTCCATGTGCAGCTCAAAGGCCATTGAAAACGCTTCGATCGGTATAGCGGATTATTATTGGCTGACTTCAGAGATCACGCCCGCAGAGTAAACCTGCATACGCCCGCGGGGCAGGCGTTCCACCTTCCCGGAAAAGCCTGGCGGGCGTACTTGGCATCCCTGAATACATGCCGCCTATTCGGCGGCAGACTTTCAGAGTAAGGAAGCAGGAAGCGGCGCGGCGGCCGGATGGAGGGATTATGCTCAGTATTCAGAATCTTTCCGTACAATACGGAAACAGTAAGGAACCTGCTGTTGAAAATTTTAGCCTTGAGATGAAGCAGGGAGAGATTATCGGCATTGTGGGCGAAAGCGGAAGCGGAAAGACCTCGGTTGTCCGGGCGGTTCTTGGCCTTCTTCCGGGCGGCGGCCGGGTGACGGGGGGAGATATCCTCTTCGACGGAAAATCCCTTCCGGGCTGTTCCAAAGAGGAATGGAGGGCCCTGCGGGGAACGGATATTTCCATGATTTTTCAGGATTCCGGCGCAATGATCAATCCCATTCGCAGAATCGGAAGCCAGTATACAGAGTATATCCGGGCGCACCAGAAGCTTTCCAGAAAGGAAGCATGGAGGCGGGGAGCGGATATGCTGGAGCGGATGCGGCTTCCAAACGGGGAACGGATTATGAAAAGCTACCCGTTTCAGCTAAGCGGCGGGATGCGTCAGAGAGTGGGCATCGCCATGGCGATGACTTTTTCGCCAAGGCTTCTTCTGGCCGACGAGCCCACCAGTGCCCTGGATGTGACGACCCAGGCGCAGATTGTCCGACAGATGATGGAACTCAGAGAAGCGTATCAGACATCGATTCTGATTGTAACCCATAACCTGGGGCTGGCAGCTTATATGTCTGACCGCCTGATTGTCATGAAAAACGGAAAAACCGTGGACGCAGGGGGCAGGGAAACGATTCTTTCGCATCCTCGCAGCGAGTATACAAAGCAGCTTTTAAAGGCTGTTCCGGAAATGGAGGGGAAACGTTTTGTCCCATGACAGGAAAACAGAAGAGAAGGAGCGTGCGATCCTGGAAGCCAGGCATGTGACGAAAGAATATCCCGCGCCGGGCGGCCGCACATTGAAGGCCTGCGACGACATCAGCCTTGCGGTGGTTCGCGGGAAAACCCTGGGAATCGTAGGCGAGAGCGGATGCGGGAAATCCACTTTTGTAAAGATGCTCGTCCGAATGGAAGAGCCCACTGCCGGGGAGATTCTGTATGAAGGGAAAGATATCGCAAAGCTGAAAGGGGAGGCGCTCAGACAGAGCCGGAGGCATATTCAGATGGTTTTTCAGGATCCCATGGCCTCCTTCAGCCCGAAAATGAAGACCATCGATATTCTGACAGAACCTTTGCTGAATTTTAAGAAAATAAAACGTTCCGAAAAGGAGGAGAAGGCAAAGGAGCTTCTTCGCATGGTAGAGCTGCCGGATGAGCTTCTCTGCCGGTATCCCCACAGCATGAGCGGCGGACAGCGCCAGAGAGTGGGAATCGCCAGAGCCCTTGCTCTGGATCCGGAAGTCCTCGTATGCGATGAGGCTACCAGTGCCCTGGACGTGTCCGTTCAGGAAAAAATAGTGGAGCTTCTGGTGAAACTCCAAAGAGAACGGGGAATTTCCATGGTATTTATCTGCCATGATGTGGCGCTGGTTCAGTCCCTTTCCCATACGGTGGCCGTCATGTACCTTGGAAACGTGGTGGAAATCCTTCCGGGAAGCAAACTGAAGAGCGAAGCGCTCCATCCTTATACGAAGGCGCTTCTGGGCTCTGTTTTTTCCACCCATATGGATTTTTCGAAAAAAATCGAGAGTATAGACAGCGAGCCGCCAAGCCCGGTGGACATTCCGGCAGGCTGCCCCTTCCAGAATCGGTGCGGCCGGTGCATGGAGATCTGCCGGAGGGAGAAGCCCCTCCTTAGGCAGATCCGGCCGGGACATCAGACGGCATGCCATCTGTATAGGCCATAATAGGTTTCCGCGAAACCGGGCGCCGCATACGCTGCTGCGCCTCTTTTCTGCGCAATGCGCCCGGAGGGCGACCGCCGTGCTTGCACGAGCGGGCATCCGACTGGCAACGGACAGCGGCGCTGCGTGCCAGTGGCACGCGTTTAGCGCCGACCGAAGACCAGCTTCGCCGTGAGCTGCCCGTGGTATCGCGGGGATAGGGAAAGAGAATCTTCCCCGATCCGATTTTTTATAAAACGCGTATATCATAGGCTTCAAGCCAGTAGTTGACCTGGAGCATATAAGCCAGAAGCTGGGGTCCGGCCATAAGCTGCCCGTACCAGGGCCGGCCGTAGTCCGAAGGAGTGTCCAGGAAACGCTGGACTTTTTTTGTGTCCAGGAACTGGCGTATAGGGGCTTGGGGAGAGACCAGAACCTCCTTCAGGGCGTCTCCCAGAAGCATCTCGTAGGCGGGATCGTAGGTTTTAGGATAAGGGCTCTTTTTGCGCCACAGGATTTCCGTGGGAAGGAAGCCTTCCCCGGCATGGCGCAGAAGGCCCTTTACGATTCCATCCGGGCATTTCATCTCCCAGGGAACGTTAAAGACGTACTCCACGATGCGGTGATCGGCCAGAGGAACCCTGGCCTCCAGCCCGGAGTACATGCTGGTGCGGTCCATCCGGTCCAGGAGGGTGAGCATGAACCAGCGAAGGTTCAGCCAGGCGATTTCCCGCTGCCTTGCCCGGACGGGTTCCTCGTCGGGGAGACGGGGAGTCTGGCGCAGAGTATTCTCACAGGCCTCCATGGCATAAGCTTCCAGGGGAAGTTCCCGCAGCACCTCGTCGGAGAGCAGGGCCTTTCTGGGGGAGAAGTCCAGGGACCAGGGAAAACCGCGGGCGTTCAGAAGATCTTTCCGGTGAAACCAGGGATAGCCGCCGAAAATCTCATCCGCGCATTCTCCCGTCAGGACCACCCGGTTTATGGGAGCAACTTTGGAACAGAAATACAGCATGGAGGATTCCACGTCCGCCATACAGGGAAGATCCCTGGCGTCCACGGCCTTGTAAAGTCCTTCGAGCTGGTCCTGGTTCGTGCATTCCAGACAGCGGTGGGTTGTGTGGAGAAAATCCGCCGTTTTCCTGGCCCAGGGGCCGTCCTGATCGGGCTGGAAGGAATTGGAGCGGAAATATTTCTGGTTATCCTGAAAGTCAAAGGAAAAGGTATTTAAGGTTTTTCCTCGCTTTTTCAGGATTCTGGCGCTGATGGCCGTAACCAGGCTGCTGTCAATTCCGCCGGAGAGGAAGGTCCCCACGGGAACGTCAGAGAGAAGCTGGAGCCGCACGGCGTCCTCCACAAGCCAGGCCGTCTTTTCCACGGTTTCCGGGAAGGAATCCAGGTGAGGCTTCGCTTTCAGCTTCCAATAAGGGCTTTCCCGAAAACCGTCCCGGTCCTGGCAGGCCATATGGCCCGGAAGAATTTCCAGGATGCCCCGGAAAACTCCCTGGCCGCAGGTTTTGGCCGGACCGAGACCAAAGATTTCGCAGAGCCCTCTGGCGTCCACCTCCGGCTCGACACCCGGATAGGCCAGCAGCCCTTTGATTTCTGAAGAAAAGACAAGGGCTCCTTCACAGAAGGTATAAAACAGAGGCTTTACCCCAAGACGGTCTCGGAACAGCCACAGGCGTTCCTCTCTGCCGTCCCAGAAGGCCGCGGCGAAGATGCCGTTCAGCTTTTTTACAAAGGACGGGCCCTGGCGCATGAGGCCCAGGAGAAGAACCTCAGTGTCACTGGAAGTTTCAAAAACGGCGCCGTCCTTTTGCAGCTCTTGCTTCAGCTCAGTCATATTGTAGATTTCTCCGTTCAGAACCAGGGCGCAGGAGCCGGCTTCGCTGATGCGAACCATGGGCTGGTGGCCGGATACCAGATCGATGATGGAAAGGCGCACATGGCCAAGCCCCGTGCCCTTTTCCAGAAAGATTCCCTCATCGTCCGGACCGCGCCGTTTCTGAACCCGGTTCATCTGATTCAGCACAGCCCTCCAGCGAATCCGTTGGTCTTCTCTGTTTTCCGTTGGGTGAAAAAATCCCGCGATTCCGCACATGCCGCTGACCTCCTAACAAAGAATGGGCTGGTATTGCTTTCCTTCCAGGGCGGCCACCAGGGCCGGGATCAGGTATTCCGTCCTGGCTGTCATGGAATTGGGCTTTTTGACGGGATCATCCTGACCAAAGGGGACGAAGTAAATGTTTTTGGCGTTCAGCAGCAGGCCGATATTTTTCAGATTCATTCCCAGAGCGTCGTTGGAGGAAATGGAGAGCAGCAGGGGCCTGCCGTTTCGCAGATGAGCCTTGCAGGCCATAAGGGCCGGGGAATCCGTGATGCCGTTGGCCAGCTTTGCCAGGGTATTTCCCGTACAGGGCAGAACCGTCAGAATATCGAAAAGCTGACCCGGGCCGATGGGTTCGGCGTCCTCAATGGTAAGGATGGGCTCCCGCCCGGTGATCTGCCTCGCCCGGGCAAGAAAGTCCCGGGGACTGCCAAAACGGCTGTCGATGGAGGCGGCGGCCTGGGAGAAAACTGTTTGTACCTCGGCTCCTGTGCGGACCAGATTTTCCAGCTCCCGGAAGGCTTTTTCGTATGTGCAGAAGGAGCCGGTAAAGGCGACTCCGATTCGTTTTCCTTTTAAAATCATGGGGAACTCCTTTCATAATCGCGAGAAAACCCGTTGCCGGGGAAGCGGCGTAAAAAGCCGCCGTTTACGTTCGTGCAGACGGGAAAACGGCATACAAAGCCGTCGTTTACGTTCGCGCAGACGGGGAAAACAGCATGGATACGGGCGCAGCTTCGGAAACGTTCGGGCTTACGCATCGGAAAATCGCTTCCCGGATTGCTCCGGCAGAGGATGCGGGGGCGTATTTGCCAGGAAGTCCCTGGCAGAGCATAGCCTTTCTGCCAAGGCGCGCGGCGGCAGGAAAATCGGTGCCGCCCGGGGCTGAGGCCAGATCGATAAGCAGGGCATCCGGCTTCGTGTTTTGCAGAAGGGGTTCCGTTAAAACCAGGTGGGGAACGGTGTTGAATAGAAAATCGAAGTCTCCGATCCGCTTTTCCAGACCGCGGAAGGAGAGCGCTTCGTCCGCGGCGGTCTCAGCCTGGGCTCTGGCGGCCGCGTTTCTGGCGCAGACGGCCACATGGCAGAACAGGCCTTTCAGCCTTGGACACAGGGCTTTGGCGCATTTTCCCCAGCCTAGGATCAGGCAGCGGCTCTTGTCGAGATTGCGGGGACTGCCGGCAATGGCTTCCGCCACGGCCCCCTCGGCGGTGGCAACGGTATTAAACCAGGCGAGAATCGGATCGTCCATGAGATCGTAGAGGCGGCAGCCCTTCCGGGAGGCCGGCAGGGCAAAGGAATCGGGAATACAGCCGGCGAAAAGACACTGGCCGGGTTCCATGGCCTCAAGGACGGCTTCCCGGACAGGCGTCTCCTTCCAAAAAGGAATGGGTCCGGCCAGATACCGGGCCAGCCGGACGGCTTCTTTCGGGGAAGCGCAAGAATCTATGGAAACCACCGGCGGCGCTGCCAGAGCCCAGGAGCAGACCCGGTACCCGGCTTCGGACAGAAGCCCGGCCAGATACGACTGCCGCAGATCCCCGCCAAGGATGGCAAAATCATAGTCATAGGATTTCATAAAATTACCGGAATAAAAAGCTTTAGTTTATCATATTGTGGAAGTGCCGTTTGCGTGCATCGCGTCAGTCTGGCGGAACCGTTGACGGGGTGCTTCTGGAAACGCTTGACAGGGAAACAGAAGGGTGTGTATTATGGAATTGCGCGGCAGCGCGCGGAAATTTCGCATTTTTCGCGCGGGACACGTAAAAATTGAGAAGTGCAGAAAGCTGCTGTCTCAAAGACAGCGCTTGGCGGATTTTGCATGAAGGAGGTTTTGTAAAATGAAAGTACTTTTGCTGAACGGCAGTCCGAGAAAAGCGGGCTGCACTTATACGGCCCTCTCAGAAGTGGCCACGGCGCTGGCAGGAGAGGGCATTGAGTCTGAGATTTTCCAGGCTGGAAATCCTTCTATTGAAGCCGTGAAGGAGGCCGCTGCGAAGCTGAAAGAGGCGGACGCGCTGATTGTGGGAAGTCCGGTATACTGGGCATCGCCAAGCGGACAGATTATCGAATTTATGGATAAGCTCTGCGGCGTGGCGGGAAAGGATATGCTCCATAAGCCCGCGGCGGCGGTTGCCTCCGCAAGAAGAGCCGGAACCACGGCGACTCTGGACGTTCTTTTGAAGTATTTCACATATCATGAGATGCCGGTGGTATCGGCGGACTACTGGTGTATGGTTCACGGAAACACACCGGAGGAGGTAAAGCAGGACGAGGAGGGGCTTCAGATTATGCGGACGCTGGGAAGAAATATGGCCTGGCTTTTGAAGTGTCTGGAGGCAGGACGGCAGGCAGGAGTAGCGCTTCCACAGAAAGAAGAGAAGCGGAAAACAAACTTTATTCGATAGGAGAAAAGGCGGCAGGCAGGAAAAGCGGTCTGCCGCAAAACATGGAAAAGACGATGGGGGAGAAAATCAAGCAAATCCTTTCCGGGCTTCCGGAAGCGCCGGGGGTTTACTGTATGCGAAACGCGGAAGGCAGAATTGTCTACATCGGGAAAAGCAAATGCCTGAAAAAGAGGGTGAACTCCTATTTTGTGAAAAATCCGAAATGGGACAAGGCCCAGAAAATGGTCCCATTCATCGAGGACATTGACTATATTGTCACGGATACGCATTTGGATGCCCGGCTTTTGGAGTGCGCGCTGATTAAACAGATACGCCCGTTTTTTAATGTCTGTATGAAAAACGACCAGAAGTATATGTTTTTGAAAATCGGAGAAAATTTCCGTAGGCCGGCCATGAAGCTGACTGCCCGGCGGGAAGCGGATTCCTTCGGCCCTCTGCGGGGCCGCGGCCCGGGGGAGCGGACGGTCCTTTCCATGAGAAATCTGTATCCGCTGGAAAGAAAAAGAGGAGGTTATGGATTTCAGTATCATGTTCTGCCCCAGGAAATGGGACGGGAGGACTATGAAAAAAATCGGGAGATTCTTCTGGAAATCTGCGGAAACACCGGGGCGGCCCAGCGGTTTTTGAAGTGCCTGGAACGGGCCATGAAAACGGCCGCGGCCCGGCAGCGCTATGAGGAGGCCGCCAGGTACCGGGATCTGATTCAGGACTGGACTTATCTGAAACGGGAACTGAACGCGTACGAGGATTTTCTGACAAAAGACGCTGTCTATGCGGCGCCGTTTTCGAAAGGATACAAGTATTTTTACATACGGGACGGCCTGGTGATTCACACGGGAAAGGGGAAGGACCAGAGCCGGGAGGCGGTTTGTGACTACGCGGCCAGGATGGCGCGGGAGCAGGTCTGGCCTCCAAAGGAGGCCTATTTATCCCTCCCGATGACAGAAAAAGGAAAAGTGGATTTTCGTGCCATTGTTTACGGTCACATCGGGGAAGCGGAGGAAGGAGCGGCTCTCTATCTTTTATAAATCGATCGCGGTCTCAGCCGGTTTTTTCGCGTCCCGCATCAGGACGCGCGCGCGGTATTTTGCCGGAGAAACCTTCATAATTTCTTTAAAGGCAGCGGAAAATTTGCTCTGGCTTTCGTACCCCACAGCCAGGGCAATTTCTTTTACGGACAAGTCCGTGGAGGTAAGAAGGCTGGCGGCCCGGTGAATGCGGCAGGTTTTCATATACTGGGCGATGGGCTGACCGTAGACAGCCTTAAACCCATCCTTCAGGGCAGAACTGTTGATGAGAAACTCTTTGGACAGCTCCGCGATGGTGGGGCGGCTTTTTAAATCTGCTACCAGCTTTTCCCGAACGGCCCGGACTGTGCGCTCCACGGAAGTCTGGCAGGAAGGCCGGGCAGGGAGGACGCAAAGATCTTGAAAACAGAAAAGCAGCAGAAGCTCCTGGAGCTTAATCTGCAGGTATGGTTCACAGCACAATTTTGACGTTCGATCCGGCATGGAGAAGAGGGCATGCCCGGTCTCTGACACTGGCAGAAGGATTACCGGCTTATGCGCGTCAAGGCCGGCCGTCAGCTTTTCCGTGGAAAAGCCCGCTTCCCCAAGGGCGTCCGGCAAATGGGCGGAAAAGGTTTCCGTGTCCAGAAGAACCGTGATACCCCGGTAAAAGCCCATGGGGAGGGAGATTTCCGACAGGGAGCAGCAGTCCAGCATATGAAGGGCAATATCTCCCGGATTTAAGCAAACGCATTCTTTGGTAGAGCATGTCCATTCCAAACGGCCTTCCAGACAGCAATGAATCAGCAGAAGCTTCCCGGGAGGCATCTGGGGAACCGTGATATGGCTGCCCTGATACTCGGTCAGCAGAAATTCCGCGCCGGGAAAGACGGGATAATCCGTCAGGATTCCATTTTGACGGCGCGGACGGTAGACATGGCCGGTATGATCGGTTCCCGCTTTTTCCAGAAAAGAAAAACGTTCCAACAGCAGTTCCTTCATTGTTTCGGATTCTCCCTTCTCCTATTTTTCTGGACAGGTGATTTTCGCGATGTGTTCGATGGTCTGATGCAAGGCCTGAGCCAGCTCGGTATCGGAAGCGCGATAATACATTTCCTTGCCGTCCCGCTTTGCGCAGATCAGACCGGCGCCTTTCAGCAGCCGGAGATGATGAGAGACAGCGGGACTGCTCATATTTACCAGGGAAGCGATGGACTGCACGCATTCCTCACAGTGACACAGAAGCCAGAAGATCCGCAACCGGCTCGGATCTCCCAGCTGCTTCATGGCTTCGGACACTTCCAAGATCTCTTCCTGGGTGGGCAGATGCTTCCGCAGCTCCTCTTCCAGATTTTCTTTTTTTTCTTCCATAGAATCGGCTCCTTTCTTTTGCTCCGCTTGGAAATTTTTTTAGCCCAAATGGATGAAGGTTGAAAAATGCGCTTGACTTATTATACAAGAAGGAGTATCCTAGAGTCAACAATTAAATAAATATTTAAATGTTAATTTGAAAGGAGTGCTTATCATGAAAAAAACATATAAGATCGACGTTGACTGCGCGAACTGCGCCAATAAGATGGAGGAAGCCGCAAAGAAAACCGCAGGCGTGAAGGACGCTTCCGTAAGCTTCATGACCCTGAAGATGCATGTGGAGTTCGAGGAAGGACAGAACCCGGCGGAGGTAATGCAGGCAGTGCGAAAAAATTGCAAAAAGGTAGAGGACGACTGCGAGATATTCCTGTAAAAGGCTGCTGTCTGCGCAATAAGCCCGGTAAGAGCCTGCCGTGTCCGCATGAGCAGGCATTTCCGGGAAGTGGAAAACACGCGGCTTTTGGCGGTTTCGTGAGGGTTAGTCCGCTGAGAACTTCTTTTTTGAAAACAAATAAAAGATTATTTAAATATTTATATATAATTCCCCGAAAGGCGGCGTTCTGAGCTGCCGGGACCGGGTGGTTCGGCGGGGAGGCGGAAGAAAGGAAGAGGGAAGATGAACAAAAAGCAGAAAAAAATGCTGGTGAGGATTCTCGTGGCCGCGGCTTTGATGATCGGGCTGAATTTTGTGCCGGTGGACGGGTATCTTCGCTTTCTTTTCTATCTGATCCCGTATCTGGTAATCGGTTATGATATTCTGATTAAAGCGGCAAAGGGAATCAAGAACCGGCAGCCCTTTGACGAAAGTCTTTTGATGGCCATTGCCACCATCGGCGCCATTGCCATTGCCGTCTGTGAAAGCGGCGATTATACCGAGGCTGTGGCCGTTATGCTGTTTTATCAGATCGGGGAATGGTTCCAGAGCTACGCGGTGGGAAAAAGCCGCAGAAATATCAGCGATTTAATGGACATCCGTCCGGATTACGCCAATGTGGAGAAGGACGGAAAGTTGGAAAAGGTGGATCCGGACGAGGTGGAGATCGGCTCCGTCATCATTGTGCAGCCGGGCGAGAAGGTTCCCATTGACGGAATTGTCGCGGAAGGAAGGTCCAGCTTAAACACCAGCGCCCTGACGGGAGAGAGCCTGCCAAGGGATGTGGGCCAGGGAGACGAAATCGTCAGCGGCTGCATCAATATGACGGGCGTTTTAAAGATCCGCACCACGAAAGAGTTCGGGGAGTCCACGGTTTCCAAGATTCTGGATCTTGTGGAGAATGCCAGCGCCAGAAAATCCAAATCCGAGGATTTCATCACGAAATTTGCCAGGGTTTATACGCCGGCTGTGGTGTACTGCGCCATTGCCCTGGCAGTCCTGCCTCCGGTGGCGCGTATGACGTTTCTGGGACTTGGCGCGGACTGGGGCACCTGGATTTACCGGGCCTTGACATTTCTGGTTATCAGCTGCCCCTGCGCTCTGGTGATCAGTATTCCGTTAAGCTTTTTCGCGGGAATCGGCGGAGCCAGCAGTCAGGGTGTTCTGGTGAAAGGCTCCAATTACCTGGAAACCTTATCCAAGACTAAGTGTGTGGTATTTGATAAGACCGGAACCCTTACCAGAGGCGTATTTGAGGTCAACGGCATCCACCACAGTCCTATGGAGGACGAAAAGCTTTTGGAGTACGCGGCTCTGGCGGAGAGCGCTTCCTCTCATCCCATCAGCAAAAGTATCCGGACGGCCTATGGCAAAGAGATCGACCGCTCCAGGGTAACGGACATTCAGGAGATCAGCGGAAACGGCGTGACGGCCCTGGTGGACGGCATTCCCGTGGCCGCGGGCAATGAAAAGCTGATGGAAAAGCTTGGAATCGCGTACCATGACTGCCATTCCGTGGGGACGATCATTCATATGGTGGTAAATGGGAAATACGCGGGCCATATCGTGATTTCCGATGTGGTAAAGCCCACGTCAAAAGAGGCGGTTCGGGCTTTAAAGGCTGCCGGCGTGGAAAAGACGGTGATGCTCACCGGGGACGCCGGGAAGGTGGCGGACAAGGTGGCCGGAGAGCTTGGCATCGACGAGGTATACAGCCAGCTTCTGCCGGCAGATAAGGTCGCGAAGGTGGAGGAGATCCTAAAGAACCGGCCGCAGAAGGCAAAGGTGGCCTTTGTGGGAGACGGCATCAACGACGCTCCGGTGCTGTCCAGGGCAGACATCGGCATTGCCATGGGGGCCATGGGCTCGGACGCGGCCATCGAAGCCGCGGATGTGGTTCTGATGGACGACGATCCCTTAAAGATTTCCAAGGCAATCCGCATATCCAGAAAATGTCTGCGGATCGTACACCAGAATACCTGGTTTGCCATTGGAGTGAAGGTTATCTGCCTGGCGCTGGGCGCCCTTGGCATCGCGAATATGTGGCTTGCGATTTTCGCCGATGTGGGCGTGATGATTCTGGCGGTGTTAAACGCGATTCGGGCGCTGTTTGTGAAGAAGCTGTAGCGCAGGAAAATTTTTCAGGAAATACCAAACGAATGTATCTTGACAGACAGTTCCCTGCCAGATATAATGGATACATACCAAATGTATGTAAAGAGGAGGCGTTTGTGTGGCACGGAACAAATACCCGGAAGTGACCGTGGAAAAAATCCTCGACGCGGCCCAGCGGCTGTTTTTAGAAAAGGGATATGACAACACCACGATTCAGGATATTGTGGATCAGTTGGGCGGCTTATCCAAAGGGGCTGTTTATCACCATTTCAAGTCAAAGGAAGAGATCATGGACGCGGTGGGAGACCGGATGTTTGCGGCGAATAATCCTTTTGAGAAGGTCCGGAAGCGTTCGGATCTGAACGGTCTGCAGAAGCTGCAGGAAGCCATCCGGCTGAATCAGTCCGATGAAGAGCGCACCAGCGTGACCATCCAATCCATTCCCATCACAAGAAATCCCCGGCTTTTGGTGGAGATGATTGAATCCAACCGGCGCGTGCTGACTCCGTATTATCAGGAGCTTCTGGAAGAAGGAAACCGGGACGGCTCTGTGCATACGGAATACGCCAGAGAAATCGCCGAGCTTATGCCGCTGCTCACCAGCCTGTGGCTGCTGCCTTCGGTGTTTCCCTCTGATAAAGAGGGGATGAAGAACAAATTCCGTTTCCTTGGCGATATGCTGGAGAAGATGGGCGTTCCTCTGATGGACGATTCCATCTATGCTTTGGTGGATGCGTTCTTTGAAAAAATGCCGGACGAAACATAGGGCTGCCGGAAAGGACATCGTGTGCCGGCGCATGCCTCTTACGCCTTGCGAAGCCTGAAATGGCGCGTTCCGGGCCCCGTAAGGTGTAAGCCGCACGTCTGCCGCGGCAAAAGGATTCATGGGTGCAGTACGGTATGATATGGCAATGGTGCCGCTTTTTTTTTAATCATATACATACCGTATGAAGGTATTAAAAGGAGGAGTCAGATGAAGAAGAAACTTTTTACCCGGAATTTTACCTTTTTGATTTTAGGGCAGATCAGTTCCCTGATCGGAAATTACACGCTGAGGTTTGCTCTGTCCATGTATGTGCTGGAGAAGACGGGATCCGCTTCCATGTTTGCGGGGCTGCTGGCGCTGGCGATGCTTCCTACGATTTTGCTGTCCCCTTTCGGCGGCATTCTCGCGGACCGGGCGAACCGCCGGAATATCATGGTGGCCCTGGATACCCTCTCCGGGCTGTCCGTACTGGCCGCGGCCTTTGCCATGGCGTCCGGGCGGGAGCTTTCTGTGATCGGAGCGCTGCTGATCGTCTTATCGGTGCTGGGCGCTTTTGAATCCCCCACGGTGCAGGCCTGTGTTCCGCAGATGCTGTCGGGAGAGAACATCGTAAAAGGGAATGCGGCGGTCAATCAGGTGGCTTCGGCTGCGTCCTTGATTACCCCGTTCCTGGGAAGCGTGTTTTATACCGCGCTTGGCATCCGGCCGGTTTTTTATGCCGCGGTTGCGTGCTTTTTTGTGACGGCCGCCCTGGAATGTTTTATCCGGCTGGATTATAAAAAGTCAGCCCGGAAAATGGGGATCGGAAAGGTAATGAAAGAAGATTTCTCCGTCAGCGTACGCTTCCTTCGCCGGGACCAGCCGGGGATTTTGAAGCTGCTCCTTCTGGCTGCGGCGGTAAGTCTGTTTGTGGCAGGGACAGCTGTGGTGGGGTTCCCCTATCTGGTACGCGCCGTACTGGGGCTTTCCGCCACACATTACGGCGCGGCGGAAAGCGCCATGGGCGTGGCGGCTATTTTGGGAAGCCTGTGCGTCGCGGCACTGGCGAAAAAACTGCGGCCGCGTCACCTGGCAGCGGTGCTGTTTTCCTTCGGGCTTTTCCTGATCCCCTGCGGCATTGCGTTCCTGCTGCCGGCAGGCCCTTTCGCGCGGTATCTGATTTTGCTGGCGATGTTCTGCGCCTGCCAGCTTGGATGCAGCCTGTTTTCTACCTATGCCATTTCGATTATCCAGGAGCGGACGCCGCAGGAGCTCATGGGCAAGGTCATGTCCTATGTCTTTACCCTCTCCATGTGCGCGCAGCCGGCGGGGCAGATCCTTTACGGCGCGCTGTTCGACCGGTTCTCTGACAGGCCTTATCGGGTGCTGATTCCAAGCGGGCTGATCGTGTGCGCGATCGGCCTGGCCTCCCGGAGCTTTTTCATGAAGCTGGAAGAATAGGCATAAAAAAACCGCTCCAATGCCCATGGGGCAGAGGAGCGGCAGAAAATCGGTCTTTTGGCTTTTTATTTCTGGTTTTTAGATACTTCCAGAAGCTTCATGGCGCGGACCTTCAGAGGCAGGCCGAACAGGGTGATGAATCCGCTGGCGTCATGATGGTCGTACAGGTCCCCGGTGGTGAAGGAGGCCAGAGACTCATTGTACAGGCTGTAGGGAGAGGTGGTGCCGGCTTTGATAATGTTTCCCTTGTACAGCTTAAATTTCACTTCTCCGGTCACGTACTCCTGGGTCACGTCTACAAAAGCCTGGATAGCTTCCCGCAGGGGAGTGAACCACTTGCCTTCGTATACGATCTGAGCGAACTGGCTTCCCAGCTTTTTCTTTGTCTCCATGGTTTCCCGGTCCAGGATCAGCTCTTCAAGCTGCTCATGGGCTTCCATGAGAATGGTTCCGCCCGGCGTCTCGTATACGCCCCGGGATTTCATGCCCACCACGCGGTTTTCCACGATATCGATGATGCCGATGCCGTGCTTTCCGCCCAGGGCGTTCAGCTCGGTAATGATCTCGGACACCTTCATGGACTTTCCGTTGATGGAGGTGGGGATACCTTTTTCAAAGGTCATGGTGACGAATTCCCCTTCGTCTGGGGCCTTCTCCGGGGTTACGCCCAGAACCAGCATGTCATCGTAATTGGGCATGTTCGCCGGATCCTCAAGCTCCAGGCCCTCGTGGCTGATGTGCCACAGGTTCCGGTCGCGGCTGTAGCTGTGCTTGGCGTCAAAGGGAAGATCGATGCCGTGCTTGCGGCAGTATTCGATCTCGTCCTCTCTGGACTGCATGGTCCATACGTCCGTCATTCTCCAGGGGGCGATAATTTTGATGTCCGGAGCCAGGGCCTTGATGGCAAGCTCAAAACGGATCTGGTCATTTCCCTTGCCGGTGGCGCCGTGGCAGATGGCGGAAGCGCCTTCTTTTCTGGCGATCTCCACCAGCTTTTTCGCGATAACCGGACGGGCCATAGAGGTACCCAGCAGGTACTTGTGCTCGTAAACGGCTCCGGCCTTTACGCAGGGCATAATAAAGTCGTCGCAGAACTCGTCCACAATGTTTTCAATATACAGTTTGGAAGCGCCGGAGAGCTTCGCGCGCTCGTCCAGTCCGTCCAGCTCCTCGCCCTGGCCGCAGTCGATGCAGCAGCAGATCACTTCATAATCAAAGGTTTCCTTCAGCCACGGAATAATAGCCGTGGTATCCAGACCGCCGGAATAGGCTAAAACAACTTTTTCTTTCATCTCGGTTTCCTCCTCGTTTTCTCTTTCTTACTATACATCAACCGCCTTTTTTCTACAAGAGGAAAGTTGAATTTTGTGAAAAATGGAAAAAATGATTGAATATTATGCATTGAAAATGTATAAATATACATTCTAAAAATACTTTACAAGGAGAAAAAAAGTGGTATAGTAATTGATAAGCGCCCAAATCGCGGAATAGAAAGCAGTGCAGAGACTGCTGACTCTGGGGTTCCTCCGGGATCGGGCCGAAGGGCCGCAGCGCGCGGAGAGTGCAGAATGGTTATAAAAATGCAGAAGACTTGTTGAAAATACAGAAAGGAACGAAAGCGATGATTAAAGTAGGAATTATCGGCGCCACAGGCTACGCGGGAGGAGAGCTGGTGCGTCTTTTGCTTGGACATAAGGACGCGAAGATCTGCTGGTACGGTTCCCGCAGCTATGTGGATGAAAAATACAGCAGCGTTTACCGGAATTTCTTTCAGATTGTAGACGCGAAGTGTCTGGATGACAATATGGAAGCCCTCGCCAAAGAGGCGGATGTGATTTTTACGGCAACGCCCCAGGGGTTCTGCGCCTCCATGGTAAACGAGGGCATTCTTTCAAACGCGAAGGTCATCGATCTGAGCGCGGATTTCCGGATAAAGGATGTGGCGGTATATGAGGAATGGTATAAAATTCAGCATAAATCGCCGGAATTTCTGCCGGAGGCGGTATACGGCTTGTGCGAGCTGAACCGGGAGGCCATCAAAGGGGCCAGGCTCATCGCGAATCCTGGCTGTTATCCCACCTGCAGTATTCTCTCGATCTATCCGGCGGTGAAGGAAGGGCTGATCGATCCGGATACCATTATTATCGATGCCAAGTCCGGGACCTCCGGAGCCGGGCGGGGCGCGAAGCTTCCGAATCTGTTCTGCGAGGTGAACGAGAATATCAAGGCTTACGGGGTTGCTTCCCACCGGCACACGCCGGAGATCGAAGAGCAGCTGGGGCTGGCGGCAGGAAGACCACTCTGCCTGAGCTTTACTCCGCATCTGGTGCCCATGAACCGGGGAATCCTGGTGACGGCCTACGCTTCCCTGAAAAAAGAGGTTTCCTGGGAAGCGGTTCACGAGGTGTATGAGCGTTACTATGAGAAGGAGCAGTTTGTCCGGGTGCTGGGCAAGGGAGAATGCCCGGAGACCAAATGGGTGGAAGGCAGCAATTACGTGGATGTGGGCCTTCAGATCGATCCCAGAACCGGACGCCTGATTATGATGGGGGCTATGGACAACCTGGTGAAGGGCGCGGCCGGCCAGGCGGTTCAGAACATGAACCTGCTCTTTGGGCTTCCGGAAAACGAGGGGCTAATGCAGGCGCCCATGTTCCCGTAAAAAGCGAAAGAAAAAGGAGTTTTGGATATGAAAGTGATCACAGGAGGCGTTACCGCCCCAAAGGGATTTCAGGCGGTGGGTGTTTTCGCCGGAATTAAAAAAGAGAAAAAGGATATGGCTATGATTTACAGCCAGGCCCCGGCGGTGAGCGCCGGAACCTTCACCACAAACGTGGTTAAGGCAGCCCCGGTGAAGTGGGATAAAAAGCTGGTTGCCGAGGTTCCCTCCGCCAGAGCGGTGGTGGTCAACAGCGGCGTGGCAAACGCCTGCACCGGAGAGGAAGGACTTGCCTGCTGCCGCCGGACGGCAGAGAAAGCGGCCAAGCTTCTGGGCATTTCCGAGAACGAGGTTCTGGTGGCGTCCACCGGCGTAATCGGCCGGCAGCTTCCCATGGAAACCATCGAAAAGGGCGTGGAGATTATGGTTCCCATGCTGGCGGACACGCCGGAGGCGGGAACCATGGCGGCGGAGGCCATCATGACCACGGATACGGTAAAGAAAGAGGTGGCTGTAAAGCTTACCCTTGGAGGAAAGACCGTGACCATCGGCGGCATGTGCAAGGGCTCCGGCATGATCCATCCGAACATGTGCACCATGTTAAGCTTTGTGACCACGGACGCGGACATTTCCAAGGAGCTTCTGCAGAAAGCCCTGAGCGCCGACATCGTGGACACCTACAATATGATCTCCGTGGACGGGGACACCTCCACCAACGACACGGTTCTCCTCCTTGCCAACGGCCAGGCGGAAAATCCGAAGATCACGGAGGAAAACGAGGACTACCGGGCTTTCTGCCAGGCGCTGAACGTGGTAAATACCACCCTGGCGAAGAAGATGGCCGGGGACGGCGAGGGCGCCACGGCGCTGTTTGAGGTAACGGTGACGGGAGCGGATACAAAGGAAAATGCCCGGATCCTGGCAAAGTCCGTGATCACTTCCAATCTGACCAAGGCGGCTATTTTCGGCCATGACGCCAACTGGGGACGGATTCTGTGCGCCCTGGGATACTCCGGGGTAAATTTTGATCCGGAGAAAGTGGATCTGTATTTCGAGAGCGCGGCGGGACGGCTCCAGATTATCCGAAACGGCGTGGACACCGGATACAGCGAGGAGGAAGCCACCAGAATTCTTTCGGAAAAGGAAGTGACCGCCCTGGCGGATATGCATATGGGAGAGGCATCCGCCACAGCCTGGGGCTGCGATCTGACCTTTGACTATGTGAAAATTAACGCGGACTACCGCTCCTGAGGAGGAAGATTATGGAAAATATGGAAAACTGGCTGCAGAAAGCCAATGTCCTGAATGAGGCGCTGCCCTATATCCAGCGGTTTCATGGAAAAACCATTGTGGTGAAATACGGCGGAAGCGCCATGGTGGATCATGAGCTGAAGAAAAACGTGATCCGCGATGTGGCCCTTTTAAAGCTGGTGGGCTTCCGGCCTGTGATCGTTCACGGCGGCGGAAAGGAGATTACCCGCTGGGTGAACAAGGCCGGTCTGGAGACGCAGTTTGTAAACGGTCTTCGCGTGACGGACAAGGCCACCATGGAAGTGGCGGAGATGGTTCTGAATAAAGTGAACAAAGGCCTGGTGTCCATGATGGAAAAGGTGGGCGTCAAGGCGGTGGGTGTCAGCGGAAAAGACGGCTCCATTCTCCGGGTCCGGAAAAAGCTGGCGGGAGGAAAGGACATCGGCTTCGTAGGCGAGGTGACAGAGGTAAATACCGGACTTTTGACGACCCTTATGGACAATGATTTCGTTCCGGTGATCTGCCCCATCGGCTCGGACAGCGAGTACCATTCTTTCAATATCAACGCGGACGACGCCGCCTGTGCCATCGCCACGGCCATGGGCGCCGCGAAGCTGGCTTTCCTGACGGACATTGAAGGCGTTTACCGGGATCCCCTGGACAAAACCAGCCTGATTTCGGAGCTGACGGTTCCGGAGGCGGAGGCCCTTCTGGAAAGCGGAAATGTAGGAGGCGGCATGCTGCCCAAGATCCGCAACTGTGTGGACGCCATCAAGGCGGGCGTATCCAGAGTCCATATTCTGGACGGCCGCATCGCCCACTGTCTGCTTCTTGAGTTCTTTACCAACAAGGGCGTGGGAACGGCGATTATCGGAGACGAGGAGGAACGCTATTATGAGAACTGCCAGTGAATATATGGAGCGGGCCGAGGAGGTTCTGCTTCACACTTACAACCGCTTTCCGGTGGTTCTTGACCGGGGAGAGGGCGTATACCTTTATGACATGGAAGGAAAGAAATACCTGGATTTCGGCGCGGGAATCGCGGTGTTTGCCCTGGGATACCATTACCAGGACTTTGACGCGGCCTTAAAGGATCAGATCGATAAGCTGATTCATACTTCAAACCTGTACTATAACGCGCCGGCGGTGGAGGCTGCCGAAAAGCTTCTGGATGCCTGCGGCATGGACAAGGTATTTTTTACCAACAGCGGCACGGAGGCCATCGAGGGCGCCATAAAGGCAGCCAGAAAGTATGCTTGGAACAAGGACGGCCACCGGACGGATCATGAGATTGTGGCCATGGAGCATTCCTTCCACGGGCGCAGCGTGGGCGCGCTGTCCGTGACGGGAAATCCCCACTATCAGGAGGCCTTCAAGCCGCTGATGGGGGGCGTGCGGTTCGCGAAATTCAACGATCTGGAAAGCGTAAAGGCCTGCGTAAATGACCGCACCTGCGCCGTGATTCTGGAAACGGTTCAGGGAGAGGGCGGCATTTACCCGGCAGATCCGGAATTTTTAAAGGGTGTCAAGGCTCTGTGCGAGGAACGGGATATTCTGCTGATCCTGGATGAAATCCAGTGCGGCATGGGACGCACAGGCAGCATGTTCGCCTGGCAGGATTACGGGGTAAAGCCCAATATCATGACCTGCGCCAAGGCCCTTGGCTGCGGCGTTCCGGTGGGGGCCTTTGTCCTGGATGAAAAGACGGCCGCGGCGTCCTTAGCGCCCGGAGATCACGGCACCACCTACGGGGGCAATCCCTTCGCCTGCCGGGCAGTGTCCAAGGTCTTCGATCTCTACGCCCAAAACGGGATTGTGGAGCATGTAAAGGAGACGGCGCCGTATCTGGAGGCCTGCCTGGACCGCCTGGTGGAAAAACATCCCTGCCTGGAATCCAGAAGAGGAAAGGGCCTGATGCAGGGCCTGGTGGTAAAGGGACTTCCCGTAGGCCAGGTTGTGAAAGGCGCCCTGGACGAGGGACTGATCGTGCTCTCGGCGGGAAGCGACGTGCTTCGCCTGGTGCCGCCTCTGGTGATCGAAAAGGAGCACATCGACGAGATGGCCGATAAACTGGATAAGGCTCTTGCCGGAAAGTAAAATGGCAGCGGCCGTTTGGCCCGGATCTGCGCACATGCCGCGCAGACCGCGGGAACGTGATACAATTTCCGGCATCTGCCGGCCGGGCACGCGCATATCCCTGCGCCGCGGACAGCAAAAGCCCGGGCCGGGGAAGTGCGGCTTTCGCTTACATAATTTACGCCCCCTTTGCGCATACTTTCAGAAAAAGCAAAGGGGGTCTTTTTATGCTTGGAATCCTTACCGCGCTGCTGTCAGGGGCCCTGATGAGCGTGCAGGGCGTCTTTAACACCGAGGCGTCAAAGAACGTCGGCCTGTGGACGGCAACCTGCTTTGTACAGTTTTCCGCCTTGTGCGTCTGTCTCGTGTTCTGGTTTTTCACGGGCCGGACAAGCTTCGGGGAACTTTTCGCCATGCCCCATAAGTGGGCGCTTCTTGGAGGCGTGCTGGGCGCTTTTATCACGGTGACGGTCATTAAAAGCATGGCCTCCCTGGGGCCGGCCAGAGCCGCCATGCTTATTGTGACCTCCCAGATTCTGGTGGCGTATGTCATCGAGCTTCTCGGGTGGTTCGGCACACAGCAGCAGCCCTTTGAGTGGAAAAAAGTATGGGGGATGCTTCTGACCATTCTCGGGATTATTATCTTTAAGTGGTAGGGCAAAAAACGTATTGTATTTCTGGAAATTTTCGTATAGAATAGTTATATCTGTATGAGGGGCTTTCCCTGGGAGGAAGGGCCGCGGCCGGAAAGGAAAGGGGTGCGCTTTTGGTTTCCGGCGGGGAGGAAACACGTCTCCGGCCCTGCGGGAGCGGAAATCGACTGCAAGGGAAAGGATTGTACGGATATGAAGAAAGAATTACGGCGGGATGCCCGGGAGGGCATTCCTTCTGTTGCTATACGAAGAAGAAGGGAAATACGGAAGAGGCTTCCGCTTTCAAAGGCTGTCCGGCGGCTGTCGGCCTGGCGCGGTTTGGCGCGCGGATTGCGATTCGGCGCGCTTTGGATTTTAGCTGTCTTTGGACTTGCCGGCTGCCGCGGGGAAGGAGAGCTTTATCAGCTGACAGAATGGTCCGCCCAGGAAAGCGGGGAAACGGCAGTCCTAGGCACAGAGACGGAGGCTGACGCGAAAACGGGGAGCGCTTCGGATGCGGAAAATGTCGCGAAGACAGACGGCGTTTCCGAAAGGGTTGGCGTCGGGAAGATGGACAGTGCTTCCGAAACGGCTGTCTCCGGGGAGACGGCCGCGGCGCACCTCTTTGTCCACGTATGCGGGGAGGTAAAGAAGCCGGGGGTTTATGAGCTGCCTTTTGACGCCAGGGTCTGCGACGCCCTGGAGGCGGCGGGAGGACTTACGGCGGAGGCTGCGGAGGAAGCGGTGAATCAGGCCGCGCCTTTGGCAGACGGCCAGCAGGTGGTGATTCCGTCCAGGGAAGAGGCTGCGTCCGGGATTCTGACCGGAGCAGGGAGCAGTGTTTCCGGCGGCGCATCAGGGCCCCAGGACGGCGCTTCCGGCGCGGACGGGCAGACGGAGGCCCTGGTGAACATCAACCTGGCTACCGAGGAGGAGCTTCAGACCCTTCCGGGTATCGGGGAAGCAAAGGCAGCGGACATTGTGGCGTACCGGGAGCTTACGGGAGGATTTTCCTCCATTGAGGATATTATGAAGGTGAGCGGCATCAAGGATGCCCTTTTCAACAGGATAAAGGATAAAATAGTAGTCTAAAGGAGAATGGAAATGGCTAAGAGAGTATTGGTAGTGGATGATGAGAAGCTGATCGTAAAGGGTATCCGTTTCAGCCTGGAGCAGGACGGCATGGAGGTGGACTGCGCGTATGACGGCGAGGAAGCACTGAAGATGGTAAAAGAGCGGGATTACGATATTGTACTTCTGGATGTCATGCTGCCAAAGCTTACGGGATTCGAGGTTTGCCAGCAGATCCGGGAGTTTTCCAGCGTCCCCGTGGTGATGCTCACGGCAAAGGGAGACGATATGGACAAAATTCTGGGCCTGGAATACGGCGCGGACGACTATATCACAAAGCCCTTTAATATTCTGGAGGTAAAGGCACGGATCAAGGCCATTATCCGCAGAACCGGAAAGAAAGCCGAGGAACAGACAAAGAGCAAGGTGGTGGAGGTGGGCGATCTGAAGCTGGACTGCGAGGGACGCCGGGTCAGCATCGCCGGAAAGGAGATCAACCTTACGGCAAAGGAGTTCGACGTTCTGGAGCTTCTGGTGTTTAATCCGAATAAAGTTTACAGCCGCGAGAACCTGCTGAATATTGTCTGGGGATACGAGTATCCGGGAGATGTGCGCACCGTTGACGTGCATATCCGCCGGCTGAGAGAAAAGATCGAGGAGAATCCCAGCGACCCCAAGTATGTACATACGAAGTGGGGCGTTGGTTATTACTTCCAGCACTGAAAGCTTGGGGGATGCCGTGAAAAAAATACTGAACAGCAAGCTTATTCGAAAATACGGAAAGAGTCTTCAGTTCCGTATTTTCATCATTTTTATCCTGGTGGGAATCATTCCCATCAATCTGATGAAATACGGAATCCTGTCCGGTTATAAAAACATGTCCATCCGGCAGCGGACGGCTACGGTCCAGAGACAGTGCGAGAATATCGCGGACCAGCTTGGAGAGAGCGATTACCTCTCCGGAAGCTCTTCGGAGATCATTGAGATGGAGTTAAACCAGCTGGCGGATCTCTACAGCGGCCGGATTGTCATTGTAAACAGCGCGTTCCGGATTGTACGGGACACCTATGACCTGGATGAGCAGAAGGTCATTGTCTCCGAGGAGGTCATTAAGTGTTTCCAGGGCGAGGACAGCATGTACTTTGACGAGGACAGCCAGTTTGTGGAGATCACGGTGCCCATCCGTGACAGCGAGGAGCAGGTGTGCGGTGTGATGATTGTGAGCACGCCCACGGACGATATCCTTGCGGACCGGAATGAGCTGGGGAACCGGGTGCTTCTTTTGCAGATCGGGCTGTCGGTGGCAGTGCTTGCCGTTGCCTTTTACGCCTCAAGGGTACTGGTAAAGCCTTTTGGAAAGGTGACCCAGTCCCTGGACGAGATTAAGGGCGGCTTTTTAAACGAGGATATTTCCATACCGGATTACACAGAGACGCAGCTTCTCTCCGAAGCCTTTAACCGGATGCTCAAGCGGATGAAGGCTCTGGACGATTCACGTCAGGAGTTTGTCTCCAACGTATCCCACGAGCTGAAAACGCCCATCACTTCCATGAAGGTGCTGGCGGATTCCCTGACCATGCAGGAGGACGTCCCGGCGGAGCTTTACAAAGAGTTTATGACGGACATCGCGGAGGAGATCGACCGGGAAAACAAGATTATCAACGACCTGCTGTCTCTGGTGAAGATGGATAAAAAGGCATCGGACGTGAATATTCAGGATACGAATATCAACGATCTGATGGAGCTGATCATCAAGCGCTTAAAGCCCATTGCCGCCAAGCGCAATGTCGAGCTTCTGCTGGAAAATTCCAAGCCCGTTACGGCCCAGGTGGATGAGACGAAGCTGACCCTGGCCATCTCGAATCTGGTGGAGAACGCCATCAAATACAATGTGGAGGACGGCTGGGTTCACGTGTCGGTGAACGCGGATCACAAGTATTTTTATGTTAAAGTGGAAGACTCCGGCATCGGGATCCCGGAGGAGGCCCAGGAGCATATCTTTGAGCGCTTTTACCGGGTGGACAAGTCTCATTCCAGGGAGATCGGCGGCACGGGCCTGGGTCTTGCCATCACCAGAAGCGCGGTGCTGATGCACCGGGGCGCCATCAAGGTTTACAGCAAAGAAGGGGAGGGCACCACCTTTACCGTGCGGATCCCCTTACAGTACGTGGAGTAGCGGGAGTGGACAGATGAAACGATATATTGGTTGGATACTGGCCTGTCTGGCCTCTCTGCTGCTTTCGGGCTGCGCAAGCGGGCAGCGGGATGCCGGAGGGTATCAGATTAACTATGTGAATACCAGCGGCACAAGGCTGGTGGAGGAGAGCTATACGGCTTCGGAAACAGAAGGCGAACCCCTGGCCAGGGAGCTGCTGGACCGGATGCGGGTTCCCCAGTACAGCGGGGACTATCACAGCGCCATTCCGGATACGGTGGAGGTACTGAGCCTTTCTCTGGCGGAAGAAAACCTTACGCTGGATTTCGGAGAGGCGTATTATGAGATGGACAATATTACGGAGATCCTGATGCGCACCGCAGTGGTAGAGACCCTGACGCAGGTGGCTGGGGTCAGCACCATTACGTTTACTGTAGAAGGAAATCCGCTTACGGATTCCATGGGAGCCGAGGTGGGCAGGATGACCAGCGATATGTTCATCGACACCAGGGGCGAGGGCATCAATTCGTATCAGTATGCCTCTCTGACCCTGTATTTCGCGTCGGGGGACGGGACAAAGCTTCAGCGGGAAATGCGGAATATTTACTATTCCACAAACACTTCCATGGAGAGAGTCGTGGTTGAGGAGCTCCTGGAGGGCCCGGCCAATCCGCGCCTTGGGAGCATTGCCGCAAGTTCCACGAAGATTCTTGGGACAACGGTAAAAGACGGGGTTTGTACGATCAATTTCGACAATACCTTTAATCAGAATCCCGGAAGCGGCGTTTCCCCGGAGACAGCCATCTATGCTATTGTAAACGCCCTTAGCGACAACTGCGGCGTCACCAGCGTGGTATTCCAGATCAACGGTTCCTCGGACGTTCTTTTCCGGGACAGCGTAAGTCTGGCGGAGCCGTTTACGCGGAATGACGCCATTGTAGAAACTGTGGAAAGCCAGGCGGAGACCGTGCAGGATACGGTTCTGGAGCCCGCGGTGGGCGTTCTTAATTAAGGCGGCGTTTGCGCTGTCAGAAACGGGCGGCCCGGTTCGAAGGCCGCCTGCCGCCGCGGGGGCGGAAAACCCCGCTAACATTCATTTCGATCAGGAGGGATGTCCATGCGACACAGACCTCTGCTCTTTTTCTTCTTTTTTGTGTCTTTGGTCTGTATCATTCAATACCTGAGAGGAAGCCTGGATCTGCCGCCCTGTCCGTTTGAGGACCGGGAGACGGTGATTCTGGAAGGAACAATTCACAATCTTGAACTGACGCAGGACGGCGTCCGCCTCATCTTAAACCGTCTGGGGACGGTGCCCGGGGAAACGGAAGATCCCCCGGTTCTTTTTCAAAAATCTACCGCAATTCTTGTTTATCCTGACGAACAGGCAAAACTTCAGATCGGAAACCGGATACGTGTTCAGGGAACCGCGCGTCCTTTTGAGGAGGCGTCCAATCCGGGGCAGTTTGACCAGAAAGCCTATCAGGCGTCCAGGGGCCTGTCTTTTCAGATCCAGGAGGCCCGGACGGAGGTTTTGGAGGAAAGCGTAAGCTTTCTGAAACAGGGGCTTTTTGTCATCCGCAGGGCGCTCTATACGGCTGCAAAAGGCCTTGGGGACCAGGAGACGGCCGGGGTTGTGGCAGCCATGGTGCTGGGGGAGCGGAGCCTTATGGCCCAGGAGACAAAGAATCTGTACAAAAGCGGAGGAATTTCCCATATTCTGGCCATTTCCGGCCTCCACATTTCCATGATCGGCATGGCTCTGTACCGTCTTCTGCGCAGAGCCTTCGGGGGCTTTTGGCTTCCG
>DVIQ01000088.1 GCA_018711185.1 Candidatus Limivivens intestinipullorum | reverse complement strand
CTGCTGGCGGTCGCCCCCTTTAATTTGCTGAAAGGAGTTGTCGTTTCCATCATTACTGTGCTATTATATAAGCATATCAGTCCGATACTGAAAAATAACTGAGAAAAGGGGTGTCGTATTGCGGCACCCTTTTTAGCGATTACAAACAAAAGGCGAAACGGATTGCGAAGATCCGCTTGGAAATGCACAGGAGGGAATTATGCCGGAAATCAAAGGAATTAAAAAACTTACAAACAGCAAATATCTGAATTTGTATCAGTTGGACGCCAGGAACCGCAAGGGCGGGAAAGTGGATTACTACGTGGCGTCCAGGGCAAAGGAAATTTCAGATATGAAAATCTCCACCAGAAATCAGAAGCCGGACGGGGTTCTGGTGTACAGCCTGTACGGAGAAAAAAGAGACAGGGTCGTGCTGGTACGGCAGTACCGGTATACGCTGGACGATTATATTTATGAATTTCCCGCAGGGCTTGTGGAGCCCGGGGAGGAGTTTCACCAGGCGGCGGCCAGAGAACTGAAAGAAGAGACGGGCCTGGATTTTACACCGGTGAAAGCCGATCCCATGTATGAAAAGCCGTATTTCACAACCATCGGCATGACGGATGAATGCTGCGCCACCGTGTACGGCTATGCCTCCGGGGAAATCGATAAAAGCCGCCTTGAGGACAGCGAGGATCTGGATATTGTCCTGGCAGATAAGAACGAAATCCGCCGGATTCTGAAAGAAGAGCGGGTGGCCATTATGTGCGCGTATATGCTGATGCACTTTTTGACAGACGAAGAGCCCTTCCGTTTCTTGGATGCGGATTGAGGCGGTAATGTTTCATCAGGGCTAAACGATTTGTCTGAGTCGGGTTCCATTGGCGGTATCCGGTTGTAACAGAAAAAAAGGTGTGCTATAATCGGAACCGTCCGAGGCTGTTCGGCAGACTTGCATGGTCTGAAAGCCGGACACGGCCAGGGTGTCAGGAAAAGATAGAACGCAGGAGTGCAGAAATGATGATATATGAAACAAACAGTCCGGAGGATACCTTTCGCCTGGGAGAAGAGATTGGCAGAAATGCCAGTCCGGGGGAGGTGTATACTCTGACGGGAGATCTTGGCGTAGGAAAAACGGTATTTACCCAGGGCGTGGCTGCCGGACTTGGCATAGCCGGGCCGGTGAACAGTCCGACTTTTACGATTCTCCAGATTTATGAGGAAGGACGCCTTCCGCTCTATCACTTTGACGTGTACCGGATCGGGGATGTGGAGGAGATGGAAGAGATTGGCTGCGACGATTATTTTTACGGAGACGGAGTCTGTCTGATCGAATGGGCTGAATTGATCGAAGAGATCCTTCCCAAAGACCGGATTTCCGTTACCATTGAAAAAGATCTGGACAAAGGCTTTGATTACCGCAGAATAACAGTAGATAGGAGCGGAATATGAAAATATTGGCGATGGATACCTCTGGCCTGGTGGCCTCGGCCGCTGTGGTGGAGGACGACAATCTTCTGGCCGAGTATACGGTGAACTATAAAAAAACCCATTCCCAGACACTGGTTCCCATGGTGGACGAGATTTCAAGGATGATCGAGCTGGATCTGGACAGCATCGATGCCATAGCGGTGGCGGCGGGGCCGGGTTCTTTTACAGGTCTGCGTATCGGTTCGGCCACGGCCAAGGGGCTTGGTCTGGCGCTGAATAAGCCGCTGATCTCGGTTCCCACGGTGGATGCCCTGGCCTATAACCTTTACGGGACGGATAAGCTGGTGTGCCCGATGATGGATGCCCGGAGAAGCCAGGTGTACACAGGGCTTTATACTTTTGACGGAAGAGAGCTGAATACCCTCCTGGCTCAGACGCCCATGGCGGTGGAGGAACTGGCGGAAAAGATCAATAAACTGGGCCGTTCCGTCATTTTCCTGGGCGACGGGGTGCCGGTATACTGGGAAACGCTGGAAAAGCTCATTACGGCAGAGCATGCCTATGCCCCGGCGCATGTGAATAAGCAGAGAGCCGCGGCCGTGGCGGTACTGGCGCAGAAATATTTCCGGGAAGGCAAAACAGAGCCGGCCTGGGAGCATCAGCCGGTTTATCTGCGTATGTCCCAGGCGGAGCAGGAGCGCCAGCGGCAGAATGCCGGCGGGGAAGCGGCAAAGGAGAATCAGATGCGGAATGCTGGCGGGGAAACGCGAAAGGAGAACCTCGAAGGATGAGCAGAGAAGCTTTGGAAGTACGCCGGATGCAGGAAGAGGATTTGGACGCGGCTGCCGCCATCGAACAGGCGCTTTTTTCAAAACCGTGGAGCAGGGAGAGCCTGGCCGGTGCCATAAAGATGCAGGGGAATCTTTATCTTTCGGCTTTCTGGGACGGGCAGCTGGCCGGCTACTGTGGTATGTGGCGTTCTTTCGAAGAAGGAAATATCACGAATGTGGCTGTGGCCGAACCCTTTCGCCGCAGAGGCATTGCCGTCGGAATGCTCACCAGACTTATGGAGATGGCCGGGAAAGAAGGGGTATCCCGTTTCTTTTTGGAGGTACGCGCCGGCAATCAGCCGGCTTTGCGCCTGTATGAGGGTCTGGGATTTTCCTCTATCGGAATGCGGAAGAATTTTTACGAATGCCCGGCAGAGGACGCCGTGATTATGGAAAAAACATTGCTGCAGTTTTAAACAGTACCAGAACATTCCCGTAAGTTTCCACTGTACTGAAACGACAAAAAAATTTATAATATACCCGTACAGACAGTAAGCATTGGCTGCAGCGGTTTGGCATGACCAAACGGCTGCCCTGAGTTTTCAGAAAGCAGGGGAGAGTGCAAATGAGAAAAAACGAAGACATTTACTGCAATATGTGCGGAAAGAAAATAAACCGAGAGAAAGAGCTCTTTACGGAAGAAATTTTTCACGCGGAGAAAGAATGGGGATACTTTTCCGACAAGGACGGAGAGTGCCACAGCTTTGACTTGTGTGAAAAATGCTTTGACCGTCTGGAATTAAAGTTCAAAATCCCGGCGGACGTATGGGAAACCACGACTTTGATCTAGAGGGTCTGAGGGGCGGAAAGGTAAAAAGATGCTGGATGTTTGTTTACTCGGCTGCGGGGGCATGATGCCTCTGCCCCGCCGCTGGCTTACGGCGCTGATGTGCCGCTATAATGGCAGCAGCTTTCTGATCGATTGCGGAGAAGGAACGCAGATTGCCATAAAGGAAAAGGGATGGAGCTTCAAGCCCATCGATGTGATTTGCTTTACGCATTATCACGGAGATCATATCAGCGGGCTTCCGGGCCTGCTTTTGACCATGGGAAACGCGGAGCGCCAGGAGCCGTTGACGCTGATCGGCCCGAAGGGGCTGGAGCGGGTGGTGAACGCTCTGCGCGTGATCGCGCCGGAGCTTCCCTTTGAGCTGGTTTTTCGGGAAATCCAGGGAGCGGAGGAGACCTTTACGGTTTCCGGCTGCCGCATCCGGGCTTTCCGGGTAAATCACAATGTGCTTTGCTACGGCTATACCATTGAGATCGACCGCGCCGGCCGGTTTGATGTGGAGAAGGCAAAAGCGGCGGAAATTCCGCTGAAATGCTGGAATCCTCTGCAGAAGGGTCAGACGGTGGAAGCGGATGGAAAGCGCTATACGCCGGACATGGTTTTAGGACCGCCAAGAAAAGGAATCAAAGTGGCCTATTGTACGGACACCCGTCCGGTAAAATCCATTGCGGAAAACGCCGCGGGAGCGGATCTTTTCATCTGCGAGGGCATGTACGGAGAACCGGATAAGGCGGCAAAGGCCGTAGAGAATAAGCACATGACATTCGTTGAGGCGGCTTCCCTTGCCAGAGAGGCACAGGTAAAAGAAATGTGGCTGACCCATTACAGCCCATCGCTGGTAAGGCCGGAGGAGTACATGGATCAGGTACGGGTCATTTTCCCCAACGCCTGGCCGGGAAAGGACGGCAAAAGCGCAGAACTGGCATTTGAAGAGGAATGATATGGAAGAAAAAGAGATAAAAATACTGGCAATTGAGAGTTCCTGCGATGAGACCGCCGCTGCTGTGGTGGTAAATGGGCGCAGAGTGCTGTCCAATGTGATTTTTTCGCAGATCGATCTGCATAAGCTGTACGGAGGCGTGGTGCCGGAAATCGCGTCCAGAAAGCATATCGAGAAAATAAACCAGGTAATCCAGGAGGCTTTGGATCAGGCGGATACGACGCTGGATGATCTGGACGCTATAGCCGTTACCTATGGTCCCGGTCTGGTGGGCGCCCTTCTGGTGGGCGTATCCGCCGCGAAGGCCATCAGCTTCGCGAAAAAACTGCCGCTGATCGGCGTACATCATATCGAAGGGCATATTTCGGCCAATTATATTGAAAATCCGCAGCTTACCCCGCCCTTTGCGTGCCTTGTGGTATCCGGCGGACATACGCATCTGGTAAACGTAAAAGATTACGGAGTCTATGAAGTCCTGGGGCAGACCAGGGACGACGCGGCAGGAGAGGCATTTGATAAGGTGGCCAGAGCCATTGGCCTTGGATATCCGGGAGGACCGAAAATCGATAAGGTATCAAACGAAGGAAATCCGGACGCGATCCAGTTCCCCAGAGGCCATGTGGGGGGCTCCGAGTACGACTTCAGCTTCAGCGGACTGAAATCAGCGGTTTTAAATTATCTGAACGGCTGCAAGATGAAGGGGGAGCCGATTGTCGTGCCGGATGTGGCGGCTTCCTTTCAGAAGGCCGTTGTGGACGTCCTGGTAAGCCATGCCATGACGGCATGCAAAGAATATGGATTCCGAAAACTTGCCATTGCGGGAGGTGTGGCTTCCAACGCGCATTTGAGAGCGGCAATGGAGGAAGCCTGCAAAAAACGAAACATCGCGTTTTACCGTCCGTCTCCCATTTTATGCACGGACAACGCGGCCATGATCGGAGCGGCGGCTTATTACGAGTATATCCGCGGCGTCCGCAGCGGCCTGGATTTAAACGCGGTACCGAACTTAAAACTTGGAGAACGCTGATGGAAACGAGAGAAAAAAATGCCGCGGTGGTGCTGGCCGCGGGCCGTGGAAGCCGTATGCACAGTCAGGTACAGAAACAGTTTTTGCTTCTGAATGGAAAGCCGGTGCTGTGCTACTCCCTGGAACAATTTGAGGCATGTCCTTTCCTGGACGAAATTGTTTTGGTAACCGGAGCGGAAGAGGTGGATTTCTGCCGCCGGGAGATCGTGGAAAAATATGGATATAAAAAGGTAACGGCAGTGGTACCCGGAGGAAAGGAACGGTATCATTCGGTCTATAATGGACTTCGCAGTCTTAGCGGCTGTGGCTATGTCTTTATCCATGACGGCGCAAGGCCCTTCGTGGACCAGGCTATTCTGGCCAGAGCCCATGAGGATGTGCGGCGTTTTAGTGCCTGTGTGGTGGGAATGCCGGTCAAGGACACCATAAAACTGGCGGATGAAGAAGGCTGGGTAGAAGAAACCCCCCAGAGAAGCCGTCTATGGATGGTGCAGACGCCCCAGGCATTCTCTTTTCCGCTGATTTTGCGTGCTTATGAAAAATTGATGGAAAGCGGCCGGACAGACGTGACCGATGACAGCATGGTGGTGGAGAGCATGGAAAAAGTGAGGGTACGTCTGACAGAGGGTTCCTATCGGAACATAAAAATCACAACGCCGGAAGACTGGGCTATCGCGGAGCGGTTCTGCCGCCAGGAGGACGGACAAGGTTAAAGCGGAAAACGATGTCCTCTTCCGCAGGCGGCATTGAGCCGCCTGTTTGCGGCTGCCGCAAATCGTAACGGTTGATCCTGCATTCAAGTTGAACCGTATTGGCCCGTAAACACGCGGCAAAAGTGGGGGTGAATCGGACATCCAACACTGATTGCAAAAAAATGAAAAAAATTGAAAAAAGTTGTTGACACCTGGAAGATTTAGTGGTAGTATATTTCTTGCGCTGAGATGAGCGGGAAAGCGAAGACAGTCGCAGTCATGGAGAGGTATCGAAGTGGTCATAACGAGGCGGTCTTGAAAACCGTTTGTCCGCAAGGGCGCGTGGGTTCGAATCCCACCCTCTCCGTTCAGGAGTAAAAAGCTGAATGCTGGATTTTAAATCGGGCATAATCTTGGAGAAGTACCCAAGCTGGCCGAAGGGGCTCCCCTGGAAAGGGAGTAGGTCGTTAACAGCGGCGCAAGGGTTCAAATCCCTTCTTCTCCGCTCGCTTGTTTAAAAAAGTGCTTGACAAAAATTGTCAAACGTGCTATTCTAAGCAAGCTGACTTGAGAACCTTGATAACTGAACAGTGACATATCCTTGAAAATTCATGAAGTAAATTTTGTGAAACAAACCTAACAGTAAACAGGATAGATTAGCCAAGTGTTGATCTTGCCTGGA
>DVIQ01000087.1 GCA_018711185.1 Candidatus Limivivens intestinipullorum | reverse complement strand
AAGCTCACCGGCATGTGCAAGACTGACCGGGAGAATTATGAGAAATACTGGGACGATATCAGCCCCTTCATCAAGTTCGGCTGCATCCGTGAGCCGAAGTTCTCCGAAAAGGTGCTGGATTACACGCTTTTAAAGGATCTGGACGGCAAATACTTTACGCTTCCGGATTTCATTGAGGCCAATAAGCCCGCAGAGGAAAAAGCAGAGAACGAGGCATCTGAAAAAGAAGAGACCAGCGATTCCGGCGAGGAGACCAAAGACGCCGGCGGTGAAAAGGCGGACGAGGAAAAGAAAGCAGCTCCTCAGACTGTCCTCTTCTATGTGACGGATGAAATCCAGCAGAGCCAGTACATCAACCTCTTTAAAGAGCAGGGCAAGGATGCCGTGATCCTCAAGCACAACATCGATTCCGCTTTCATCACCCATGTGGAGCGCCAGAAGGAAAACGTAAAATTCCAGCGCATCGATGCGGATGTGACGGACGATTTCAAAGAGACGGTTTCCGCCGACGAGCTCAAAGAAGAGACGGATACTCTCACCGAAACCTTCCGCAAGGCATTAAACAATGACAAACTGGATGTCAAAGTGGAAAAGCTGAAGAACGAAAGCGTGTCTTCCATGATTACCCTGGCGGAGGAAAGCCGCAGAATGCAGGATATGATGAAGATGTACGGCATGCCCGGTATGGATCCGTCCATGTTCGGAACCTCCGTCACCCTGGTTCTGAACGCCAACAACAAGCTGGTTCAGTACATCTTCCAGCACAAGGATTCCGACAAGGTTCCCATGATCTGCCAGCAGCTTTACGATCTGGCTATGCTGAGCCACAGGCCGCTGGATCCGGACGCCATGACCAAATTTGTCGCCAGAAGCAACGAAATCATGATGATGCTGGCCCAGTCCGGCGACACCGCCTCCCAGGAGTAATCTATCCTTCCTTTAAGAGTCTGCCGCCTATTCAGCGGCAGGCTTTCAGGGATGCCAAATACCGCCCGTTCATCCGATTTAGATGAACGGGCGGTATTTGTCCCCGAAAGAAATCTATAATAATATAGAAACCGCCAAGAGATATGCAATGATACAATACAGAAGCATTGCATAGAATCGAACATCTTTTCCTTTCTTCTTTTTATGTTCGATACTTCCTATCAGCAATAGCGTTCCAAGTAATATTAAAACGATCGCGTCAGTGAAATTCGTAATACCCTCTTTCCATAGTCCCGCAGCCAAAAAAACAGCAGTAAACGCCCACAGCAGCCTTTTGACATATTTCATAAATCGTACTCCTTTATCAAATTCCGACTGCCGCTTTGTCTTATACATTTCCTGCGGACCATGGCAGCCCTTCATTTTCCCTTTACGTCTCTTGGTTTTTGCGCTATAATACGTGCAGAAACCCGCATCCGCCGGCCTTGGGCGGCGGATGATTCTATGTACAGAAAGGATCCTGCCTATGAATCTCTATCCGGGCCGCGGCATCTCCGGCAGCACCTTAAAGATCATCGCCATTGTCACTATGTTTATCGACCATTTCGGCTCCGCTGTGGTGGAAAAAGGGATTCTGCGTCTTCCCATGGTGCGTGAAAACGCCTCGCTTCTGGCTTCCTGGACCGCGGCGGACCAGCTTATGCGTACCATCGGAAGGCTCGCTTTTCCGATCTTCTGCTTTCTGCTGATCGAAGGCTTTATCCACACCCGAAGCGTCGCAAAATACGCGGCCAGGCTTTTTCTGTTCGCGCTCCTGTCGGAACTTCCCTTTGATCTTGCCCTGCGCCAGTCCTTCTACGCTCCGGGGACCCAGAACGTATTCTTTACGCTCCTCATCGGTCTGCTGGCCATCGCCGGCGCTTCCTGGTGCCGGGAACGCAGGTTTTTCTGGCTGGAACCTCTGGTCTTTCTGGCCGGTCTTTTTGCCGCCGACTTTCTGAGCACCGACTATAGCTACCGCGGCGTATTTTTAATCATTATCCTGTACCTGCTGCGCTTTTCAAAGCCCCTCCAGTGCCTTGGAGGCGCCATCGCCATTGCCTGGGAAGCCGCCGGTCCCCTTGGTTTTCTTCCCGTATGGTTTTACAACGGAACCCGTGGAAAACTCTCTTTGAAATATTTCTTTTATGCCTTTTATCCGCTTCACCTGCTTCTGTTTGCCGGTGTCCGCCAGCTTCTGCTGGCTGTCTGGGGATAGCGCTCCTATTTTACGGCGCAAAAAATAGATCTATGCTTCCACGATCAGGTATCTTCCGTTTGACAGCGGAAATACCTCCGAGGCCTGTCCAAGCTCGTCGTCCGACATCCCGGAGGTATCCATTCCGCTCTCCTCAAAGTAGGCCCTCACTTCTTTCAGGGAGTTCACCTCTGCCGCGAAATTATCCTCCAAAAATTCTTCCGCCTCCTGAGGCGTAGCCGCCACCCGCTCATCCAGGAGCTGAAGCTGGTTTTTCAAAAATACATCGATACTCTCTTTACTGAACATTTGTCTGTTATTTCCTCCTTTGATGTCAAACGCCGCCTTTCCGGGAGCGTCCGCCGCTGCCTTGCGTCACATTGACGCGTTCTCAAGCAGCCCTTTCATTACCTTGAGAACGCCGTCCTCCGTATACGCTCCGGCCAGATGCTTCGCGGCCTGGCGCACCTGGGGCCTGGCATTGGCCACGGCATAGCTCTCGCCGGCGCTTTCCAGCATTCCCAAGTCATTGAGATTATCCCCAAAGGCCATTGTCTCTTCTCTTTTTATCCCCAAAAGCTTTTGAATGCTCTTTAAAGCATAGCCCTTATCCGCCTGATAATCCACAAAGTCCAGCCACGGATCTCCCGCGGCCATCACATGGAGCCGGTCCTTCCAGTCCTCGGTCACCTTCTGCGCAATATCCCGGATATTCGGTCTGCGGAAAATAGCCGCTTTGATAATCGTCTCATCGGCTTCCAGCACATCCTTCATCACACGAACGTGATTGTGATATCCGTTGATCATCAGATCCAGAAATTCCGGGTCCTCTGTCTCCACAAACACCGTTGTTTTCGACGAAATCACCGGATATCCCAGCCGGTTCTCCCGGATATACCGCACCAGCTCCCCGATAGTCTCCGGGTCGATTTTCGCAGAAAACGTCTCATAGCCTCTGCAGATAATATTGGAGCCATTGTCCGCGATAAAAATCATATCCTGCGCCACCGGTTCAAAAAGCTTCCGAATGCTGGAATAAGATCGGCCGCTGGCCACGGCGAAAAGCGTTCCCCGTTCCTTCAGTCTCCGGATAACCGAAAAGATTTCCGGGTTGATCCGGTCGCTGCCCTCTGAAACCAGCGTACCGTCCACATCCGACGCAATGAGCTTAATCATACTTTCCTCCTGATATTTCCGCGAACGTATCCTCCACAAGAGAGGTCACGTATCTGCTGCAGTCCTTCACTTCTTCGGGCGCCTTCTCCATGGCAAAGGATAGACCCGCCGTTTTCAGCATCTCCAGGTCGTTGTAATTGTCACCGAAAGCCGCTGTTTCCCGCGCCGAGGCCCCGAGATACCGCATCAGGCACTCCAGCGCTGTTCCTTTATGTACGCCAAAGGGCATCGTATCCAGCCATTCCCTGCCGGAAACCGCCACTGCCGCCTTTCCCGCAAGCTTCTTTTCCCAATATTTCCGGCTGGCCTCCACGCCGTCCTTTTCATAGACGGAAATTTTCAGGTATGGCTCCTCGGTTTTCAGAATATCATCCACCACCGTCACCTGATTCTTTACCACATCCCTCAGATGGACCGCGTAGGCCGGATCCTTAGGCTGAATATAGCAGGTGTTCACTCCGGAAAGCAGCGCCTCGGCCCCTTCCTTTTCCATGATCATTTTCAGAAGCTCCTGTCCCTTTGCCCGTTCAATGATGTGCTTCTCCAGGATCTCTCCCTTATAGATCACCAGAGCACCGTTCTCGCAGATATAGGCGATGTCGTCCTCCACTCCGGCAAACAGCCGGCGCAGATTCGGATACTGCCGCCCGCTGGCCGCCGCGAAGACCCTCCCCTGGCTTAGCAGCTTCCGGATCTGATCCACGGTTCCGGGATTTAATTCCTGGGCGCCGTTTAACAGGAGCGTGCCGTCTAAATCACACGCGATCAGCTTTACCATGTTCTCCTCCTTTTACCGGACACCCGCAATTTTCAAAAGCTCTTCCGGTTTGGAAATGACTTCCTTCGCCCCGTTCTCCCAGAGCTCCTTTTCCGTACGGAATCCCCATAAAACGCCCACCGTATGCATCCCTGCCCGGGATCCCGTGAGCATATCCGTCCCGGTATCGCCGATATACAGGCAGTCAGCCGGCTGCGTTTTTTCCTGTCCCGCGATTTTCAGCGCTCCTCCGGGAGCCGGTTTTCTTGGGATGCCGTCTATCTGCCCCTGAATTACGTCAAAATATCCCGCTCCAAACAGCGTCTCCACTACGTCTATGGCCTGCTTATGCGGCTTATTGGACAAAACGGCAATCCGGATCCCCGCCGTTTTCAGCCGGTCCAGAGTTTCCCGAATCCCATCGTAAGGGCAGACCTGATACATACAGTATTTTCCGAAATATTTCCGGTAAAGACTGTAAAACTCCTCATAACGCTCTGCCGCTTCCCCGCCTTCGTCCGCCAGGCACCGGCGGCACAGCTCTGCCGCCCCGTCTCCTGCATAATATTTAAAATTCTCCGCAGGAAGCGGCGCAAGCCCCAGTTCCTTCAAGGCCAGATTCGCGGAATAAGCCATGGATTCCACCGTATCCGCCAGCGTCCCGTCCAAATCAAAAATACAAAGCTTATACATCTGCAGTTCCTTTCCATTCAACTCGATAAGTACCGGAGATAGCATAGCACGAACACATGGAAAATGCAAGAAGGCAGGCTTTTGCACTCCTGAATCACGTTCTTACGGTCCACGCAGCATGTGCGCAGACCTGGGCTGAACCGTAACAATACGCCGCGGCTGTTTTCTGTCTTCACAGCCGCGGCGCAGAACCGTTTCAACCCCCGTCTTCCGGCGGGCTTTCGTTTTTCGGTTTCAGATGATCTCGGAATATACGTCTTTTAACGCCGGATAGATCTTCGCGAACTTCCGGTACTTTTCCTCATATTTAGCCGTCAGCTCCGGATCGGGCTCAATGGTATCCACCACTTCCACGATCTTCGCGGCCGCTTCCTCTACGCTTGCGTATTCCCCGCAGGCCACGGCTGCCAGCATGGCGCCTCCAAGCCCCGGCCCCTCCTCGCTCTTAATGACATCCACCTTGATGCCAAGAACGTTGGCCATGATCTTCTTCCAGAGAGGGCTCTTCGCTCCGCCGCCGCAGATCTTCGTGCGCTCAATCCGGATTCCCAGAGACTTTGCCACCTCAAAAGAATCCCGGATGGCAAACGCTACGCCCTCCAGCACCGCCTGGGTCATGTCTGCCCGGGTGGTATCCATGGTCATGCCGATAAAGGTTCCTCTGGCGTCCGGATTGTTGTGGGGAGAGCGCTCACCCATGAGATACGGCAGGAAGAACACGTTGTTTTCTCCCAGTTTTTCGATCTTCTCTTGCTCGCCGGCAAAATCCGTGGTTCCGATAATGTCCTCCATCCACCACTTGTTGCAGGAGGCGGCACTGAGCATGCAGCCCATCAGATGATACTTGCCGTTGGCATGGGCAAAGGAATGCAGCGCATTGTTCTGATCTACCCCGAACTTATCGCTGGATACAAAGATGGTTCCAGAGGTACCCAGGGAGATGTTGCACATACCGTCTCCCACGGTGCCTGTTCCCACGGCAGCCGCGGCGTTGTCCCCGGCTCCCGCCGCCACCTTCACAGAGTTCAAAAGTCCAAGCTCGGCCGCCACATCCTCCTTTAAGGTTCCCACGACCTCGTAGCTCTCGTAAATCTTCGCCACCTGATCCTCGGCAACGCCGCAGATATCCAGCATTTCCTTTGACCAGCATTTGTTCTTCACATCAAAGAGAAGCATTCCCGACGCGTCCGACACATCCGTACAGAAGCTGCCGGTGAGCATGTAGGCGATATAGTCCTTGGGAAGCATAATCTTCTTAATCCGGGCGAAGTTCTCCGGCTCATTGTTCTTTACCCAGAGAATCTTGGGAGCGGTAAATCCCGCGAAAGCGATATTCGCCGTGTACGCGGAGAGCTTATCCTTGCCGATGACCTGGTTCAGATAATCCGTCTCTTTGCCGGTACGGCCGTCATTCCAGAGAATCGCCGGGCGGATCACCTGATCTTTTTCATCGAGGATCACCAGTCCGTGCATCTGTCCGCCAAAGCTGATGCCGGCAACCTTTGTCTTGTCCACATCCGCGGTCAGCTCCTTAATTCCTTCTTTTACCGCGTTCCACCAGTCCTCCGGCTTCTGCTCGGACCAGCCGGGATGGGGAAAATACAGCGGATACTCCTTTGAGACAACATTCGCAATCGTGCCGTCTGCCTCCATCAGCAGAAGCTTTACGGCGGAAGTTCCCAAATCAACTCCAATATAATACATAGCAACCTCCAAAAACCGGGCGGCAATGCCGCCCGGCAGATTCTCAATCTTTTTTACGCAAAGGGGTTCTCGGTGGGATAACGCACGCCTGCGGGATGATTGTATCCAATCTCCTCCGGCTCCACACCGATGTACTTAAACACTTCGTACAGGGCCTTTCCATAGTGGCCAAAGGCAACGGCTCCGTGGTGCGGATAATTGCCCTCGATCAGCACATGACGGTAGAACCTGCCCATTTCGGGAATCGCGAATACGCCGACGCCGCCGAAGGAACGGGTCTCCACCGGAAGAACCTCGCCGTGGGCGATATAAGCTCTCAGCTTGGAATCCGCTGTACTCTGGAGACGATAGAAGGTAATATCGCCCGGCACAATGTCTCCCTCAAGGGTACCCTGGGTAACCTCCTCAGGAAGGGATCTGGCCATGATCAGCTGATACTTCATGCTGCAGGAGGTCAGCTTCTTGCTGCAGGTATTTCCGCAGTGGAAGCCCATAAAGGTATCATGCTGCGTATAGTTGTATTTACCCTTGATGGCGCTTTCGTACATATCCTTTGGAACGGTGTTGTTGATATCCAGAAGCGTAACGATATCGTCGCTGACGCAGGTGCCGATGTACTCGGAAAGCGCTCCGTAAATATCCACCTCGCAGGAAACCGGAATACCTCTGCCCGTGAGACGGCTGTTTACATAGCAGGGCACAAAGCCAAACTGGGTCTGGAAAGCCGGCCAGCATTTCCCGGCGATTGCCACGTATTTGCGGTATCCCTTGTGAGCCTCGATCCAGTCCAGAAGGGTCAGCTCATACTGGGCAAGCTTGGGCAGGATGGTTGGCTTGAGATTGCCTTCTCCCAGCTCCGCTTCCATATCCTTTACCACATCCGGGATTCTCGGGTCTCCCTCGTGCTTATTAAAGGCCTCGAAAAGATCCAGCTCAGAGTTTTCCTCGATCTCCACGCCAAGGTTATAAAGCTGCTTGATGGGGGCGTTGCAGGCCAGGAAGTTTAACGGACGCGGGCCGAAGCTGATGATTTTCAGCTGGGACAGCCCCACAATCGTCCGGGCGATGGGTACGAACTCATGGATCATATCCGCGCACTCCTCCGCGTCACCCACCGGATACTCGGGAATATAAGCTTTGACGTTTCTAAGCTTCAGGTTATAGCTGGCGTTTAACATACCGCAGTAAGCGTCGCCGCGTCCCTGTACCAGACTGCCGTCCTGGGTCTCCTCCGCAGCCGCTACGAACATCACCGGTCCGTCGAAATGCTTTGCCAGAAGGGTTTCGGAAATTTCCGGTCCGAAGTTTCCAAGATAAACCACCAGAGCGTCGCAGCCCGCCTTCTTTACATCCTCAAGAGCCTGAACCATGTGGATCTCGCTCTCTACGATACAGACGGGACATTCATAGATATCCTCCGGGCCGTACTTCTTCACATACGCGTCAACCAGCGCTTTTCTTCTGTTCACGGAAAGAGATTCCGGAAAACAGTCACGGCTGACAGCCACAATACCGATTTTGATTTTAGGTACATTGTTCATGTCGATTATCCTCCTTAAAAATTGTACGCCGTATCAGGCGGCATACCGTTTTATCAATCACAGCAGTTCTTTATAGTCCACTGTAATATTTTCCCCGCGGATGCCATTGAAGGCTCCCTCGATTTTCGCGTCCGGATGCGCGATGAGCCATTTGTTCCTGGCTGTCAGAAGCGCGTCCTCATCTCCTGCCTTGTGTTCCCCTCCCAGCGGAAGGTTCGTGTCCTTTGGAAGCACGATTCCCACCTGGAAACCGCTTTCCTTTGCGGAACACGGCGCGTAGTGCAAAGTGGTGGCGTAAACCTCGATAGCTGTCCCCTCCGGCAGGAAAAACGCTTCTGCCTTAGCGGAATCATAGGTAAAATCCTCCTCCACGTCCTGCTTCAGACCCAGCAGAAGAATGGCGTCCGTTCCGGCCACATTGATCTCGGAAGAGCGGTGATACTCCATGGCGTCCATCTTACAATTATGGCCGTTGCAGTATCCGATCTGAATCGGCAGCTCACCATAAGTGGTCTTCTGAAGCTCTTCGTATACAGGAAGCGCCTCAAGCGCCGCCACCGATGGCTCATACACCACACCCTCCGGAAGCTCCGTCTTTTTAAGGGCCGCAGCCAGCTCTGAAACATCCACATTTTTAATAACCCGGCCGTATTTACGGAACTCCGGATCCGTTACCTTGTAAATGTGCATTCAAAACCCTCCTTGTGTCGGCTAGTCCCTTTGGCGGCATATGGCAGAAGTCCGTTTCACCACCGCCGTCAGGGCTTTTTCCGCAATTAGTTTAATCACTAAACTTATAGTTTCAGTATACTTCCCTCCTATGCGTTTGTCAACTGTTTTGTGGAATCCTCTTCGCCGCCTGGTAATAGAATTTTGCGCTTCGGAATCATGGGTGAAAAATTCCGGCCGCTCTGCTATAATAGTAACAGCCCGGATCCATTTCATCGCCAAAGGCGATTTGCGATTGATCACGGTATCTACGAATCGGAGGTAACTGCCATGGCCTTTTACGACGCGATAACAGATTTTATTTTTGTAGAAGATCAGCCGAAACACGCGGATCTTATTTTCATTCCCGGAGGCGCCTGCGGCGAAATCGCCCAGCGGGCGGCAGCGCTGTACCTTCAGGGATATGCTCCCCGGATTCTGGTATCCGGCAAATACAGCACCCTTGTGGGTTCTTTTCCCGGCCCTGTCTCTCCCCCGTCCTATGTAAACCGTTCGTTTTCCAGGGAATGCGACTTTCTTTCCCAGGTTCTCATTGACTGCGGCGTCCCCTCTTCATCGATTATAAAAGAGGAGCAGGCCACCTTTACTTACGAAAATGCCATTTTTTCCAGAAAACAGACAGACAGCCTCTCCCTTTCCATCCGCCGGGGCATTCTCTGCTGCCAGGCTTATCATGCCAGACGCTGTCTGCTGTATTATCAGCTTTTATATCCGGACACAACGTTTTTTGTCTGCCCGGCCGTAACCTGGAATACCAGCCGTGAAAACTGGACGCGCTCCCCGGAATCCATCGATCGGGTCCTGGGGGAAGTGGAACGCTGCGGAAGCCAGTTTCACGAAATTTTAAAAAACCCCCTTTCTTTTTTATAAGGTTCGTATTAAAATAAGGATAACTATGTAGAAAGAAATAGGAAAGGAGATCTCCATGAGAAAGCATATTGTGAAGTTCCTGCTTGGCGCTGCCGCAGCGGGAGCCGCTGCCTTTGCCGTTTACAAATTTCTTACCAGAGGCGAAAACAAAGAAAATTCCTGGAACGAGGATATGGAAGATTTTGAGGATGGGCTGGACAAGGATACGGAAGAGGACAGCGAGGAGAAAGCGTCCGTTTCCCGTGAATACGTCACCATTCCGGTAGACCATCACGAAAATTCCGCAGACGCCGCCCAAACCCCTGAAGAGGACGGCACTTCCGACACGGGCGCTTCCAAAACCGCAGAAGAAAACGCTGCCGGCAATGCCGCAGCAGAAACGCCTTCTCCCGATACCGCCACGGAAAACACCTCTGTACGGGACTCCGTGGCCTCCGGCGTTGAAGCAGCGGTAAATCAGGCAGCCCAGGGACAAAACGAGGAGAATTAACCCAGCCGTTCAACCACTGGCACGCAGCAGCGCTGTCCGGCCAATGTCCGCTCATCAGGCATGGCGGCCCCTTGCCGGGTATATCTCTTACAGCAAAAGAATGCCGCAAGGCGGGAAATTTCGCGTATATGCGAAACCTCCTGCCTTGCGGCACTCTTTTTGGAGCCATCTGGCCACAGGGCCAAGCCGTCCTCTCATTCCTTTACGCTTCCTGCCGCCACTCCCTGTACGATCTGCTTCGACAAGATCAAATACACTACAATAACCGGAAGAATGGAAAAGGCAATCATCATATACACCTGCCCCATATCAAACTTCAGCCAGTCCGCTGCCCGAAGCTGAGCAATGAGAATCGGCAGCGTTTTCTTGTTATTGTCGTGAAGCACCAGGGCCGGGATGAAATAATTGTTCCAGCTGCTCACAAAGGTGAAAATGGCCTGCACCGCGATGGCGGGCTTCATGAGGGGAATCACAATCCGGTTAAAGGTGCAAAATTCCCCGGATCCGTCTATACGCGCCGCTTCAATCAGCGAGGCAGGTAGCGTGCTCTCCATATACTGCTTCATATAAAAGAACGTAACCGGAGCGGCAATGGTGGTGGCGATCAGCGGGATAAAGGAATCCTCAAGCTTCATAGCCGATACCAGGCGCACAAAGCCCAGAGCCGTCACCTGTGTGGGAATCATCATAATCATCAGGATAAACGGATAAATATATTTTTTCAGCCGGAAATGATAGGCATGGATGGCATAAGCCGTCATCGTCGAGAAATAAACGCTGAGCACCGCGCTCATGGCAGCGATGAACAGACTGTTAAACATTCCCCGCCAGATCGGCAGCGTGCCATGCACCAGATTGTTCCAGTTATCCCACGCGTGGGTGCTTGGCAGAAGGGTAAAGCCCGACTGCAGCTCCCCATTGGACCGCGTGGCGTTAATAAACAGTATGTAGAACCAGAAGAGGCAGAAAAAGGAAATCACCGTCAGCGCCACGTAGGCAATCAGCCTTCTGGTACGGATTCCCGCGCCCTTTTTCAGCCCGTTCGCATTCCTTTTCTTCATCGTTTCTACCCCTTCCTCTTATCATTTCCGGTCACCTTAAACACCGCAAGACTTAACATGCCCGTTATGATAAACATAACCACGGACAAAGCTCCCGCCATGCCGTAATTCTTGCTGTACAGATGCCTGTTCAGGAACATAACCAGCGTCATGGTGGAACGCATGGGATCGCCGGTTCCGTTTGTCAGAATCTGAGGCACATCAAAAAGCTGGAGTCCTCCGATCAGAGAAGTGATAATCACATAGATCAGAATCGGCCGAAGAAGCGGAAGCGTAATCTTAAAGAATACCTGGGTGGAGGTCGCTCCGTCCACCTGGGCCGCTTCAAACAGGCTTGTGTCAATTCCCATCATGCCCGCCATCAGAAGGATCGTCGTGTTTCCAAACCACATCAGGCAGTTCATAAAGGCGATGAGCCCCCTGGCGCTTCCCGTGTTGGACAAAAACTTATAGGGCGTGTCGATAAAGCCGATCTGCATGAGCAGCGAGTTGATTGGGCCCCCGTCGGAAAACAGAGTGAAGAACAGCATGGCGAAAGCAGAGGCCATAATCAGATTTGGCAGATAGATCACTGTCTTGAAAAATCTGGATCCCCGAAGATTCAGCCTGGTATCCGAAAACCACGCGCCCAGCAAAAGCGACAGCAGGATCTGGGGGATAAAGCACATAATCCACAAAACCAGGGTGTTTTTGGCATAGATCCAGATATCTCCGCTCTGAAACAGCTTCGCGTAATTCTCAAGTCCCACAAAGGTAGGCCCCACCTGTGTCAGCCCGGACATATAATTCTCAAAAAAGCTGTAATAAATGGTGCTTACCAGGGGAATAAACTGAAAGATCACATAGGCCAGTATAAATGGGATCAGAAAGATATAGCCCCATTTATTATAGCCGGAAACCCTTCTCCTGCCTTTCTTCATTTTTCTCTGACCTCCCTTTCTGAAACCCGTGGGGAACTGTCCGCCCCTGAAATGCTCCTGCCCCGCTTCGAAGGACGCGAAACGAATCTTTTGGAAACGCCCGGCGTCCTTCTCGCTTAGGAATCACCTTCTATGTTTCTGCCGGCGGCAGCGATTCGCCCCGCGCGGTTTCATGCGATTAGTACGTAAGCTCCGGATACTTCTCCACAACCGCCGTATAGAACAGGTTCAGAGCCTCATCCAGTGTCGCGTTGCCCTCAAAGTAATTCTTCATGGCGTTCTGGAATTCCTCATTGCAGCCCTGGTCATAGGCGGAAAGGTTGCTCAAATCCAGATTTTCAACACCTGCGCAGTAGATGCCAAGAGGATTCTGGCCGCCAAGGATCTCGCTGCTGTAGCTCTCATCTGCCGCCATCTCTTCCATAACCGGCTTATTGTTCACGAAATCATCGTCATCCACCACGATTTCCTTCATAACCTCTTCATTGGTAGTCATCGTAAGCATAATGTCTTTCACCAGCTCCGTATTGTCCGTTCCTGCTGCCGCGCAGATCCAGGTGCCGCCCCAGAAGAAGCCCTGCGGTCCTTCGGTGGCTCCCCAGCCGCCCTGGTTTCCGATGCTGCCTTCGGTATCCGCCGCCATGGAGAAGTTCACCAGCCAGGCCGGTCCAAAGTAGCAGAATACCTTCCCTTCCGGATAAAAGCCGCTGCTCCAATCGTCGCTCCAAAGCTCATGGGTTCCGGTCTCTCCGGCGTCAACCAGCGCCTTGGAATCCTCCACCCACTGCATGATGTTGTCGTCGATATTGATCTTTCCGTCCTCAACCCATTTGGAGGTTACGTTGTTCGAGTAAACCCGGTAGGTGTCGTTTACGGAAGAGGTGATCGTATAGCCCGCTTCCTTCAGCTTCGCCGCTGTCTCATTAAAGGTTTCCCAGTCCTTTACGTATGCCTGAACCCCCGTCGGATCGTCCGTTCCCAGAACTTCCTTGGCCGCCTCCCGGTTATAGAAAAGCACGCCCGGGCAGCCCTGCCAGGACAGTCCCTTCAGCACGCCGTCGGAATCCGTAACAACGTCTTTGGTATACTGATACTGATTCACCAGATCCTCATCGGTAATTCCCAGATCCGCCACAGCCATCGTATATTCGCTGTCCACATACTTCAAAGCGTAATCCGCTTCCACTAAAAAGATATCGATCTTGTCATCCGCCGCCGCGTCCGCCTGAGCCAGAAGATTCGTATCCAGGTTATTCTGGTAGGCGTTGTCATCGTTGGGCGTAATGTTCCATTTCACGGTAACGTCCCCGATCTTTCCGGTGGTGGCGTCAACCTCCTCGTATCCCGGATAGTGGTCGGTAATACGGCTCTTAAATTCCTCATTCCAGCAGTAAATGTTCAGAACCGAACCCTGCGCGGTCTCTTCCGCCAGCACAGGCAGACTTCCCGCCGTCAGCGCCGCTGCCATCGCGAAACAAAAACCCATCTTTCCCCATCTTGTTTTCATAGTAACCCTCCTTGTTTTATAATACTTCGTTTTTGCTTTCGGATACCCTGCCCACAGACTGACCCGTAAGCAGGATTCCGTCTATAACAACCCTCTCCACAAGAGCCGTTTTCGGTTTTTCAATGGACCTTATGAGCCGCAGGGCAGCCTCTCTTCCGATCTGCTCCGTGTTCTGCATAATGGTCGTCACCTTCGGGTGCAGAATCTGCGACATCCGAATGCCGTCGTATCCGGCAATGGAGATATCCTCCGGAATCCGCATCCCCCGCTCGGTAATCACATTTCTTCCCCCGATCAATGCCGTATCGTCCGGGTAAAGAATGCAGGTGGGCGGATTTTGCAGATCCAAAAGCGCCTTCGTGTGCTCTGCCGCTCCCTTTGCCTCCAGATAATTCGCCTCCCGGATATACTCCTCCCAAACCGTAAGTCCCAGATCATCCATCGTCTTATAAAAAGCCGCCAGCCGGTCCTTTGTCACAAAGGAGTTCTTCTGCCCGTGGATATAGGCAATCCTCCGGTGACCCAGGCTGTAGATATACCGCACAAGCTCCTCGATTCCCTTTACATTATTTGAGAGAACCGCCGTGCAGTTCTGGTGTACATAATCCACCGTCACCACCGGTATGTCGCTCCGCATAAGCTCCAAAACCTCCGAAGCCTCGAAATCCTGACAGCAGACAATGGCAACCCCGTCAAAATTCCGGTAGCGCACATGATCCAGATACGACATCTTCCGGTTTTCAAAGTACATATTGATAAAGGTCAGATCATAGCCCTGCTGTTCCACCTGGAGCTTCAGGCCGTTTAAAACCCCGGAAAAATATTCATGGGTCAGTCCGCTTCCCGCTTCCTCCTCAAAAAGTACGCCGATATTATGGGAGCGGTTCGTTTTCAGCGCCCTGGCCGCCGCGTTGGGGAAGTATCCCAGCTCCTCCGCTGCCTTCTTAATCCGTTTCTTCGTCTCCTCGCTGATATCCTGCTGACCGTTCAGCGCCTTGCTGACCGTGGCGGTGGACACCCCGCAGTGCTGCGCAATCATCTTTATCGAAACCATAGAACCTCCATACTGCCCATAAGGTTCCTCGTATCAACCGTTGAACCTCTGTCTCACTTAATCGTTTTCGTAATTTCACTATAAACCAGGCCAGGAAATATTGCAAGTCTTTTTTTTAATATCGTGAATTTTTACAGGTTTTTCTGCTGGTTTTTATGCATTTTATCCATCCTTTTCCTTCTTTTGCGCAAAAATATCATCATTGGAAACTAATAACTTACTCGTTTAAGAAATTCGCTTCTTACTATTCCTGAGTCCTGCAAAAAATCCCCGAAATAATTGTTTGTATTTTTGTTAAAAACGATGATTTTTCCGATTATATAATTCTTTCTATTGATTTTACTCTATAATAACGCTATACTTTTCTTACACATCTGAACTTAATCGTTTTCTTAAACATTGCATTTTGACTTTTCGAAGACTGCAAATGCATCTGATCAGGGAGGTTTACGCTTGTGAAATATGGATATTTTGATGATAAGAAAAAAGAATATGTAATTACCACGCCCAGGACGCCCCTTCCGTGGATTAATTATCTGGGATCTGAGGATTTCTTTTCTCTGATCTCCAACACCTGCGGCGGCTACAGCTTCTGCCGGGACGCCCGCCTGCTCCGCATTACCAGATACCGGTACAACAGCATTCCTCTGGACAGCAGCGGACATTACTATTACATAAAGGACGGCGATACCATCTGGAATCCTGGATGGATGCCCTCCAAAACGGAGCTGGACTACTACTGCTGCCGCCATGGCATGGGCTACTCCGTCTTTGAAGGGACGAAAAACCGCCTCAGCGCTGTGCTCACCACCTTCGTACCGGTAGGCGAGCGCTGCGAGGTGAGCCGCCTGACTCTCACAAACACCGGAAAAGAGCCCAAAAGCTTTTCCGTCTTCTCTTATGTGGAGTTCTGTCTCTGGGACGCCATGGACGACATGACGAATTTCCAGCGGAATCTGTCCACCGGGGAGGTGGAGGTTCACGGCTCCGCCATTTACCACAAAACCGAGTACCGGGAGCGCAGAAACCATTACGCGGTATTTGCCGTAAACGCTCCCATCGCCGGCTTTGACACAGACCGCGCATCCTTTTTAGGCCCCTGGGGCGACAATGCCTGTCCTGCGGCCGTTCAAAACGGCCGGCTGAAAAATTCCATTGCCAGTGGCTGGCATCCCATCGGTGCCCACCACCTGAAGGTTACTTTAGCCCCCGGCGAATCCAAAACCATCCTTTTTGTCCTTGGTTTCGTGGAAAATTCCCCGGAGGAAAAGTGGAACGGCAACCCCCGTGAGGGCCGGATTAACCGCCGGCCCGCCCAGGCCCTTCTCTCTCGCTTTGATACCAACAAAAAAGCCGAAGCCGCCCTTGAACAGCTGCGCGGACACTGGGAATCTCTTCTCTCCCGCTTTATCCTGACTTCCCCGGAAGCGCCTCTGAACCGGATGGTCAATATCTGGCATCCCTACCAGTGTATGGCCACCTTTAATATGAGCCGCTCCGCCTCTTATTTCGAGTCCGGCATCGGCCGGGGCATGGGCTTTCGGGATTCCTGCCAGGATCTCATGGGCTTCGTACACCTGATCCCCGAGCGCGCCAGAGAACGGCTTCTGGACATTGCCTCCACCCAGATGGAGGACGGCAGCGCCTGGCATCAGTACCAGCCCCTCACAAAAAAAGGAAACGCGGACATCGGAAGCGGCTTCAACGACGATCCCCTGTGGCTCATCGCCGCTGCCTCCGCCTACTTAAAGGAGACCGGCGACTACTCCCTCCTGGACGAAACAACGCCCTACAACAGCAATCCTTCCGTTTCGTCCACCTTCATGGAGCATCTTCGCCGCTCCTTCCACTATACCCTGAATCATTTAGGCCCCCACGGTCTGCCGTTGATCGGCCGTGCCGACTGGAACGACTGCCTGAACCTGAACTGCTTTTCCACAGAACCCGGGGAATCCTTCCAGACCTCCGGCCCCTCGGAAGGCCCGAACGCGGAATCCGTCTTCATCGCCGGCATGTTTGTTCTGTACGGCAGAGAATACACCAAAATCTGCCGCCGCATAGGCCTGGAAGAAGAGGCTGCCCTGGCCGAAAAAGCCATTGACCAAATGGAACAGGCGGTTCTTGACCACGGCTGGGATGGCGCCTGGTTTCTCCGCGCCTACGACCACGCCGGCAGCAAGGTCGGCTCTCACGAATGCTCCGAAGGACAGATCTTCATTGAACCCCAGGGGTTCTGCGTCATGGCAGGCATCGGCGCAGCCCAGGGATACTGCGACAAAGCCCTGGACTCCGTGGAGCACTGTCTGGACACAGAATACGGCATCGTGCTTCTCCAGCCGCCCTACCGCCAGTATCACCCGGAGCTTGGAGAAATCACCTCCTATCCGCCTGGCTACAAGGAGAACGCCGGCATCTTCTGCCACAACAATCCCTGGATTTCCATCGCGGAAACCACCCTGGGCCACGGAAACCGCGCCTGGCAGGTCTATGCCCGCACCTGTCCCGCCTACACCGAAGAGATCAGCCACATTCACCGTACCGAGCCCTACGTCTACTCCCAGATGATCGCCGGAAAAGACGCCCCCCGCTTCGGCGAGGCCAAAAACAGCTGGCTCACCGGAACAGCCGCCTGGTCCTTCCTGAATATCTCCCAATACATTCTGGGAATCCGCCCGGATTACGACGGATTGCTGGTAGACCCCTGTATTCCCGGCAGCCTGGACGGCTTCACCGTACACCGCACCTTCCGGGGCACCCGATACCATATCACTGTCCGGAATCCGGAGCATCTGGAAAAAGGAACCGTGCACCTCACCGTGAATCAGCTCCCTGTGGAGGGGAATCGGATTCCCTGTGCGAAGGAGAATGAGGAGGTTTATGCGGAGGCTGTGATCGTATCAGCAGAGTAATTGATAAAAAATGAAAAAAACTTCGGGATGCGTTTTGTTCAATTTTATGGAAACGCATTCCGGAGGTTTTTGTTTTGAGGTTTGGGCTGGAAAGAGGATATTTTTTGTGCGCATAGGGTACTGGGGATACTGGGGTGATATAATGCATATGCTTTCACTTGTGTTCCCGCTTAAAGCGCAGTGTATCGCCATGTGGTGGCCGTGCGCAATATATATGTTTCAGTTTTCCGCACAGGGAGCGACCGTCTCTTGAGGAGACTGTAGACACGCTGGTCATGGTTTCAATCCTCGCTCCCGCACAGGGAGCGACTGCAATTATTACTAATAATCATCTCCTATTTTATAGAAAATTCAACATATTATTCAATCCTTCCCCAATTTATTAAACATTCACCTCTTTCCTTTCCCATTTTTTTCATCCTCCCTCACCATTTTCCGGTGCGAATCGCCCAGAGATTTTATGTTCACTTGCCATTCGCACCTACAAAATCAGCGTCTGATCAACTGCAATTCCTCTGTCTACGCCAATATGTTCTACCTTCGCCTGATACTTATTTCCAAGGTAATAAAAACGCAGACTGTCCACTCTCTCATCAATGAGCTCAGTTAAAATTGCTTTCAATCTTACACACTGGGCCTGATCCAAAATGCACTCAAACACCGAATTCTGTACCCGTCTTCCATAATTCACGCACTGTTTCGCTACCCTTCTAAGCCGCGTTCTGCCAGCAGCTGTCTCAGTATTTACATCATAGGTAATCAGCACCAACATTTTTCTCCCTCATTTCCACAAGAAAACCGGATAACCATCTAAATCTCCTCTGAGATGCCTTGCCAAAAGCATTGCTTGTACATATGGAACCATTCCCCATTCTACTTTTTCCTTTAAATATGGATGGGTAATGACTTCTTTCTTCTTATTCTGCCATTCTGTCAATACTTTTCTCCTCAGGTCATCGTCCATTAAAACAGCGCCATTCTCCTTTTTCGAAAAATTCTTTTTTGTAACCATTTTCTTATTAATCAGCGACAAAACAAAACGATCAGCCAGAACTGCTCTGAGTTCTTCGATCATATCCAAAGACAGAGACACTCTGCCCGGACGATCTGTATGCAGATAACCTATATACGGGTCTAACCCGACGCTTTCCAATGCCGAAGTAATTGTATTTGTCAATAAGGTATATACGAAAGATAAAAGGGCATTTATCGGGTCCTGCGGCGGCCTTTTATTCCGTCCTTGAAAAGAAAAATCCTTTTTCTGCTGCAAAATCAGTTGGTCAAAAACGCCAAAATAAATACTTGCCGCTTCCCCCTCGTATCCCCTCAACTGATCCTTTGACTGGCTCTTTTGTATCAAATCCAGGGAATTTTGCAGGAAATTTTCGGCAGTCTTAACACGCTCTGTATCAATCTGCAGTGGATGATCTCTGACTGCCCGATCCAGCACCCATCGGGCATTATATACTTTCCCCAAAATACAGTTTTTCGCGATGTCGAGGCTAATTTGTGGATCCTTGCTGCCGGCGTACTGCTGTTGTCTTAAAACTACATTCCCTTTGGTCTTTCCAGTAATCCTTGCCAAAAATTTCCCCTGAGGCGTAAGGTAGCATAGAGAAACGTTTCGCTCCGCACATGCCCCCATTAAGGCCGGACTAGTTCCTCTATATCCAAACGATACAATGCCTTCCAGGTTGTGCAGCGGCAGTCTTCCAATTTCCTGCTTTTCTTCAAAAACCACCACATTCTCTCCATCCAATGCCAGATAGCTGTTCTCGGAAGTCACATACAGTGTATTCAGCAGCTTTTTCATTCCTCTTCCCCCTTCAGCATTCCGTTGATATAATCTTTTACCGAAACAGCTTTTCCCAATTTGGGAATGCAGATTTCCTTTAGCGAACAGGCGTTGCATGATTTACTGAATTTCACCTTAGGCGTATATTTTCTGTCATAATAATCGTGCATTTCCCGAAAAGCTTTCCGTACCTCCTGCCGCAGTTCTTCTGTAATTTCCACCCGTTCGCGCCGTCTGGTCTCTCCGTAAAAAACAGCGCCGGCCGAAATCTTTGTGGAAAACATTTCTTCCAAACACATGGCCTGTGCGGCAAGCTGCAATTGATCTTCCTCTGTCAGTTTCGGTTTTCCCTTTTTATATTCTACCGGAAAAACAGAATACAGGCCTCGATGTCCGTAAAGCCGAACCCCGTCCTCACATTGATGAAATTCCACCACATCGCACTCGCCGTTAACCCCCATTTCTCTGGAAGCTATCGGAAGCGCCCTAGCTATAATCAACCCTTTTCTCTTCTCCGTCAATTCCGGGTCATGAACTTTTTTGTGCATCAGTTCTCCTACTGCCGTATGCACATTTTCCGCCCACTGCTGCTCGATGTGTATCAATGCCCACTGCCTCCGGCAAAACTTAAAATGCTGAATACCTGAAAGCATCAGATAATTCTCTTCCTCATATCTCATCAAATCATCCTTTTCACTTCCACAGACTCCGGAATCTGTTCTTCATGTATCTGAACCGTATAATCCTGGAATCTTCTGGGATACTCCACCTCTTCCTTTTTGTGAACTTCAACCGCGTCAAACAGCTTATATGCCGGACAATCCCCCAGCTCTTTACTGTGCTTAAAAACAATCAGCTCACGAACCGCCATTTTCCCTCTGGCAGCCGAACGGTCATTTTCAAACATGTTAATGATTGCTTCCCACAAAAGCGCCAGATCCTCTTCCGAAAATCCAGTAACCTTTCTGGCTAAATTTGCGGAAATATAGCCCTCCGCCCGGTAAAGGCCATAGGGCACGACACTCTTTCTCCCCATTTCCGTGTTCTTGTTTTCCGCGTCCTTCTCTGTCGTAATGGCGACTCTTGTAATCGAAACTTCCTGGCTGAATATGGGATCAATACTTCTGGCAAAGCCAAGCTGCACCGGTCCTCTCACCTGTCCGCAGTTTAACGAAGCCTTCACAAATGTCGTCATTACCGCGCCAAACGTACGAATGTCATAAAAATTTTCGCACATGTAGTCCCGCAGCTTTCCATCCACATCCGGATCGCTTTTCTTTAACTTTTTCAGCGCCTCTGTCACCTTCTTATCTTCCGTTTCATCGATCCCCATTTCCCGGCAGGCTTCCCTGTCGCTTCTGTTCAGCGGAACGTCTTCCTTTATGTAAATTTTAAAGCCTTTTTCCTCTTCCTTTACCGTCTGCACATAATTTCGGATTTTCCGCTTCAAGCAAACGTCCGTCACCAGTCCCAATCCGCTCTCCGGATCGAGCCGCGGCATATTTCCGGCATCCGGATCCCCATTGGGATTTCCGTTTTCCACGTCAAATAAAATCACAAATTCATACCTGTTTTTAATCACTTCGCTCATTTGTCCGCCTCCCTCTTTTCATAGCGCTTCTGCATCTGATGATAATATCCCAAATCAAATTTTCCCTGCTCTTCCAGAGACAAACGCCTGGGAAATTCCGTCAGTTTCTCCATAATCTGCCCAAGCTGCTTCTCATAATAAATTTTCAGTCCGCCCCGATCGCGTTCCAGTTTTTTCATATGGCTGTTTTTCAGCTTAATCAAAACCGGGAACACCGATGCCGGCGCGGCGCAGGCCGCGTTAAAATATCGATCCCGGATTGTCGCTTTAATTTCCGGATTCGCGTCCATCTGGATTCCTTCCAGAACCGCAAACAGCCGTCCCAGAACATAGGCTCTTTCTGTGCTCTCTTCATTCAGACCCATATAGCCTTCCCCTTCCTTCCATCCCATGTTTTGTATCAAATAGGCTTTGATAATCGCCGCCCGTCCCCAGGTAATCTTCCCCTGCTCTGCCCGAATCCGAATCAGCGTATCGGTAAACAGGCTGGCCGGATACCTGCTGCCTGACAAAATCGCCTGAAGCGTCATAGACGCCATATTCGGCACCGGCGTCTTATCCTTTGATTTCGGATTTATCGTCTCATACAGCAGCGCCCGGATACCCAGGTATTCCCGTTCTTCCCAGGCAGGCTTTACAATCCGCATTCTCTCATAATGCCGGGAAAGATTTTCCAGGATTTTCCCAAAAGAGTCCTCATAGAAAAATCGGACCGACAAGCGTGCCGCGTTGGGAGCAAGGGCTAAAATGTAAAACCTCTGATCCGGCTTCAGGATAATTCCTTCCACTTCCACAGGCTCCTGCTTCTTCAGCTTGTCAAAAACCTTCCTCAGCGTCTCCTGATTGTCCAAGCCCGGATCAGCAGACAGGGAAAATATATCCTGATAGGCCTCCTCCCCATCTTCCGCCCAGAAGGTAATCATGGAATCTCCCGTAAGGAACGTATCCTCTCCGTGACTCAGCAGATCATTCAGAGCAGTGGTATACGCGAACTGAGCGTATTGCCCCACCGGGGCGTTGTAGCTCTGCTCCTTCCCATAGGATTCAAAGGCCGGCGCGTTAAAAGAAACCAGTGCCGCGCCGCTGGACTGGGCTCCCGGCACGCCCTTGATCACCCTGTGGATTCGCGCTATTTCCGTCCTTTTTCCGGTAACCAGGCAGATGCCCTGCGCGCTTTCATTCCGCTCCTGTCTCTTCCGGTCCCACGCCTCGCGAATCAGCGGATCATCCTGGGCATACGCGCCTCCCACGCAGAACACCAGGTTCCCTCCGTCCGTGATTTCCTCCCAGTTTTCTTTCACCGCCCCGCAGGACGCCGCCTCCATCGGATTCCAGTTTTCAAAAAACAGCCGGACCGCCCTGGCCGCCTCCCCATCTACGCCTTCCAGCAGGGCCAGATGCCGCTCCTTCGCGGCCTGAAAGCAATCCAAAATCCTTGGATTCATCCCCGCCGCATCGATTCCAAGTAAATATTTAGCGTTATCACATAAAAAGTTCGCGGATACCCCGGAAGAACGGGTGACCATCTCTGGCACCATCCGTACAGCCGGAATCAAAACCGTTTTCTTTCCCCGCGTTTCCTCCTGCTTCAGAGGCAGAATGCCAATAATTGCCCCTTCCGGCGACAAAGCAATGCCATAAGAAACCTTGGCGGCACACCAGCCTTCCCTTGACACTTTTCCCTGTCTTTCCAGGTTTTCATAATGCCTGACCAACGCCTGCAGAATCATCGCATCACCTCGCAGTCTCTCAGATCCAGCACTCCCCGCCTCAGCACCGCCCGGAAAAACAGGGGCTGAATATGATTCCGGTCACGATAATTCAAATCAAAAAGCATAAGTCCCAGATCCTTTTCCTCCACCTCTTCATAGGCGGTTGTTACCACTTCCTCATCACACAGACAAAATCGAACGGGAAATTCCCGGCACCCGAAATACGGCGTATGAAAGCACTCGCCGCGGCGGAGCCGTCTCATAATAATATCCTTAAATTTTCCCGGATTGTCTGAGTCGTTCGCCTGCTCTGTCATCTCAAAATGGGCCTCGATCACATACTCCACATCACACAGCAAACGGGAAGCTCTCTGCACAATATCTTCTTTTGTGCTGATATACAAAGGCTTCTTTCCCCCGTTATACGCCTGCAGCACATTTGCCGCCGAAATTTTGCTCTTTACCTCATTCCGGCGGACGCTGGTAAAACGAATCGGCTTTTTCACGTAAATCCGGTCAATCACCCAGCGAAGTCCCGGATGCCAGTAAATAGCCTCCAGTATCCCTCTGGCGGCCGAAGGCGTCATCACATCATATGAACACCGCTCCACCTTCAGCTCCGGCCGGGAAAACAGGGCATAATCACCCCATACACGGATTTTTACTCCCATTCCCACAGACATCCCCTCCCTTCCAACTTTTTTTATTATATATTTTCTCAGATATTCTATAAATTTCTCTATTTTTTAACATTTTATTGCACTAAACTGACTTTTTCATCATATCATACTAATATACATATGTGAACCACCCATTGTCTAAAGCCAATGGGCTTCCTGCTTCATCGACCTCGTAACCTACTATCTCCACAGGCGTGAATTCGGGCAGTCCCTGCCCTATGGAACAGATCCATTCCCTCACAGACAGGTTTTTTATTTCCGCATTCTCATATCCGCACACAGAACATATCTGACTGCTTGCATAAAATGTGTCTGTTTTGATATACTGCCTTTTGTTCCACTCTGCCTTGTACTCTAACTGTCTTGTTAGCTCATACCACGATGCATCTGTGATTGATT
>DVIQ01000086.1 GCA_018711185.1 Candidatus Limivivens intestinipullorum | reverse complement strand
CCGGCGTTCAATCGGCAAGAGATTGAGCGCCGGCCCTTTTTCTGATCCGGTCAAAAACGTTTTGTTTTCTCCATCTGCCGGAAAATCCTTGCGAGAATGATCACCGCGGCTGCCGCCAGCACGATTTCCGCCGCAAACTGGGCATACGCGAGTCCATACAGCGGAAACAGGAAATTCAGGATATACAGAGCCGGGATTTCCAGCACCACCTTACGCAGTATGGCAAAGCAGAGAGAGTATTTTCCCATACCCACGGCCTGGAATACGCCCACCGCCAGGAAATCCATGCTCAGGAAGGGAAGGCCCAGGCAGAACCCCCGCATAAACCGTGTGCCGTATTCGATGATGGACGGATTGCTCATAAACAGCTCCACCAGTCCTCCGGCGAACACATAAAAGAACAATGTCACAATCACCATAAAAGCAAGGATAATTTTCGCGGACAGCGTAACCGTCTTCTTCATTCGCTGCGTATTCCCCGACGCGTAGTTATATCCCACCAGAGGCATCACGCCTTGGGAAATACCAGAAGACACATTCATGGGAACCATATAGATCTTCTGGGTAATTCCCATTGCCGCGATGGCGTCCGCTCCAAAAGCAGCGGTAAAATTGTTGAGAATCGTCATTCCCGTAACGTTCAGCAGATTCTGAATAGACGCCGGAAGCCCCACGCCGAACACTCCCAGGACGATCTCCTTTTTTAACGTAAAATGTCTGGGGCTGAAGCTGATGTTCGTATCCTTTCTCCGAATAAAAAGCAGTACAAAGAAATAAGCGCAGGCCGCGCAGTTGGAGATCATGGTAGCGAGTCCGGCTCCGGCCGCTCCCATATTCAGGCCCCAGGGCAGAATAAAAATAGGATCCAGAATAATGTTCAGAAAACAGCCGCTCATGGTCCCGATGCTGGCGTGCAGGGCATTCCCCTCCGCCCTGACCATGTAGGCCATAACCACGTTCAGAATCGACGGCGCGGCGCCGAAAATCACCGTCCAGAGGACATATCCCGCCGTGGCTTCGTAGGTGCTCTCCTCCGCTCCCATCAGAGTCAGAATCGGCACCTCAAAAACGCCGCAGATCAGGGAAATCAGAAGTCCCCCTCCCACCGCGCAGTAAAATCCGAAGGCCGAACTTTTCCGCACGGTATCAAAATCTTTTCTTCCCATGGCCCGGCTCATCATACTGGAGCTGCCCACTCCAAACAGGTTGTTCACTGCGTTAAACGCCAGCAGAATCGGCGCGGCCAGGGCCACCGCCGCGTTCTGAATCGGATCGTTCAGCATTCCCACAAAAAACGTATCCGCAAGATTGTAAAGCACCATAACAAGAGAGCTCATAATCGTAGGAACTGCCAGGGTCACAATAGCCCTGGCAATCGGCGTACGTTCGAAAAGCTCTGTTCTCGAAACCGTTTTCAATTTTCTTCCTCCACTCTTTCTTTACCTTTGCCGGGCCTTTTCCGGCAGTTTGGCAGAGCCAAACTGCCAACATCAGCGTCCGGCTCCCAGACTGTCAATAATCGTAATGACAAGCCCGCGGATGCTGTTTTCCATGGTACGGTACGGAGCGATCCGCAGCGTATAATATCTTCCGTTCATGGCCGTCACTTCCCGGTCAATAGGCGTCAGATCCTTCAGCACCTTTTTCGCGTCGCTGACAATGTCCTCATCCGGAAAACTGTGGGCAAAAATCTGAATCGAACGTCCTACATCGTGATCCAGAAGCTGAAATTCTCTTCCCACATATTCCGTAAATTTTCGGATATTCAGTTTACTGTCCACAAACAGAATCCCGATCATAGTAGACGAAAGGAAATTCGACAGATCGTTTGTCATCATCGTCAGTTCATCCAGCTTCTGCTGGTACTCCGCGTTTACGGTATAAAGCTCCTCGTTTACGGACTGCAGTTCTTCGTTGGAGCTCTGCAGTTCCTCGTTCGCCGTCAAAAGCTCTTCGTTGGTGGCCTGAAGCTCCTCGTTTACCGTCTCCAATTCCCCGATTGTCTTTTTCAGATCGTTCTGGGACTCCTGAAGTTCCTGCTCCAGATCCGCGATCCGGCGGGCGGCGGTAATGTTCACATCATACTTTTCCGTCACCCCTGTTTCCTCTGCTGCCGGCTTCCGGTTTTCCAGAAACAGCACGGCAATCAGCCCGTCGCTCTCTCCGTTCTGCCCCGGAATCGGCTGCATCTGCAGATCGATATTTCTGCGCCCATCCGGACAGTCCACCGCGATGCCGGTATACGTGACAGCCGTTTTTTCCAGACGGCAGCGGTTTAAAGCCGTGGAAGCGGCCAGGCTTAAATCCTTGTGAATCATGCTGAAGAAGTTAAAGGTCGCCTTTCCAGGCGCGATGTTCAGATAATCCTGATAATTTCCGAAGAAGTGGATTACCGTATTGTTCTCATTGAGCACCACTGAAGCCGGCAGGAAACGCTCCAGAAACTGCGTATAGACATTTTCCATCTCATAGCCGACGCTCTCCTGTTCATTTCCCACGGTAACCCGTGTCGTCACTGTCTTGATATTCGGAATGTTAAAAGTCGGTGGGAGCAGGTCATCCACCTTTCCCTCCCCCTTGTGTATATAAATCTTTTCCGCGCTGCAGACCGGCTTGAATACACTGGAATACTCGCTAGCCGTCTCGCTCTTTCCAAGGAAAAGGTATCCGCCCTTTTTCAGCGCGGAGTGGAAAATAGCGAACAGGCCCCTCTGCAGCACCGGCTGGAAATAAATCATGACATTCCGGCAGCTTATGAGATCCAGCTTTCCAAAGGGCGGATCGGAAAACATGTTGTGGGGCGCGAAAATAATCATGCGCCGTATATCCTTGGAAATCTGATACTGATCATTGCGCTTCGTAAAATATTTCGCCAAGCGCTCCGTGGAGACATCGTCCAGAATGTTCTCGGAGAAAATCCCCTTTCCGGCCTGCTCTATGGCTTTGGTGTCCACGTCTGTGGCAAAGATCTTAATATCCCGCTTTACCTGCAGCTCCTCCAAAACCTCCTGGAACAGGATGGCAATGGAATAGGCCTCCTCGCCGGTGGAGCATCCCGCGCTCCAGACACGGATCGGGTCCTTTTCATTCGCCCGCTCCACAATATTGTAAATGGCGCTGTACTTCAGTTTTTCAAAAAACGGCGCGTCCCTGAAAAAGTTCGTCACGCCGATCAGGATTTCCTTAACCAAAACGTTTACCTCATCCACATTGTCTCCCAGCAGCTTCGCATAATCCGCGAGGCTTGTGCTGTGCGTCACCACCATCCGCCTTTCAATGCGCCGCAAAACCGTCGTCCGTTTATAATATGTAAAATCAATGCCGCTTACATTTTTCAAAATCGCGTAAATATGAGAAAACGTTTCCTCGTCCGAAATCGCCACATCGTTTTCATGGGGCTTGATGATCGTTGGATAATGGGAAAAATTTAAAATCTCCGCGGCGATCTCTCTGGGAGAGAGGATGAAATCCGCAAGTCCCGTATTAATCGCGCTTTTCGGCATGCCGTCAAATTTCGCGCTGGACGGATCCTGTACGATCACAAGTCCGCCGTGCTCCTTTACTGCCTTGACGCCGCTGGTGCCGTCCGAGCCGGTGCCCGAAAGCACCACCGCGATAGAGCGCTCCTTTTCCTCCTCCGCCAGGGAAGTAAAGAAAATGTCAATGGGATGGTTCAGCATGCCCTGAGCGTATTCCGTGAGAATAAGGTGCCCGTCCTTTAAGGTCATGTGCTTTTTCGGCGGAATCAGATAGACCGTGTTTGGTTCAATTTTCATCTCATTTTCCGCCTGAAGCACCATCATCTCCGTGTGCTTGCCCAATATATCGGCCATCAGGCTTTTATAATCCGGGGAAAGATGCTGAACAACCACAAAGCTTAAACCGCAGTTATTCGGCACGCACAGGAAGAACTGCTGCAGAGCCTCAAGTCCGCCCGCGGAAGCGCCGATTCCTATGATCAGCGGCTTCTCCGGGCCCTTTCCGGGCCGTTTCTCATCATATTCCTTATCATTCTGCATGTTTCAAACTCCCTTTCCTGCTTTTTCTTCAGATACTTGCGTTCAAACTCCTGCTCCGGAAGCGGCCGGTCATAGTAATACCCCTGGGCGTAAAAGCACCCCGCCTCCAGTAGCGCGTCCTCCTGAGCCTTTGACTCCACACCTTCCGCAATGCAGGTCATGCCGCAATGTCCGCAGATGTTTACAATATCCTCCACAAGCATCCGTCCCACCATATTGTAGGACAGTTCGTTAATCAGGCTTCTGTCCAGCTTAATGGTGTCGAACTTGATATTCGTAAAAACAGACATATTCGCGTAATGCGAACCGAAATCGTCCAGACTGAACCGCATGCCCAGAACCCGGTATTTATCGATTACCTGGCTGAGCGTGTCTTTGGTTATATCTCCTGCCGTCTCCGTAATCTCAACCTCCACCAGATCCATGGGCACCTCCGGATGATTGCTCTGGATTGCCAGCACCGCTGCCGGCGCCGTGGGGCTGAACAGTGTGATCCTTGAAAAGTTTACGGATACCCGAACCGGCTCCAGCCCTTTTTTCATCCACTCCTCTATAAACGCGAAGGTCTGATTCATCACGAACAAATCCAGATCCCGTATGGCACCGCTCTTTTCCATACTCTCAATAAACCTGGCCGGAGAGATAATCCCTCCCTTCTCGTCGATGCCCCGAACCAGCGCCTCGGCGCCCACGCAGTCTCCCGTGCGCATGTCAATTTTCGGCTGAAAGAATACCGTAAAATGGCCTGCTGCCGTTTCCTTTTGCACAAGGCTCTCCTCGGGATTTAAAAGATTCTCTGCTTTTCCTTTCGCGAAAAGGCTGACATACTCGCACCGCATAATCGACTGGGCCTCCTTTACCAGATCCGCGGCGGAGAATATCCCATCCGCCCAGGTATACCCGATCCTGAGCTGCTTTGGGTATCTCCTCTGGAGAATCACCCGCAGGCGGGTACACCGGCCCAGGAAAACCTCCTGGGTGGTATTTGAGCAGAGCGCCACGAACTCGGATTCCCATGTTCGAAACAGGTAATCCCTTCCAAAAATATCCGTCATGATTTCCGATATGTACATCAGCATGTTCCTGCCGTAATCGTAGCCAAGACTGCTGTTTATGGACGGCAGGTTTGGAATATCAAGAGCCAGCGCCCCCATGGTGCTGTAGTTATCAGAATTAATGGCGTAGATCGTGTCAAGATACGCCCTGAGATTCGGCATATCCGTAAGCGTATCATGGTTTGCCAGGTTCATCTGCCGCGCAGCGGACCGGAACCGCTTTTTCTCCCCCATAATGTAAGGAATCAGCGTTCCCAGCAAAGCCGCGTCAGCGGGATGTTTCTGGGGATTCTCGATGCACAGAAAGCCTGTGATAGTTTCATTTTCTATCAGCGGAAAGACCGTAAAACGCCACATTCTTCCTTCTGTGCTCTCCTCCCTGCCTGACAGGAAGATTGGCGCCCGCTCTTCCATACAGCGTCTCAGAAGCAGAAAGTTATCGATCTTCATACCAAAAACCGCTCTCTGGATGCTGTGCTTCTCTCTGCAGTCCCACTCATAGGGCATCGTAAGCACGTTTCGTTCCTCTCCCAGAGACAGGATGTAAACTCTGGACGCGTGATAATACTGGCCCAGATAGCGAAGCACGCTGTTAATGGACATATCCAGAGAATTAGATTCCAGCATAGAAGCCATGCAGTTCAGGGCGATTCCCTTCTCCTCCCCGGAAAGAGAACGCTCCATTTCCTGCCGCTCCACCACCATGTCTTCCCGCTCCGTGAGCTTTCGGTTTCCCGCCCAGCCCCAGTCCTCGTTCTCTCTGTGAAATACCACGGTATCCGTTCCGGAATTTTTCCAGATCTCCTCTTCCCGCAAAGCCTGGCTCAGCATACTCCCGTAATCCGTCTCCTCGATCCTCTCATAGGAGACTCCGGCCACAAAGCGGAGAGCCTCAATTTCCATAGCGCCGGCCAGAGAAAAGCGGGCGAAAGAAAAAGCGTCCTCCAGTCTTCTTCGAATATTCAGCCGCGTACCGGAGTCCGGAAAGAATACCAGAATTTTATCCTCATCGTATCTGCCCATAATGCAGTCCGTATAAAGAGGAAGGGCTAGAGCCGCGGAGATAAAACGCCATTTTTGGTCGTTCTTTTCCCTGTCTTCCGTGAATATATTCGTCAGTCCCACAATCTGTATCAGAGCCAGACTGCAGTTGGAGCCGCTTCCGTCTTTCAGCCGTTCCTGAATCAGAACCTGCGCAGTATCCCGGTCATAGAGACCGGTAACCGGGTCTGTGCGAATCTCCCGGTTCACGGAACTTTCCCACTGATGCCGCTGCTCCGCGTTGGAGATATAGACAAAAAGCAGAATCTCATGGGTCTCCGGATCCTTCACCAGATTCGTAACGTTTAATACCCAGCAGATACTGCCATTGTCATGAATCCGCCGGTATTCCAGGAACTGCCACAGCTCACCGTTCTCAAAATCCCGAAGCTTTGTGTCTCTTCGAAGCTTCTTCATGACCTCTTCCCGTTTTCCCTTTGGAAATACCCGTTCGCTTTCCTTCTCCGCAATGTCGGAGTAGCGTTTATGCCGGAAGGCATCCGTTCTGTTTTCTCCTTCCTGCCAGAACTCCTCCACAATATTTCTGGTAAGATTTACCCGCAGGCTGACAATCAGGCTGTAGCGCAGGATTTCCGGCATGGGCCGTCTCCGCAGCAGCATGGCCTGGCCGCCTCCGCGGGCATTTGGAAAGCACTCCATAATACCCACAGCCTTCCGGGGCCTGCCGCTGTCGTCGTACATCATCCGGTATGAAATCGTTTTCCAGTCATAGGAATGGGTCGTGCGGTTCTGGATAATGAAGCTGCCGCGGTCCTGTTCTCTTCCATTGAGCAAATCTTCAGAGAAATTCTCAAACCTGGGAACGGAATCCGGATGAATCCATCCATTCTCCACCAGCGTATCCGGAACATTTTCCACTTCCGTGACATTGGCATTAAATTCCGCGTCAATATCAATGATTTTCAGAAGCCTTTTCGAGATGTCCGTCTCCCACAGAATACTGCCGGTCTGCCCTAGGGCGTTGCGCAGACACTCATTCTGCTCCTCCAGGGCCTCCTGTTTTTCCTTCAGCGTGGACGCATCCATTACCAGCGAAAGCACCACCGGAAGAGAGGTCCCCGGATAAGAAATCTTCACCGCCCTGGCATGCAGCCATTTCCAGTGAATCTGATCCTTCGAAATCCGGTAGGTGCGGTCGGCGATCCCGCCGTTTTTTGCGATCCCCCTCACCGCGTTTTCATAATCGGGCAAATCCTCCGGATGAATCCCGATCCGCTCGATTTCGCATGGAATCTTAAAATCCTCTTTTTTCTCATCCAGCATCTGCAGGAAGCCCGGACTGGCATAAAGCAGCCGCAGGCTACTGCCCACCTCGATCAGGCTTATCCCGCCGTTTATATTTTCGATCAGCGTACTCAGCTTAATGGTGCTGACCGCCTCCCAGGGAACCTCCTCCCACTGCTTTCCGGGACTGCTCCCCATACCGATGTAAAAACAGTTTTTTCCGCTGCTCTTTGCCCTGTGCAGCGCGAAGTCAGCCTGTTCACATAAACCGTCAAAAGTTTGTCCCTGACAGAGTCCCACATAAACGCCCACACTGACAGTGACATGAACCGTCCGGCCCGCCCCTATGGCGAACTGGAGATTTTCGCAGATCGCCTCCGCCTTTCTCCTTATCACTTCGTCCGTCAGGGGCCCGCCTATAAAAGCCAGGAATTTGTCTTCTTCCATGCGACCGACAATATCAGAAGCGCGAAACAGCGAGGAAAGCACCCGGCCCACACTTTGTATCACCTGATCCCCCATCGGGTGTCCCAGCGTGTCGTTCACTTGTTTAAAATTTTCCAGGTCCATCATATAAACAGCGCATACACTATCCGGCTTCGCGGTTTTCAGATATTCTGAAACATGATTTTTCACCGCGAAACTGCTCAAAAGACCGGAAAGATCATCCCTGGAAGCGCTTTCCCATACCATCTGCCCTCTCCTTTCTGCTATTGCGCGTTGCTTTCGCTCAAAGCACAATACAGCGGATCCTGTTTACGAAGCACTACTGTTTTATGCTGTTCCATAATTCAGGCATGTATCTGAGAAACGGTGAGTCAAATGGGCATAGAGACTATTCCAGGCTTTCTGTCCGCGGCGAGAAATGCCGCCTGCTCCCCCGGTAGTGCCAAGTGTCGTTTTGCAAGATCTCGGCCGTAAAACGGCCGCATTTTCTTATTCATTCTATCACATTTTTCCCTAAAATAGAACATGGTTTTCCTTGTTTTATGCGTTTTCGGCGATATCCCTCCAATAAAGGCGCTTTTTCTTTTGCTTTTTTTGAGTAAGCGTCCCAGAATGGCCTTTTTACGTTTATTTTAAGATGTACGATTTAAAAAAAATTGTGTATAATAGGGAAAACGATTCACCGTAAAAGCGGCCTGCGGGCACGATACCGGCATTTTAAGAATAAGGAGTAAAAGATATGTTTCACGAAATGCGCAGAAAAAAGCAGCAATTACTCAAAAAGGACGCGGAGGAAATTTTATACCGCGGCAGCTTCGGCGTCCTGGCCTTGTCCGGGGACGACGGCTATCCCTATGCCGTTCCCATCAGCTACCTGTATGACGAAGGGAAGCTCTATTTTCACTGCGCCAAATCCGGCCACAAACTGGACGCTGTCCGCAGAAATCCCAAAGCCTCCTTCTGCGTTGTGGGCCAGGATCAGGTTATACCGGAGAAATATACCACCTGTTTCCGCAGCGTCATTGCCTTTGGCACAATTCAGATTATGGAAGACGAGCAGGCCATCCGCGCGGCCATCGAAAAGCTTGCGGCAAAATACCACCCCCAGGATACGCCCGAAGGCCGCGCACAGGCCATCGAGCGGGACTGGAAGCCTCTCTGCATGCTGGAAATGACCGTCGAACATCTGACCGGTAAAGAGGGCATCGAACTGGTTCGCCAGAAAGAACGCCAGTCCGCTGGCGGACTTTTACAGTAAATGTATGGGCGGCCTGCCCGTGCTCACACGGAAGCTGCCTGCCGACTTACTGGAAAAACAGTACTCATGATTGCGATTCACGGCCGTTCGCAGCAACGAACCGAACCCGTCTGTCCAGCCAGTTTCCGATCACTCCCACGGCCTTTCCCATGGTAAACGCGGCCAGAACGGTCCCGATTCCCAGTCCTTCCAAATGCCCCAGAAACAGAAACGTCATTCCGGCCGTAACGCTTAAGCACAGAACATCAAACAGGATTTTGATTACCGGATACCCGACGCCGGTAATCTGCGACAGTTCCCGCGGAAAAAGGTCTGTGGGCACAATCGGCAAACCGCAGCGATTCGAAAGGGCGATCCCCAGGCTGATTAAAAAATAGCTTATCACAAAGTAAAGGATACGGCACAGCAGGGAATCCGGCAATACGGAAATCCAAAGCTCATGAACATCCAGCAGTTCTCCAAATACAAATCCCACCACAAAGCTGAATAAATAAGGCAGAACAAATCGTTTTCTCAATACCATCAGGCTCAAAATAAGCAGGCCCTGGAAAATATACGTCCAGGTTCCCAGTGACAGCCCCGGAAACACTTCCGAAAAGGCATAGGGGACGCTGGAAATCGCGGATATCCCCGATTTTGCGTACAGCATCAGAACAACCCCAAAGCTGTTGATCAGCACCGCAAATGCAAGGGCCCCTTCCCCTCTGAAAATATGCCCCTTTTCTCCTGCTGCATGTTCCTCCATCTCCAAATCCTCCTTTAGAAGTTTTTTCCCGTATTTCATTTTATAAGCCCGCAAAAAAATATCAAATGCATTATTTCGATAAATTGATCGTTTTTATCTATCAATTATGTTATACTCATTCTATACAAAAGACATTTTTTTCTGAGGGGGTACACATATGAACTTATATCAGCTCCGCTATTTTTCTCTGCTGGCGCAGACAGGCCATTTCCGGAAAACCGCCAATCAGCTGTGCATCGCGCAGTCAAGCCTCAGCCATGCCATCGCCCTTATGGAGCAGGAATTAGGCGTCTCCTTATTTGAAAAGCAGGGCCGCCGCTCCGTGCTTACGCCGGAAGGCGCGGAGTTTCTGAAATATGTAGAGAAATCCTTAGGTATTCTGGATGAGGGAATCCAGGCTGTGCGGCACGCCGCAAATGGAGAAGGAATCATCGAATTTGGATTTCTGCGAACCCTGGGCTCCGAGTTTGTTCCCGCGCTGGCCCGCGGCTTTTTAGAAGAGCAAAAAGAAAAAGCGATCCAATTCCGTTTTTATACTGGTACCTCCTCTTCTCTGATCAACGGTCTGAAGGAGGAAAAATACGATCTTATACTCTGTACAAAAATGGAAAACGAACCGGATATCGCGTTCGTTCCCGTGGGCCGGCAGGATCTTGTCGCAATCGTCCCCAGACAGCACCCTCTCTCCCAAAGGCAGGCAATCGGCCTGGAAGAGCTGGCGCCTTATCCGCAGATCTATTTTTCCAGGACATCCGGTTTAAGAAGTATCGTCGATCATTTATTTGAGAAAATACAGATCCGGCCGCAAATCGCTTATGAAGTGGAAGAAGACATTGTAATCGCCGGCCTTGTTTCCAAGGGATTCGGCGCAGCCGTGGTGCCGTACATGGAGGAGCTTCCCCGTATGGATGTGAAAATCCTTCAAATCTCCCATCCCTGCTGGGAACGCCGTTTCTACATGGCCACCCTGAAATCTCATCATTTGACGCCGGCGGTTAAAAATTTTCATGATTACATTCTGAAGTTCTCTGACGGCGGGTGAATGGGCCGGGCACAGCCCCATGGGGCTATGCTTCCCATCTGATCAATTTCATCAGCGCTTTGGCTGCGCCCATTTTCCCGGAACCGCTGTCGCCTGTCAAAATTGCAATATTTCCTACTCCTGCTTCATTTCGTTTAAGTATTTATGTGCAATTGGAATGAATTCCCACATAGAATGCACGATTTCGCCTCCATTTCTCACAGTTATCTCCGCACACAAATGCGTTGAAAAACATCCTTAATCATCTTCTTCGCGAGCTCCGTCTCCGGTCATTCGGGTTCATAGGTATTTTTAAAATAGACTTTTGGATTATAAATACTGTTTTCCACATCCCCATAAATAATCGTAAGCAAACACCTCCGGAACCTTCACAGTAATAAAAACGCCGAAAACCTTGAATGTAAAAATCAATGTTTTCGGCGGGTTTTTTGGCGTCGCTAAGAGGATTTGAACCTCCGACCTACCGCTTAGGAGAAGTGTGGTCTGCCATCACTAAGGTGTCAAATTTTTAATTAAGATTTATTCTTATATTCCTTAATCGGTAGATTTCTAGATCTCTTATTTGTGAAATTATTTTTTTCTTACTCTTTCCCTTAATGCGTTTGTATCTAAAAGTATCAGTTTATATGTGTTTTGTCCAATCTCCATTTTACTACTATCCAATTTTAAACATTATTCCTCAGTTTCCAACTCTAAGCGCTGCAATATATCCCTGATAATCCCCGCATCTTGAATAAGATTAATGCCAAAACATTTTTTACCTGCGTCTTTCAAGGATGCCCCCACATGATAGGCTGTTTCTCGGTCAAGAATTAAGAAACGGTCATGGAATACCTTCGTATATTTCACTTCTAAGGTCGGATACTGTGCATTGAAATTTTCTGCATCCGTTTTCGTGAGCCTTGTCCGTTTCTGTGTGTAGATTGTCACAGACACATTTTCATTTTTCTTAGAAAGTAAATTCAATGTTCCCACATCCACATATCCGTCTATCAGTGTGATTTCCGTTTCCGCCTTTTGTATCAGGCTGACAATCAGGCTGAACGCATCATAAATCTGACCGTCAAAAAATACCTTTTGACTGGCTTCTTCATGCTCGGATATATACTCAAAAATTTGCTCCAGCT
>DVIQ01000011.1 GCA_018711185.1 Candidatus Limivivens intestinipullorum | reverse complement strand
CCATCAGAAAGCTCTGCATACATCAGGTTGCTGAAATATTCCCCCTCCGTCAAGATTTCTCTTCCGCTTCCATCGAAATTCATAGCTATAAGGGAATCATTTTCCCTGGCATTTTCCGCATTGTCATGGGCAAAATAAACTTTATCCTTTCCAATATTGATAAAACCCGCTTCTGTGTCCACTATGGTATTATTGTCAATATAAAATACCGAGTCCTGGTCGTTGAAGGGACACACATAAAGATTCCAGTCTTCGTCCGTAAAATATTCATACTGCCTATCTAGCATTGCGTAGTTTGCTCCCTGATGCTTTAAGGCATTGCTGCTTCCCAGACGTACAATATCCGGGAGCCATGGCTTCGCCGTAAATGCCCAGATTCCAGCCCCGCAGACAGCCAGGAGAGCTGCGGCAGCAGCGCCGGCCACAGCTGCCTTCTTTTTATTATTCCCGCCGGCAGGCAGAGTTTCCATAAGAGCCTTCCTGAATTCCGCCATGGTACCTGTGCGCTCCTCGGTCTTAAGGGCCAGAGCGTCCGTCAGCACCTGGCGGGCTGCTTTGTTGGACACCCCGCCCATGGCCACCAGGGCGCCCTTCATGACGCGTTCCATGGCTTCCGGTATCTCCGTGCCCGTAACACAGCGGTAAATAACAGCAGCCATGGAATAGACATCGCTCCATCCCCCCACATTTCCATTTTCCATATATTGTTCCGGCGCGCTGTAGCCTTTTTTCACAATACTTTGTGATTTGCCGGAATGCTCCATACCCATGTCGATAGCCGCGCCGAAATCAAGCAGACTCACCTTGAGCTCCTTGTCCTTTTTCCGGACCATCAGATTATCGGGGCTGATATCGCGGTGAACCAGCCCCTTTTCATGAACGGTTTCCAGACTTTCCATGATGGGCAGGAGGAGCCTCACGCAGGATGTATAGTCCATCCTGCCCTTCTGTTTCAGATATTCCCGCAGAGTAACGCCCTCCGCGTAGTCCATGACGATATAGGCTGTCTGGTTTTCCTTAAAACAGTCCCGAACCCTGACAATACCCGGAATCTCGTCCAGCTTCGCCATCTTCCTGGCCTCGCTTAAAAAGTTGTCCAGGCTGTCGTTCCAGTTCTGACGTTCGCTGTTTGTAAAACTCCACTGGAGAGAGGAGGAAAGCTGGCCGTCTCTCCCCGCAAAGCCCCCGGGGAAATATTCTTTAATAGCCACCTTTATCCCCAGCGTCAGGTCATAGCCCACATAAGTGATGCCGAATCCGCCCTGTCCCAGAACGCGTCCCACCAGATATCGGCCATTCAAAATTGTTTCTGCCCTCAGCGCATTGACCGGCTGTACATGTCCGGCCGTATCATAGCCGCAGTGATGGCAGACTTTCTCCTCCTTTGCTATCTCACCCATACAATTTACGCAGCGATATATTTCCATAACCTTTCTTTCCTCCTATGTTTTCCTATCACAATGACGGTCATTTAGACATGCTGCCCGTCACGGACGGTCCAACGCAAAAATAGCCGCCGCCGTGTAATTATCGGAATTCGCCGAAGCCCTCTCCCGGAGAAGCTTTTCCATACGGGACAGCCATTCTCCCGGTGTCCCGCAGCTCGCCAGAGCAGCCTCCATCTCTTCCTCCATCACATATTCCCAAAAACCGTCGCTGCACAGCAGAAACGAGTGGTAGCCCCGGTCTAATGGAACTGGACCCGATACTTCAGGCTCAAAGGTATCGCTTCCCAGGGCTCGCAGGAGCCGGCTTCGATCCTCGTGAAAGCGAATCTGGCTTTCGTCAATCATTCCCATAGCCACGGCCATCTGAGATACGCTGTGATCTAGGGTGCGGCCGCTAAGAATCCCGTTATGGAAATGATAAATACGCGAATCCCCCACATGTACCCACCGGGCTTGCCGATCCGTGAGCATAAATCCCGCCAGGGTGGACATCATTCGGTACTCCTGGGTTTGGAGGTCTAAAACCGCTTCGTTTGCGCGGAAGGCGGCTTTCTCCAGCAGCGCCGCATCCGGGCATAAAGCGGCACTGCTTAAAAAACGAAGGAACTCTTTTCCAGCCGTTTCGGAAGCAATCTGTCCTCCTTCGTGTCCCCCCAGGCCATCTGCAACTACAGCCGTCAAGCCGCCTCCCGGCAATTCTGTCACTCCGGCCCAGTCCTCGTTAATCCTGCGGCCACCCTGGCCAGTCAAAATGGCATGTGCTGTATGTATCATGGTTGTCTCCTCCTTTTCTCCCCGCTCCCTAACGTAATCTGCAGCTCCTCCCTGGCAGACCCCAAACAGATATGAGCGCCCGGCCGAATTTCAACAGGCTGTCCCGGATTCAGACGCAGACCGTTGACATAGGTTCCATAGGTAGACTCCAAATCCTTCACATATATACGGTTTCCGGAAAGCAGAATCTCACAGTGGACTCCACTAACCCCCGCCGTGTTGGCAGGAAATACCAGATCGTTACATCTAGGGTCCCGGCCCAGACGAATGCAGGCCTGCGTGGCAAAGCGGCGGCCCGTAAATGTGCCTCTGATTCCCTGAAGCCTTAACTCAGATACACGGTAAACAGGCGCTGCCGGAGCTGTATCCGGAGTATAGGCCGCCGCTAATCCATCCATAAAATCATGGCCAAGGGCCATGGTAAGGCGGTCAGCATTTCGGCTCATGGCAGCGTCTACTACCTGGTTAAGGCCGACCTTTAAAAGAAAATATGTGCCGATTACCGGAATCACGCTGACCAGCAGAAACAGTGGATTCCCTGTAAAGCAGCAATAGTCATAAAACGCATGGGTTAAGGCGGAAAAAAGGTATCCTCCTAAAAATTTCGGGCTTGCCAGATGGCGTATGGACAGCTTATCACCGCCCTGGGCCCAGGCTAAAGCGCCTCCTGTAATAGCTGCGTACGTCACGTGTCCGCCCGGAGCCACAAGGCCGCGCAGGATCATAGTTGGTACGCTCCAGTCTCCCTCTATGATTGCATACCCCGTGCTTTCCACTGCCGCGAAGCCTGCGCCTACTGCCGCTCCTACCAACATTCCACTGAGAATGTATTTTTTATCACCCTTGCGCATCCAGACCATTGCTGCCAGAACCTTTGCCGCTTCCTCGATCAATCCCACGGAAAGAGCATACGCTGAAACTTCCCTGCCGAAGGAAAAAAGCGACAGGAGCGTTGTAAACACCAGTGATTCAACGCCACCTACCAGGAAAATAGCAAGCACGGCAACAAAAGATATATTCCTGGGAATATTCATTTCCCAGATGAAAAACATTACGGTCACGGGAACCAGATAGCTTCCAATCGTAAAAATAAATGGGAGTGTCAGAGCATTGTTTAATAAAATGCTTACTATCATTAATGCAAATCCCGCGATAAAGATTCTGGCAAACATATAGGGCTTCACCCATTTGGCCAGCATGGAGGCCTCATCCGGAGTAGTGAGGGCGGTTCCTGCCAAAAACAACCGGGCATTCTCTTCTTTGGTATGGCGGCGGAAAACATCGCTGAAGATATCCTTTAAGCCCAGATTTTTCTGTTCTGCCTTCCGAAAAAATGTCTTATTGTCATTCATACCTCCCCTCCCTTTTTCGTGATCTGAAAGCCCTCGTTGTCAGAGCCCAGGAAGATACGGTCACCCACCGATACCGGACATGGTGTACCAGGAACCAGCTTTTTTCCATTTACCGCCGTACCATAGGTGGAACCCAGATCTGTGACTGTAAGGCGGCCGTTCTGAAATCTGATGGCGCAGTGTGCGCCGCTGATCCCTTTTGTACCTGCCGGATACACCAGGCCACAGCGGTTCCCGTCACGGCCAATGATAAACTGCTCCTTTAGGGCAAAGCGCCGCCCTGCAAAGACGCCTTTGATGCCTTGGAGCCGCAGTTCAGCTAAGGGGATGGGAACACTCTGACCGCCGGAACTATGGCTGCCTGTGGGTTGTTTGGGAATGCCTGCACTGCTTGAGGAAACGCTGGGCTTTGGCGCGGAAAGTATAGCTGCCGCCGCAGATTGGCTCACCGCGCCCTGTGGCTGGCTTGCGTCGGCAATAGACTTTTTCTTCCTGGTTGCTGCAATAAGAATGACGGCTGAAGTAGCCGCGGCGGCTCCTACAATAAGTATAATTGGAATGAAGGAAGTTCCCGATTCAGGTTCGTTTTCCGACGCTTCGGTGTATTCAATGCCAAGCTGGTCAAGGACATCTATCGCATATTGAATATCAATAGACACGCTGTATTCCATCACGGTTCCTTCAGTTTCTTCGCCGTATCCATAGGTATTGATACCAATTACGCTTCCATCCTCCATAACCAGAGGACCGCCTGAGTTTCCATGATTAATATGCGCATGATGGACAATACAATTAGTATTTCCCAGAGATTCCAGCGGCAATATTCTGGATATCTCTCCTCCGTCAATAGAAACCGCCTCTATTGAACCCGGTATTCTTTCATCTTCAGTGTTTCCGCTTATCACCCTTGATGCCTTATCCGCACTGCCCGGATAGCCAATCGTATATACTTTTTTGCCTATATCGTCCTGGCCGGCTACTTTTAATGGGAGCGTTTTAATTCCATTAATCGTTTCCCGGGGACGGATAACCGCGACATCCGGATATTCATTTTCTGCGTAAAGCACCTCACACTCCACCATCGCCCCGGGTATGATTTTCCCCTTTACCGCATGCCATTCTCCATCCTCGCCCTCTGCGTATTCTGTACGGAACACCGTATTGTCATCCAGAAGAATATATACCTTTACGTCTTCATAATCATATACTCCGCTGCTGGTCACTACATGCCAGTTTGTTATAAAGGCACTGGCATTCTCCCCCTGTGCGCCTATTCCAAAACCTGTCCCCAAACTGCAGCTGCCATCAGGTCCCTGTACCAGAATCCGCACAACTGCCGCGCGGGCATCTCTCACATTCGCCGCCCCATCGTCCCCATAGGCCGCAAAACTCCCCTCAAACAGTATTATTGCCAGCACTACGTACAGCACCGCTCTTTTTATCCGCTTCATCCCGCAGCTCCTCGTCTTTCGTCGTTTTAACCGCTTAAAAATCCAGTATCACACAGGTAAAATTGTCCTGCTTCGGGTTGCCTGCCGCAAGGACCTGCTGTTCCATCAGAGCTGCTGCGTCCACCGCGTTTCTGGTGTTCTCCAAGATACGGATAATCCCTTCTTCTGAAATAGTGTTGAAGATACCATCGGACATAAGCAGAAGCTTATCACCCTGCTTCAGCTCCACGGGACGCAGGCTTCCATCCACCCATTTCAGTTCTCCCATGCCCAAAAAGCTTACCAGACGGTCTCTCTGCGGATCCGTATTCACTCGGCTGAAGCTAATATTCTTGTTAACCGCCTCAGCAATCAGCTGCTGCTTATATATATGCTCTCGGTTGATCTGGAAAAGATGGCCGCTGCAATAGAGATAGATGCGGCTGTCACCTACTGCTACCCAGTGGAACCGATTGTTGTTCACCAGTACGGCCAAGAGGGTGGCCCCGCTCTTGTATATCTGATCCGGTCCAAGCATTTTAAGTACCTGCTCATTTGCCTCTGAGAGCATCATAAAAAGAGGATTTTCATCTCCGGGTACAGCCACCCTCCCGGCAGCCTGCAGCATACCTTGGACGGCCTTCTGGCTCACCTTCTCACCATCCGAGAGCCCTCCCATACCATCGGAAACTACTGCCAGAACTCCCAGCCTGGTAGATGCCGTACCTACAGTATCCTGCTGGTTTCTCCTGCGTCCCACATTGTGTACCTTTCCGATGGTTTCCCTTGTAGTGTCCAAATGGTCTGCCTTCGCCTGCCCTCTGTTGGCTTCCAGTCCTGCAGGCATACGCATGGACGGTGTTCCGGCTTCAAAAAATTCCGTTCCATCCGAGCCTCCCATTCTACCCTGCTTCATTTCTGCGGCCGCTGCCTCCAACTCCCGCTTTCTGGCCGCCTCTCGCTCCTTCAGCTCCTGCCCTCTGGCACGCTGCTGCTCTGCCTGACGTTTTTCTGCTGCCTGCCTCTGGGCCTCTTCCTGCCGCTGCACCTTCCTCTTTCCAGCGGATCTGCTCCATAGGAATACGCCTACACCGATGACTACCGCGCTTATCGCCGCGCCAATTCCTATCTTAATCAAATTTTCCCTTGAAAACGGTTCCGCAGTCTCCCTCTGTTCCCCGCTTTCCTCATTGTTTTCTCTGTTTTCCCCAGAAACAGTCACAGGCACGCTGTTGGGTTCTAAAGAAGATGTACCTCCCAAGCCTTTTTTCACGGTTCCATCCTCGTCCTGTACCGTAGCATCCTCATCTGCCCCGCCTTCTCCTGATTCGGGTACCTGCGTCTCCTCTCCCTTCTCTCCTGGTTCAGACGATTTCGTTTCTCCTCCCTCCTCTACAGGCTCGGGCATTTCCGTTTCCTCTCCCTCTTCTCCCGGCGGCTGGCTCCTTTCAGCTGCAGGCGGTAGCCGGGTTTCCTGCCCAGCCTCTGCCGGGAACACTCCTAGAAGCACTGCGGCGCATATGCAGATCATATACTTTCTCAGCTTTCGTTTCATGGTCTATTCCTCCCAATATAAGCGATATTCATAACTGCCTGCCCTAATGCTGTCACCCGGCCTTATGGCAACTCTTCCCAGATGGCTCACGACAACGCCATTTACGGCTGTGCCGTTCCTGGATTGTCCGTCCCATACGTACACACTGCCCCCATCCCAGAACATAACAAAGTGAACGCCCGACAACTTGGTGTCCTGCGGATTGAGGACAATTCTGGCTTTGGTATTCCGCCCCACTGTCATTTCATAGCCCTTCACAAGCTGAATATTCACGACTGCGTCCCGATGTCCAATAATAGACATGCGGATGTTAAGCCTTGGCAGCGCGTTAAATATCTCCATCTTCCGTCTGGCTGCCTCCTCGCGGGCCTTACGTTCCTCAGCCTCCCGCTCCCTTTGGGCCTGGCTTAGCTGCCCCTCCCTGGCAAGCCGTTCTCTAAGTTCCTGCTCTTTCCGCTCTTTTTCCAAACGCTCTTCTTCCTTCCGCGCTCTCTCCAACCGTTCGCGTTCTTCCGCTTCTATTCGCAACCGCTCTGCCTCACGGCGCTGCTCTTCTTCCTTTTTCCTTTTCCTACTGGCGCTCACTGCCAGGGCCACGATAGCTGCAGCTAAAAGCGAGCCGCCTCCGGCCAAGTACGGAAGATATTTCCCGGTTCCGGATTCCTGTCCGGGGTCTGACTCAGGCATCGTTTCCGAGGGGCTGGCTATTTCCGATTCCTCCTGCTGCGGAAGTGACAGCTCCCCGGCGCCCAGCTCCTGACTGTCCCTTAATACTCTGCCGTCCTGGCCATAGAAGGCCGCCGACAGAAAGTATGTATCCTTCTGCGTCTCCTGGACTTCCGACAGATCCACAGTCAAGTGCATAGTACCCTCCATAGCCGCTACTATCCCCTTTCCCATTTCCTCTCCCGTCATGTTGGCAGGTTGGGAACCTCCGTCAACAGATTGAGGAAAATGTATGCCGCCAGCGGAATTCCTCGCAAAGCTTCCCAACTCCTTGGCTGGTTCATAGTCTGCTGCGGAAAGGATGATTGCTGCTGTGTACACGGAAATGCCAGCCTTGCCTACCGCTTCATACGCCTCCTTCCAGGTGGCTCCCGCCCCCTGATCGTCGCAGCCGTCAGAGATCACTACCAATGTCTTCATCTCATGAACCTCTTCGCCCTGCTGCAAGAATTTGAGGCCGTGTAGGAGACCACTATAGAGATCCGTATCTTCTCCTGTATAAGATAAAGTATCAATCTCCGCCTCTATATCGTCCTGGTCGGTAAGAAAAGCGGAATCCGTGATCTGGTTCCCCATCCTCCCAATAACCAAGTTGTCCCCCGTATGCAAGCCGTCGTTTATGGCGTTCAGAATCTCCTTCGCCTGTTCCATCCTTTCCTTCATGGATCCGGAAATATCCACTAAACAGTACACGGTCTTTGGAAGCTGCTCCTCTCCCGTCGCGACTGCTGACAGGACAGAAATCTCCTGATTTCCCAGGGTGATCTGAAAATCCTCTTTCTTTCCCGTCTCCCCGGGAATGGCACAGAGCAGTTCCAGACTGCCCTCATTTTCCTGATAAACGCCTGTAATAAATGCCTGGTTATCTGCTGCCGCCACGCACATAGGCCCAAGACTCCAGATCATTGCCAGACACAGCAAAATTGCTGCGATTTTTTTCATAATCCTCCTCCTCTCACTCCACATAATAACTCTCACCGGCAAAGCCTATCGTGCTTCCCCTCTCTACCTTATACCACTGGCCCGGCTGCAGACGGTAGCCGGAGACAAAAGTCCCATAAGAGGAATGCTCGTCTCGGATGAGCAGAAAATCCTGGCTATCACACCTTAAGGTAAAGTGATGTCTGCTGACGCCAGGGCTGGCAGGAGGATAGCAGACTGTACACTGCCTATCCCGTCCAAAACTTAAAGTTCCTCCCTGTCTTATCTCCAAAATTTGCCCTGCGTACAGCCCCGTCAGGGCTTTCAGACGAAAGGCCAGCCGCTTCCCTTCCTTGATGAAGGTCTCCTTTGAACCCCCGGGAGTCGGGCTCTTGAATATATTTTCGTTCGGGAACAGGCCGCGAGCCATCTCCTCCACATCAGGATATCGGTCCGCAGCTCTGACAGACATTCCCTTTGTAATTGCTTCCGCCACATTCGCCGGAAGCTCTGGGCAGAGGACGCCAATCGGAATTGTCTTTTTCTTCTCCATAGAACGCTCCGGAGCCGAGGGCGGCTTCTGGCCCGAAAGAGCATAATACATAGTCACACTGAGGGAGTATATATCAGTCCAGGGGCCCTGATTTCCATTCATAAAATACTGCTCAATGGGCGCATATACCTGCTTTAAAATGGTAGTAAGACCATTTTCGCTGTTATAGCGGCGGACAGAACCGAAGTCAATGAGCTTAGCCTCAGTTACTGTGGTCAAGAAAATATTGTCAGGGCTGATATCCCTATGGATCAGCCCCCTCTTATGAAGGATACGCAGGGTTCTAAGAATGGATTTCACATAGCCCGACAGATGAGGCCAGGCCAGCCGTCCTTTCTGGTCAATATAGGAGCGTAGATCAAAGCCTGTAAGAAATTCCATAGAATAATAGACCGTATTATTTTCCTGCATAAGACGATACACATCCACCACTGACGGTTCGCTGCGAAAATCATAGAGTATTTCAGCCTCCTCCCTGAACCTGACCTTGCATTTTTCAAAAAAATCTTCTTGGCCGGACACTGGCCTCACCATACCAGTAACAGGGTCGCGTCGAACATCCTGCCTAGGATAGAGTTCCTTCACCAGAAGTCTCCTGTTTTCCACGCAGTCCCAAGCCAGGTAGGTGATCCCAAAGCCTCCGCTTCCGATCACCCTTCCCAGGTAATATTGATTTGCCAGTATGTAGCGCTCCGGCAAGGCGATGGAGATCCGCTTGGAAAAATCGCCTGGGCTCTTATGGCAGTTGGTGCATCTTCCGCTGCGGATGGTCCCCATCAGGCAGTTGGTGCATATATGCTGAAGATCCATTCTTGTCACCTCGCGTTTATCGCCGCTTCCAGTTTCCGTTTTCCCGGGAAATACCTGCATCTTCACCGGAAACACCGGCTCCATCGGCGATACTGCCATCCTTATCAGTTGCTCCAGTCAAATTTATCTCCGCAGAGCGGCACAAAGATCAGCCTAGAGGTTCCCACAGTCAAAATGTCATAGGGATTCAGCTCCGTGGGGATCATAACCATCTTTCCGTTGATCCGGACAATATTTCTCCCGTCCGAAGGACCGAAAAAGAATATCTTCTCCGTGTCATCATAGGCAATGATAGCGTGCTTCTCGCGGCTGATCTGCTTATCACCGCGGATGCAGATATCCATATGCTCCGCACGGCCGATATGATTATAGCCGCTGCGGATTCGGTAGTCATGCCCCTTATCCGGCCCGTCGATGCACACCAGCCAGCCCACAACCGGAGTAAAACCAGCCACCATGCCGGGATTGTGCGGCATAGTCTGGTCGTTATAATTATCCACGCCGGGAGCCCAGTTTTCATCGAAGCGCATCGTCTCATCGCTGTTCTTAAAGGCGGCTGACGGAGTGGGAGGCAGGGTATCGGAACTGCTGCCAAAACCGGTGTTGCTGAATGGTTCAGTGGTTTCCACCCCCCTGCCAAAGCCTCCTCCGAAGTCTTCGTCCACTGGTTTCGTAGGCCCGACTCCCCCGGCAAAGCCTCCTCCGAAGCCCCCGCTAACCGGCTCGGTGGCTCCTATTTCCTCACCAAAGCCTCCTCCAAATCCTCCGGTAACCGGTTCGGTAGCTCCCGCTCCTCCGCCGAAGCCTCCGCTTAAGGGTTCGGTAGCTCCATAGTCCGCCACCATGCTGCCGCGTTTCTCTGCCTCGCAAATCGGACAGGTAGCATTTACGTCACCATTGTAGTTGTGCCCCTTGGGGCAGATCCTTAAATCCATATTTTTTCCTCCTTGTAATTCTTATAGGCCCCGAAATCTTCTTAATAATTTTATAATTGTCTGCGGTGCCTTCCGCACCGCTACTGCAGCCGGAATCCCACCTTCTTGGAGCCAAGATAGAAGGTGGCATTCTTCTGCACCACTGTGGGCTGCTGAGGCGGAAGTCTTCCGACACCGGATAGATAGGTCCCATAGGTGGAACTGCAGTCCATCAGCATAATCTGTCCATTGCTTCCCCTAAAAAGCTTGCAATGGACGCGGCTGACGCCTGGTTCATTGTCCGGAAAGCAGACCCAGGCGGATCTATCTCTGCCGAACACTATCTCGTTTCCTCCTATAGGATATACTCTACCGCTCAAACTGCCCGCGATACAGGCCACATTCACAGCACCCGCCCGATCCGCAGGCCTGGCCCGGTAACCCGGCTGTTCTGAAATGGAACCGTAACCTCTGTTGGGATCCGGACCGTACTTATTAGATCCCTCTGTCCCCTGCTGAACCATCCAGATAATTAAGGGTATGGCTCCGATTCCTGTGAAGTATAGGAGCAGCAGCCAGCCGCTGTGACCTGTGTCATGGAGCCGCCTGCATTGGGCAGCCAGCGCAGGAATCATACTGGCCAGGCAATAAATCCAGTAAAGTATCCCTCCCGTTAGAAAACCTCCGTCCACAATCGAAAGCGCTATCCCAATTAACATTTGGACCAGGAAAAAACTCCAGAATTCCTTCCGCGAAGTTCTTCCGCTAAAATTCGCATAATTCCTAAATGTATTACAATATGCTTCTATCATTGTATATCCCTTCTCCCGATGCTGGTGCCGGGCATCCTTTCTTCTGTTTACAATCCGCCGAAAAGACTGTCGTCCTACGGATAGCTGCGTTATTCTTCTACTGTACCTGGAATGAGATATTGTTGGAGCCCAGATAGAATTTATCTCCTTTTTGAAGCCGGACAGAGGAGTGGGGCTCCAAGCGGACGGGTTTTGTCGTCCCATATCGCTTGATATGGGTTCCATAGGTGGCATTGCAGTCCGTCAGCACAAGATTCCCACCTCCGTCCAGATGGACCTGGCAGTGGATTCGGCTGACTCCTTTGGTATCTGCTGGAAAGCGAACAAAACAGGAAGCATCGCGGCCGAAGGTGAGACCGGAACTGGTGACCGTATACACCTGGTTCACCATATTGCCCGCTGTTCCAATGATAGTGGTGCCTGAAGTCTGATAATTGGGCTGCGGCATTGGCTGAGGCGCCGGCGATATCGGCTGCGGTGCTGGTGATATCGGCTGCCGGGGAACCGATGGGGCAGGCGCCTCCGGGATATTTGGGATGGAATCATCCGCAATGGGGCTGTCCGGGATTCCGTGAAGGGCCGGAGTACCGGAGACCTCGGAATTCTTCTTTTTTTTAGAAAATTTTATGGCAATGCCGATTATTCCCCCAATGCCTCCGATAATTCCCCCTATAAGAAGATCTTGATTTTTCCACCATGGTTCCGAATCCGAGGCTGGTTCTTGAGTCTCCGGGCCGGTTCTTGCCGGGTTATTGCTCTCTGTTTCCGATGAATCCGATCCGCTGGTGCTGTCACCTCCATTAAAGGTAGCAAGATCCGTATGGAAAGCGGCAATGTCTCCGGTAGACGTACCAATCGCAGCCATACTGCCGCTGTCATCCAGGAAAAGCATCGGTGCCACGTATTCTCCGACCTCATCAACTGCCTCCACATTCAACAGCAGATAGCCATTTTCCGTTTCCATTGCTTCTGTCAGCTTTACATTTCTACTTACCGGATTCGCTTCATTGTCCAGATATAGCATTTCCACAGTCTGCCCCTTCCTTGCAATCCCAGGCATGGCTATCTGGGAAGCTGGCGGAATCTCACCCTGGAGCGAGAAGATTGCCAAGTTGATTTCGCCAAATCCCTTGTTTTCAAATACAATCGGATATTCTTGTCCATCTGTTGCATTTAAAAGCACATACCTATCCGCGTCATCGCTGACTGCTCCCAAATCCGCAAGCACAGAATATATACCGCCTTCATTCAGCACATATGCCGGGGAAGCTGAAATAGCCTCTTCACCTTGCATGCCAAACACTACGAACGCCAGCTCCTCCTGCCCCGCCAATACGTTTACGCTCATCATCACTACAAGCGTAAGAACCACCCAAAATCCCATTGCCACTTTCCGCATCTTTCTCATCCCAATCTCCTCCCTTTTTAAGCGGCCTTAAAAACCCAATACGGTCTGTATCCTCAATTCTTTTTATCCCGAAGCAAGGCTGCTGTATCGAATTTATATAGGTCGGCCTGCCGACATACTTTTACATAGGTGTACTTTTTTGATATTTCATTTCCAGAAAATTCAGAGCGAAATATCACCAGCAAAAGCTCTGCATTTCTATAGAAATTTGTTTATACTTGTGCTATCATAGAAAAGAAAACAAACAATAGGCATCTTACAGAAAGGTACACGTTTTTGAAAATGCCCGCTTACAGCAGCTTGGCTTTTTCGTAAACCTCTGCCCGATAACGGAAGGTAGACATGGGCATACCGCAAGCTTTTGCCGCCGCCACACAGGTAATTTCTCCAGCCTCCCACTGCTGATAGCATTGGTAAAAGTTTTCTGGCAGAGACTTGGGCGGTCTGCCGAAGCGTACCCCCCGGGCTTTCGCCGCTGCAATGCCTTCCGCCTGCCTTTGCCTGATATTGATGCGTTCATTTTCTGCAACGAAAGAAAGTACTTGTAAAACGATATCGCTCAAGAATGTCCCCATTAAGTCTTTCCCCCGCCTGGTATCCAGAAGCGGCATATCCAGTACAACAATATCAATCCCTTTTTCTTTTGTGAGTATCCTCCACTGATTTTGAATTTCCTCATAATTGCGTCCAAGTCGGTCAATGCTCTTAATATAGAGCACGTCGTCCTTTTTTATTTTTCGAAGCAATCTCTTGTACTTTGGTCTGTCGAAATCCTTACCGGATTGCTTATCCAGATAAATGTTCTTATCTGCTACGCCAACTTCTTTTAGCGCAATCAATTGACGTTCTTCGTTCTGGTCACGGCTGCTGACACGAATATATCCATACACAACGCTTTCCATAATTGCCTCTCTTTCCTGTCCAGAATAGAGATAGTCATCCCAAATTCCGACATATTCACTTTGTAGCTGTGCTTATATATTGTATCGTGGCGAAAACACTACGACCAGAAAATCCGTTCTAAAGCTGGTATTCTGACCATTGCTTCAAAAGTTGTAGTTTATTTAATTCGGGCATTTAAGAAAATGTACTTTGGAAGATTATGATAAAATAGAAGTGTACTTTGTGTGGTTCCTGTGTCGAATCTAAAACGTTTGAATTTTGTCAGACGCACTTTTTGTATAAATATTTTTGTGTGATATAGAAAATTGGTAACCTTTATACTTCATTGCTCATAACACCAAGTAACGCAAAGGGCCCCGGTTCCGCTCTTCACAAGCGAAACCGGGGCCCATAGAGCCTCAGCTCTCATTTTTACTTGATTTTCACTTTTTGCAGCCGTCCGGAAAATTATGCTTCCGCCAGATGCTTCTTGAGTGCAGCCCGCACAGCGCCCTTTCCGGCGATGAGCTCCGCGAAAATGCTCTCCACATACTCGCCAAGCCCCGCCTCATACAGGTCAACGCCGAAAATCTTGGCATTGCTCAAAATGGGCTGCAGAACGGCGTGCACATCGCAGGCCTCGCCCAGCTTCACGGACGCCAGCATGGGAGCCAGCTCCTCGTACATGGGATCCGGGCTTACGGTAAAGGCATTGCCCTCATCGTCCACGCCCATCAGGTAGCGGCACCAGCCCGCCTGCACCATGGGGATGAACTTTAAGGACTTCACATCCAGCTCGGGACGCGCGATGTACTCCTTGATGGTCTCGCCGAAGCGGATGGACAGTTTCTGGGAGGTATCGGTGGCGATTCTCTGAGGCGTGTCAGGCATAAAGGGGTTGGGAACCCGAATCTGAAGCACCTCGTCGATAAACTTCTTCGGGGAAAGGATGCCGGGGTCAGTCACAACGGGCAGTCCCTCCTTGTAGCCGATGATCTCCACCAGCTTCACCAGATCCGCATCCTTCATCTCGTCGCTGATCTTGGTGTAGCCCAGCAGGCAGCCGTAAACCGCCAGCGTGGTGTGCAGGGGATTTAAACAGGTGCAGACCTTCATGCGCTCCACCTTCTCCACCGTATCCCGGGTGGTGAAAATTACACCCGCCTTGTCCAGGGCCGGACGGCCATTGGGGAATGCATCCTCAATTACCAGATACTGGGCCTCCTCCGCATTCACAAAGGGAGCCACATAGGTATTCTTACTGGTCACAATATTCTCTGTGTCCTCAAAACCGCAGTCCTCCAGCATCTTTTTCACGCTGTCGTCGGGCCGGGGAGTAATCTTGTCAATCATGCTCCAGGGGAAGGACACCTTCGCCGGATTCTCGATGTAAGCTAAGAAGCCGTCCGCAGCCAGGCCATTCTCCGTCCATGCCTTTGCGTAGGCGTCCACCGCTGCGAAGAGCTTGTCTCCGTTGTGGGAGCAGTTGTCCATACTCACCAGAGCCAGGGGAGCCGCCCCATGGGTATAGCGAACATGGCAGAGGGAAACCAGCTTGCCGATGTAGCTGTCCGCCTTATCCGGTCCGGCCGCAAAATCCGCCTTCACATCCGCACGGAAATCGCCGTCGGGTCCTGTGATGCTGTAGCCCTTCTCCGTGATGGTAAAGCTCACCATCTGCAGGCTCTCGCTGGCAAAAATCTCGCACAGGCGCGCCCAGTCCGCCGCATCCTGCCGGTCCACGGTCAGAGACTCCGCAAGGCTTGCAATCACGGTCTTCTCAATCGTCCCATTGGCTTTGAGGGTCACCAGGAGGCTCAAATCATCCTGGGGCTGGTAAGCCTTTTTGATGATCTCGTAATCATAGCCTTCGGCCACGATGATACCGGTCTTCTCCGCACCCTCATTTAAAAGCTTCTGCTGCAGAGCCGCAGGAAATGCCCGGAAAATGTTGCCTGCTCCAAAGTGTACCCACTGGGGCGTCTCCTTGGTGGCTGCCTTCATAGCCTCACGGTCAAACTTCGGCAGCGCAATCCCCGCCTTCTCCCACTGTTCGCTGTTTTTCAATTCACTGTCCAATAAATGCATAGCTTTTCCCTCCTGTTTGCATTTTACAGCTTCAGCTCCGGCAGATGCCGGATCCCCATCTGTTTCTTATAATTGTATCTTACCACCAGGCCCCGAAATAATCCATATCCCTTTTTGTCCATTACATTGCAAAACTTGCGCAACCGTCCAGGGATCCGCAGGGGAAGATCATGAAAAATAAATAAACGGACACCCTCCTTTTCTCAATCCACATTCCTATGTCTGGATCGTTTCCTCACAGCCCCGACAAGGTTCACCGCTGTGTCCGTAGACCTGTAAAAACCGCGTGCTGCGGCAGTCCCGGCCTTTTGCTGCCAGATATTCCTCCGGCGAAGCTTTGTACTTTTCCTTATATCTGCGGTTCGATCCCCCGCTTGATCGCTTCTGCTTCCGGCAATTCAGACACAGTCGTCACCATCTTTCCTGGCAGACTTTTTGATCCGCTCATGATAAAAATAGTTCACAATGACCGGCAAAGCGTCAAATGGCCGTTTCATGCTGTCGTCGTTGGTCACATAATCCAGCCCTGTCTCAGCGGCATAGCGTTTCAGTTCCCCGTCCAAAAGCTCCCAATAGGCGCAGTTTCCTTTTTGGTAAATCTCCTGATACAGCGGCAGAAGCTGCGGATATTTTTCACGGATATAGTCGAG
>DVIQ01000085.1 GCA_018711185.1 Candidatus Limivivens intestinipullorum | reverse complement strand
GATCCTCCGGGATTTCCAGAATCTGGCTTAAATATTTGTCAGAGAATCCGTCCTTCTTGGCAGCGGTCAAAAGCTCGTCCGACGGAAGGCCGCCCTTATACTTGGCCAGCGCCTCCTCTTCCTCCAAAAGCTCTTTCATCTGCTGGATGAACCATACCTTTACCTTGGTAAGGCGATGGATTTCTTCCACGTCCGCTCCCTTGCGAAGAGCCTCGTACATGATGAAATGGCGGTCGCTGGAGGGGGTGATCAGAAGCCGCAGCAGCTCCTCCTTTGTCATATCGTGGTAATTCTTCGCGTACCCCAGTCCGTAACGGCCGGTTTCCAGGCTGCGTACCGCTTTCTGGAAGGCTTCCTTATAGGTCTTGCCGATGCTCATGACCTCGCCCACCGCGCGCATTTGGGTGCCGAGCTTGTCCTCTACGCCTTTGAACTTTTCAAAAGCCCAGCGGGCAAACTTGATTACCACGTAGTCACCGTCCGGCACGTATTTGTCCAGGGTGCCGTACTTGCCGCAGGGGATTTCCTTCAGTGTCAGTCCGGCTGCCAGCATGGCTGACACCAGGGCGATAGGGAAACCGGTAGCCTTGGAGGCCAGAGCGGAAGAGCGGGAGGTACGGGGATTGATCTCAATGACAACGATACGGTCGCTGACTGGGTCATGTGCGAACTGTACATTCGTGCCGCCGATCACTTGAACGGACTCCACGATCTTGTACGCCTGCTCCTGAAGGCGTTTCTGACACTCTTTGGAGATGGTCAGCATGGGCGCGGAGCAGAAGGAGTCTCCGGTGTGAACACCCATGGGGTCAATGTTTTCGATGAAGCAGACGGTGATCATGTTGTTGTCCGCGTCCCGGACGATCTCAAGCTCTAATTCCTCCCAGCCGAGAATGGACTCCTCCACCAGCACCTGCCCGACAAGACTGGCCTGGAGGCCTCTGGCGCAGACGGTTTTCAGCTCTTCCCGGTTATACACCAGGCCGCCTCCGGCGCCACCCATAGTATATGCCGGGCGCAGCACCACCGGATAGCCAAGCTCGTCGGCGATGGCGAGGGCTTCCTCCACGCTGTAGGCCACCTGGCTTCTGGCCATCTCGATTCCCAGAGCGTTCATGGAATTCTTGAATTCGATCCGGTCTTCGCCGCGTTCGATGGCATCGACCTGGACACCGATGACTTGTACGTTATATTTTTCAAGAACGCCGGCTTTTGCCAGCTCCGCGCACAGATTCAGGCCGGACTGGCCGCCGAGATTGGGAAGCAGGGCATCCGGGCGCTCCTTGGCGATGATCTGTTCCAGACGCTCCACGTTCAGCGGTTCGATGTAGGTGACGTCTGCTGTTTCCGGGTCAGTCATGATGGTAGCCGGGTTTGAATTAACCAGCACGATTTCATATCCCAGCTTCCGCAGAGCCTTGCAGGCCTGGGTACCGGAATAATCGAACTCGCAGGCCTGTCCGATAATGATGGGGCCGGAGCCGATAATGAGTACTTTGTGAATATCTGTTCTTTTTGGCATAAGTACCTCCTGATATGGTTTTTAACACTCTGGTATCATTATAATAGAGAATGGACGAAAGGAAAAGGATTTTTTGCGCAGACCGTAAGAACGTGATTCAAGAACACTGACCTGCAGCGGACGAATCAAGCGGCTTTTTGAAAATCAACAACGGCAAACTCTGTCAGAAGACTTTTCAGCTTGGAAAGTATAACCTCGATCTTCTGTAAGGTAATTCCATTTAAGTATTCTTCTCCGCATTGCATACATTTATTACAGGGAACATTCTTGATAATAATATAGCAGCCATTAAGTTCCGTCATATAAGTAGTAGTACCTGGTTGTAAATCACCTTTGCAATAGAAACACATAATACAATCATTCCTTTCTGATTTGAAACGTAGCATCCCATTTATCCTTGTCCGGATAATAAGCGGTTATGATCCATAGTGTTTTTTGATCAGTTTCGACGACTACATGAAGATAAGCCTTAGAAAGAGACAGAACCAGAATCAAGCAACTAGGATAAGGATAGTCCGTCGGATATTGTTCGATTATTTTTCCGCTATGTATAGAAGAGATAATGTCCTCAACCGATATGCCTCTTTGCTCTAATCGTCTTGCAGCGTGAAGTGTGATTTCGATATTCTGCAAGGAACATATTTTTTGTAAGGAGCTAATACATAATTCCATGTTAATTCCTTTGCTTTTCAAAATAGTAGTATAAAAATTTTCTATTTCGGGCAGTCCCTGCCCGATGACGGTTTATACTGTGTATTCGATTCTTGTATAGTTTACATGCTGTAGAAAGTATAGGATGATGTTTATTCGTAAAGCTACATAAACACTGGTTGTTTTACGATTTTCTGGAGGAAGCAAGTTACACTAAAAAACAGTAAATTCCAATAAAATCAATGTTTAGAAGCCTTTAGTGCAACTTGTTTACAAAGTTCAGAATGATGGAGGCAGCAGGGACAGCGCGCGGCAAAGCCGCTCCCATTTTGGGAGCGGCTTTGCGCGCGTCTTTATTCAACACTTTCAAAATACTCTTCAAGCTGCAGCTTTGCCTCGTCCATAACCTTCTGGATTCCGGCGTTTTCCGCCTGCTTGTTGAACTCTTCCAGCGTGGCCTCCACGTCGTCCACAAGACCGAGATCCAGCAGAGGTACGTACTGGGTGTAGATGCTCTGGAGGTTCGACAGCTCGTTGGCTACGTTGGTATCGTCGAAGGAGAAAGCGGCGGTGGGGCCTTCTACCGCGATTTCATTCCATTTGCCGGCGATTTCAAGCTGATCCGCGAAGGTATCCGCCCGGTCCATCTCATAGTCGTTGTTCTTAAAGCCCCAGGAAAAGCCGGTTCCGAAGGGATACTTATCCTGATCCGCCGCGGGAAGCCACATGTTGTTTTCGTCAACCTCATAGTGTACGCCTTCAATGCCGTGACGCACCAGATTGTACAGCTCCTCATCGTATTTCAGGAGATCCAGGGCCATGAAGGCGCGCTCCTGATTCTGGGAGTTTGCCAGAACAGCCATGCCGTCGCCGGTGTAGGCTCCGTAGAAACGGTTGGCTTCCGGCGTCAGGTCGTAAATTTCCGGCTGCCATTCAGGATGATCCGCGGCCGCCTGGGACGCGGTGGCTCCTACGGTACCCAGATTCTGGAAATAAACGGCGCTGGTGCCGTTTAAGAAGGCGTCCTTCGTGTCTGTGGCGTTGGCAATGGAGCTCTTGGACCAGTAACCCGCGTCAGCCCATTCCTTCATGGTTTTTGCGTATTCTAAGTACTCTTCGGTTCCGTAAATCCAGAAGAGATCCTCTGCGGATACATCCTCCGAGTATTCATAGCTGAAGTAATTTAAAAGGGATCCTTCCATGCTTACCCAGTCGTTCTGGTCAAACAGGAGAATCTTTTTTGACGTATCGTTGTTCTGGGAGGCATTGTAGGCGAAGGAAACGCCGGAGTCCGGATCGTCCGCCACGGCCTGCATGTAGGCTGCCAGATCCTCCGGGCTTTCCAGCTCGTCCAGTCCGTATTTCTCACGCAGGTCTCCGCGGATCAGCATGGCGTTGGCGTTTACATTGGCCATATTCACCGGAACAAAGTAAATGTGATCGCCGATTTTTGCCTGTCCCCAGGATGCCTCTGACTGGTATTCCTTGTGCAGGGGCATATAGTTTTCCAGCACTTCATCTGTGATTTCCGCGAAAGCGCCCTTGTTGGCCTCAGACTGATAATAAGCCCAGGTGGAGGTGTACATCAGATCGACGGCTTCTCCGCCGGCTATGGTCAGAGAATATTTCGTGGTGTAGTCGCTGAGAGAAAGGTTTTTCAGCACCAGTGTGGCGTTGATTTTTTCCTTCAGGATTTCGTTGACCTTTTCCAGAACCAGATCCTGATCCGCGGCTTTGTCGCCGATGTAATAGCAGACCAGCTCCACCGGTTCCGAGACATCCTGGCCGTTATACTCCAAAGCGGCGCTCTCCTCGCAGCTTCCTGTCATGGCAAAGCCGGAGAAACCGGTCAGCAGCATTGCGCCTGCCAGCAGCATGGATAATACTTTTTTTCTTGTTTTCATAGTTGACCTCCTTATTTAAAACATTTTTTGTTTTTCGAGTTTCGCTTGAAAGCCTGCCGCCGAATAAGCGGCGCCCTGTCTTTGCGGGCGTATGCAGGTTCGCCGGGAGCCTGAGAGGCGTCCGGTCAGCCTCGGTCAGCCTTTTACCGCGCCGAGGGTAAGCCCCTTTACAAAATACCGCTGTACAAAGGGGTAGAGCAGAACGATAGGGCCTGTTACCACTACGGTAAGAGCCATTTTCATGGACTCGATGGGCGTGGTCTCGATGACGGCGCCGGACTGTTCGGCGATCTGACGGAGCGCCTGGGCGTCGTTTATGAGCTTGTAGAGCTGGTACTGCAGGCTGTAGAGGGTATCCTCGTTTATGAAGAGCATGGAGTTGTACCAGTCGTTCCAGTAGGTCAGCGCCGTAAACAGGCAGATCGTGGCGATAACCGGCTTGGACAGGGGGAAGATCAGCCGCAGGAAAATGGTGAAGTCCCCGGCCCCGTCGATTTTCGCGGATTCGGTCATTTCAAAAGGAATGCCTGCCATAAAGCCTTTTACCAGCAGAATGTTCCATACGGATACGATGCTGGGAAGAATCATAGCCCAGATGGTATCCTTCAGGTGCAGGTAATTGACGCATATGATATACCAGGGCATCAGGCCGCCGCTGAACAGCGTGGTAAAAAAGTAAAAAAAGGAAAGCTTGTTCCGCCAGGGAAAATCCTTTCTCTGGAGTACATATCCGGCCATGGCGTTTAAAAACACGCTGAGGAAGGTGCCCACCACGGTGACGAAAATGGTTACGCCGTAGGACCGCAGGATCGATGCGGGATTTTCAAAAATTGTCCGGTAGCTTTCCAGAGACCATTCCCTTGGCCAGATGGAGTAGCCCCATTTGATAATGGAAGACTCTGAGGCGAAGGAAGAGCCGATTACGATCAAAAAGGGCAGCAGGCAAAGGACGGCGAACAAAAACAGAAGCGGGTAGCCGAAGGCCCGGAAAACCAGGACGTCCCGCGGCGTTTTTTTTCTGTGAATACGTTCCATAGTCGTTCCTCCCTTTTAAAACAGCGCATAGTTTTCGTCTTTTTTCCGGACGATCCAGTTCGCGATGAGAATGGTGATAAAGCAGAGCACGGACTGGTAAAAGCCGATGGCCACCGTCTGCCCCACATCCGTAGACGAAATGGTCATACGGAACACATAGGTGTCGATGACGTCGGTTTTGTCAAACAGAGCTCCGTTCTGTCCCACAAGCTGATAAAACAGATCCAGGTTTCCGCGGAAAATTTTGCCGAGAGCCAGCAAGGTCAAAGTAATGGTGGTAGGCAGAATGCCGGGCAGCGTGATGTAGCGGATCCGCTGGAAAATGTTCGCGCCGTCGATGGCGGCCGCTTCATGGAGGGAGCTGTCCACGCCCAGAATAGAGGCTAGATAGACGACCATGCCGTAGCCTACGCCCTTCCAGGCGGAAAAGGCCACGATAATAAAGGGCCACCAGCCGTCTTCTCCGTAAAAGTTAATGGGATCGATCCCCATAGAGCGGAGAGCGCCGTTTAAAGTGCCGGTTTCATAGGACAGCAGGCTATAGGCGATGGAGCCTACGATTACCCAGGAAATGAAATAGGGCAGGAAGATGATGGACTGGGTAATTTTTTTCAGCCATTTTCCGGCCATTTCACTTAATACGATGGCAAAGAAGATTTCGAGCGCCGTATTGATGGCGATAAACGCCAGATTGTACAGGGCCGTATTTTTGGTTACGGTCCAGGCCTTCCCGGAGGAAAAGAAAAATTCGAAATTGCTAAGTCCCACCCAGGGGCTTCCGAAGATGCCGTCCGCGTAATTAAAACGCTTGAAGGCCAGCACCAGTCCGCCCATAGGCAGATAGGAAAAGATAATCAGCAGTACTGCCGAGGGCAGAAGCATCAGCAGCAGAGTGCGGTAACGGATCAGATTTTTAAAAAAATGGTTTCTGCCGGTTGATCGTTTCAAAACACTGTCCCCCTTTGTGTACGGCTCGAAAAAGCGGTCCGGACAGCTTTTTCGGCGCGTTTTTAATATTCAGTGAAGCTGCGGTCCGCCGCGGCGAAGGACGTCAGCAAAGATGTTATGTTTATTATAATGAGAAAAGATGAAAAGAAAAATCGAAAAGTATTCGTATTGCATAAAAAAATATGAAGATTCCCATTTTTATTTGGGAATCTTCACAGTTACGCATGTGCCGAGTCCTTCCTTGCTTTGGAATGTCAGGCCATATTCCGCTCCAAACATCAGCTGAAGCCGGGCGTGGACATTTCGGACGCCGTAGCCGCTTCCGGAGGATGGAATCTTCCCGCTCTGAATACGCCTGAGGGTTTCTTCGTCCATACCGCGTCCATCGTCTTCTACATCCAGAAAAACGGAGCCAGCTTCCTGGCGGCCGCGGATGCGGATGGAGCCCCGCTTGTCCTTTTTCTCCCAGATGCCGTGCAGAATGGCGTTTTCCACCAGGGGCTGCAGAATAATTTTGGGGACGGCGCAGTCCTTTAACTCTTCGGGAACTGTCTCTTCGTATTGAAGCCTGCCGGGGTAACGGATATCCTGGATTTTAATATAGTAGCTTACGTGGAGAAGCTCTTCCCGAAGGCTTAGGGTATCCCGGCCCTTGTTCAGAACTAGGCGGTAATATTTGGAAAGAGAGATCACGGCGGTATGGATCATATCTGTTTTTCCGCCGTAGGCCAGCCAGTTGATCAAATCCAGCGTATTGTAGAGAAAGTGCGGGTTGATCTGGGACTGCAGCGCCTTCAGCTCCGCGTTTTTTAAGTGAAGGGCGAGCTGGTACTGTTCTTCCATAAGCTGGTTGGTATGGCGGAGCATGGAATTGTAATTATCGTAAAGCAGGCCGATTTCGTCTTTGGTTTCATTGGGAAGATAGGCCTGGGTATTTCCGCATTTTACCTGATTGAAGCTGTCATTCAGAACTGAGATGCGGCGGACGATCCAGGAAATGAGGACGGCTCCGCCGGTAATTGTCAGAAGGCCGAAGGAGAGCATCAGCCCAGCCACCATAGTCTGGAGCCTTCCGATCTCCCCGGTCATATCCGCAGCGGGGAGGAGGGTAATCATCTCCCAGTCTGTATTGCGGATTTTCCGGCGCATACAGTAGACCGCTTTTCCGTCCAGGGACGTTTTCTCCAAAGCCGCGTCCTGTCCGTAGAGGGAATAGCGCAGCGTCTCCGGCAGGGTGTCGGAAAGCCCCAGGCTTTGGAAATTTTCCGGGTCCGATACGGAAACCACGAGATTTTCCCGGTTGACCAGATAGGTCGCTCCGTGCTCCGTGGCAGTGGCATTGACCAGAATCTCTTCCAGCTCCTTAAGATCGATCAATACCCGCAGCACGGAATTGCGTAGCTGATAATTTTCCGATGAGGAGATGTCGCGCACAAGGGCGACACAGTCCCGGTACTCCTCCTCCAGGTAGACGGACGGGGCGAAGTAAACCTTGCAGGTTCTCTTTTTCTGGTACCAGAGGGACTGGTCCGCCTCGCTCAGATAATGGATAAATTCCTCGTCGGAGAGCATCCGGAAGGCGTCGGAGACATAGAGCTGAATGCTGATATTCTGAGCGGAGCTTTCCATGCTCTGGAGGTAGCTGATCAGATAGCTGCGCAGGGCAAGCTGTTCGTGAAGGCTTAAATCCGCGGCGCATTCCTCCCGGATGAGCTCTTTTAAATTGCTGTTGGTGACAATGGAATCGGTTTTTTGGATATAGCCCAGAATTTTGTATTCCAGATAGGATCTGGCCTGCTCAAAGCCCTGGACAGCGGAATATTCCAGCCTTTCTGTGATCTGGCGCGACACTTCCCGGTAGATTACCACGCTGATCAGCAGCAGGGGCAGCACAAACAGGACGCTGTAAAAAATCAAAAGCTTTCTTTTCAGCGGCAGATTTTTTATTTTCTGCTTCCAAACCTGCTTTTTCATGGCTGGGCTCCCTGCCGCAGGCTGTTCAGAAAATCCGCGGGCGTGATTTGCTCCTGCTTTTTATAAATTTTAATAAAGTAGCTGCAGTCTCCGAAGCCGGATTTTTCCGCGACCTGTTTGATTTTGACCTGGGGGTTGCGGCGCATGTATTCCTTGGCCCATTTCAGCCGGGTTCGGGTCAGAAACTGATTGATGGTTTCCTGCTTTTCCTTTTTATACAGCCAGCACATGTACTGTTTGGATAAGGAGAAGTGATCCGCCAGCAGGGTCAGGGACAGATCCGGGTCTGAAAAATGTTCGCGGATATATTTTTCGATTTTATCGGCCAGATGCATGGAGGAGGTCCAGCTTTGGGGAATTTGATCCTCCGAGGGCACCTCCTCAGCGAGGCCGTTCAGCCGCGCGTAATATTCCTCTTCCATGGCGTCCCGGCGCTTTTCTTTTTCAAGCTGCAGGATGGAAGCCTTCAGCGCTTCCACCACCTCCGAGGGCTCCACCGGCTTTTCGATATAGTTGACGGCGGAGAGACGGATGGCTGATTTTAAATATTCCTTGTCGCAGTAGCCGCTGATAAAAATAAAGCGGCAGCGCTTCAGTACCTTTCGTATTTCGAAAGCCATGGTGATGCCGTCCATCCGCGGCATCCGCACATCGGCCATAATGATATCCGGTTTTTCTTCCAGGGCCCGGGCAAGGCCTTCTTCTCCGTCCTCGGCAGTGACAACGCTGGAAATGCCGAGCTTTTCCCAGGGGATGCACATGCAGATGCCGTCTCTGGTCAGCTCTTCATCCTCAACCAGCAAAACTTTCATTCGGGCCTCCTTTCCGAAGCCTGCGCGGTTCCATTCGATGGAATTAAAAATACGCGCAGAATCAATCGATGTAAAAAATATATAAAATTTGTATGAAAAAACTATGATTTTGCAGATATTATAGCAAAAGCAGAGAAACGGGAATATGGAAAAAACTCGGAATTTGCAGGTGTTTTGCACATGGTTTACAAAATGCTTTGAAAGTTTACAGGAATTTTAGAATTTCGCAGTTAAGGGAAGCCGGGGAAGCGTCAACCCCGGCTTTCAGAGACGCTGAGCGGCCGCATTATGTAGAAAAACTACAAAAATCAGCCGTCTCTGGAAGACAAAAAGGGAATAACTGATAAAAAACGTAAAAAATCGGGGATTTACCGGTTTTTTACGCTTTCAGCAGGATTCTTTTTACAATGGAACATTAAAGTAAGAACCGATGACGAGGCATCGAAGAAAGACAGAAGCCGCGGCGGCTCATTATGGCTGAGACGCCGCGGAAAACGCGCGCCGCTCAAGCAGGACGCCAGGGCGGGCATAGAAAAGAAGAGGAGAAAAAGGAATGTCAGATTTGGTTCTGAAGAATGTGAACAAGGTCTATGACAGAAAGGTTTCTGTGGTCAAAGACCTGTCACTGAAGATTGAGGACGGCGAGTTTGTGATTTTTGTAGGACCGTCCGGATGTGGAAAATCTACAACCCTCCGGATGATTGCCGGTCTGGAGGACATCAGCAGCGGCGAGCTGTGGATCGACGGGCAACTTTGCAATTACGTGGAGCCGAAGGATCGCGACCTCTCCATGGTGTTCCAGAATTACGCTCTGTATCCCCATATGAATGTGTATGACAATATGGCCTTTTCCCTTTCGATCCGTAAGGTTCCGAAAAAGGAAATCGACAAGAAGGTTCATGAGGCGGCGAAGATTCTGGGAATCGAGCATCTGCTGAAGGCCAGGCCGGCAAATCTTTCAGGAGGACAGAAGCAGAGAGTCGCGATCGGAAGCGCGATTATGCGCAAGCCCAAGGCGTTCCTGATGGACGAGCCCCTTTCCAACCTGGACGCGAAGCTGCGTACCCAGATGAGGGTGGAGCTTCAGGAGCTTCATAAAAAACTGGGAACCACCATGATTTATGTAACCCATGACCAGACGGAAGCGATGACTCTTGGAACCAGGATCGTGGTAATGAAGGAAGGCCGTATCCAGCAGGCGGATACACCCGAGATGATTTACGATAATCCGGCGAATCTGTTTGTGGCAGGCTTTATCGGTTCTCCATCCATGAATTTCCTGGAGGGGCTTATACGCAGGGAAGGCTCCCGGACCGTTTTTGAAACCGAAGGCGCGCGGCTTACGATTCCTGGAAGCAGAGGGGAGCGGCTTGGCAGCGAGTACGAAAACCGGAAGATCGTCCTTGGAATCCGCCCGGAGGATCTGTTTGTTCCGGGAAAAGGAGATAAGGGAAGACGGGCCGGTGAAGAAAACTGCCTGGTAGGAACGATTTCCGCCAGAGAAATGCTGGGAGCGGAGTCCATGGTTTACCTGACGCATGGAGAGACGGAGATGGCGGCGCGGCTTCCGGTGGAGACAGAGGGAAGCGTAGGAAGCTTCTTCAGCGTATACGCGGATCTTAACCGGGCGCACTTCTTTGACAGCGACACCGAGAAAAACATTTTTTATGAGGGAGGTTTCCAATGAGACAGTGGACGGAAAGACTGAAGCAGAGCAGAGCCTATCTTTATCTGATTCCCTGCTTCGCGGTTTTCGGGGTTTTCCTGTTTTACCCCTTTGTGAAAACCATCTATTTGAGCTTTTATAAAACAGACAAGATGGGGCAGGCGAAGCTCTTCGTGGGCGTCGAGAATTATACGGACCTGCTGACCTCCGAATCTTTTTACAACAGTATGACGGTCACGCTGATTTTTGTGCTGATTGTAGTTGTGGGAAGCATGCTCTTAGGATTGCTCGCGGCTCTTCTGTGCAGCAAGGCCTTTCCGGGCATCCGCGCGTTCAGCACCGCGTACGCCCTGCCCATGGCCATCGCGTCCAGCGGCGCGGCGATGATTTTTAAGATTATCCTGAATCCGACCATCGGTATTTTAAACAAGCTGACCGGGCTGGATATCAACTGGATCAGCGATCCGAAATACGCGCTGATCTGTGTGGCGGTGCTGACGGCATGGCTGAACAGCGGAATCAATTTCCTGTATTTTTCAGCCGGTCTGGGAAATATCGACGATTCGATATATGAGCGGGCATCCGTAGACGGGGCCAACAGTGTGCAGAAGTTCTTCCGTCTCACTCTCCCGGGACTCAGCCCCATTATGTTCTATACCCTGGTGGTAAATATCATTCAGGCTTTCCAGTCCTTCGGACAGGTAAAAATCCTTACCCAGGGAGGACCTGGAGAGTCCACGAACCTGATTGTATATTCCATTTACCGGGACGCGTTTTTTAACTACCGGTTTGGAAGCGCGGCGGCCCAGTCGGTGATTCTGTTCCTGATTATTATGGCCCTGACGCTTGTGATGTTCAAGATCGAAAAGAAGGGGGTAAAATACTGATGGCTTCCATAAACGATACGGTGGCGCTCAGACAGGAGGATTACAGTCCGGAGGAAATTGCCAGGCTGCATGTGCAGATGAACGCCAGAGCGTTGAAAAAGAGAAGAATCCGCAAGGGCGCGCTTGTGGCGGCAAATGTGCTGGTGGGGCTTTTCATGCTCTTTCCGCTGCTTTACGCGGTCAGCGTTTCCATTATGCCTTCGGATGAACTGTTTACCATGGAAATGAACCTGATTCCGCAAAGCCCGACTCTTGGAAACTATGTAAGAGCGCTTACCCAGGTGCCGCTGGCCCGGTTTATTCTGAACTCCTTCCTGGTTGCGGGCTGCATTACTCTGGGACAGATCCTGACCTGCTCCCTGGCCGCGTTTGCCTTCGCTTTCCTGGATTTTAAAGGGAAAAACGTTTTGTTTATGCTGGTTATGGCTACTATGATGGTGCCGGGGGAGGCGACGATTATTTCTAATTACCTGACGGTGAGCAGCATGGGAATCCTGGATACCTATATCGTACTGATTCTGCCGTCTCTGACCTCCGCGATGGGTATCTTCCTGTTCCGGCAGTTTTATATGACTTTCCCGATGTCTCTGTATGAGTCGGCGAAGCTGGACGGCTGCGGGAATCTGCGGTTTATCGTAAAGATTCTGATTCCCCTGACGAAATCGGCGATCGGCGCCATGGCGGTGTACACCTTCATCAACGCCTGGAATATGTACATGTGGCCGCTGCTGGTTACCGGATCCGAGGATATGCGTACGGTTCAGATCGGCATCAGCATGCTGAACAGCGTGGACGCCCAGTCCATTACCCTGATGATGGCCGGCGTGGTGATCATCATGGTTCCCTCGATGGTGATTTTCATTGTGGGTCAGAAACAGCTGATCCGCGGCATGTTCTCAGGCGCGGTAAAGGGGTGATTCTCCTGCCCCGGCCGTCTCCAGCGGTCCGCACGGGCGTTTGCGCGGAAGCACGGAAACGGCTGCGCCTGTTTATATAAGCAGCAAGACAGGATGGCGAAAGCCGTCCGGCAAAAAAGGGCGGAAAATACCGTCCGGAGAAAATGAAAAAAGAAAAGGAGCAAAACAAACATGAAAAAAAGAGTGATCGCATCCGTACTTGCGGCGGTTACCGCCGTATCTTCTATGGGAGTGCTTCCCGTAATGGCAGAGTCTGAGCAGACCAGCATTATCACAGAGAATTTCTCCCAGGCTGACACGAATGGAACCACGATTACCTTCTGGCATTCCATGGGCGGCGTAAACGGCGAGGCCATGGATTATCTGGTAAACAAATTTAACGAGGAAAATACCGACGGCATTACCGTTGAGGCGGTTTACCAGGGAGAGTACGACGACACCATTAACAAGCTGAAGAGCGCGCAGATCGGAAATATGGGAGCGGATCTGGTGCAGATTTACGATATCGGAACCCGTTTTATGATCGATTCCGGCTGGGTAATTCCCATGCAGGAGATGATCGACGCGGACGGCTACGACATTTCTCAGATTGAACCGAACATCGCGGCGTACTACACCACCGACGCGGGCCTGTATTCCATGCCCTTTAATTCATCCACCCCGCTGCTCTACTACAACAAGGATATGTTCGAGGCTGCCGGAATTACCGAGGTTCCCACGAGCCTTCCGGGAATCGCCGAGATCGGCGACGCGCTTCTGAACGAGGGCGGAGCTCAGGAAGTAATCGCCATCAGCATTTACGGATGGTGGTTCGAGCAGTTCTTAAGCAAGCAGGGTCTGGCTTTCGTAGACAATGAGAACGGCCGTACGGCTCCTGCTACCAAGGTGGTATTTGATGAGAACGGCGGCGCGTTAAACATTGTGTCCGCATGGAAGGATCTGTTTGACAAGGGCTACGCCCCGAATGTAGGAAGATCCGGCAGCGATACCGCGACGACGGACTTTACCTCAGGAAAAGCGGCTATGATGTTCGCCTCCACCGCATCCTTAAAGCAGGTGCTGCAGGATACCGGCGATTCCTTTGAGGTTGGCACCGCTTACTTCCCCGCAGTCGCGGACGGCGACGAGGGCGGCGTTTCCATCGGCGGCGCATCCTTGTGGGCGCTGAACAATAATGACGAGACCAAGGCCGCGGCCACCTGGAAATTCGTGAAGTTTATGATTTCTCCGGAATCCCAGGCATACTGGAACGCGCAGACCGGTTATTTCCCGATTACTACCGCCGCTTCTGAGGAGCCGGTATTCCAGGAGAACATCGCGCAGTATCCGCAGTTCCAGACGGCGATTGACCAGCTCCATGATTCCGCGCCTGAGTATGCCGGTGCGCTGCTGAGCGTATTCCCTGAGTCCAGACAGATCGTGGAGACGCAGATTGAGAATATGCTGAACGGCCAGCAGACTCCGGAGGAATCCGTAGCGAATATGGCGGAGGAAATCAATGAGACCATTGAGGAGTATAATCTGATCAACGGCTGATTCAGCGAATAAAGATTCCAAAACGGCCGGAATGGGCCGCGCAGAAAAAGGAAGGCCGCGCTTCGGCGCGGCCTTCTGTGCTACAGGATGTTCGGCGGCAGGGCCGGAGCTTGGAGGCCTGCGCTGAACGGTCATGGCTTCAGTACTGACAAGGAGAAAAGAAGGATGAAAAAAACGAAAATCTTTGCCCACAGGGGCGCCAGCGCCTACGCGCCGGAAAATACGATGGAGGCCTTTGAACTGGCTATCGCCCAGGGAGCGGAGGGCATTGAACTGGATGTGCAGCTGACAAAGGACGGCGTTCCGGTCGTCATCCATGATGAACGGATTGACCGGGTAACTGACGGAAAAGGCGAGGTGAGAGGCTTTACGCTGGAAGAAATCAGAGGATTTTCCGCGTCAAACCAGCTTCCCGGCTTCGAAAAAGCAAAAATACCAACCCTTGAGGAGGTTTTGGAACTCTTGGCGCCCGGAAGCTGCGAACTGAATATTGAACTGAAAACAGGGATTTTCTGGTATCCGCGGCTTGAGGAGAAGGTAGCTGAACTGGTGGAGCGCTGGGGAATGAAGGAACGGGTGATTTATTCCTCCTTTAATCATTACAGTATCCAGAGAATCCGCAGTCTTGACCCGGAGGCGGAGACGGCTTACCTGTTCGGGGATATTCTGCTTCACGCGGAGCGCTACGCCCGGGAAACCGGCGTAAAGGGGCTTCATCCGGCGCTTTATCATATGACGATGGGTACTCTGGCCAAGGAATACACCGAAAGCGGTCTTGCGGTACGTGTGTGGACGGTCAATGAGGAAGCGCATATCCGCCGTATGCTGGATCTGGGAGTGGACGCCATTATCACGAATTATCCGGATCGCGGCGTACGCCTGCGGGATGAGATGGAGAAACGGTAGGAGGAAAGCATGCTGAAAGAAAAACGTCTGTTTCTTCTGGATATCGACGGTACCGTGTGCCGCGGAGAGCAGCTGATCGCGGGAACAAAAGAATTTTTAGAGGATGTCCGGGTATGCGGCGGACAGTTTGTTTTCCTCACAAATAACGCCTCCAAAAGCGTCTGGGATTATCAGTCTTTTTTTCAGGATATGGGGATTTCCACGGATTACTCCAATTTTATGACGGCCGCCTGCGCGGCGGTCCGTTATCTGAAGAGGAATCACCGGGATGGGCTGATTTATGTCCTGGGGAACCGTCCTTTCATCCGGGAGCTGAAGCGCAGCGGCATCCGTGTAACCACAGATTGGGAGGATGCGGAAATCACCTGTGCCATAGTGTCCTATGACAATCAGCTGACCTATGAAAAAATTTCCGATACCTGTCGGCTGCTTTTGGAGCGGCAGGTGGACTATGTGGCCACGAATCCGGACTATGTCTGCCCTACGGAATTCGGCAGCGTGCCGGACTGCGGATCGATCTGCCAGATGCTGGAGCATGCGGTGAAGCGGACGCCCCGCTTCCTTGGAAAGCCGGAACCGGCGATGGTGGAATACGCCCTGCGGCAGAGCCTTTTCGGCAGGAAGGAAACGCTGCTGGTGGGCGACCGGCTGTATACGGATATTGCCTGCGGAAGAAGAGCCGGGGTAGAGACCGCTCTGGTTCTCACCGGGGAGGCTACGCGGAAGGACGCCGCCGCGGGACCGGAAAGACCGGATTTTCTGTTTTCGTCAATTCGAGAGCTCCATAGCAGGTGGAGAGAAGAGCAGTAAACCCTTCTCTGGCGGGCAGATTCTCCGCGCGAAAGGAAAGACGGCGCGGGACGGCCCGCCGCGGGGCCAGAACGATTCGGTAAAAAATACTTGGCAAAACGGCTTTCTGATAGTATGATGAAGCCAGAAGCAGCAGTTCGGCCCAGGTTCGCGCATATGCCGCGCAGAATGCCGGACTTCAGGCAAATTCAGAAAACAGGAGGATGCCGCTTATGGAAGCAAAGCTTGAATGGCTTACAGACCCGCAGGTGTTTCGGGTGAACCGGCTGGACGCCCATTCGGACCATCATTTTTATGAAAACCTGGAAGATATGCGCCAGGGGAGGGAAACCCTTCGCCAGTCCTTAAACGGAATCTGGAAATTTCACTGGTGCAGGAATCCAAAGGAGCGCCCTGTTTCTTTTTACCGGGAGGATTTCCCCCTTGAGAGCTTCGGGGAAATTCAGGTTCCGATGCCCATAGAGCTTCAGGGCTATGACCGGATTCATTATACGAATTATGTGTACCCCTGGGACGGACGGGCATTTCTTCAGCCGCCGATGGTGGATGAGGAGTACAATCCCGCCGGAAGCTATGTAAAGGAATTTGACCTGGATGCAGGTCTTGTGGGAAAACGGGTCTGCGTCTCCTTCCAGGGAGCGGAGCAGGCGCTCTACGTCTGGCTGAACGGAGAATTTGTGGGCTACGGGGAGGACTCTTTTACGCCGTCGGAGTTTGACATCACAGAGCTTGTCCGGGAAAAGGGAAACCGTCTCTGTGTCCGGGTGTATAAAAAAAGCAGCGCCTCCTGGATCGAGGACCAGGATTTCTTCCGGTTTTCCGGGCTGTTTCGGGACGTTTATCTTTACGCGAAGCCCGAATCCCACGTGGAGGATCTCTGGATTAAGGCCGGACTGATGGAGGACTATCAGACCGGGGTTTTGGAGGCCCAGGTAAAGGTTTCCGGAGAGCGTCCGGCAAAGGCCGTATGGTTTTTGGAGGACGAGGATGGTGACCGGGTGCTGGACGGGGAGCTTGAGGAAGCGGCCGAAAGCGCGGCAGAGACCGGGAAATCCGCAGGGAACGGCGAGGCTGCCTTCTACCGTATTCCCATGCGGGAGCTTCTTTTTGTGAAGAGCTGGGATGTAAACGCGCCGTACCTTTACCGTCTCTGCGTTGTTCTCCTGGATGGGGAAGGGCGTACGGTGGAGACGGTTCCGTACCGCGTCGGCTTTAGGCGCTTTGAGATCAAGAACCGGATTATGTATTTAAACGGCCGCAGACTGATTATCAACGGCGTCAACCGTCACGAATGGAACCCGCGCAGGGGCCGTTCCGTGACAGAAGAGGATATGCGAAAAGACGTTGAAATCCTCAGACGGAATCACATCAACGCGGTGCGCACCTGCCATTATCCGAACCAGAGCCGCTGGTACGAGCTCTGCGACGAGGCCGGGATCTGCGTGATGGATGAGACGAATCTGGAAAGCCACAACTCCTGGCAGAAATACGGATTTTTTGACCGGGAGAACCATGTGCCCGGAGCGTTTCCGGAATGGAAGGACTGTGTGGTGGACCGGGCGGCCTCTATGCTCCAGCGGGACAAAAACCATCCCTGTATCCTGTGGTGGTCCTGCGGAAACGAGTCCTTCGCCGGGGAATGCATTCTGGCCATGAGCAAATACTTCCATGATAATGACCCCACCCGCCCGGTACATTACGAGGGCGTGAACCTGAACCGGAAATACGACGCCATCAGCGATGTGGAGAGCCAGATGTATACGCCGGCCGCCGGAATCCGCATGTATCTGGAGAATGACCCGAAAAAGCCTTTTCTTCTGTGCGAGTACATGCACGACATGGGAAATTCCATCGGCGGAATGGAGAGCTATATCCGTCTGCTGGAAAAATACCCCATGTATCAGGGCGGTTTTATCTGGGATTACATCGATCAGGCCGTTTATCAGAAGGATGAGAAGGGCAGGGAAGTGCTCCGCTACGGCGGGGATTTTGACGACCGCCCCACGGACTATGCCTTCTGCGCCAACGGAATTGTTTTCGCGGACCGGACAGAAAAGCCGGCCATGCAGGAGGTGCGCTACTGGTATTTGGACCCGAAGAAGCGCAAAGAGCAGGACCGGATCAACGCGGAAAAGTATGCCGTCGCCGCTGAGGAGTGCCGGAAACGGGAGATTCCGGAGAATGCCCGTATGCGGGTGATCTTTGGAGACGCCAACGTAGGCGTGACGGGAGAGGGCTTTTCCTATCTGTTTTCCTTTGCCGCGGGAGGCCCTGTGTCTCTGGTGATGGACGGACAGGAACAGCTCTACCGGGCTCCCAGGCCGGCTTTCTGGCGTGCGTCCACGGAAAACGACAAGGGAAATCATTTCCCGGAAAAAAGCGCAGCCTGGCTGGGAGCGGACAGCTTTTCCAGGTGCGCGGGCTGCCTTGTGCGGGAGATTTCCGAGGAGGGGACGTATGAGCTGAATCCCCAGGATACGCCCAAGCGGAAGGCTCCGGCCGCGAATCCAGAGGAAGTGGAGTTTGTCTACACCTACCATACCGGGACGGTGCCGGATACCACGGTTACGGTGTCTTACCGGGTTGTACGGGATGGGAGCATCCTTGTCACGGCTCACTATGAGGGCCGGGAAGGGCTGCCCCAGCTTCCGGAATTCGGCCTTCGGTTTATTCTGAACAGAAAAGCGGACAAAATCCGCTGGCAGGGACTCTCCGGCGAGACGTATCCCGACCGGAAAAAGGGCGGCGTCTTTGGAAACTGGGAGAGTCCGGTCACGGTTTCCGATTATCTGGTGCCCCAGGAGTGCCAGAACCACGCGGACACCTGCCAGGCCTGGGTGCAAAGCCTTCATTTCGTGATGGATCAGGAGCCCTTCCACATTTCCGCCCTGCCTTACACGCCCCAGGAGCTGGAAAGCGCCCTGCATAAAGAGGAGCTTCCGGATACCGGAAGAACCGTGGTAAGCGTCCTTGGCCGGATGCGCGGTGTGGGCGGCATCGACAGCTGGGGAGCCAACGTGGAGGAAGCGTACCATATTTCCGGGGAGGAGGATATTACGTTTTCCTTCTGGATTGCGGGGCCGGGACGGTAAAGGAGACGCACATACCCATGCCCTTTTTACTCTGGAGACGGAGGGCATGGGATTCTCCGTACTGGAGAATTAGCCGGCGGTTGACGTTGGTTAAGCCGATGTTTTTGCTTTTTTCATCATTGATCTGGGTGTACAGGCGGCGGAGTTCTTCTTTTTCAAGGCCGATGCCGCTATCAATGACCACGAAAAAGATCTGCTCCTTTTTCCGGTAAATCCGGACCTTGACATATCCGGTCCGGTCCAGGGCGGCTATGCCATGACTTATGCTGTTTTCCACCAAAGGCTGCAGGATCAGGCGGAGAATCCGCATATTCAGCAAAGCTTCGTCTACTTCATAATAAATGACAATCCGGTCTCCGTATCTCTGTTTTTGAATTTCAACATATTTTTTCAGATAATTGAGCTCGTCGCCCAGGGTGACGGGCTTTTCTGTGTCCTCCAGAGAGTATTTGAGAATATCCGACAGATCATGAAGCATGGTATTCAGGATTCCGGGCTTCCCGGACAGACGCAAGGCCTCAAAATCAAGGGTTTGGAGGGTATTAAACAGAAAATGCGGGTTAATCTGGAGCTGAAGAGCCGTTTTTTCCGCCAGTTCCTGCTGATACTGCTTTTCACGAAGCTGCTGCTGCAGCTGGGTGGATTTTAAAAATACGTGAATTACGTTGCTTAAAATGACGTCGTATTCGTCCCGGGCCGCCGTTTCTTTTGGCAGAAGAATTCCTTTTTCTGCCAGGTCAAAGGTCTGAATCAGATGATCGATCTGCCAGAAATTCCGCTTTGTGGTTCGATAGGCTAAAAAAAGAGTGATAATGGCAATGCATACAATGGAGCCCAAAAGCAGAAGCAAAGAGCCGATCTGGGATGAGAATACATAGCTTAACGGGATCAGCGCCGCCAGAAAAACATCGTAATCCGGATTATAAAGAATTTTCATATAGCATATATGCTTTCCATAAGAAATCCAGGAAGCATCCATTTCCGTGAGAGAGGAAGCCGGCGTTTCCCCTGAGGAAGACAAACCGGCTAAATAATCGGAAAAGGAGAAAGCGGCGTTTGCGGCCGCGCTGTTGGCGTTTAAAATCCGCCCTTCGTTGTCCAGAAAATACAGGTATTCCTGGTGCAGAGAGGTGCTGGTGTCCAGGGTATCCCGAAACTTTTCCTGATCGATGTTTACAACAATGGTTCCCTCAATGTTTCCCATTCGCTGATAAACGGTAATATACTCTGTGGAAGGTACGAAGGAATACGTCTGGAAGGTTCGGGATGTGATCCAGAGCCGCTTTCCATCGGGCATGGACTGATATTTGCTGGGGTTAGATAGCGATACTTTTTACATCTACCATGTTGCGGCGGTCATGGTTGACAACTTGCGTCGGCTCCTGCTCGGTATCAACCTGTCCGACAAAGCTATAATGGATTTCGATTTTCCGGG
>DVIQ01000084.1 GCA_018711185.1 Candidatus Limivivens intestinipullorum | reverse complement strand
CGGCGTTCTGGATATTTAGTTTCTGACCAGTCCTATATCGGGGAATGGTCTGTTAAGGTTACCTTTTTTTGCTCTGTTGTAATAAATTTAACTTTTTTCATATCACCTCTTGACATTTCTTAGCTGGACTTTTCCGCAGCCCCTTTTGCCGCATCCGGAAGATCTTTCCGGCAGCCGCTTTCTGCCGCGGCAGACAACGATCCGTAATCGTTCAGCTCAGGTCTGCGAAAATCCCATCGCCGAAGACGATTTTAAATGGATTTTTACGGTTCAGCAAAGCTGAACCGCAACAACTATCCGATATTGTCCGCGATGACATCCTGCATATCATAAAGTCCCGCGGGCTTGCCTTTCAGGAACTTCGCCGCCTGGATGGCTCCTTTCGCGAACACGGCCTTGGAGTAGGCCGTATGCTTAAACTCAATGACCTCGTCTGTCCCGGCGAAAATCACCTCATGCTCGCCCACAATGTTTCCGCCGCGCACTGCGGAAATGCCGATCTCCTTTGGATCTCTCTCCTGCCTTCTGCCGCTGCGGTCAAAGGTGTAGGTGTAGGCGTTTCCAAGGGCCTCGTTCATGCTGTCCGCCAGGGCCAGGGCCGTGCCGCTGGGAGCGTCCACCTTATGCTTGTGGTGCTTTTCCACGATCTCCATGTCAAAGCCGGCCCCGGCCAGAACGCCGGCGGCGTTTTTCAGAAGATTCATCAGAAGATTCACGCCAAGGGACATATTCGCGGACTTCAATACCGCCGTCTTCCCGGCCGTCTCCTGAAGCTTCTCGGTCTGCTCCTTTGAAAGCCCTGTGGTACAGACTACCACCGGAAGCTTCTTTTCCCCGCAGTAGTCCAGCAGTCCGTCTACCGCCTTCGCGATGGAAAAATCCACCACCACATCCGCTTCCTCTGTGCATTCCTGAAGGCTTGAAAATACCGGATACCCGTTTTTCTTCTCTGTATTCGCGTCGATCCCGGCCACGATCTCCACATCCGCGTCCTCCGCGGCAAGGGCTGAAATCACCTGGCCCATGTGGCCGTTGCAGCCGTGCATAATTATCCTTACCATTGTATTCTCCTGTCACCGCTTTGGCGCCCGCATCCTTTCCGGCTGCTTTCTGCCCGGCGGTTTCTTTTGTGCTGTATAAACATCCTGTTTCTTTTGCCCGGCGGTTCATCAGCCAAACCGCCCTGTATGTCCGTTCATCCGCATCCTGCGCGGACTCTTTGGAAGACGGACGCCGCCCCTATGCCAGCTCGATTCCGAAATCGATCATGGCCTTTTTCAGCTCCTCCGCGTGAGCTTCTTCCATTTCCGTCAGGGGCGCTCTCAGAGGGCCGACGTTTTTCCCCATCAGGTTCAGGGCCTTTTTCACCGGAATCGGATTGACCTCGCAGAACAGCTTATCGCAAAGGGGAAGGGCTTTGAGCTGAAGCTCCAGGCTTCCTTTTACGTCTCCCTCAAGATACTTCGCGGCAATGTCATGAGCCGCCTCCGGGGCAACATTGGAAAGAACAGAGATAACGCCCTTTCCGCCCAGAGACATGATAGGCACGATCTGGTCGTCATTTCCGGAATACAGGTCGATGCATCCGCCCGCAAGCTGCATCAGCTTCGCCACCTGGGAAATATTTCCGCTGGCCTCTTTGATGGCCACGATGTTTTCCACGTTTCTGGCCAGGTAAACCGCGGTCTCCGGAAGGATATTGCAGCCGGTGCGGCTTGGCACGTTGTAGAGCACAACCGGGATGTGAATTGCCTCCGCCACAGTGGTGAAATGCTTAATCAGCCCCTTCTGGGTGGCCTTATTGTAATAAGGCGTCACGAGAAGAACCGCGTCCGCGCCGTATTTTTCCGCTTCCACAGACAGGTAAACCGCGGTCTCCGTACAGTTTGAGCCGGTTCCCGCGATGACCGGAATCCTCTTCGCGACTTTGTCAATGGCATAGCGTATAGTATCCAGATGCTCCTCATGGGTCAGTGTGGACGATTCCCCTGTCGTTCCACAGATGATAATCGCGTCTGTCTTTCTGGCGATCTGCTCCTCGATCAGTTCCCCCAGAACTTCATAATTCACTTCTCCGTTTTCCTTCATAGGCGTGACAATCGCCACCCCTGCTCCTGTAAAAATTGCCATATAATCTCCTCCTCTTTATGGCTTTCTGACACTGTCAGTCAAATAAAAAAGGAGCTGTTTTCGCACAGCTCCTGAGAATCCACCGTTTCTTCAGATAGCTCAACATCGCCACGCGATGACAGTCGTACAGCTATTCGCTGTACGCCCAAGCATGCAGCTACAGGTACTGCACCTTTCGGCGTGTTCCCCTTTCTATCACTTTCCACTGTGCCTGAACACATCCGGTTATATACTCTTGAAACACGCGACCTCTACGAAAAAACATTTCTGAACCTACTATAGCATTATTAAATTGTGTTGTCAACGGCTGATTTGCGGGTAACGAGCTCCGTTACCTCGTCGGCCAGATCCCACAGCTCCTCCACGCCGTCCGACCCGGTGAGAATCACCGTGGTGTTCTCGTCTCTTGCCTCGATCACCTGACGCAGTTCCTCAGCGGTGACGATGCCGTACCGCAGAAGACCGAGCACTTCGTCAAGAACCAGCACATCGCACTCCTCCGTGACCAATACTTTCTTGGCAAAATTCAGCCCGTTCCGCAGGTTCTGATTCTCATCCGCCTGCTCTTCGTCTGACAGATCACCGTAGGACAGAACCGATTTCTGGAAACGGAACAGCTTTACCTCAGGCTCCAGCCGCTTCAGGAAGCCAATCTCATCCTCTTTCCGTTCCTTCAGGAACTGAATCACAAACGCCGTCTTTCCCTCGCTGGCTGTCTTTATGGCCTGACCAATCGCAGCTGTCGTCTTTCCTTTTCCCGTACCATAATATATATGTACCGTACCTTTATCCATTTTCCACCTCTTAATTTTCAGGGAGCTCTCTGCTCCGTGAAAGAGTACAGCAAACAGCCAGCGCTGCCCGCGCTGTGCTGCCGTAGTAACGTTCAGCCATATACGCAGACCTGGACTGAACGATAACCTGCCGTACACTCTGACTTGACTGTTTTACGGTGAACTTATCTTACTACAAACTTTCTCCGATTGCAACCAGAATCGTCGCTGTCCGTCATTGAACGCATTCCAGCTTACTGATAGAAACCTCATAGGCAATTCTCTTTTCCGTCTGTTCGCCCTCAAGACGCTTGATGTACTCCCGGCTCTGGATTCTCCCCCAGATCTGCACCCGGCTTCCCACTTCAAAGTTCGAGGCAAAACGGGCGTTTCTCCCCCAGCAGATACAGGGAATGTAATCGGACTTTCCGTAGGGACGGTTCACAGCGATGAGAATATCCGCGATTTCCCTTCCAAGCGGTGTTCTCCGGTAAACCGTAGGCTTGCAGATAAAGCCGTCCAGAAAGATCTGATTACTCTTTATCTTTTCGTCCTCTCCGTCCACAAACCGCACCTCTCTTGCGAATACCGAGAGTACCAGCCTGTTTTTCTTCTCCTCATGTCTGTTATAAGAGCGGAACTGCCCCTCTACCTGTATATACTCCCCCCTGTAATCCTGCGTAACGTCAATCAGTCTTTCCGAGATCATAACGGGGATTCGGTCAGAGGAATCGCTCAGGCGCTTTACCCAAAGCTCCAGCATATAAAAACCCTCTCCAAAAACTTCGTGGCTGAATACGAACTCCGAAGCCACCTTCCCCATAATGGAAACCTGATTGTTTTCAATAACCTTATCCGCCATAGTCTTGCGTTCTCCCTTCTTCTTACGAAGTATCCCTTTCGTATTTTTTCAGAAAGCCTCTCCCTCTCTGATATATCTATGTTTATGATCCCGGATTCCCGGTTAGAACCGTTTTTTTAAAAAATCCTTGAAATCCCGCAAAAATATGGTAAACTGAAACATGTTTGGCTTATAAACATTTCAGGCTGTCATTTTTTCGTAACAGTTCAGCTTTTCACGTGTCCGCCCCGGCGGCACAGCATAGAGAGGATTTTTATAATGAAAAGAGAAGATGTCCGCAATATTGCGATTATTGCTCATGTAGACCATGGCAAAACAACGCTGGTTGACGAGCTGCTGAAACAAAGCGGAGTATTCCGCGCCAACCAGGAGGTTGCCGAACGGGTTATGGATTCCAATGATATTGAGCGGGAACGCGGCATAACCATTCTCGCCAAAAATACGGCCGTCTTTTATAAAGGAATTAAAATCAACATCATCGACACGCCCGGACACGCCGATTTCGGCGGTGAGGTAGAGCGCGTCCTGAAAATGGTAAACGGCGTTATTCTGGTGGTGGACGCTTTCGAAGGTTCCATGCCCCAGACCAGGTTTGTTCTGAGAAAAGCCCTGGAGCTTGACCTGCCCGTAATCGCCTGCATCAATAAAATTGACCGTCCAGAGGCCCGTCCCGCGGAAGTGGTGGATGAAGTTCTGGAGCTTCTGATGGATCTGGATGCCTCCGATGAACAGCTTGACTGCCCCTTTATCTACGCTTCCGCCAAAGCCGGCTACGCGGTAAAGGACTTAAACGACGAGCCCAAAGACATGATGCCCCTGTTCGAAACCATCATTAATTATATTCCCGCCCCGGAAGGGGATGAGAACGCGGCGACCCAGATGCTGATCAGCACCATCGATTACAACGAGTATGTGGGAAGAATCGGCATCGGCAAGGTGGACAACGGCGTGATCCGGGTAAACCAGGAGTGCATTCTGGTAAACCATCACGAGCCGGACAAGCAGAAAAAGGTCAAGGTCAGCAAGCTTTACGAGTTTGACGGGCTGAATAAGGTGGAAGTATCCGAAGCCCATGTGGGTTCCATCGTGGCCGTTTCCGGCATTGCGGATCTGCACATCGGGGATACCCTCTGCGGCCCGGAGCATGTGGAGGCCATTCCCTTCCAGAAGATCTCCGAGCCCACCATCGCCATGAATTTTATCGTAAACGACAGCCCCATGGCCGGCCAGGAGGGCAAATATGTCACCTCCCGCCATTTAAGGGACCGTCTTTTCCGGGAGCTGAACACCGATGTCAGCCTCCGCGTAGAGGAGACGGACACCACGGAATCCTTCAAGGTGTCCGGAAGAGGCGAGCTGCACCTGTCCGTCCTCATTGAGAACATGCGCCGTGAAGGCTATGAATTTGCCGTCAGCAAGGCGGAGGTTCTCTATCACTACGATGAGCGCGGCAAAAAGCTGGAGCCCATGGAGCTTGTCTATGTGGACGTACCGGAGGAGTTTGCCGGAACCGTCATCCAGAAGCTTTCCCTGCGCAAAGGCGAGCTTCAGGGCATGAGCACCAACAGCGCCGGAAACACCCGTCTGGAGTTTTCCATTCCCGCCAGAGGGCTCATCGGATACCGTGGAGAATTTCTCACCGACACCAAAGGAAACGGCATCATGAACTCCGTTTTCGACGGCTATGGCCCCTACAAGGGCGATTTCCAGTACCGGAAGCAGGGCTCTCTCATTGCCTTTGAGAGCGGCGAGGCCCTGACCTACGGCCTCTTTAACGCCCAGGAGCGCGGTACGCTCTTTATCGGCCCCGGTGAAAAGGTGTACGCCGGCATGGTGATCGGCCAGAGCGGCAAAGGCGAGGACATTGAGCTGAATGTCTGCAAGAGCAAGCACCTGACCAACACCCGGGCTTCCGGCTCCGATGACGCTTTAAAGCTGACCCCGCCAAAAATCCTGAGTCTTGAGCAGGCCCTGGAATTTATCGATACGGACGAGCTTCTGGAAGTTACGCCCAAGTCCCTGCGCATCCGGAAGAAAATCCTGGATTCCACCCAGAGAAAGAGGGCTTCCTTTAAGAAATAAACGGTGATCCCACGAGGGGGAAGGCGTCTGGCCTTCCCCCTTTCACAATGGAATTTCAAACCGGTTACTGCCCGTTTTCTTCAGCGTCGCTGACCACCAGCGCAATCGTCCCATTCTCTTGCGCGCTTCCCGGCGCGGACACATCTCCTTCCTCGCTGACGTTTTCTCCGGCTTCCACCGACAGCATAAGTTCGCCGCTCTCCGCAGCGGCCGCGTCTTCTTCTGCGCTGGCAGCGCTGCGTTCGCCCGCGGCAGCCTCCAGAAGCGCGCTCTGGCTTTCATTTTCGGCTAAGGCAGCCTCATCGCCTTCTTCCGCGGCAGAAGCCTTGGACTTCCCTGATTCGGTTAATACATGTCTCACCTTCCAGGTAAATCCCATCATAACCGCCCAGAAAACAAGCAGATAAACCGGGAAAATCCCCATCCCCGCGGCCTGTCCCAAAACACCAAAGACTGCCGGCACCAGCATAATTCCCAAATAGGACAAGGCCATCTGGACGCCCATCACGGACTGGGAGACCTCCGCGCCGAAGTTTTCCGGCGTCAGATAGTTAAAGTTCGGAAACAACGGACCGTTCCCCAGTCCGATCAGAAATACGCCCGCTCCGGCCGCGGCGGCGGGCAGCGGCAGAAGCAGCAGGACAATCGCCGCTCCCAGGATCCCCTGGCCTATGCGGATAATCTGCCAGCTGTGAAGCTTTGCCGCCAGAACGCCGGACAAAAACCTTCCCAGCGCCATTCCCACATAATAAAACATAATCATCCTGGCCGCCTGATCCGCGGCCATATTTTTATATTCCACCAAAAACGTGCTTCCCCAGTTTCCGCAGGTATACTCGATTCCGCAGGAAGCCACAAACAGCCAGCACATTTCCTTTACGCCGGGGATGCAAAATACTTCCCGCAGGGAGAGGCTTTTTCCCGCCGCTTCTTCCTTTTCCTCCTCCTGACCGGAAACACGCTTCCAAAGAGGCAGAGAAGCGAAAAGAAGAAGGGCGATGGCAAGCTGCATCCCAAAGGCTGTGCGGTATCCGCCGCGCCAGCCCCGGGGGCCGGTGATGACCAGCGACAGGACATAGGGGCTCAGCGAAACGCCGATGCCGTAAAAGCAGTGCAGAAAGCTCATGTGCGCCGCGGAATAATGGAGCGCCACATAATTGTTTAAAGCCGTGTCAATGGCGCCGGCCCCAAGTCCCAGGGGGACGGCGCACAGGCAGAGAGGCAGGAAGCTTCCGGAGCAGGAAAAGCCCAGAAGAGCCGCCGCGGTCAGCGCGGTGCTGAAAGCCGCGATCCTACCGGTTCCAAACCGGCGGATCAGCCGGGAACTGAAAAGGCTGGAAACCACCGTACCGCAGGAAATGGTTACCGTGACAAAGCTGGCAAACGAAATCGGAAGTCCAAATTCCGCGTAAACGGCGGGCCAGGCGGCGCCAAACAAAGAATCCGGGATGCCCAGCCCGATAAACGCGATAAAAATAATGATCAATAAAACGGTTGACATACACTCTCTCCTTCGCACTGCCGGAATCCCATCGGCAGCGCTGATTATCAATGGGATATTCGCTGTCCGCCTCCCGGCAAAGGCCGGCAGAACGGAACTGTTGAGATAAATTTTACATTTCTATGATAGAAGTCTTTCGGATATTTGTCTACATTAAAAGTGGAATATTTTGCGATCCGACGCAAACCCGGGCCGGACGGTTCCATTTGTCTTGATCTATCTGAGGAGGGGTAAAACATGTATCGAAAATTTCTGCCGTTTTTCTTTTTCGTTTCTTCCGTTCTGATGCTTTTCACCGGTTGCAGCGCCCGGAATCCCGCCGGCGGCACAGCCGGCTCCATTACGGACAGTCCCGGCGCTTCTTCGGAAGGCGGCGCAGGCATCTTTGCAGAAAGCAGCGCGGACTCCGGCGAACCGGACACGGTTCTGGGGGACAGCCGCCAGGTTCTGCGCATTGTCTCCGGTTCGGAAAACCAGGAACTGGAGCCGGTTCTGGAAACCTTCTGCCGGCAGGAGGATGTACAGATTGAAATGACCTATCTGGGGTCCCTGGATATTATGCGCCTGCTGGGGGAAGATGAGATTTCCTACGACGCCGTGTGGCCGGCCAGCAGTCTGTGGATGAATGTGGGGGACACCCGCCACCGGATCAAACATGCCCAATCCATCTCCGTCACGCCGGTGGTGTTCGGCATCCGCCAAAGCCTTGCCGAAAGTCTGGGTTTTGTGGACCGGGAGGTCTCGGTAAACGATCTTCTTAGCGCCATCCGGAACGGCAGCCTGCGCTTCTGCATGACCAGCGCCACCCAGTCCAATTCCGGCGCAAGCGCCTACATCGGTTTTCTCTACGCGCTGCTGGGCAACCCGGAGGTGATCACCCTGGAGGATCTCCAGGATGAAACCCTCCAAACCGAAATACGGGAGCTTCTTTCCGGCGTAGACCGTTCCTCCGGCAGCTCGGACTGGCTCAAGGACATGTTCCTGGAAGGGGACTACGACGCCATGGTCAATTATGAATGTCTGATTATCCAGGCAAACGAAGAGCTGGAGGCCAGAGGCGACGAAACACTGTATACAGTCTATCCCTACGATGGCCTTTCTCTGGCAGACTCTCCTCTGGGCTATGTGGACAACGGCGACGACGGCCAGGAAGAACTGTTTCTGTCCCTTCAGGAATATCTGCTTTCCGATGAGGCCCAGAACGCCATCCAGCGCACCGGACGCCGCTCCGTCTACACTGGCGTCTCCGAAGAAAATCTGGATGTTTTCCGAACCGACTGGGGGCTGCAGCCGGACCGGGTGCTCTCCGTGATCCGAATGCCGGATACGGATGTCCTTTTCGAATGCCTGAATCTGTATCAGACGGATTTCAAAAAACCTTCTCTGAACGTCTACTGTCTGGACTATTCCGGCAGCATGTACGGGGAGGGGAACGAACAGCTTGTGGCAGCCATGGAGCAGCTGCTGATCCAGGAAAACGCCCGCCAGAATTTCCTCCAGGCCTCGGACAATGAGGTGAATATCCTGATTCTTTTCAACGGCGGCGTGATTTCCTCCTACAGCGCCGTGGGCTCCGGAAGCGAGCTGGAAGCGCTCTATCATGTGGTAGAAAGCCAGGAGGCCGGAGGGGGAACGGATATGTACGCCGCCGCGTCCTATGGTCTTGAAATGCTTCAGGAATACGATCTTTCTCAGTACACACCGGCCATCATTCTTCTGACGGACGGGATGTCCGGAGGCTCCTTTGAGGAATTCGAAGCCGCTTACCAGGAGCTTGGCAGCGAGGTGCCCGTCTTCTCCATTATGTTTGGAGACGCGGACGAGTCCCAGCTGCAGGAGCTGGCGGAATATACCAATGCCCGCGTATTCGACGGGCGTGAGAATCTTACGGAGGCCTTCCGGAGTGTCAAGGGATATAATTGACGGCTACGATTTCTGTGCGCCGCAAAGTGGAAGGGGTTTTACAAATGAAAGAAATTTTACGAACAATCTGCGCGGTTTGCCTGGCCGCCTGCCTGTTTCTTTTTCTGTTTCTGGGACTTCACTGGAATCTGCTTTTCTGCGTTCTTTTAGGCGTCGGCTCCTATTTCGGATTCTATTTTCTGTTTAAGCCTTCCCGAAAGCTGGCAGGCATCCGCATGGAATCCCTGAATGACGAGAAAGGACTGGAAAAGCTCCTGACGGACGCCCAGGAGGATATGGACGCCATTGACGCGGCCTGCAAAGCCATTCAAAAGCCGGAGGTTTTAAAAGACGCCCGGGCCCTGCAGGATACCGGGCTGCGGATTCTGGACTATCTCGGCAAAAATCCGCGGAAAATCAAACTGGCGCGCCGTTTTTTCACCTATTATCTGGATACCGCCGCCAAACTGCTCTCCCGCTACGTGGAGTTTCAGAATACCGGGCTTTCCTCCCCGGAAGTCCTGAGTATTCTGAAAAAAACGGCGGAGGCTCTTCCGGTGCTGAACAACGCTTTTGAAAAGCAGTTTACGCATCTGATGGAAGGGGAGCTCCTGGATGTGGAGGCGGACCTTGCGCTTCTTGAAAATATGAGGAAAATGGAGGGCGGACTATGAAAACGAAATTAATCGGACTTGCCATACTCCTGGCGGTCATCGCGGCCGCCGCGGTATACGCCGGCGTCAGCCAGAGCCGCGCGGCAACGGAGCTGAACGGTTATGTGGGCGGTGAAAAAACGGGCCTTCTGGACGATGAAGAGGTGCAAAAAATTCTGCAGAACCGCTATCACCTGTCCATCGACTACGCCAAGGCCGGCTCCATTGAGATGATCACCGCGGATTTCCAGGGGCGGGATTTTCTCTTCCCGTCCAATCAGACGGCTTTGGAGCTCTATGAGCAACAGTACGGAGAACCGGTGCGCAGCGAAATCATTCTAAACACGCCCATCGTCCTGTACACCCGCAGCGCGGTGGCCCAGGCTCTTCTGGATGAGGGAATTGTCTCGGAGCAGGACGGCGTTTATTACGCGGACATGGCTCTTCTAACGGAATGCATCGAAACCGGCCGGGCCTGGGCAGATATTGGCCTCCCCCAGCTCTACGGCAATGTGGCCGTGAGCACCACAGATCCCACAAAATCCAATTCCGGAAACATGTTCGCGGGGCTTCTGGCCAATACGCTCTGCGAAGGCGTGGCGGACGAAGCCAGTCTTCCCGAAATTCTCCCCAGGCTTACCGACATTTTCCAGAAGCTCGGTTATATGGAGAGCTCCTCCGCGGATCTCTTCGACCAGTTTCTGAAAACCGGAATTGGCGCGAAGCCCATTATTGCCGGCTATGAAAGCCAGCTTCTGGAGTTCGCCGCCCAAAATCCCGACACCTGGGAGCAAGTGAAAGACGACATTGTCCTGCTGTATCCCTCTCCCACCGTCTGGTCCTCTCACGTATACATCGCCCTTGATGAAACCGGAAGCGCGGGCATCGACGCCCTCCTGGACGAAGAGATTCAACGGCTGGCCTGGGAAAGACACGGCTTCCGCACCGGACTCTACGACACACCCTCTGATCCGGAGCAGTTTGGCGTTCCGGGCCTTGCCGCCGAAATCACCCGGGTATCTCCCATGCCGGACGCCGATACCATGGCCGCCATTATCCAGGCCCTGAGCTGAACGGATTTCCGCATCTTGCTTTTCCGTACAATTCCTGCTATCCTATATAGCATCGAACTCTCATCGCCGGAGGCCGCCTGCTTCCCGGAAGGAGCCTGTGCCCCTTCTGCGGCAGGCCGGTTCCCGCTTCGGTTCTATGAGAATAACGAAAAAAATGGTTCAGCCCTGCTGAACCGCCGCAAAGGAATGGAGGAATACTGAGATGAAGGTTTACGGAGCGCAGATCTGCATTGACTGCCGCAACTACAAGGCAATTCAGAAAGCCCGGGGCTTTGAGGCGGAATACATCGAGATAACGGAAGACACCGGAAAGCTGAAAGAATTTCTGAAGCTCAGAGACCACGATCCGGTCCTCGCTCCGGTAAGAGAACGGGGCGGAATCGGAATCCCCCTGTTTGTAATGGAGGACGGCAGAAAGACCCTGGATATGAACGAGGCCTTTTCCTGGATCGGACAGCCGCCGGTGCGGCCGGAGGAAATTATAGAAAAAAGGGAGGGCTGAGCAGCTCTCCCTTCTGCATAAAAACGCGCTGTTATAATTCGCTTCCATTTGTCCGGATCACATTTCCATACCAGTACGCCGAATCCTTCAGGATTCTTTCCTGGGTGGCAAAATCCACATAAACAATACCGAACCTTTCGGCATATCCCTTCTCCCATTCAAAATTATCCATAAGCGACCACTGAAAATATCCTCTCACGTCTATCTCCTCCGCCGCCCTCTTCAGTTCGCGCAGATATCTCGCCAGAAAATCAATCCGGTTCGGATCATGCACCTTTCCGTCCAGAGACAGCGTATCGTGGCACGCCATTCCATTCTCTGTGATATAGATCGGCTTGCGGTATCTTTCATAAAGGAACTTCGGCCCCCAATACAGACACTCCGGCGTAACCGGCCAGTTTACCGCAGTCTTGGCATGACCGGGCCCGCGAAGCAGTTCCTCCGGTTTGCCGTCCGCTCCCATTCGAAACGCCCGGCCATTATAGATATTCTGTCCATACACATCGATGGGCTCCGAGATCAGCCGCATATCCTCATCCGTAATTTTCGGCAGATATTTCGCATACCTGATTAATCCTTCTTCCGGATAATGTCCCAGAAGAACCGGGTCTGACCACCACGCCACATTCCATGTCCAGTTTGAATCATCCTCCGGCATGGAAAAATACTTCTGCCGCGCCGCCTCAATATCCTCCGGTCTCTCCGATGCCGGATAGATAATCCCGCCGGTGGGCGCATATCCGATTGTCAGCGGCTGTTTTGCACAGGCTCTCAGCACCTGAACCGCCCTGCCGTGGGCGCGCAGAACATTATGCGCCATCTCAAAAGTATCCCTCAGCGGACATTTCAGTCCTGGCGCCTGAACGCCTGTCAAAAATCCAAGTCCGATAAAGCACTGGGGCTCGTTCAGGGTAAAGAAATGGGTTACCCGGTCGCTGAACCGCTCCGCGGCAAGACGCGCGTATTCTCCAAACCACCCGGCGATATCGCGGTTCAGCCAACCCCCTTTTTTATACAGCTCATACGGAAGTTCCCAGTGATACAGTGTTATGTACGGTTCGATCCCATTCTCCAGGAGTGCGTCAATGAGATTATTATAAAACTGGATTCCTTCTTCATTCACTTTCCCGGTGCCTTCCGGAAGTATCCGGGACCAGTCAACAGAGAATCTGTAAGCGTTCAGTCCGATCTCCTTCATAAGCCGCACATCTTCCCGGAACCTGTGATAATGGTCGCATGCGATATCACCCGTATGTCCGCCGTACACTTTGTCCGGCTCCTTTGTATACACATCCCAGATATGAGGTCCCTTTCCGATGCCGTTCACTCCGCCCTCGATCTGATAGGAGCTGGTGGCCGCGCCCCATACAAAATTCTCAGCAAATCCCACAGTAAAATCCTCCTGTCATATTCTTCTCCCCTTGAAAGTTCTCTACGCAATAATCAGCGCCATCAAATAAAAAGGCGCCGCGCTTTCATACTCATCCGGAAGAATCCGGATTTCCACGGTATGCTGTCCGCGCTTTCCATGATGAAGCACCGGTTCCAGATACAGGCAGTCTCCCCAGTTCTCGTCAAAATTTCCGTCCAGCAGCACCGGATGATTTTCATCTCCGTCAAGGATCATCTCCGCTCTTCTTGCGGGATGCCGGATAGTTTTCCGGTACTGGATTGCGATACAGGATGCCTCGATTTCAAACAAAATCCGGTCCCCTTCCCTGCGCCCTATCCATCCGTTTCGGAAATGATCCAAATGTCCGTTCTTTTCTCGGGTATCCGCCCGGAATCCGTCAAGCTTCGGGCAGATTTCCCGAATTGTGAGTCTTAGGGCTTCCTCATAGGCGTTGTCCGTCATTGCCGAAGGCAGCGGCTCCTCCGTTTCGTCCTCCCACATTCGGCATTTCACCTGCTCCAGATACGACACGATTTCCGCTGCCACCAGCCCGTGTCCCTTATCGTTGGGATGAAGACCGTCAGGAGAGAGCTCTTCCCGCGAAAATTCCCCGGCTTTCATGCGCTGCCACAGAGTGTCCCTCATGCTCACGTGAGGCAGACGATACCAGTCTCCCACCTGATTGTGGTATGTCTGCGCGCTTTTTCCCGTATCATAAAATACATTATTAAGAATAAGCACCGCCGGCTTGGACGGCCAGGAAAGGATTCTGCGGATCAGGCCCTCATACGTTTCCTGAAAAAACACGTCCGGTTCATCATTAACCGAAAAATCCACAACCGCAAAATCCGGCTGATACATCAAAAGATCTGTCACCACGCGGGATACTCCATAGTGTGAGGTTGTTCCGCCGATTCCCCCGTTTACATAGTGGAACCGCGCTTTTGGAAATGCTGTTTCCCACCACCGGAATACCCGGTACGCATAGCAGTATTCATGTCTGGTAGCAAGACTGTCCTGGGTGATCGAGCCCCCAAAAAAGCCCAGCGTCAGCTCCTCCCCTGCCTCCGCCCGTCTCATACAATCCTTAAGTCTCGCAAGGTTTTCTCCGCGCATTCCCTCTCCGCCTTTCTTCCCTTTTGTCGCAGCAGTTCAGCCATGCTGAAACTTTATCTGCAAAATCCATTTAAAATCGCCTGCGTCATCACCACTCGGCCCCCAGGCTCTCGATATATGCGGACAGCTCCTCCGCCATTTCCTCTGCCTCGGGAATTCGCAGATGCCCCGGCGTTCCGCTGCCGTTGCGCCGAAACAGAAAATGTCGTATCTTCCCGTCCTGCATTTCGCGGCATACTTCGTCAATAGACTGATCCCAGGAAGGATCATGCTCAAGCAGCGTCGTAATGCACACAATCCATGCATCCGGATACTGCCCGCGGATTTTTTCCAGAAACTTTCCGTAAGCGCTTCGCCAGCGCCGGGCACAGTCCCCGTAATAATCCTCTTTCATATAGTCTTTGGGATGATTATCGTTCTGGCCGATGGCAATTACCACGACCTGCGGCGTATATCCGGCAAAGTCCCAATCTGTATCTGGACCGAACGCGGGATTATAATGTACCTTATTCCATGCGCTCTCCATTCCTACATAATCCGGGGCGCAAAACCATCCCGTACCGTCCAGAAGCGCAATGCCTCCCTGGGCCACATCATGAATCTCTGCTCCCAGCTTCCGGGCCGTCATCCACGCATAAGAGTACCAGCTGTTGGAGTACTGCCCGTTATGCTCCGGATCCGGTTTTCCTGTGTATTCCACGGCCTCAGATACTTCGCCCGCGGAGACCGAGTCGCCGTACACCTCTATCCTGCGCCGGGGCTTGGCCGGCAGCTCTGTCACCTCTTCTCCGTCTCCGATCTCAAAGCCCAGAAACGCCGTTTCATGGCAGGCGTCCTGACGCTTGAACAAAAGCACCTCATGGGCGCTGCCTTTGGACAGATCTACCTTGATATCAAGAACCATTTCCCCGTCGTCCGGCAGCCGCAGCTTCGTCTGTTCTCCATCCAAAATGCAGCCAAGGTAATTCTCCCAGTATGCCCTTTTGTTTCTGACATATGCCCTCAGCGTCCCGCCGGTAAAGCGCATCCGCACCGATGTGCAGGGAAACACGAATACGGGAGCCTTTTTGTCAGTCCAGTCAATCCTCCCGCTGTACTGAAGCATCTCATTGTCCGGCAGTATTCTCATCGCTTTCGCCCTTTCATTTCCTGTTCTGTTTCAGCAGCGTCAAATTCTTTTGAATCAGCTTGCATCTCTGTTTCACACAGTCCGGTGAACGCAGCGGATCCTCCGGCGTATGAAATAAATAATCCTCCAGTTTATCGATAGTAGTCGTCGCCACATGCATCCTTGTATCGCTGGAAGCATAGTAGATATATACATCCCCGTTCTCTTTTGCTATGGCGCCGTTGGTAAACACCACGTTTGAAACATCCCCCACCCTCTCGCTTCCAAGAGGTACCAGAAATACGCCTGAGGGCTGTGCCGTCACTTTTACCGGATCCTTCAGATCCGTACCGAACGCGTAAAGCACATACCTTAAACCGGCCGCCGTATTGCGCACGCCGTGGGCAATGTGTATCCAGCACTTTTTCCCTTTGATGGGAACCGCTCCGGCCCCATTCTTGGATTCGGTCAGCGTGTGGTAGATTCTGCGGCTTATGATCTTTTCCTCCCCGATTACCGCATGGGCAATGTCATCGCAAAGCCCGAATCCAATGCCTCCGCCGCTGCCTGTCTCGATGAAGCCGTCCATAGGCCTGGTATAAAACGCGTATTTTCCATTCACAAACTCGGGGTGGAGCACCACATTTCTTTGCTGCGGAGAATGCAGCGTAGTGAGATTGTCCAGGCGCTCCCATTTTTTCAAATCTTTTGTCCTGACGATTCCCGCCGCCGCTACAGCGGCCGATAAATCCGGATTTTCCCGATCCTTGCTTTCTGAGCAGAATACTCCGTAAATCCATCCGTCCTCATGTTTTGTCAGCCGCATGTCGTATACGTTTGTCTCCTCCGGGCAGGTATCCGGAAGCTCCACCGGGTAATCCCAGAAGCGAAACCCGTCGATTCCCGTCTCGCTCTCCGCGACAGCGAAGAAGGACTTCCTGTCATTTCCTTCTACACGCGCCACAAGATAATACTTTCCATTCAGTTCAATCGCTCCTGAATTCATAACCGCGTTGACGCCAAGGCGCTCCATAAAGTACGGATTGCTCTCCTCGTTCAGATCATATCTCCAGTGTACCGGCGCAAACTCTCTGGTAAGCACCGGGTACTCGTAACGGTCATAGATTCCGTTATAAAAATCCGCCTTCCGGTTCTTTCTGCGGATCAGCTTTTCTACTTTCTCCTGCTCAATATAATACTGTCTATGCATTCTGCCGCGTCCTCCTGATCACTTCAATACACATTCTCCCGTTATGATACGGACATTTCCAGGGCTCAACAATCGGTTTCTCCAGGGGAATCCCGTCTTTGTCCACGGCCCAATACCATTCAGACCCTTCCCGGCTGTCCACCAGATACGCGCCGATATAGTTCCATATATCTTTCGCCGCGTCCAGGTATTCCGTATGCCCCGGGTTCTTCTGCCAGCCGTTTAAGAAGCCTACAACCGCTTCCGCCTGAACCCACCACACGCGGGTAGTATCTGTCCTTCCGTTTTCCGTCTCATTTACGAGGGAATGGTTCTGATACGCCCGATCATAAATATTTTTCGTAATCGTCTTTGTAATCGGGCCAAGCCTCTCCGTATATGCCGGATCGCCCAGCACCTCCAGCCCCCGGTCCACAAGCCATGCCGTCTCGATATCATGCCCGTAGGAATACAAATCGATCAGCGAATGCCAGGTCCGGTCAAAAAACACTTCCTGGCGTCCAAGCTTCGGATTATATACCTTATCCGCGATCAGGCCGAGCATAAAACGGAGATCGTCTCCCACCGTCTTCATCCCTGTTACACGGTAAAGCTCCGTATAAGCCTCAAACACATGGAGAAGCGTGTTCATGGTCTTTTCCGCGATCACGCCGTTTTCGGAAAGCTTATCGTTTTCTTCCGGTTCGAACCGGATATTAAACGCCTCCAGATATCCATACTCGTCTTTGCATTTGTCTTCTATAATCTGCCGAAGCGCAAGGGCCAGCGCAAGAGCTTCCTCATCCTTTGAAGCATCGTAGTAAGAAGAAAGGGCATAGATCGCGAAGGCCTGATTGTAGGTGTGTTTTGTGGTGTCCGCAGGTTTTCCGTCGCAGGACACAGACCAGTAGATTCCTCCGTTGGCCCTGTCCACGCAGTGTTCCTTTAAGAAACGGTAAGCATGGCCGGCATGTTCCAGCAGCTTTGCTTCCCCAAGCAGGAGATAGCAGTTGGAGAAAAACCAGAGAATCCTGCTGTTCAGGATACAGCCCTTAACCGCCTCTTTATCCGTCTCAAGATCGAATCCTTTCCAGCCGTAATATCCGCCGAACCGTTCATCCCTCATCCCTTCCCAAAAAGGGATAAGCCTGTGGACAAGATGCTCTTTTACTTCCTGTGCAAACATGGCCTCCTCCTTACCGGATTCCCACTTCCGTATCTGTCTCTGTCACAACACTGTGTTCTTTTATGTAAGATACCACCTCATCCGCCGTAGTGAACGCCAGGCCCACATACGTATCCGCGCATCCGTAATAAATCGCGATCCGTCCGCTTCCGGCATCGTGGATTGTCGCGCAGGGGAAGGCCACGTTGGGCACAAAGCCCCGCTCTTCATACCACGCTTCCGGAGTCAGCAGGAAGGTGCTGCACCGGTATTTCACCACCGATGGCTCATCGATGTCGAGAATCGCGCCGCCTATGCTGTATACATAGCCATTGCACGTTCCGGTCACCCCATGGTAGAACAAAAGCCATCCTTCCGATGTCTCGATGGGCGCCGCGCCTCCTCCGATCTTTACATTCTCCCACCAGTTTCCGCTGTTGCTCATCAGATGACGGTGGCGTCCCCAGTAAACCATATCCGGGCTTTCAGATACGAAAATGTCTCCGAAAGGAGTGTGGCCGCTGTCGCTTGGCCGGGACAGCATTCTGTATTTCCCGTTAATCTTCCTTGGGAAGAGAACCGCGTTCCGGTTAAATGGGATAAACGGGTTTTCAATCCTTGTAAACGTCTTGAAATCCTGTGTCTTCGCGAGACCGATGGACGCGCCGTAAAAGTCCTGGCACCACATGATATAATATGTGTCTTCCACTTTTACAAGTCTCGGATCGTATGCGTACCTGGGCATGAAATCCCTGCCGTTCTCATCCTTAAAAGGAATCTTCTCTTCGTCAAATTCCCAGTGGATGGCGTCTTTGCTCCTGCCAAGGTAAATATACGGAATCCCGTTTGTCTGCTCTCCGCGAAACACTCCGATAAACGCCCCGTCGTAAGGGATGACCGCGCTGTTAAAAATCCTTGCCACCCCTTTTGCCGGATTGCGTCCTATGATGGGATTCTCGCTGTATCGCCATACCGGAAGCTCCTGGCGGCTGTCCGCCGGTCTGTCCTGCCACGGCATATTCGGCACGTTCGGCCCGATAATCTTTACATGACTCATATGTCAATTCCTCCTTTACCCTTTAACCGCCCCCTGCGTCAGACCGCTGTAGATCTGTTTCTGGCAGAGGATGAAGATGATGAGCGCCGGGATCATGGTGATGATAACGCCTGCGCAGATATAGTTGTACTGATTTCCCAGCGGGCCCGTAAATTTAAACAGGGATGTAGCCACCGTAACGTAGGAATTTTTATCCTGAAGATAGAGATTCGCCGTATAGTATTCGTTGTATGTGCCCACGCCCTTTAAAATCATGACGGTTATAATAGCCGGTTTCAGAAGCGGAAGCAAAATCCGGAAAAATACGCCGAAATACGTGCATCCGTCCATGATTGCCGCTTCATCCAGGGATGTGGAAATATTCTCAAAAAACTGAATAAAAATATAAATCGAAATTACATCCGTGCCGCACATCAGGATAATATAGCCCGGAAGACTGTTGATCCATCCCAGCGTATACATAATCTGATAGACCGATACCTGCATGGCGATGCCCGGCAGCAGAGATGCGAACAGAAACAAGTTGCGAATCAGTCCGTTTCCCAGAAACTTAAACCTGCTCAGCACATAGGCAAGCATGGAGCCGATCAGCACCGAACCGGTCAGCACGCATACAAGAATGATAAACGAATTCCGGAACGCAAGGCCCATATTGGCCTGCTTCCATGCCTGTACAAAGTTTTCGAAATAGAGCCAGCTGTTTGGCAGCTCCATCACGCTGGTTCCCGCGTATTCCTCCGGCGTCTTAAACGCGGTAATCACGCAGCTTACAAGGGGAAGAACCGCGATAAAGGAAGTAATCAGCAAAATGATATATTTCAGAACCGTTATCACCGTCTTTTTTAACTTTGCCGTTGACATTTATAAAGTTCCTCCTTTCCTCGCCGCACCGGCCGCCTGCTGCTTTTCTCTCTTTTTTCTCTTGCGGATCACTCTGTACGCTTCCTTCTCCCCTTCTCCGAAGAAATACCAGAAGAACAGCTTCTGCAGAGCCGTGGCAATCAAAATGATAATGAGAAGCACAATGGCCATTGCCGACGCAAGCCCTACCTTCTGGCTTTCATGGGCCAGTTCGTTCATAATAACAAAGTAGGTTCCGGTTCCAAACTCGCCTCTCGTGGTAACATACGGCGGTTCAAATACACTCAGAGAACCGGTAATCGACAGAATCAGATTCAGCACAATAATTGTTTTGATGCTTGGGAAAGTCACATACCGGAACTTCTGCCAGCCGGTAGCTCCGTCAATATCCGCGGCCTCATACATGGACGCATCCACCGACATAATCGCTCCGATGAACAGAACCATGTTCTGTCCCATATAACGCCAGATCGATGTTGCCGCCAGAGAAATATTGTTGATGCTTTTATCCCTTAACCAATAAGGCAGGTTGTCCAGGTCAAACCCAATCCACTGAAGCACCGTATCCAGCACAAAGCCCCTTGTATAAAAAAACTTGAAGATAAAGCCCACCGCAATGCCGCATACCATGTACGGGAAAAACAGAAGGCCCTTAAAGATTCCCGCTCCCTTCATTTTCATACTCAGGATGGAGGCGAAAAACAGCGCCAGGGCAAGCTGTACAAACGCGCCTACCATATAGTAACCGCTGAGCTTTAAAGCCTGGAAACAATCGTCCCTTGTAAACACTTCAATATAGTTCTCAAGACCTACAAATTCCCGGTCTCCAAGATATGCCATATCGTAAAAACTGAACTGCACCATCTTTGCGAATGGAAAATAGGTAAACACGATCAGCAGGAGCATCGGCACCAGCATAAACGTCACGATAACCAGTCTCTTGTTTACTTTTCCTGACGCGATCCAGTCCCGGAAAGTTTTCTTTCGCTTCATAGCTTCTCCTTTTCTTTTTATAGGAAGCGGCGCCG
>DVIQ01000083.1 GCA_018711185.1 Candidatus Limivivens intestinipullorum | reverse complement strand
CTTCAGAGTCTCGGCACCGGGCTGCCATTTGGCCGGGCACACCTCATCCCCATGTTCATGGACAAACTGGCAGGCCTGCAGCTTGCGCAGCAACTCATCGGCGTTGCGTCCCACGTTACCGGCATTGACTTCATAAGCCACAATCTTCCCCTCGGGGTTTACGATAAAGGTTCCCCGCTCTGCTACGCCGTCCGCCTCGATATATACCTCAAAATTACTAGAAAGAATATGTGTGGGATCTGCCAGCATCGGATATCCGATCTTTTTGATCCGGTCAGAAGCGTCATACCATGCTTTATGAACATAATGGGTGTCACAGGATACGGAATACACTTCGCATCCGGCTGCCTGGAAATCCGCATATTTATTTGCCAAATCTTCCAACTCCGTGGGGCAAACAAAGGTAAAGTCCGCTGGATAGAAGAAAAATACGGCCCACTTTCCCAATACATCTGCCTTGGAAACGGCTTTGAAGGCGCCTTCATGGTAGGCTTGTACGGTAAATTCTCCGATTTCTTTATTGATGAGAGACATAGAACATCCTCCTTTATGTTTTTTTAGTTAGTTTTAACTAACCACTAATAATTGTACTCTTTTTTTACCTGCTTTGTCAAGAGGCCAAACAAACTTGCCAATAAGTTTTGTAACAGGGGCTGTGAAAAAATAACGAATCATTTTTTCACAGCCCCAAGCCATTAAAATTCCCCTACCCAATAGCAGGGGTTTTTATAGATGGAGCGCGTAAATAAGAAATTTACGAATCCGGTTTGCTTTTTCCTTCTGGTTCATACCATCGTCCAGCAGAATGCCAAGCTGCCCATAAATGCAGAACATTGCCGCCGTTTTCAGGTCTTCAAGCTGGATTTCTCCATTTTCCCGGGCTTTCTGCAGCATTTTTTCAATCACTGGTACAAGTTTTTCACAGGTTTTGAGAGAAAGCTGGTCATGGAACTTTTTGTTTTGCGGGCCATGGAAGGCTGCGTAATATTTTGTATTTTGAAGGTCTTGCAGACTCAGCTTATTATTACGACCTTCCTGATTAACGCTCCGGATACTTACTGCACAAAATACGGAGAAGAACGGCTGCTCTTTTCTCTGCCTCCCGGCTATGCGCTTTCCTCTTCGAAAGATTTATACTTCGATGATTTGAATGGAGAAACTATCCTGCTTTATTCTGAAATCGGTTTCTGGCACGCAATACATGAACGGAAAATGCCATCCACTCATTTCCTTGTACAAAATGCATAATTTGCATTTACCGAGTTGGTAAACGCCTCTGCTTTACCCTCTTTCACTTCAGACTTAGCACTGAAAAGAGGTTGGAAATCAGAAAATCGCGTAGTCGTTCCCATTCTTGATGAAGAAGCTTGTGCAACTTACTACTGCTCCTGCAAAATGAAAAATAAGGAAAGATTGGCTTCATTCTTCAATAGCTTAGAAGCATCACATCGATAATCACGAAGCGATGACTCAAAAGGGAATTTCTCCCACAACTGCCGTTGTCGGAACCATTCATCCCGATAACGGCAGTTTGGTGTCTGCAGAAAATTTACCTTGCTGCCGTTATTCTAATCATTTGTCCCATGCCGGCTGGCCGCGACGTGCCCCGGCTTTTGCTGATTTTTATACTTGTTTTATTGACTCCTTACGGCGCGGCATAATATAATTAAGATATCAAGAGGAGGTTGCAATGGAGCAAAAAAGATGGGAAGACCTGGAACTTAAAGATGGCTTCATGTTCGCAAAGGTCATGCGAGACAAACAGATCTGTATTAAAATGCTGGAGCGGCTGCTGGATGTAAAAATTGCTGATATTAAATATCCTGCGGATCAGAAGGTAATCGATATCCAATACGACAGTAAGAGTGTTCGGCTGGATGTCTACGTAGAAGATGATGAAAATACGATTTACGATGTGGAAATCCAGACCAGTAATACTGGAGAACTTTCTAAGCGCAGCAGATATTACCAGGGAATGATCGACCTGAATATGATTGAAAAAGGAGAGCTATATTCGAAGCTCAACAAGAGTTTTGTAATTTTCATCTGCACATTCGATCCGTTTGGGAAGGGGCTGTATCGATATACTTTTGAAAATATTTGTAAAGAGGATAACAATCTTTTCCTGAACGACCAGGCTGTGAAGTTATTTTTTAATACAGCTGGGACAGTTGGCGATGTCAGTGATGAAACGAAGGCGTTTTTGCAGTACATTGGAGGAACTGCAAGTCCAGATGCATATGTCAAGGAGCTTGAAGAAAGAATTGCAAAGGTAAAGCTTAGCGAAGAATGGAAGGTGGAATATATGACGCTTTTAATGAGAGACAAAGAAAACATTGAAAAAGGCAGACGGGAAGGCAAAATCAATGGGAAAATCATTGCCAGGTATGAGGATGGCCTGCGCCCGGAAGAGATAGCAAAGAAGATGGGCATTTCGGTTGATCAGGTAAATGCTGTGCTGGAAGAGGAAGGTCTTTTGCAGTTGGTATGATGAAAAAACTTGCATGGCCCTTATACCGGCGAATATTGTCCAGGGTCAAAAGAAGAACAGGCGGCCTCCCCCGTCTCGGAGGCTGTCCTAATCTTCACCTGTACCTTCTCTGTTGGCGTGGAGAAGGGGCATAGTTACGGGAACTCATCCTTTTGCATATTTTTCTCCCCACGTCCACATGGCGGCAAAGATGTCCTTCAAGTCTTTGGCACTCTCTGTTGCCGTATACTCCACATGAGGCGGGATTTCGTTATATTGTATCCTGCTGACAAGCCCTCGTTCCTCAAGATCTCGAAGTGTAGTAGTCAGCACCGTGTTGGAGATGCCGGGGATCGCTTTTTTCAGCTGGCCAAATCGCATCCTCTCATTTCTTCCAAGTTCAAAGAGAACCCATGCGTTCCACTTCCCCTGAAATATCTCCATCGTCTTGTAGATGGGGCAATTCATAATAAGTTTTTCTTTCCACATTATAATAACTGCGTAAAGAAAAGTCAATCCGCAGAAATGCGAAAATCAAAACAGTAAGGAGATCATAACTGAAACCATCAAGACCAGAAAGAGCGTCCGTACCTACCAAAGCAAGCCCGTAAAGGCGGACAAAATCAAGGCTGTTGTAGAGGCCGGCAATATGGCGGCAGGAACCCCGATGGCGGGAGAAGTGTATTTCAACGTCATCACCAACGCTGAGGTTTTGAAGAGCATTGCAGATGGAACGAAAGCCGCTATGGCCAATTCCGGTATGGAAATGCTGGTCAAACTGTCCTCCAATCCCAGCTATAACCCGCTCTATAGCGCTCCGGTGGCTGTTATAATCTCAACCACCAAGACAGATGTGCCGAACACCGCAGCGATGGCCCGAGCCAATGCTGCTTGCGCTGGCGAGAAATGCTCCTTGCCGCCACGGAACTGGGACTCGGCTCCTGCTATCTTGAGTCCCCGGTACTTGCATTCAACATTCCCGAGGTAGCTCAGGCTGCAAAACTCCCTGAGAACGTCCAGCCCCAGGCCATGATTGTATTCGGATACACGGATGATACGGCTCCCCATAAGGAGTATCCCGCAAATCCGGAGAACGTTCTGTATGTGGTTTAAATCACATCCGCAGTTCATTAAGCGTTAGCTGCTACTCGTTGATTGTAAATAATGAAAAATCAGGGGACAGCCTATATTTTACACAGATTTAACCGAAATCGGATCGTCTCTTCATATTGCTGCTATATAATGAAAAATGGAAAATTATATTTTAGCGGACAAACCCACCATATCCGTCGCTATCCGCGCCGGAAGCTGCTGCGCTGCAAGTTTGATGCCTCGTAGCTTGCTGCGGGGTTTTTGACTTTTACGGAAAATGCACTCTTTCAAGGACGCTTCCTTTTCGCGCCTTTAAACGGGACAAATGATATAGTGAACAGGAGGGTAATTATGGAACACATCATCGTCTACGGCAGCCAGTACGGAAGTACCCGCCGATATGCGGAAAAGCTGTCCGAAGAAACCGGTATCCCCGCAGTCAGTTACAAAGACGCGCCGAATCTTTCCGGCATGAAGACCATTGTCTATCTGGGCAGCCTGTATGCCGGCGGCGTTCTGGGGCTGGCGAAAACCCTGCGGAACTTTTCTCTTCAGGAGGGACAAAAACTGCTCCTCGTTACCGTAGGGTTGGCCGACCCCACCGAGCCGGAAAACCAGCACAATATCCGCACGTCTCTGCAAAAGCAGCTTCCTGCAGAGCTGCTTGACCGGGCGATGCTTTTTCATCTTCGAGGCGGGATCGACTATCAAAAGCTCTCTTTCGGTCATCGAACGATGATGAAGCTGCTATACCAATCCCTGCGAAGGACGCCGGTTGAAAAGCAAACGGCGGAGAACCGAGCGCTCATAGAAACCTATGGCAAGCAGGTGGATTTCACTGACTTCAGTGCATTGGAACCGATTGTTCTGGAAGTACAGAGGAATATAATATGAACAGAGCTGTCAAAAATATTTTGAAAATTATCCTGGTCGGGCTTGCCACCACCATCGTCCGCATGATCGGTCAGCTTTCCATCCCGGCCGGTGAGCAGACGGTCCTGCTGCCCAGTGTTTTCGCGCAAAACGGCACCATGCCGCTGTTTTTCACTGTCTATGGGATTTTCGCCTACTCTCTGACCTCCTCGCTGTTTCTGCTTATTCGCGGCAATTTAAGCGGCAATCGGATTTTACAGGGGCTGAAATACGGCATTTCCTGCTGCATCGTGTGGATCGTTTATCTTTTCGAACCGCTGCCGCATGTAGCGGGCATTGATCGGATCACTTACCCTGCAGCCGACAGCTTGACCTGATCGTCATGGGGCTGCTGCGGGATGGTGTTTGGAACCCCTGCGCGACGGACACATAAAGGGAAGCCGCCTTTCCCCATTCTTCCGGTGCTGGCTGTCACAGGGGGATTCTTTGCCGGGCGGATGATACAATATCGAAAGCACGATAAAGGCCCCCACTACCGGACCTTCCTTCCGTTCTTTTCAGAAAAAGATACCTGCTTTTCATTCCTACGCGCAACCGTTTCTATTGTGCAGGGTTATCATCAAAATTCGAAATTCCCCGTATATTTTTCTGCTGCTTTCAGATACTAAACGTAACCGTTGGGCCGGGGCTGCGGATAAACCGCGCCGGTCCAAAAGGCAGAGAGGAGCAGCAATGGCGGATATACTGAAAGAACAGCATAACAAAAAATATAATGATTACGTGAAACAGGTAACGCCGGTTCACAGCCTTCCGGCAAATATGGCAAAGGCCTTTGTGACAGGCGGAGCCATCTGTGTAATCGGACAGGCTATCTTGAACATCTGCGAAGACATGGGGCTTGACCGCGACGCTTCAGCAGGATGGTGCTCAATCCTGCTTATCCTGGCAAGCGTTCTGCTGACAGGGCTGAATCTTTACCCAAAACTGGCAAAGTTCGGCGGGGCCGGAACGCTGGTGCCCATAACGGGGTTCGCGAATTCGGTGGCGGCGCCGGCTATTGAGTTTCATAAGGAAGGATTCGTGTTCGGCGTCGGATGCAAAATTTTCAGCATTGCCGGCCCGGTGATTCTCTACGGTGTTTTTACGAGCTGGGTTCTGGGCTTTGGCTACTGGATTTTAAAGATTATTAATCTTGTGTAGAGGCGGTGAAGAAGGATGAAGCAAAAGGGACAGCAGAGTATTTCTTTTGAAAAACGGGTGTTTCTTGTAAGCAGCGGCACCGTTGTGGGAGAAAAAGAGGGACAGGGCCCCCTGGGAGATCTGTTTGACCTGGTGTGTCCGGATCCGGTGTTTGGAGAGGACAGCTGGGAAAAGGCGGAGAGTACCATGCAGAAAGAGGCGATTCAAACGGCCCTTGGTAAGGCGGGCCTCGCGTCCTATCAGATCCGCTATCTGTTTGGCGGTGACCTTCTGGGGCAGCTGATTGCCACCTCCTTTGGCGTGGAGGAGCTGAACCTGCCGGTCTTTGGACTGTACGGGGCCTGTTCCACCTGCGGGGAAGCCCTGGGGCTTGGCGCCATGGCTGTGGACGGCGGATACGGAGACTATGTGCTGGCCGTGACCTCAAGCCACTTCGCCAGCGCGGAAAAGCAGTTCCGCTTTCCCTTAGCCTATGGGAACCAGCGCCCCCTGTCGGCCACCTGGACGGTTACCGGAGCCGGAGCGTTTGTGCTGGGAAACCGGAAAAGCCATGCGGCCATTACCGGATTTACGCCGGGGAAAATCGTGGATTTCGGCGTGAAAGATTCCATGAATATGGGCGCCTGTATGGCGCCGGCGGCCTGCGAGACCATTTACCAAAATTTCATGGACTTCTCCCGGCAGCCAAAGGATTATGACCGGATTATCACCGGAGATCTGGGGTATGTGGGGAAACGGATCCTCGTGGATCTTTTAAAAGAAAAGGGCTTTGACATTTCCGGAAATCATGTGGACTGCGGCATCGAGATTTTTGACGCGGAAACCCAGGATACCCATTCCGGTGGAAGCGGCTGCGGCTGTTCCGCGGTAACCCTGGGGGCAAAGATCCTTCCGGCGCTGGAAAAAGGGGCCTGGAAGCGGGTGCTTTTCGTGCCTACAGGCGCGCTGCTCTCCCCGGTAAGTTTTAACGAGGGACAGAGCGTGCCGGGAATTGCCCATGGAATTGTCATCGAGCACTGTTAGGAGGAACATATGGAGTATATCAACGCATTCTGGGTGGGCGGCCTGATCTGCGCCCTGGTACAGATTTTGATGGAAAAGACGAAGCTTTTGCCCGGAAGAATCATGGTGATTCTGGTGTGTACCGGCGCGGTGCTGGGGGCTGCGGGAATTTTCGAGCCCCTGCTTTCCTATGCCCAGGCAGGGGTCAGCGTCCCCCTGGTGGGCTTTGGGAATACCCTGTGGAAGGGCGTCCGGGAAGCGGTGGACGAATATGGTTTTCTGGGCATTTTCATGGGCGGCCTTACGGCCAGCGCGGCGGGAATCTGCGCTGCCCTGGTGTTTTCCTTTCTGGCGAGCCTGATTTTTCAGCCTAAGATGAAGGGGTAAGGGCCTTTGGTGGCGCCACCTTGAGGAAACACCTTAAAACTCGTACTGGAAGAAAGAATGTTCATTAAGAAAATCCTCTGCTTTACGGACAAGTTCTGTTATATTTGCTCCGTTTTTCAAAATCACTTCGCCAGGGATGCACCTATCATCCTTGTGCAGTCCATGCTTCGCTTTTTCAGCAGAGAAATAGTTGTGCTCTGCGCCAAACATAGGATCCGGCTGAAGCATACAGCTGTTGAAGGTATCCAGAATGGCGGCGAGAGAAACACCCTTCGGATTCACAGCCTCGTAAGGGGTGAAATCCGCAGTCCCGACAGGGCCGGTTTTCTGGTATAAACGAGCTGCCTGTGCCAGAACGTCCTGATCCTGCTTCGTCAAGGGCTGCGCATCCTGCATGACAGCCACATTTTCTTTCACCTGTCCAAGTGTAGACATACCGGACAGAACCGCCAGCACCCCGTCCAGGCTGCCGGCGAAACGTAGCGCCCAGGCAGCAGGTGACCAATCCGGGTGTTCTGCCTGCAGGAGTTTCTGCACATCGTCCGGAGCCTTAGCCAGCATCCCGCCTTTGACCGGCTCCATGATGATAACCTGCCTGCCGTGTTTGCGAATCACATCATAACAGGCTTTCGACTGTACCAAATAGGCGTTCCAGTCGAAGTAATTAACCACGATCTGCACTGCCTCTACTTCCGGATGCTCAGTCAGGATCTGGTCCAGCACATCCGCCGTATCATGGAAAGAAAAAGCGATATGCTTGATTCTTCCGTTCTCTTTCCACTTTTTCATATAGTCAAACATATGCGTTTTCCGGATGATCTGCCGGTAACGCATGGAGTTGACATTATGAAGAAGGTAATAGTCAAAGTATTCCACACCGCAGCGGTCTAACTGCTGCTGGAAAATTTCTTCTACTTCCGATTCTTTGGAAATTGCAAAGGTCGGCAGCTTGCTGGCCAGTAAAAAGCTGTCGCGGGGATGGCGTTTCACCAGGCATTCCCGAATGGCTGACTCACTGCTTCCGTTGTGATAAGCCCAGCTTGTATCAATGTCGGTTGCTTCTGCCGAATGCAGCGGCAGGCGCATCAGTCCGAATCCTAATTTACCTTGTTTCATCTTACATCCTCCATTCCGCAGGCGATCACTATCACCTTGTTGCTGAACTGTTACTTGCTATTTTCATTGTATTCGTATTTATCTTGACATGGAATAACCAAAAATGATAGAATGCTTTTACAAAAAGTAAATGCGCAAGGAGGGATTCTTTTGCTCAGCCAACAGCTGCAGGTTTTTCTTCAGGTCGTGGACTGCGGAAGTTTTTCCAAAGCGGCAAAACAGCTTTTCGTCACCCCGGCTTCTGTCATGAAACACATGAACACACTTGAAAGCCGCCTGGGTGTTACGCTGCTCAAACGAAGTAATCAGGGAATCGAATTAACTGCCGCAGGAAAATCTTTGTATAAGGATGGGAAGAAGCTGCTTGCATTTGCAGAGAATGCAGCAGCTCGGGCAAAAAAAGCGGAGCACACAGAAGGAATCACTATCAGGGTCGGCTCATCTCTCTTAAATCCAAGCAGCGTGCTGATGGATTTATGGGCTCCACTCCGAGAAAAATATCCAAAATATAAATTTCATATCGTTCCATATGAGGATACAAAAGAACAGATTCTATCCGTAATTTCATCGTTGGGAGAACGCATTGATCTGCTGGTCGGCGCGTTCAACTCCAGGACCATGCGGGAGGCGGCCAGCTACTTGAATTTAGGCGAGTACCGGCTCTGTGTTGCCGCTCCCCAGGGACATCCCCTGGCCGCCAGGAAAGAGCTTACTATGCGCGACTTGCATGGAGAGCATCTTATGATGGTCAAAAGCGGGGATACAGAGCTGCTCGACCATTTTCACAATATGATGAACATGACGCATCCGCAGATTTTGATTGAAGAAGCCGGATACTATTATGACAAGGACACCTTCAATTCCTGCGAACAGACGGGCTCGCTGTTGTTGACTTTGGACGCGTGGGCCAGCATCCATCCTTCCCTGATTACGCTTCCTGTCTGTTGGGATTATAAAATACCGTATGGTATTTTGTACTCAAAGCAGCCATCGGAGGATATAAAAAATTTTATTGAAATTATAAAAGCCAGTATGCAGCTAACGAAATGAGATTGAATGGCAGCACTTCTGAAATTTCTGACATACCGGGCAATACACGCTGCTTCTTCCGCCAATCACGCCGCGGCAGAGGGTTTCCCCGCAGACCGGACAGGGCTCGCCGTCATGTCCATAAACCTGCAAAAGCGGCGTGTTGCGGTAGTCCCGTCCCTTTGCGGCCAGATATTCCTCCGGCGCAGTCTTGTTCTTTTCGATAAAAAAGGCCAGCCGCTCCGGAATCGTCCGAAACGGCGGGTGTCCGAAAACCGCAGCTCCCTGCCGTCTGACAGCTGGAAAACAAGGTGAGTATGCTTTTCTTCCGGGTAATCTGCCGGCGTCACCAGCAGGCAGCCGGTCATACGCAGATGAAGGATAAGCCGGTCTCCGCTTTCCATGCAGAGGATCAAAAATTTTCCCCTGCGCCGGATTCCGGCAAATACCTGGCCGGTGACCCGCCGGCAAAATTCATCGGCGGCGGGGCGCGCGATCACTTCCGGTCTGTTGACTGTAATCCTCTGAACCGCAAATCCCTGATCCTGGCGGCATAGCTTTTCAGCTCCCGGTCCAGGAGCTCCCAATAGGAACGGTTTCCTTTGTGATAGATTTCCTGATACAGGGGCAAAAACTGCAGATATCTTTCCCGGATGTAGTCCAGAATAACCGCTTTGTAGCTGCCCCGCAGGTTGAGGTTTTCCAGCCAGATCAGGTTGCATTGCCCCTTTACCCGGTCGATGATGGATTTTACATCCGTAATACCTGGAAAAATGGGGGAGACAAAGCAGGTGGTACGGACGCCGGCGTCATGAAACGCCTTCATGGCGGCCAGCCGCCGCTCGATGCTGACGGCATTGTCCATATCGTTTTTGAAGCCCTCATCCAGCGTGTTGACAGACCAGGAAACACGGGCGTCCGGGAATGTTTTGATCAAATCCAGATCCCGCAGCACAAGGTCGCTTTTTGTAGCAATACTGAGCTTGACCCCGCTGCCCGCAAGCTGTTCAAGCAGCGCACGAGTGCGCCCAAACACTTCTTCCTGGGGCAGATAGGGATCAGTCACTGAGCCGATGAACAGCTCCTTCCCGGCATACCGCTCCGGGCGGCGTATCTTGGGCCAGTGTTTCACATCCAGGAATGTCCCCCAGGGTTCCGGGTGGCCCGTAAACCGCTTCATAAAAGAAGCGTAGCAATACCGGCAGGCATGGGTGCATCCCACGTAAGTGTTCACGGAATAGTCGCTCACCGGAAGATTGGACTTGGTGAGCACGCTTTTGACTTCGATTTCCCGAATCATTGGAGACGCCATATTACCACCCTCCCATTTTACCACTTGTTCCAGCGAACTTTATTCTCCACCGTGGCTTTGACCTGGGTCGGCAGAAGCGGGGCTTTGACGGCATAGCCCAGCACCACCAGGGCGGGCAGCAGCATATTTTCGATGAGCGCCCAGGCTGCGCCGTAATCCATCAGTCCATAGCCGTTCTTATCCTCGCTCAGGGGATATTTCTGTTTAAAATACGGCAGGATCACGCAGGCGGATTCCTCGATCATGGTGCGCTGCCGGGGATAGGCGATCTTGAACATCTCCTGCTGAGGCGTTTTGGGCTCCTGAACCCGGCAGGGATAGGGGCGGATAAACTGCGCCAAATCCAGAATGAGAGTCTTTTCGGTCAGCGTCACCAGCTCCCATCGTCTCTGATGGTTGGAAGACGGGGCTTTCAGCCCGGCGTCCAGAATCCGCTCCAAAACATCCCTGAGAATTTCCCTGTCCTCAAACTGACGAATGCTTCTTCTCTTATTGATTACTTCATAAAACTCCATCTTCCGTTTCCTCCATTTTCGATCTTTCCTGATTGACCAGCCTGGTCAGATTCCTTGTGAATGTCCGGGACAGGTCAATCAACTGCTTTTGTTCCTCCGGCGTAAACATGGACATGGCCGTGTCCTCCGCCCAGGTAATGTGCCGCACAATTTTTTCACAGTAGGCTCTTCCGGCATCGGTCATCTGGACGATCTTGTTCCGTTTGTTTTCCGGCACTTCGGTGACCGTTACATAGTTATCGGCCAGAAGATTCTTGATAATCAGGTTGACCGTCTGTTTAGATTGAAACGTCCGCCTGCAGATTTCCTTCTGCGTCATGCCGCCCTTTTGGTAAAGAGTATCATAGTAAAGCACGTTGGCCACTAACAGCGTTTTCATCATCATGCCGTTGCGTTTTGCGTATTCATCGTAAAGAGCAAACTGCTCGTCCCGGAATTTACAGTATAAATATGCGTTTTTCTTATCTTCCTTAGTCATAACCCACCGCCTTTAGTCCATTTATTTACAGTACATTTTTTGACTATATTGTAATAAAAGAACAATCTTCTGTCAAGACCGGAATCGGATGGCCGCCCGTACAAGCACGGCGTCCCCCTCCGGGGCTTATCGGTAACCGTTCAGCCCTACTAAACCGTTGCGTTTATCGCCAAAAAAATTGCCCTCCCATCAAGGGGAGGGCACAAGCGTCCAAAGCACAAACCGTTCACTTTTCCGTACCCGGTTCTCCGGGCTTTCGAAATACCAGAATGCCTTTCGAAGAGGGCATGATGGAGCAGGATATCAATTCAAATCCTTCCCGTTCCATTTTGTTGGCCGTTTCCTCTACTCTGACGGCCATCTCTTTCGCCTTGGGCGAATATTCGACTACCACCGTTTTGTACATTGCATTCACCTCCTGTCTTCTCCTGTCCGGATACATGATTTCTATATGCCGTATTCCATTTGTCCTGTCTCAAAAGCGTGAAAAGAAAGCGCCCGCAAAAGAGAGACGACAGCATCATAAAAAGGTCCACAATGGGGATAAACAAAAGCGAAGGTATCATGACTTGCGTAAACCGGTCGGACAATACTCGCCCCCTGTGAATCGCTGACGAAAGGCATGCCATACAAAACAATACGCCGCTGTTAAAGAAAAGCCATATGAAGATCTGGGCGAAAAGGGAGCGCCGCAATTCGCCCGGAACAATACCGGCACTATTAAAGAGATAACGCCATTTGAAACAGGATCATTCCAATCAGGACGTGGTCTCTTTCTCCACGAGCACTCTGCATTCTTTCTTCCAGCAGACGATCCCGTATTTGAGAATGGTGCGGCAGCCCTCCTTTTTTAGTTCCTCCGCGTAACCGTTTTTATCAATCTGGAGAAGGGCTTCCTGGCAAACCGATTCAAACTGGCGTTTTTCGGCATATTTTACCTCAATGATAATGCCGGTATCCGCCCCGTCGATGAAAATCGATATATCGCTGTATCCGTTTCCGGATTCTTTGTTGGACCTTAAAAGCCAGTCGTTCTTATAGCCCAGGATTCCAAGAAGGATTCCATGATAAAAATTTTCCTTTGTGGGCCTGCGGACAAAGGTGTCCCGGATGCTGATGGTCTTTTTAAGATAGGACGCGAACAGCGTTTCCACTTCCCCGGCACTGCCTTCCTGCAGGGCATCACAGAACGCTTTCAGGAGCGCGCCGTCTTTGGCGACGTCCGCCTTGAACATGGACAGGATCTGACGGGTGAAAATGCTCCGTATCTCCATATTTGGAACAGCCAGCTTATACCTGTCCCCATCGGGTTCCCCTCAGTCGGTCATTTTTTGCGGACAGTTCATACATGCTATCCTTTTCTGTTCTCTGCTCCTGCGTTTGCTCTCGTTTGATTTCTCCCTCCGTATCTTCTTGGCACAAGCAGGACAATACCTTGATGCACCAG
>DVIQ01000010.1 GCA_018711185.1 Candidatus Limivivens intestinipullorum | reverse complement strand
ACCAGCGCATACTCTCCATAGGAATAGAAATTATTCTGCAGGAATTCCAGGCGGCCTGCAAACCGCTCATTCAGCCGCTCCGTCTTTTTCGCGTCCCAGAACATGTCATGGTTGCCCCGGAGCAGAATCTTACGCCCCGGAAGCCCCATGATAAATTCCAGATCCGCCGCGCATTCTTCCAGATTCCTGCCCCAGGAATGATCGCCGGTAATCACCACCGTATCCCCGGAAGCAATCCGCCGGTTCCAGTATTTTTCAATTTTCTTTTCATGGTTCTTCCAGACCCGTCCAAAAAGATCCATGGGCTTGTCTACGGAAAAAGCCAGATGCAGATCCCCGATTGCATAAAGGCTCATGTCTTTCCTCACCTTTCCCGAAATTTCTGTCCGCAGATTTTTCCAAGCATGGCAGAGAGCACGAAATTTATCTCTTACCCTGCCCTGCGTATTTTCTTTTCCTTCTCGTTTCCCGTTTTTTCAAACGCAAGCTCATATGCGGCGCGTATTTCTTCCGGCATCTCTTCCGGAGACATCTGCCGCACCCGCTCTTCCGCTCCATCCTCTATGGCCTGCTCGTAATACCAGCGCTTGTACCGGATCATGGCAAGCGTCTTTTCCAGCCTGTGCATCTCCTCTTTTACCGCCTCTTCCTGCCGGATGAACAGCTCTTTTCTTTTCGGATAGGTGCTGCTTCCTTCCGAACACCATTCCATAAACGTCTTGATCTCGCGGATTTCCAGCCCTGAGCGTTTCAGGCATTCAATGACCCGGAGAGCTTCCATCTCCTTTTCCGTAAACTTCCGGATTCCCCCGGACCGCTCCAGTCCCGGAAACAGCCCCTCCTTGTCGTAATACCGCAGTGTGGAAACGGGGATCTGAAACATTTCTGATATCTGTCCTATCGTATACATATGCGCCTCCTCCGGCTCTCCTGTACAAAATCAGTCGCCCGCCGCAGCCAGCCGCAGACGTTTGTACATTCCTGCCGTGTTCACAAAAAGTTCAAAAATATCATCTTGACCTAAAGTCAGGTTTAGGTCTTATACTGACCATAACACGGAGAGACAGAAATGTCAATCCAGAATCTTTCAACAGGATAACCCCTTTTTCCGGCCTGCAGACAGGTACGGTACACATTTTTTTACAGGAGGATTTTTTATGGAAGAAACATTACAGCTGACAGCAGAATGGGACAAGGTATTTCCCAAAAGCGAAAAAGTAAATCACCGCAAGGTAACCTTTCACAACCGGTACGGCATCACCCTGGCAGCCGACCTGTACGAGCCGAAAAACGCCGCTGGAAAGCTCCCGGCTCTGGCCGTCAGCGGTCCCTTCGGCGCCGTCAAGGAACAGTCCTCCGGACTGTATGCCCAGACCATGGCAGAAAGAGGCTATCTGACCATCGCCTTTGACCCCTCTTTTACAGGCGAGAGCGGAGGCACGCCCCGGTATATGGCTTCCCCGGATATCAACACCGAAGATTTCCAGGCCGCCGTCGATTTTCTGTCTGTGCAGGATAACGTAGATCCGGAAAGAATCGGCATCATCGGCATCTGCGGCTGGGGCGGAATGGCCGTCAACACCGCTGCCATTGACACCCGGATCAAAGCGACCGTCGCCGTCACCATGTATGATATGGCCCGTGTCAATGCAAAAGGCTATTTTGATTCGGAAGACAGCGAAGAAGCCCGCTATGAAAAACGCGCAGCCCTGAACGCCCAGAGAACGGCCGATTACCGGAACGGAAGCTACGAACGGGCCGGCGGCGTGGTGGACCCGCTGCCCGAAGACGCGCCCTTCTTTGTAAAGGATTATCATGACTATTACAAGACAGAGCGCGGCTACCACAAACGTTCCCTGAATTCCAACGAGGGCTGGAACACCACCGGCTGCATCTCCTTCCTGAATCAGCCGATTCTGCAGTACAGCGGCGAGATCCGCAGCGCCGTGCTTCTTGTTCACGGCGAAAAGGCTCATTCCTGCTATTTCAGCAAGGATGTATTCCAGACGCTGAAAGGAGATAATAAGGAGCTGCTGCTGATTCCCGGAGCAGTCCATACAGATCTGTACGACCGGATGGATGTCATTCCATTTGCGAAGATCGATGAGTTTTTTCAGAAGTACCTGAAATAAAAAAGGCATCCGGCTCTATCTCTTCTGAGCCAAATCCGCAGAGCCGCAAAGACCGGCAGGGCCAGGGAACTCTCCTGGCGCTGCCGGTCTTTGACTGCTGTATTTTCTTCTAAAATCTCTCAGACTTTTCTGACCGGAATCCAGACCTCGTATCGCGTATCGCTGGGGTTCGGCTGAAAGTAAACCTCCACATCCGGCCCCTCTGTAAATTCATAGCCGGAAGTCGGGAGCCATTCCGTTACAACACGCCTCTCCAGCTCCTGAATCGATTTTCCCGTACCGGACCCGGAAAAGATTGCCCACATACATCCCGGAACCAAGTATTCCTCCAGTGAATCATCAATATCCGCAGAAGATGAAACCGCTATATAATACCGCCACTGCTCTTCATCACTGCAGGCGCTTACCCCCAGAACTCCCTGCGGCTGGCTGTTCATCAGTGAAATAATTTTTTCAATCGTGCCGTCCTCCACTGCCTCCTGCCACATCTGCGGCACTTCCAGAAAATTCTGTTCAATCTCCTTATTCAGCGGCCAGGATTTCCCGACTATCCGGAAAGCTTCTTTCGTCTCAATGCGATAATTCATTTCTTTCCCTCCCTCAACTTCAAATTTAAAGGAGATCGGCGGAAAGGACTTCACAGACACGCCCTCGTTTTTCACCGCGGACGGAGCGATTCCATGAACACTCTGAAAAGCTCTGTTAAACGCCGTCGGGGATGAATAGCCGTATTTCAGACCGATATCAATGATTTTTTCATCACCGCTCTGCAAATCAACAGCAGCCAGAGACATCCGTCTGCGGCGTATGTACTCCGAAAGCGAAACGCCCGCTATATAA
>DVIQ01000082.1 GCA_018711185.1 Candidatus Limivivens intestinipullorum | reverse complement strand
GCGCTTCCATCCCGGTAAACCCCAACCTGAAAGCCGTGAAAACGCCCCTTTTCAAGGGCGCTTTCGATTAACCGGTCAATCTCCTTCATTTTTTCCTCCTTATGTCAGTTGCCGCATTCAATGCTGATTTCGTTAAATAAGCTCAGGATATCGTCCACCGAGGTGTTTTTCTTCTCCTCTCCGGACTTATCCAGAATCACCTTCCCCTGATGCATCATCACAAGACGGGTGCCGTATTCCACGGCATAGCGCAGATTGTGCGTAACCATAATCGCGGTAAGTCCTTTTTCCCGTACAACCTGATCCGTAAGTTTCATATTAATTTCCGCTGTTTTTGGGTCCAGGGCCGCCGTGTGCTCGTCCAGAATCAGGAAATCCATGGGCGTCATGGTGGACATCAGAAGAGCCAGAGCCTGCCGCTGGCCGCCGGATAAAGAGCCAACCTTTACGTGAAGCTTGTCCTCCAGGCCGAGGTTTAAGGGCCGGAGCATATCTTTATAGGCTTCCTCTCTTCTCTTTAGCACGCCTCTTCCCAGTCCGTAGGACCTGCCCTTGTTTTCCGCCAGGGCCATATTCTCCATAATCGTCATACTTGGACAAGTTCCCATGGCCGGGTTCTGGAAAACCCGCCCGATGTTCTCCATCCGCTTGAATTCCTTCATCCTCGTGATATCCCGGCCTTTCACTTTAATGGAGCCGGAATCCACGGGAATGCTGCCGCAGATGATATTCAGAAGAGAGGTCTTTCCGGAGCCATTGCTTCCCACGATGGCCACAAATTCCCCTTCTTCCACCCGGAAGTTAAAATCCCGGAACAGGCACATTTCATTGACTGTGCCCGGATTGTAGAATTTATAGATCTTTGAGAGCTCAAGCATGGATCTTCACCTTCCTTTTCTGAAGATTTCCCAGCACCAGGATAATCAAAAACAAAACCGCCGTAATCGCTTTTAAGTCCTGGGACGGGAAGCCCAGCCGAAGAGCCAGGGCCACACAGGCCTTGTAAATGACGGAACCGATAATCACACTGGTGGTTACCCGGAAGATTGTCGCTTTCTTAAACAGACTGGTGCCGATAATCACGCTTGCCAGGCCGATTACCATGGTGCCGGTTCCCATGGATACGTCAAAGAAACGCTGCTGCTGGGCGAAAACGCAGCCGCTTAAAGAAACCAGTCCGTTGGCGATGGAAAGTCCCACAAGCTTCATCATGCCCCGGTCCACGCCCAAAGAGGTGACGATCACGTCGTTGTCTCCCACTGCCCTAAGCATCATGCCGGACTTTGTCCTCAGATACCAGTCCAGAATATATTTGCTCACAAGGGTGATAATCAGGATTACCAGCACCGTCTTATAGGGGTTCAGGCTCTCCGGCACCAGCGCGTCCAGAAAGCTGTTGTCAAAGATGGTAGCCTTGTTGTAGATCGGAAGGTTTGCCCTTCCCGCGATCCGCAGGTTTACCGTGTACAAAGCCGTCATCATAATAATGCCGGAGAGAAGATCCCGCACCTTCAATTTCACGTGAATGAGACCTGTCAGGGCCCCCACCAGGGCCCCTGCCGCGAAGCTGATGGGAAGGGTCAGCAGCGGATTAAAATCCTTGCTGATTAAAAGCGCCGTAATGGCAGCTCCCATCGGGAAGCTGCCGTCCACAGTCAAATCCGGAAAATCCAGAATCTTATACGTAATATATACGCCCAGGGCCATGATCGCGTAGACCATGCCCTGTTCCAAAACACTGAGCAGCAATGCCATAATGTTCCTCCTGCACTAACAGTTCATCCCAGGTCTGCGCACAAGCTGCGCGGACCGTCAGAACGTGATTCAGAAACGCAAAATCCCATCGCCGCAGGCGAGTTTAAATGGATTTTGCATGTAACAGTTCAGCAGAGCTGAACTGTTACCCTCCTGCCATACTCGTACTGCTCCGCCGCCACACAGCGGCGGAATCACAGAAAAGCCGTTTCCTGAATGGAAGGCGTCCGCGCCGGAATCACGCTTCGATCTCATCAAAGGTTTCCGCCGCGTCCGTGATGTACTCCTCATCCAGCGTAAATCCGATGTTCTCTGCCGCCGCCGTGTTCACATAGAGGCTGGCGCCGGAGCAGGTTTCATAATTCATCTCAGAAGCCTTTGCCTCTCCCTTCAGGACCTTAGCTGCCATGGCGCCGGTCTGCTTTCCAAGCTCCACATAGTCGATGCCCATAGCGGCCATGCAGCCGTTTCTCACCTGCTCGATCTCAGAACCAAACACCGGGATCCCCGCGTCATTCGCCGCCGCAAGAACTGTCTGGAGAGCGGAAACAACTGTGTTGTCCGTCAGGTTATTGATGCAGTCCACTTTGCCCGCAAGCTCCGTAGCCGCCATATCCACATCCGCGATGGTATTGATTCCGCTCTCCACGATCTCGAAATCATACTCTCCGGCCAGTTCTTTGTATTCCTCAATGGTGCTCAGAGAATTGGCCTCGCTGGTGGTGTAAAGGATTCCTATGGTCTTTGCATCAGGCATCAGCGCGCGGATCATCTGAAGCTGCTCCTCCACCGGAAGCTGGTCCGCCGTTCCGGTGATCTCTCCCACCGGCGTGCCGTCCTCGTTGGCAAGGCCAGCCCCCACAGGATCAGACACCGCCGTGTAGATCACCGGCGTGCCGGAGGACATGGCGCTGTTGTAGGCACTCATGGCCGTGGGTGTGGCAATGGCGCAGATCAGATCCACGCCCTGGGAGATAAAGCTGTCGGAAATCTGGCCGGCAGTCCCGGTGTCCGACTGGGCGTTCTGGTATTCCACGGTCAGGTTTACGCCCTCCTCAATGCCGGCCTCTTTCAGTCCCTCCAGGAAGCCTTCCCGGCAGTTGTCCAAAGAGCCGTGCTCCGCGAACTGGGAAATGCCGATGGTATAGCTCTCTTCTTCCGCGTAGGCGAACGAGGAAGCGGCTGCGGTCATCATAGCTGCGGCCATCAGTAACGCTGCGATTCTCTTTTTCATAGTGATTTCTCCTTTTCTGTATAAATGGATGGTTCTGCGGACTGCGCGCCCGGCGCTGTCCGGTTCGTTGGATAAAGCGAAAAGGCTTTGCCGTTTCGCCGGCTTCAAAGGAAAGCCAGGGCATTTACGGGCGAAAAAAGAGGTTCTGCATCACGTTTTTGCCTTAAACGAAAGATTCATTTAAAGCAAAAAAGTCTCAGGCTGTAAACAGCCTGAGACGGTAATATACTAATATTATCGCGGTACCACTCATTTTGACGAATCGTCCACTTTCGCACGTACTTCATACGCTCCGGATTGATAACGGGTTCGGTTCCCGGCGGGTCCTACTCTTTTCATTTCAGTCCGCCCTCAAAAGTCCATTCAGCAAATCGCTCCATACCGCAATCCCACCATCTGCGGCTCTCTGGAATCTTGCGGAAATGCCTACTACTCTTTCTCATCGGTTTTGTCCTTTGATATGCGATTAGTTTAATCCTTTTCGGCGGATTTGTCAAGCCCTTATTTTACGTCCTTGATACTGAAGCTGACGCGGCCCATGCGGTCCTTGCCAAGGCACACAACCTTTACCTTGTCTCCCAGGGTCAGAACATCCTCCACACGGTTGATACGCTCCTTGGCGATCTTGGAGATATGAACCATGCCTTCTTTTCCGGGCGCGAACTCCAGAAACGCGCCGAATTCCTTGATGCTGACAACCTTTCCTTCCAGCACTTGTCCGGCCTCGAAATCCGTGACGATGATCTTGATCAGCTCGATGGCGCGCTCCATCATAGCCTGATCCGTTCCGCAGATAGATACAGCGCCGTCATCGGAAATATCGATCTTTACGCCGGTCTGCTCGATAATAGCGTTGATGGTCTTCCCTCTCTGTCCAACCACATCGCCGATCTTCTCCGGATCAATGTGAATCTGCATGATCTTGGGCGCGTACTCACCCACTGTCGGTCTGGGCTTGTCGATGGTCTTTGCCATGACTTCGTCCAGGATGTAAAGTCTTGCCTCTCTGGTTCTGGCAATGGCCTCCTCCACGATCTGACGGGTCAGTCCGTGGATCTTAATATCCATCTGGATCGCCGTGATTCCCTTATGGGTTCCGGCCACTTTAAAGTCCATGTCTCCAAAGAAGTCCTCAAGGCCCTGAATATCCGTCAGGACAATGTAATCATCGTCCGTCTCCCCGGTAACCAGTCCGCAGGATATACCTGCAACCGCAGACTTGATGGGCACGCCGGCAGCCATCAGGGACATACTGGAGGCGCATACGCTGGCCTGGGAGGTGGAGCCATTGGACTCAAAGGTCTCGGATACGGTGCGGATGGCGTAGGGGAACTCTTCCTCGCTGGGCAGCACCGGCACCAGGGCTCTCTCCGCCAGGGCTCCATGACCGATCTCACGGCGTCCCGGTCCCCTGGAGGGCTTCGTCTCTCCAACAGAATAGCTGGGGAAATTATAATGATGCATGTAGCGCTTGGAAACCTCGTTCTCATCCAGGCCGTCCAGTCTCTGGGCCTCAGATAAAGGTGCCAGGGTGCAGACGTTGCAGATCTGCGTCTGGCCTCTGGTAAACATGGCGGAGCCGTGAACTCTGGGGATCAGGTCCACCTCGGCAGCCAGAGGACGGATCTGGGTGATCGCTCTTCCGTCCGGACGCTTGTGATCCTTCAGAATCATCTTGCGCACGGTCTTTTTCTGATACTGGTAAACCGCCTCGTCAAGGACAGCCAGCCACTCCTCCTTGTCGGCGAAGGCTTCCGCCAGACGGTCGGTGATGGCCCGGATATTTCCTTCTCTCGTCTGCTTGTCATCCGTGAAAACGGCCTCTTCCATCTCAGACGGCGGAACCAGCTCTTTGATGGCCTCAAACAGCTCGGCCGGAACGGCGCAGCTTTCGTAGGAATGCTTTTCCTTTCCGCACTCGGCTACGATCTTATCGATAAAACGGATAACCTCCTGATTTACCTCATGTGCCTTGTAGATCGCTTCGATCATCACATCTTCGGGAACCTCATTGGCGCCCGCCTCGATCATGATAACCTTTTCCCTGGTGGAGGCAACCGTAAGCTGCAGATCGGATACCTGCTTCTGGTCTGAAGTAGGGTTGATAATAAATTCCCCGTTGATCAGGCCCACCTGCGTGGAAGATGTGGGGCCGTCAAAGGGAATATCGGAAATCGCCGTGGCAATGGCGGAGCCAAGCATCGCCGTAAGCTCCGGACTGCAGTCCGGGTCAACGGACATAACCATATTGTTCAGGGTAACGTCGTTGCGGTAATCCTTGGGGAACAGCGGACGCATGGGCCGGTCGATGACGCGGCTGGTCAGGATGGCGTTCTCCGAAGCCTTTCCCTCGCGCTTATTAAAGCCGCCGGGGATTTTTCCCACCGCGTACATTTTCTCCTCGTATTCAACGCTCAGCGGGAAGAAATCGATTCCCTCCCTGGGCTTGTCCGACGCGGTAGCCGTGGACAGAACCGTAGTGTCGCCGTAGTGCATAAACGCCGCGCCGTTGGCCTGCTTTGCCACCCGGCCGATGTCTACGGTCAGCGTACGGCCCGCAAGTTCCATTGTAAAACTCTTGTACATAGATCCTCCATTTCCGGCAGCAGCAGCCCGAAACAACTGAAAAACCCTCTTACGCAAGAACGCTTTTCAGTAGTCTCGGCTTCTGTATGCCGCCTTCCTTATATTAACTAAAAAACTTTTGTGTACAGTGAAATAGGGACGGAAGTATCCGTCCCCTGCGCTGCGTGATTATTTCCTGATTCCTAACTTTGCAATTAAAGCACGGTAGCCTTCCAGATCTGTTTTCTTTAAGTACTCCAGCAGACCTCTTCTCTGGCCTACCATCTTCAGCAGACCTCTTCTTGAGTGATGGTCCTTCTGATTGTTCTTCAGATGCTCGGTCAGCTCCTGAATTCTGGCTGTAAGAATCGCGATCTGTACTTCCGGTGAACCGGTATCGCCGGGCTTTCTGCCGTATTCGTTGATAATTGCTGTTTTCTTTTCTTTGGAAATCATTTTTCATCCTCCTACTGATTTAAACGCCGGTCACCAGGAAGGGGTCGGAGCGTCCGCGCATCCGGGCAACGGCTCATTTCACACCAGGACAGTATAGCACAGGAAAAACCCGCCGTCAAGCACAAGTTCACGAAAACCTGGACGCGAAGGCCAGGTAGCACACCAGTCCCGCCAGACAGAGAATCAGTCCGCCGTAGGAGAGCCCTTTCTCCACCAGCTTCAGAGGACCGGGATCCGCCAGTTTGAAAAGCTCCGGGTTTTTCAGGCTGTAATACACACGGACCTGCTGATTTCTGCGGAACGGACAGGGATTTCCTCCCTTATAGTACCGCTTCCGGATCAGCCTTCCCTCCGCGTAATAAGCGAACACCGGATAATAGTAGTCGTGGATGCCCGCCGCTTTTCCTTTATGATCCGGGGTATCCGGCACAATATCCACCACTGTGGCTACCGCTCTTCCCTTATAGGGCTCTTTCCGGTGGCGGTAGCTTCTGGCAATATAGGCGCCCGCAAGGCAGAGGACTCCGAGAATAATTAAAATCTCACCCGTTAATCCCTGATTCATGAAAAAACTCCCTTCCAAAAGCAATGTCGTTTTCCATCTGGGTCTTTAACTCCTCCCTTGAAGAAAACTTCTGCTCCGGCCTTCGGTAGTGAAGCAGCTTCACCTCAATATCCCTGCCGTACAGGTCCTCGTCAAAATCAAAAATATGGGTTTCCACTCCCTTGAATTTTTCTCCGATCGTAGGTTTATAGCCAATGTTTGTAATGCCCGGATGCCGTTTTCCGTCGATTACCGTAACAGAGACATAGACTCCGTTTGGAGGAAGAAGCTTTCGCGTGCTGGGCACCAGGTTCGTGGTGGGCATTCCCAGAGTCCGGCCGATCTGCCGACCGTGAAGCACCTCGCCGGACACGGAAAACGTATATCCCAGAAGGTTGTTTACCGTTTCCATGTTTCCGGCCTCCAGCTCTTCGCGAATCAGAGAGCTGCTGATGTCCTGGTCCTGATACCGTTCCTTTTTTACCACCTCCAGGCGGTACCCGAACACCCGCCCAAGCTCTCCTAAAAGGTTTACGTCCCCCTTTCTCTGGTAGCCAAAACGAAAATCACTGCCCACCGCGATAAAACGGGCATGAAGCCTGTCCACCAGAACCTGAGCCACAAAATCCTCCGGAGACATACGAATCAAATCCTCTGTCATTGGGCAATCGACAAGGCAGGAAACGCCCCAGCCGTCCAGGAGCCGCCGTTTTTCATCGGACAGCAGAAGCCCTGCCGTCTTCTGGCCCTGGAGGGCAAAAACCACGCTGGCAAGGCCTTCTCTTTTCTTCTGCACAATCCGGTTAATCAGCTTCTGATGCCCCCGGTGCAGACCGTCAAATTTTCCCAGAGTTACCGCCGTTTCCTCAGGAATATAGATTCCCGCGGCGCCCTGCATATATTCCATTGTTTCCACCAAGCTTTCTATCGAAACATTTTTACCGGTTCAAATCTTCTCTTTTCCGGCTTGTATCCGTATACCGCCCAGAATATGCCGCTCTCATCGTATACTCTGACCTGCTCCATTTCCGGCGGCGCCGTTTTTTCCTTGAACATCCGGCTTTCCAGTGGATTTCCGTTTTCCAGAAAGCGAAGAAAATCCTTCTCTACATGGAGCGCCGGGTATTCCTCAAATATCCGGTCAATGGGAATCACCGCGTCCAGAATCCTTCCGGCGGCCATAAGCTCCTCCACTTCGGACAGGGTCAGACTCTCCTCCAAAGAAAAGCGGCCGGACTTTAAGCGCACAAGACTCTCCATACAGCCGCCGCACCCCAGCTTTTCCCCGATATCCTGGCATAAGGTGCGGATATAGGTACCCTTTGAGCAGGAAACCGTCATGGTGACTCTCGGCAGCTTTACAGACTCAATCTTCAGATCATAGATTGTCACATCGCGCGGTTTCCGCTCTACGGTTTTTCCGCTTCTGGCCAGATCGCAGAGCTTGACTCCGTTTATCTTCAGCGCCGAATACATCGGCGGGACCTGGCTGTAAGCTCCCAAAAAGCTTTCGGCCGCTTCCCGGATTTCCTTTTCCGAAACTTCCACCGGCGACTGCCGCAGAACGGTTCCGCTGGTATCCTGTGTATCGGTGACCTGGCCAAGGAGCAGAACAGCCCGGTAAACCTTGTCCCGGTCCGTCAGCATATCGCACAGCTTTGTCCCTTTCCCCAGGCACACAGGAAGAACGCCCTGGGCGTCTGGATCCAGAGTTCCTGTATGCCCGATTTTCTTCTGCTTCAGTATGCCGCGAAGCTTCGCCACCACGTCGTGAGAGGTATAGCCCTTTTCTTTATAAATATTCAGTATGCCGTCGATCACTGTTCATTCTCCCGGAGAAACTGCTTCTCGATCTGCGCTGTCAGATTGTTCAGCACATCGTGAAAAGAGCCCTGCATGGAACAGCCTGCCGCCCGGACATGGCCGCCTCCTCCGAAATAGGACGCGATGGCGCTGACATCCACGAATTTGTTGGAACGCATGCTCACTTTAAATTCCTGGTTCTTTGTCTCATAGACAAAGATCGCCACCTCCACGCCCTTAGTGTTCCGAAGCTGGGCGGAAATCCCATCCAGATCCGCAGGGGTTACCCCATAGAAATCCATATCCTTTTTCCGGATACCGCTTACGATACACCGGCCGTCGAACAGCATCATGCTCTCCAAAAGAGCGCGTCCGAGGATCTGCTGCTGCAGATAGGTTTTCTGATAGAAGGTCTCGTCCATGATTCTGGTAAAATCAATTCCCTTATCCATCAGCTTCCCGGCGATTTCCATGGTTTTCGAAGAACAGCAGGAATACTGGAACGCACCGGTGTCGTTGACAATCCCCATATAAAGGGCTTCGGCCACGGGCACGGAAATCTTCTCCGGATCAAAAAGCGTATACAGCAGCTCGCTGGTGGAGCTGGCGTCCGGCACAATATAATTCTCGTCCGCGTAGCCCTTGTTGCTGATATGGTGGTCAATGCAGACTGTTCTCGCGGCCATATCCAGATACTTTGCCGCAGCCCCAAGGCGTCCGGTATCTCCGCTGTCCAGGCTGATGAACAGCTCATAGGGCGCCTCGTCTAAAAAATCATGCTTTATCGCCTCTGTCCCCTGGATAAATTCCATAGAGGGAGGGATTCGTTCCAAAAACACATCCAGCCTTTTTACCGCCGGGAAATTATCCTTTATGTACAGATACAGCCCCATACAGGAGCCCACGCAGTCACCGTCCGGGCGTATATGCCCGGCGATGGCCACAGAAGCGACCTTGGAGAGTTCCGCTTCAAGATTCAGCATTTGCATCATCCTTTTCTTTCCTTTTCAGCTCATCAATCTTCTTTGACATATTGACCCCATATTCAATGGACTGATCCAGTACGAAACGGATCTCCGGCGTGTTGCGCAGATTCACGGTCCTGGCAAGCTCGCGCCGGATATAGCCTTCCGCGCTGCGCAGGCCCGCCAGGGTGTCCGCCTGGGCTTTTTCATCGCCCAGAACGCTGATCCACGCCTTGCAGGTTTTCAGGTCCGGCGCCACCTCCACGGCCACAACTGAAGTCATGGGGTGGATCCGGGGATCTTTGATCTCTCCCCGGATGATATTCGCCAGTTCCTTTAAAACCTCACCGTTGATACGGGTATTTTTTATACTGTTTTTTCTCATATTCGATCTACCTCGGCACTTCTACCATGATATAAGCCTCGATCTGGTCAAACTCCTGGAGATCATTAAACTTGTCGAACACAAGTCCGCACTCATAGCCTGCCTTTACTTCCTTCACATCATCCTTGAAACGCTTCAGGGACGCCAGAGAACCCTCATAGATCTGTTTTCCTTCTCTGCTGATCCGGATCTTGCAGCTGCGCTGGAACACGCCGTCAAGCACATAGGAACCGGCAATGGTACCCACGCCGGAGGCCTTGAAGGTCTGGCGCACTTCCGCGTGTCCGATCACCTTCTCTTCGTAAACCGGGTCAAGCATACCCTTCATGGCCGCTTCCACATCCGCGATGGCGTCATAGATGACGCGGTAGAGACGCACATCCACGCCTTCCCGCTCCGCGGTAGCCTTGGCGGTGGCGTCCGGCCTTACGTTAAAGCCGATAATGATGGCGTTGGAGGTGGCCGCGAGGGTGACGTCGGATTCGTTGATGGCGCCTACGCCGCTGTGGATGATCTTCACCACAACCTCCTCGTTTGACAGCTTCAGAAGGCTCTGCTTAACAGCCTCCACGGAGCCCTGTACGTCCGCCTTGACGATGATTCCCAGCTCCTTCAGATTTCCGGCCTGGATCTGGGAGAACAGATCATCCAGGGACATCTTGGACTTGGTCTCCTCCAGGAGTTTTTCCTTGCTCTGGCTGATGAAGGTTTCCGCGAAGCTGCGGGCCTCCTTTTCATTTGCCGTTACCACAAAGATCTCGCCCGCGTTAGGCACATCGGAAAGACCCAGGATTTCCACCGGCGTAGAGGGGCCGGCCTCTTTTACACGGCGTCCTTTGTCATCCATCATGGCGCGGACTTTTCCGTGGCAGGCTCCTGCCGCCACCGGATCTCCCACCCGGAGGGTGCCCTTCTGAACAAGAACCGTAGCCACCGGGCCTTTGCCCTTGTCAAGCTGCGCCTCCAGAACCAGGCCTCTTGCCTTCCGGTTCGGATTCGCCTTCAGCTCGCTGATCTCCGCCGTTAAAAGAATCATCTCCAGAAGCTGGTCGATTCCTTCATGGGTATGAGCGGATACCGGCACAAAGATGGTGCTTCCGCCCCAATCCTCCGGTACGAGGCCGTATTCGGAAAGCTCCTGTTTTACCCGCTCCACATTGGCGCTGGGTTTATCGATTTTGTTTACCGCTACGATAATCTCAATCCCTGCTGCCTTGGCATGGCTGATTGCCTCTACGGTCTGAGGCATCACGCCATCGTCCGCCGCCACAACCAGAATCGCGATATCCGTTGAATTGGCCCCGCGCATACGCATGGCCGTGAACGCCTCATGTCCCGGCGTATCCAGGAAGGTAATCTTCTGTCCGTTTATCTCCACCACATAGGCGCCGATATGCTGGGTAATGCCGCCGGCCTCCTTCGCGATCACGTGGGTATTCCGGATAGCGTCCAGAAGGGAGGTTTTTCCGTGGTCTACATGACCCATTACGCAGACAACCGGAGGTCTGGGCACCATCTTGCTCTCGTCCTCCTCGTCCTCCCTCAGAAGCTCCTCGATCACATCGACTTTAACCTCTTTTTCCGCGATGCAGTTAAAGTCCATGGCGATTTCTTCTGCGGTATCATAATCAATATCCTGATTTACCGTCACAACCTTACCCTGCATGAAAAGCTTTTTAATTACCGCGGCAGGCTGCACCTTCATCTTTTCCGCCAGCTCCCCGATGGTCATGGTCTCCGGCAGAATAATGGTCTTGATTTCCTCTTCCTTCTTTTCCTGAACGGCAGGCTTTGCCGCTCCCTTAACATTTTTACCGTTTTTGCCTCCGGTATTCTTCTGATTCGGCCGGTTTCCCTGGTTTTTCAGGCTGGTTCTCTCCAGCTTATCGAATTTATCCACATTTGCGCGCTCCGTCTTCCGGTCGCGGTCCGTGCGGTTTCTGGATTCCTTGGTAAGAGGCTTTTCCATGGCCGGAGCCTTTGGAATGGACTGGCCTCTTCCCTGGCCCCTGCGGTCGCCGCCCTGGCCCTGGCCTCTGCGCTCCGTCCCCTGACGGTCCGTACCCTGGCTTCTGCGGTCGCCGCCCTGGCCTCTGCGCTCCGTCCCCTGACGGTCCGTGCCTTGGCTTCTGCGGTCGCCGCCCTGGCCCTGGCCTCTGCGCTCGCCGCTCTGGGCTGTCACCGGCCGGTCGTTTCTGGACTGGGTACGCCCCTGCTCACCGGCTGCGCCCTGACTTCTTCCGGCAGGTGCCGTTCCGTTCTGGCCCGCGCTTCTGCTCTGCCCGGCAGATGTCGAAGCCTGCCCCTGGGGTCTGTTCTGGGCTGTCTGGTTTTGCGCGCCCTGGCCCGTCTGACCCTGGGGTTTTGCCTGAACGCCCTGGCTTCCCTGGACTGCCTGACTCTGGGGTCTTCCCTGAGCCGCCTGATTCTGGCTGCCGCCCTGGGCTGCCTGGCCCTGGGGTTTTCCCTGGACTCCGGGTCTTCCCTGACCTCTCTTTTCCCCCGGCTGTCCCGGCCTTGCGGGGCGCTGTCCAGATCTTGGCGGCCTTGTGATTCCAGTCCGGCTGTTCTGCGGATGGAACACCTGGGAAATATTTTTCTTTTTCACCGGCGCGTCGGCCGTCTTCTCTTTTTTCTCCGCTTCCTTGGGCTGTGTTTCAGCCTTTATCTTTTCTACCTGTCCTTCATCTATCATACTCATATGGCTCGTCAGATTTACTCCTTTCCCTTTCGCTATGCTGATTACCTCCGTTTCCATCTTCTCCAAGCTCTTTTAAAATCCTCTTGGCAAAGCCTTCGTCCAGCACGGCTGCAGATGCGCGAAACTGTTTGCCGTTGGCCGCTCCAAGCTCCTCTTTCGTTCCGTAGAAGCAGATCGGCACCTTGTAATACGCGCACATATTCTGAAACTTCTTCTTTGTATTCGCGGAGCTTTCCTCGGAAACGATTACAAGAAAGGCCCTTCCCTCTTTCACGGCCTTTTCCGTGGAATACTCTCCTGCCGCGGTGCGGCCCGCCCTTGTGGCAAGACCCACAAGAGACAAAACCTTATTTAAGTTCAATCGCTTCGATCTCCTTTTCCAGTTCCTCATACACCGATTTGGGTATACTCATCTTCAGAGAACGCTCCAGACCTTTGCTCTTTACCGCTTTTTCAAAGCATTCCCTGGAAAAGCAAAGATAAGCGCCTCTTCCGTTTTTTCTGCCCGTGGTATCCAGGACGATCTCATTCTCCGCAGTTTTCAAAATCCGCATCATTTCTTTTTTATTTTTCATTTCCTGGCACCCGATGCATTTGCGCAGCGGCACCTTTTTTACCTGGCCCATTCTATCATCTCCCGCCTGTTCTTCCGGTTACTCCTGATCCGGCTCCGGATAATCCTGCGCGGCGTCCTCCCCGGAAGCCTCCTCCGGATAATCCGCTTCTTCGTAAGCGCCGTCCGTATAGGGTTCCCCGTACTCACCCTCATACTCTCCATCGTAATCCTCATCGTAGGATTCGTCATAGTTCTCATCGTAGTTGTCATACGCCTCGAACAGGTCGTCGAACTCTCCGGATTCCCGGGCCTGGGTCTCGCTCTTAATGTCGATCTTAAACCCGGTCAGGCGGGCGGCCAGACGGGCGTTCTGTCCTTCCTTGCCAATCGCCAGGGAAAGCTGGTAATCCGGCACGATCACCTTTGCCGTCTTGTCGTCGTCGTCCGCGATAACGGAAATCACCTTTGCGGGGCTTAACGCGTTTTCGATAAGCACAGCCGAGTTGTCGCTCCAGTTGATAATATCGATTTTTTCTCCGCGAAGCTCGTTTACGATGGCGTTCACTCTGGCTCCGTTCATACCCACGCAGGCGCCCACCGGATCCACGTCCGGATTGTTCGACCACACGGCGATCTTTGTACGGCTTCCGGCTTCTCTGGCGATGCTTTTGATCTCCACAGTCCCGTCCCGCACCTCGGTAACCTCGTACTCAAAAAGCCGCTTCACCAGCTCCGGATGCGTCCTGGACACCATGATCTTCGGTCCCTTTGAGGTATCCTTTACCTCCAGGACGTAAACCTTGATCCGTTCCGTGGGCTTGAATACCTCGCCCTTTACCATCTCATTTTCATTCAGGATCGCGTCAACCTTTCCGAGATTTATGCTTACGTTGCGCCCCAGGTAACGCTGAACCACGCCGGTCACCACATCCTTTTCCTTGCCGTAGTACTCATTGAAAAGGACCTTCCGCTCTTCCTCGCGGATCTTCTGGAGAATCACGTTTTTCGCGTTCTGGGTGGCAATCCGGCCAAACTCCTTGGATTTGATCTCGATGTTTACCACATCTCCAAGTTCATACTTGGAATCAATCATTTTCGCGTTTGTGAGGCTGATTTCCATGACGTCGTCCTCAACCTTTTCCACAACCGTTTTCTCCGCCTGCACATGGAACTCGCAGGTCTCGGGATTAATGTATACTTTTACATTATCGGCCTTGCCGAAATGGTTTTTACAGGCCTGCAAAAGCGACTGCTCAATGGCATCCAGCAGTGTTTCCTTGCTGATGTTTTTTTCCTTCTCCAAAAGAGTCAGCGCTTCCAACAGTTCATTGTTCATAGTATGAATCCTCCTTATCAGTACGCCCGGCGCACCCCCTGTTTTTGCGCCGCCGGCTAAAAGTCAAAGGCCAGGCGGATCAGTGCGATATCCTCTCTGGCAAACTTCATATCCGTGCCGTCCTCCATGCCAAGCACGACCGTATCCTTATCCCAGCCGCGCAATATGCCTGTGAACTCTTTCTGTCTGTCGATGGCGCGATAGGTACGCACTTCCACCGCCTCGCCCTTTGCCCTGACAAAATCCTTCTCCTTTTTCAAGGGTCTGCCAAGACCGGGCGAGCTGACTTCCAGAATATAGGAGTCTTCAATAAAGTCCTGTTCATCCAGCCGGTCGCTGAGCGCACGGCTGATTACCTCGCAGTCATCCACGGCAATTCCGCCGGGCTTATCAATATACGCCCGCAGATACCAGGAGCCTCCCTCCTTTACATATTCCACATCCACCAGTTCAAAACCATGTGCTTCCACCAGAGGCAGCACAAGCTCCTCTGTCCGTTTTTCATAGGTTTCTCTCTTAGTCATCCGCGCCACCTTTCTTTCATTCTTTCCGGCGGAAAATCCGCCGGGCTGATATGCCGCCCCTCTTTCGCCGGACAGATTTCCCAAAATCTGGCTGACAGAAAAGAATGAGTGGGCCTGCAGCCCACTCATCATTCAAGTAACATATCATCATCGTTTTTCACTATAACACATTTAATTTTTAAATGCAAGGGGTTTTTCCGCCGGCACGCCCAGAAACGCGTTGATCGCGTCGTAGGTTTCCCGGACAGCCGGGAAGGATGGGGCCAGAAGGAAGAACCCGTGAAACCCGTCCGGAATCCTTCGAAGCACCGTATCCACGCCGTCTCCGGCAAGTCTCCTGGCGAAATCTTCTCCCTCGTCCCGCAGAAGATCGCATTCTCCCGTGATCACCAGCGTATCGGGCAGCCCGGACAGGTCCTTTGCCAGTACCGGGGCAAACAAAGGGTTGTGGCGGTCCTCCTCCTTTCCGGCGTAAAGGCGGATATAGTCCTCCATGGTCCTGCGGGTCAGCAGATAGCCGGTGCCAAATTCCTGTACGGAAGGGTAAGGGGAGTTTTCCGTATAATCGTTTCCCAGGCAGGGATAAATCAGGATCTGCCTTTTGGGAAGAAACTCGCCCCGCTCCCTTGCCAGAAGCCCCAGGGCGGCCGTCAGATTTCCCCCGGCGCTGTCTCCGATCACCGTAATCTCCTCCGGACGGACATTTAAAATACTTTGGTCTGTGAAAATCGCCCGGGCCACGGCATAGCAGTCCTCAAGCTGCCTGGGGAACGTATGCTCCGGCGCCAGCGGATAATCCACAGACACCACCACATGCTTTGTGTGCTTTGCCAGATTCCAGCACACCCGGTTGTACGTCTCCACGCTCTCCGTCACAAAACCGCCACCGTGTATAAACAAAAGCACGGGGTACGTGTTATCTTTCATGGCGGTAAAGTCAATCCGGCTGTGCTTTTTCCGGTAATCCTCCATATCCGCTGTCTCAAATGCCTCCTCTGAGGGAAAGTAAATGCGGATCGGCACCTCATGATCCCCGTTATAGATTTTTTTATCCAGAGTCCGGTAAAACAGGCGGAAGGGATCGATAGCCCGAAGGTTCGTCAGATTCCTGGATTTTTCCAGATCCACCCCCGCGTCTGGTCCCGCCAGAAATTTCAATATGGCCTGCTGTGCTTTGTTCATGCTCTCTCTTCTCCTCCTGACGCATGCTTTGCTGTCCGGGCGCCGCGGATTTGCCGACCGCGTCCGGTTCAAAGCCTACTGTCTGGGTTTCGCCCCTCTTCCGTCTCGTTTTCCCAGCCGCAGCCGGTCAAGGGACACCTCTTTTTCCTGATAGACTGCCGTCATATCCTTTATCCCGTCCGGATACCAGACATGCTCCACCTGGTCGCCGGCCGTCAGCCGGATGCCCCGGACGCCGGCGGCCGCTTTTTTCTTTACCGGTATCTCCGCCGGGTCAAGTTTTAAAAAGTATCCGTTTCGTGTCTGGAGAACCAGCCCCTGGTTTTCCTCCATGCACATGACACTGACCAGCGCGTCTCCTTCTGTGAGCTTTGTGGCGGCAATGGTCCGCTTGGAGACATCGAACTCCGCGCCTTCCACCTTTTTCAGCATTCCCATGGAGGTGGCAAAAAGCAGGACGGATTCCCGCACCTTCTCCATGCACTGGACGTACACAAAACGCTCCTCCTCGCTGGAATAATTGCACAGGTTATCAATCGGGGTTCCCTTGTCCCGGAATTTTCCAAAAGGCACATCCATTACCTTAATCAGATGCTGCCGGCCCTTATCCGTGAACACGCAGATCCGGTCCGTATTCAGGCACCGGATCACATACCGGCTCTCCGCGTCCGCCGCTTCTTTATTCCGCTCATACGTTCCGGTATCCATGGTCCGGCAGTAGCCGAAGCGGTCCATCAAAAAGGCCACTTCCATCTCCTCCGGTCCCTTCTCCTCATAGACGGCGGCCTGGGCGTTTTCTATGGAAGTTTTTCTGGGTACGGCAAATTCCTTTTTCAGATTGTCCAGATCCTTTATAATCACCCTTGCCATGGATTTATAGTTATTTAGGATATCCTCGTATTCCGCGATGTTTTTCATGGTGGCCTCATGCTCCTTCATCAGGGCCTGGATCTCCAGGCCGATGAGGCGGTACAGGCGCATTTCCAGGATGGCCGTGGCCTGCTTTTCCGTAAACCGCAAAGACCTGGCCGCTTTCTCAGACGCCGCCCTGCGGAACCGGATCCCTTCCGTTTTGCCGCTGATCAGACATTCTTTGGCCTGCTTCTGATTCTGGCTTCCTCGCAGGATCTCAATAATCAGATCGATGACATCGCAGGCCTTGATCAGTCCTTCCTGGATTTCCCTCTTCTCCTGCTCTCTCTCCAAGAGTGTCCGGTATTTCCGCTGCGCCAGCTCAAAGCGGAAATCGATGTGCCGCTCCAGAATCTCCCGAAGCCCCAGAACCTCCGGCCGGCCGTCTGCCACCACCAGCATATTTACGCCGAAGGTATCCTCAAGCCTGGTCTTTTTATAAAGCATGTTGATGAGCTGCTGGGTATCCGCGTTTTTGCGAAGCTCCAGGACAATCCGGATTCCTTCCTTTGAGGACTGATTGGAAATATCCACAATGTCGCTGGTTTTCTTGGACTCCACCAGCCCGGCCACATCGTTTAAGAACTTTCCGATATTGGCCCCCATCATGGTATAGGGAATCTCCGTGATCACCAGGCGCTCCCGGCCGTTTTTCCCTTTTTCCACCGAAACCCGCCCCCGGATGCGCAGCTTGCCTGTACCCGTCCGGTAGATCTCGGCCAGCTCGTCTTTATTTACCACGATTCCTCCCGTAGGGAAATCCGGCCCCTTGATGTACTCCATCAGGCCCTCGGTGGTGATCTTGCCGTCCTTGATCATGGCTTTCACCCCGTCGATGACCTCTCCTAAATTATGAGAGGGAATGCTGGTAGCCATACCCACGGCGATGCCGTCCGCGCCGTTCACGAGAATGTTGGGGATACGCACCGGCAGAACCGACGGCTCCTTTTCCGTTTCGTCAAAGTTCGGAACAAAATCCACCACGTTTTTGTCCAGGTCCGCCAGAAACGCCTCCTGGGTCACTTTCTGGAGCCTGGCCTCCGTATAACGCATGGCAGCCGCCCCGTCCCCCTCGATGGAGCCGAAATTTCCATGTCCGTCCACCAGAGGCAGCTCCTTTTTGAAATCCTGGGCCATCACCACAAGGGCCTCGTAGATGGAGCTGTCCCCGTGAGGATGATATTTACCCATAGTATCCCCTACGATACGGGCACATTTCCGGTAGGGCCGGTCATAGCGGATTCCCAGCTCATACATGTCGTACAAGGTGCGGCGGTGTACCGGCTTTAACCCGTCCCGGACATCCGGCAGGGCTCTGGAAACAATGACGCTCATGGCATAGTCGATAAAGGACTTCTGCATGACCTCCGAATATTCTGTGCGTATAATCTGTTCTTGTTCCATTCTTTCTCCCTCCTTATACGTCAAGCTCCGCGTCCCTGGCATGCTCGTAGATAAAGGCTTTTCTGGGAGGAACCTCCGTGCCCATGAGCAGCTCCGTCACATCGGAGGCCATCCGGGCGTCCTCGATCTCCACCTGCTTTAAGATTCTGGTCTCCGGATTCAGGGTCGTCTCCCAGAGCTGCTGGGCGTCCATTTCCCCAAGGCCCTTGTATCTTTGCAGGGTAAAGGGTCCTTTATGGGTTTTTCTGTATTTTTCCAGCGCCTTGTCGTCGTAAAGGTACTCCTCCTTTCCCTTTGAGGGCATGGCCTTATAAAGGGGCGGCATGGCGATATATACGTGTCCCTCATAGATCAGCTCCGGCATAAACCGGTAAAACAGTGTCAGAAGCAGCGTGGAAATATGCGCGCCGTCCACATCCGCATCCGCCATAATGATGATTTTGTCATACCGCAGCTTACTGATGTCAAAGTCGTTTCCATACCCTTCGGAGAATCCGCAGCCAAAGGCGTTGATCATGGTTTTGATCTCAGCGTTGGCCAGAACCTTATCGATGCTGGCCTTCTCCACGTTCAGAATTTTACCCCGGATCGGCAGGATGGCCTGAAAATTCCGGTCCCTGGCCGTCTTGGCGGAACCTCCGGCGGAATCGCCCTCCACAATAAAGATCTCGCATTTCGCGGGATCCCTGCTCTCGCAGTTGGCCAGCTTTCCGTTGGAGTCAAAGGAATACTTCTGCTTTGTCAGCATATTCGTCTTTGCCTTTTCCTCGGTTTTCCGGATCTTCGCCGCCTTCTCCGCGCAGGAGAGGACGCTCTTTAAGCTTTCCAGGTTCCGGTCAAAATACCGGACAACCTCCTCCCCCGTCACCTTTCCCGTGGCTTTGGCAGCGTCCTGATTGTCCAGCTTTGTCTTTGTCTGGCCCTCAAACCGGGGAGCCGGGTGCTTGATAGAAATCACGGCAGTCAGTCCGTTGCGGATATCCGCCCCGGTAAAATTGGCATCCTTTTCCTTAAGGATGCCAAGCTCTCTGGCGTAGGTGTTCATCACCGTAGTGAAGGTGGTTTTAAAGCCCGTCAGATGGGTTCCACCCTCCGCGTTGTAAATATTATTGCAGAAACCCAGGACATTTTCATGAAATTCATTCACATACTGAAACGCGCACTCCACGGTGATGCCCTCGGATTCGCCCTGGAAATACACAGGCTCTGTCACCGCTTCCTTGTTTTTGTTCAGATCCCGGATAAATCCGATGATTCCCTCCGGCTCATGGAACTCGATTTTCTCATTCTTTCCTTCCCGCTTATCCTGGTAGAGAATCGTAAGCTTCGGATTCAGATACGCCGTCTCATGGAGCCGGCTTTTTACCTCGGTTCCGGAAAACCAGGTCTTTTCAAAGATCTCCCCGTCCGGAAGGAAATGAATCCAGGTTCCCGTCTTTTTTGTCTTGCCGATCACCGGAAGAAGCCCCTTTTCCAGCTCCACCGTGGGAACCCCCCGTTCATACCGGTCATAATACACGTTTCCGTCAAGGCTGACCTTTACCTCAAGGTATTCCGAGAGGGCGTTTACCACCGAGGAGCCCACGCCGTGGAGTCCGCCGCTGGTCTTGTAAACAGAATCGTCAAATTTTCCGCCGGCGTGAAGGGTGGTAAAGACCAGACGCTCCGCCGACATTCCTTTTTCATGCATCCCAACGGGAATCCCCCGCCCGTTGTCATTCACCGTAGCGGACCCATCCGCCTCCAGGGTAACCTCAATCCGGTCGCAGAAGCCCGCCAGATGTTCGTCCACCGAGTTGTCCACGATCTCATAAATCAGATGATTCAGACCCTTCCTGGACACGCTCCCGATATACATGCCGGGCCGCTTGCGGACAGCCTCCAGTCCTTCCAGTACGGATATACTGCTGGCGTCATAGGTTCCATTATTTGGCATGTTCATTCTTCCTTTCTGCGCAACTGTTACCATTTTTTTACGGCCGCGCAGTCCGTGCGCGGGCCTGCCTCGCAACATTATAACAGCAGAGTTACAAAAATTGCAAGCCCCTGTGAGATTTTGCACTCCTGAATCAGGTTCTTACGGTCCGCACGGCATACGCGCAGACCCGGACTGCTGCCTGGAGGCGCTCCGGCTTTGCGAAGCGGCCTGTGAGTGCCGGATCGCCCGTTACCGGTCAGGGAGTGGCCGGTAACGCTTGCAAATTCGGAGAAATCATGCTATTCTAATAAACAAAAAAAGGAGTTGTTTCTATTGAAAATCCAGGAATCTGCACAAAATTATCTGGAAACCATTCTGATTTTAAGTAAACGGCTGCCTCATGTGCGTTCGATTGATATTGTGAACCAGCTTTCCTTTTCAAAACCCAGCATCAGCATTGCCATTAAAAATCTCAGGGAAGGCGGGTATGTAAAAGTAGACTCTGACGGTTACATCACCCTGACGGACAGCGGTCTTGAGATCGCCGAAACCATGTATGAGCGCCATACGCTTTTGACGGACTGGCTGACCTTCCTTGGCGTGGACGAGAAAATCGCCGCGGAGGATGCCTGCCGCATCGAACACGTCATCAGCGCGGAGAGCTTTGAGGCGGTAAAGAAGCATGTCTACGCAAACAGAGAGCTTCGCAGCGGTGCGGCCCAGGTCTGAGCGCAGGCCGCGCAGACCGTAAGAACAGGATCAAACCGTTGCAGAGCTTCAGAACGTTTCCCAGGCACCCGGTTGACGCCGGGTGTTTTTATATCAAATTCATTCTTTGGAGGTTCGCAATGATTGGATTAAGAAGAGGAATCGTCAGGCTGTACGATCACGAAACGGAATGGGAACTGGAAGCGCAGAACACCATTTCCCGTTTAAGGGCGCTGCTAGGCTCCGTCATAAAAGACATTCAGCATGTGGGAAGCACTTCCATACACTCCATAAAGGCAAAGCCGATTATTGATATCGCCCTCGCGGTGGATGATTTTAACGAGATCCTCGCCCGCGAAGCCACACTAAGAGACCATGGCTTTTATTACCGGCCCGGCTCCCAGTCCATGATCCCACATCAGCTTCTGTTTGCCTGCGGCAGTTATTATGACGGTTCCGGCGATTTGCAGACTCATTTCATCCATGTTGTTCTGACCGGCAGCACCGATTGGATAAATTACATCAATTTCAGGGATTATCTCAACAGCACGCCTTCCGCCGCGAAAGAATATGAAAACCTGAAGGTATCCCTTGCCCGGCAGTTTCCGAATGACCACGGCAGAGAACCGTACCTGCAGGGAAAGCATGCTTTTATTGTCCGCACACTCAGAAAAGCGCTTGTAAAATCCTTTCTCGGGAAACGCGTCACGATAAAAATAGACCGGCCTGCCGGCAGCGTCCATCCCAGGTTCCCGGATCTCGTCTACCCTGTCAATTACGGATCTATACCGGATGTGCCGGGCGGCGACGGGGAGGACCTTGACGTATATCTGCTTGGAGTCGGCACGCCGGTCAGGGAATACACGGCCCGCATCATCGGAATCATTCACCGGCGCGACGATGCCGAAGACAAGCTTGTGGCCGCGCCGGAAGGAATCCGGTTCACCAAAGAAGAAGTCGCGGAAAAGGTCGCTTTTCAGGAACAATACTTTGATACGGAAATGGAACTGTATTAAAAATTTTATTGCATCAGGAGGAGCTTCCATGGCTGTCCCTTATCAGATTCTTGTTGTTGACGATGATTTTTCCATTGTCAATATTATCGAAACCGCTTTAAAACAGACAGGCTATCAGGTACTGACCGCCCACGATGGCGAGGCGGCCTGTCAGATTGTAAATACCAGGCATCCGCACCTGATTATTATGGATGTGATGATGCCCCAGTGCAACGGTATTCTCGCCACCATGCGCATTCGTCAGAACAACAACGTGCCGATTTTAATGCTCTCCGCCAAAGCGGAAGGGTCGGATCGGGTCCTTGGTCTGGAAGCCGGCGCCGACGACTATCTGGTGAAGCCTTTTTATCAGCAGGAGCTTCTTGCCAGGGTGAAGGCGCTCCTTCGCCGCTATGATGACCTTGGCTCTATCCGGGAGACAAAATCCGAAGATCAGATCCAGGTTGGTGACATCATTCTGGATACCGCCGCAAAGCAGCTCCTGGTCCGGGGCGACGCGGTTCGTCTCACCGCCACGGAGTACAAAATTCTGCAGGTACTGATGGCAAATCCGGGCCGGGTATTCTCCGCGGAGGAAATCTACGAACGGGTATGGGAAACGGATGCCTACGCCGTAGAAAACACCGTCATGGTTCATATCAGCCGCATCCGGGAAAAGCTGGAGCTGAATCCAAAAAAACCGGAATATCTGAAAGTCGTTTGGGGGATTGGCTATGTCTTTGAAGCGCCGTAATATCATCGCTCTGGTGCTGCTTCTTTCTGCAGCGGCAGGCTGGACCTTCGGACAGCAGCTGCTTGACAGCCCTTCCGGCGAATACAGTACAGAGGGCACAGAAGAAGAAACCTATTTTGAGCAGACGTACACGGAACCCGGTACCGAAATCGCTGTAGAAATTCACACAGAGGCCGCAACCGAAATCGCATCGGAAAGCGAAGTACATTCGGACTTTTCCTCAGAGCTTCTGACGGAATGGGAAACCGAAGCGGCTTTGGGATTTGCCTCGGAGTCCATGACGGAATGGGAAACCGAGGCAGCTTCGGAGTTTGCCTCAGAGCCGGCTTACGAAACCGAATCGGAAATGGTTTCGGAATTTACGGAGGTCTGGACAGATGACAGCGTATTGCCGGGCGAAGCTTCCGGGCAGAACGGTGCCGGACAGGCCCGCGCAAGGCGTTTTATCGGATTCCTTCTTTCCTTTGCGGCCGTTGTCGCCGCAGGCGCCGCTATTTTCGCGCTTTTCCAGAAGAATCCGATCTGCGGGCCGGACGGCATTTTTCTGCTCTTTGCCGCGATGGCCGCTGTAAACAGCGCTTTGCAAGGCATCAGCTACCGCCCGGGAGCTGCGGCAGCCGCCGTCCTTTTGCTTCTCTCCGGCATTGTAACCGTTTTCCTTTTTTTGACGGGCATCCGCGAGCTGCTGGGATGGATGCGGTTCAGACTTTCTCTGTCCTGGTGTCTGGTTCAGCGAATTGCCAGGAGATGCCGTGTCCCACAGGTGTCCCTGCTGGTTTTGGTTGGCTGGATTCTTCTTTCCCTGTCCGGATTTTCCGGTTTTCTTGCCGCGAATGCGGGATTTTACGCAGGCGTTCCGGCCTCTTCCCTCTGCTGTCTGGCCGCCGCGGCTCTGGGTTTTTGCTGCCTGTGGAAGTATGGCGCGGATCTTGGCCATTTCAAGCGGCAGCTTGACAACTACCGGAAAGGCCTGCCGATTGCCGTCGGCGACGGCGCTTTCGCGCAGACAGAAGCGCAGCTCCTTGATGTGCAGGCCCAGCATGAGGAGGCGGTCCGTACCGCTGTCACCAGCGAGCGTTTTAAGGTGGAACTGATCTCCAATGTATCTCACGACCTGCGCACGCCGTTAACAGCCATCCTCGGCTACAGCGAGCTACTGCAGAGAGAGCGCCTGTCCCCGGAGGGGCAGGAACAGCTTCGCCGCCTGCATCAGAAGGCCGGCTATATGAATGACCTTGTAGAATCTCTCTTTGATCTGACTAAGGTATCCAGCGGCGTCGCGGAGGCTAAGAAGGAAGAAATCGATCTGATCCGCCTTCTGGAGCAGACCATTGGACTGTTTGACGATCAGCTAACGGCTGCTGGCCTGGCCGTGCGGCGCAACTATTGCTCCGATACGGTCCCAGTGGTCACCGACGGCGGCCGAATGCACCAGGTGTTCGCCAATCTGCTGGGCAATGCCATCAAGTACGCCCTGGCCGGAACCAGGATTTATCTGGAGGTTCGGCAGACGGAAAAGGGCTGCCTCGTCCGCATGACAAATACCGCCTCCTATGAGATGGATTTTCAGCCGGATGAAATCGTACAGCGGTTTGCCCGGGGCGATAAAGCCCGGTCCACAAAGGGCAGCGGCCTGGGCCTTGCCATCGCCCAGACCTATACGGCATCCGTAGGCGGCTCCTTCCGGGTAGCTGTGGACGGCGACCAATTCAACGCCATTGTAGAGCTTCCGCGATAATTGAAAGAAACTTGTAAGATTTCTATTGTTTTTTTGAAAGACATCCCCTGTACCATTGTGGCAGCAGGGGGTGTTGTCATGTTAAAGAAAACTTCTTTTATTCCAAACAACGTTTGTATTTCAGACCTGATCCGCCATTTCATCCTGGCCTGGCTTCTGGCTGCCGCGGCCGAATATTTCTTTCTGCCAGGGGAGCTTCGCGGGCTGGCAGATCTGGACGGACTGGCGCAGATGTCCTTTGTCCGATTCGTTGGCATGACCGGTGGAATCGCCGTTCTTCTGACCGGAATCTCCTTTTTTGTGAATCTGCAGAGGGCCGAGCGCTGGTGTATCGTCGCCGTCTTTGGCCTTCTCGCGGCTGCCTCTTTAAGCGCGTCCGGTACCTGGCCCTTTCTGGCGGTCTGCGTATTTGTTCTGGCTCTTCTTGTCTTCTACTGCGTCCGCGGATGGAACAAGCGGCCCGAACCGGCGGCAAAGCCTGTGAAGGCGCATAAGGCATGTTTATGGATCACCCTTGTCCTGACTGCGGCCTTTTTCCTGTTTGCCGCCGCGTGGACCGTAGGCCGTGTGCACAGTTTCCGCTCACCGACCTTCGATTTCGGCATTTTCTCTCAGATGTTTTATTATTTGAAGGAATCCGGTCTGCCAATGACCACGGTGGAGCGGGACGGCCTGCTGTCCCACTTTGCTGTCCATGTTTCGCCAATCTACTACCTTATGCTGCCTTTTTACCTGCTGGTTCCCACTCCCGCCACCCTGCAGGTGCTTCAGGCAGCGGCGCTTGCCTTTGCCGTTCTCCCGCTCTGGAAGCTTGGAAAGCATCACGGCCTTACCGGTTCCCAGAGAATGCTGCTGTGCGCTCTGCTTCTGCTGTATCCGGCTTATTCCGGAGGCATCAGCTACGACCTGCACGAAAACTGCTTTCTTACGCCGCTGATCCTCTGGCTCTTTTACGGCATCGACAAAAAGAACCCGGCAGTCATCTTTCCCACCGCGCTCCTTACGCTGACGGTAAAGGAGGACGCAGCCGTTTACGTGGCCGTGATCGGCCTGTGGCTGACACTCAAATCCCTCCTTCGGTTTCGCAAAGCGGATACGCAAAATCTCATTACGGGCTTTCTGCTGCTTGCCGTTTCCCTTTGCTGGTTCTTCCTGGCCACCGGTTATCTGGCCTCTTCCGGCGACGGCGTCATGACCAGCCGCTACAAAAACCTGATGTACAATGAATCATCCTCGCTGATTACCGTGGTCAAAGCCGTACTCCTAAGTCCCATGAAAGCCGTCTTTGAATGCGCGGACACAGAGAAGCTGCCTTTTATCGCCATGACGCTTCTTCCCCTGCTGGGGCTTCCCCTGTGGACAAGACGGTATGAGCGGTATCTTCTGCTCATACCCTATATCCTGGTAAATCTTCTGTCCGACTACCGGTACCAGCACGATATCTTTTACCAGTATACCTTCGGCTCCAATGCTTTTCTTCTGTATCTGACCATGGCAAATCTGGCGGACTTAAAAACCGGGCTGCGCCGGATCTTCCCATTGGCCGCCGCAGCGGCTGTCTGCGCGGTATGTTTTTGCGCTGTCATCGTGCCGAAAGCCGTAAAGTATCCTGCAGAAGTCCTTGCCCGCCACGGCTTCTATCAGGAGATCCGCCATGTACTGGATACCATTCCGGAGGAGGCGCCGGTAACTGCCACCACCTTTTACACAACGTATCTTTCCCAGCGAAAAATACTCTACGATGTCCGCTACAGCTCCCAGGAGCATCTTTTGGAGACAGAGTATGTGGTTCTGGCCCTGCCGCCCTCAAGCGACTATAAGAACTACGAGGATGAGGACACGGACAACGGTTTTGAAAATCTGGTGAAGCTGTTGGAGGAAAACGGATACCGGGAATGGAAAGCTATCGAGGATGTGCTTGTCATCTATCATAAGGAAGCTTCGTAATATGCATCTGCGGCTGATGCGGACCGTGATATTACGGCCAAGGCGGCGCGCATGACCGCCTGACAGGGCAAAAACAGCCCTCTCACGGCGGAAAAACACCAAAATAATATTTTTTTGAAAAAATTTCAAAAAA
>DVIQ01000081.1 GCA_018711185.1 Candidatus Limivivens intestinipullorum | reverse complement strand
GGATTACGGAAGCGTCGGAAAGGACGGCTTTGGGGCAGGGGAAATGCGGTATGACGCGGTGGTGGTGCCGCCCCTTTGCACCATCCGAAGCAGCACCCTTGCGCTTCTTGACAGCTTTGCGGCCCAGGGCGGCAGCGTATTCCTGCTGGGAGAGCCGCCTGCCTGTGTGGACGGCGTTCGAAGAGAAATTCCCAAAGAAGTTCTTTCCGGATTCCGGCGGCTTGGGTTTGACAAAGAGGCGCTGCTGGACACCCTGGAACCATTCCGGGAGGTGGACGTCCGGACCGCGGGGGGCGAGCGGACCGGACGCATTCTGTACCAGATGCGCCGGGAACAGGAAAAACGCTGGCTGTTTCTGGCCCATGGCAAAGAGGATACCGGGCTGGAATACAATCTCTGGAGCGAGGCCGGGGAAGGAGAGGAGCTGACGGTTTCCATAAGAGGGCTCTGGTCCGCGCAGGCGGTAAACTGTGAAACCGCCAGGGCCGAACGGGTAAACGCGGAATACACGAAGACGCATACCTGCCTGACTGTCCGCCTGTATGAGCAGGATTCCCTCCTGCTTCTGCTGGAGCCTGCCGGCGCGCCCGCGCGAGAGCCGGGGGCGCGTCCGGGAGATGAAAAAAAGCAGACCGCGTCTTTGCCGGCATTTCTTGAAAATTGCAGAGAAGCGGTGGAATATTCCCTGGCGGAGCCAAACGTGTTTCTGCTGGACCAGGCAGAGTACGCCCTGGACGGCGGGGCGTGGAGGGCCGCGGAAGAAATGCTTAGGATCGACGACCGAATCCGGGAGGAACTGGGGTATCCCCTTCGAAGCGATGCCATGGCACAGCCCTGGGTGCGAAAGCCCTGTCGGGAATCCCATACTGTCCGGCTGCGGTTTGCCATCCCCTCTTTGATCGAAGGCTGTCGGGCGGTACCGGCCCTGGAAAATCCCAGGGCAAAGCTTTGGTGGAATGGAAAAGAAATTCCGGGGGCAGAGGAGGGAGGCTATTATGTGGACCGGGCAATCCGCTGCCGGGAGCCTGTGACACTGAAAAAGGGAGAAAATATTCTGGAGCTTACAGTCCCCTTCGGACCGGACACAGACCTGGAATGGTGCTATCTTTTGGGAGATTTCGGCGTGTATTTTCAGAACGGGAAGCCGGTGATCGCCGGGAAGCCGGCCAAAGTCGGGTTTTTTGATCTGACCCGTCAGGGCTTTCCCTTTTACGGGGGAAATCTGACCTACCGGATTCCGGTAAAAGCCAGGGGGAGCGCGCTTTTCCTGCAGGTGCCGGAGTACCGGGCGGCGCTGCTTTCGGCAAGCTTAGACGGGGAGCAGGCCAGGGACTTCTACAAGGCCCCGTACCGGGTACGGTTTGACACCGAACCGGGGAAGGAATACGAGATTGCCCTTACCGCTTACGGAAACCGCTACAATACCTTCGGGCAGCTCCATGACTGCAACCGGAAGGAGGAATACTACGGCCCCAAGACCTGGCGCACAAAAGGAAAAAACTGGAGCTACAGTTACCAGATTCGCCCATCTGGCGTTCTGGTCCCGCCAGTGATACAATGGTAGAAGTCATGAAGAAAGGGGTGCCGTAAAAATGAGCGTTTGGAGGAACAACAGCTTTTTAAACCGCGTCAGCAGAACGTTTTTGATACTGGGAATCGTTCCATCTCTGTTTTTTCTGGTTGTATATTCCTGTTATACGGCCTATACGACCAGGAAGGACTTTGACCGGGAACTGAATATGGAGATCAGCCAGATTCTCCGGCAGATGGACGTATACTGCGGAAACCTGAAATTTATTTCCGACGAAATCCTGTACCGCAGCAATTTCTATAATTCCGCGGTGAACCTCAAGTATGGTTCGGACAGCGACGCGGATCTGAGAAAGAGCTTTGCCGACATGGTTTCCTCCATCAGCAATTACGGCAGCTTTCAGGATATTTACAATGTCATTTATCTGACTGACAACGGCTACTACTATAACATGAACGCCACCCCTAAAGGGAGTACAAGCATTTACCGGATCGATGCGGAAAAAATGGAAGATTGTCCCTGGATTGAGGATACGCAGGTCTCCAAAAGCGCTCTGGTATGGACAATGATGGACGAAAAGGGAATCATTCCCAACATCACAGAGGAAGTCTTTTCTCTGGTCCGGGCGATTCATGTACCTACGGAGGTGGGCGGCTACCTGATTACGCAGATCCGGATGGCCGATATCCTGCCCGCCTTTCAGAAAATTCTGGAATACGACGGCTGTGTGTGCATTCTCGCCCAGGACGGAGCGCTTTTGTACGCCCAGGGGGATCTCCCGTCAGACGCGGATACGGAAAATCTGGCGGACTACAGCAGCCGGGCCTGGCTGAAAAAAGACATGGCTTCGGAGGAATACGGTTTCCAGCTGGCTGTGATGGTACCCTACGCAGCGGCCGCAGAGCAGATCCTGGGCCGTCTGGCTCCGCTGCTTTTGATCTGCGGCATTGTGATTCTGTCGGTGATTTTGCTGACAGTGCAGTACGCCAGGAGCTTTTCTCAGCCCCTGATCTCGCTGACAAATAAAATCAAGGGAGTGACATTGGAAAACCTGGACGCCCAGTCATCCTTAAAGCTTCAGAATGCCAGCGACGAAATTCTGTATCTGAATCAGGTGTTTTCGGATATGTCGGTGCGTCTGAATAAGATGATTGAGGAGAAAATGACCCAGCAGGCCATGCAGGCAGAGCTGAAATACCGGGTTCTTCAATATCAGATTAACCCGCATTTTATCTACAACACGCTGGACGTGATCGGAACCATGGGCTATGAAAACGATGGGGAGACCGTCTACCAGGCGTGTCAGATGCTGGCGAAAATCATGCGCTATTCCCTGATGGACTCCTCTGCCGGAACCACGTTCCGCCAGGAATTTGACAATGTCCGCACCTATCTGACGCTGATGAAGCTGCGATATGAGCATAAAATCGAATTTACCCTGGATCTGGACGAGAGGCTGGACGCCTGTAAGCTGCCGTATTTTACGGCCCAGCCTCTGGCGGAGAATGTGTTCTCTCATGCCTTTGACTCGGAACATCCGGTGGTGCGGCTGACCATCCGGTCTGCCCTTGGGGAGGACGGAATCTGGCATATCCTTGTGGAGGACGATGGGCGTCCGATTTCGGACGCGGAGATTTTGAAAATCGACAGACAGGTGAGCAGCCTGATTAAGGGAGGCAGCGTGTCCGCGCAGAACGGTAAAAACCTGCACGGCATCGGCCTGAAAAATACCCTGGTACGGCTGCACTTTTTCTTAGGAGAGTCTTTTGGCTGCCGCATACACAGGAGAGAGGATGGAAGCGGCTGTGTGATTGAGCTTTCCGGCACGTTGAGAGAGGATTGAGACAGATATGGAAATCTTTCATGTGGTGATCGCGGAGGATGAACCCTACGCGGCCCGGCACATCCGGGCACTGGTGGAGCGGGAGGAAAATTTCAGCGTGTCCGCGGTGTACGAAAGCGGGGAGGATGCCCTGCGGGGTCTGCAGTCCCCGCGGCTGCAGGCGGATCTTTTGATTACAGATATTCAGATGCCGGGCATTTCCGGCCTGGATCTGATCCGGGAAGCCCAGCGCGTCCGACCGGGCATTCCTTCTATTATTATCAGCGGATACGGTTCCTTTACCTATGCGAAGGAAGCGATTTCCCTGGGAACCATGCAGTATATTTTAAAGCCCATAGACGTGAATGAGCTGCGGGCGGCGCTTTTGGAGGCCGGACGGGAGATTGAACGCGGACGTCTGGAAGCGGGGCAGCAGTTTATACGGAAAATTCAGAAAAACAGCGAGGCGGTTTTCAGCCCGGACGCGTCTTTTGACCGTGAAACCTCGTATCGGGTGCTGGTATTCGCTTTGTCCCTGTCCGTGGAGGAGACGATTCTCCAGTGCCTGGAATATCTGCAGAAATGGGACTGCGTGGTGTTAAGCTACCGGTACAGCATGGTTCTGCTCTGGCCGGAGAACGCAGGGGAAAGCCTGGAAGCGTTTGCGCGGACCCTGAAAAACAAGGTCTGCGGCAGGGAGCAGAACGGGGTGTTTGTGATCGGCGATACGCTTGCGGCGGGAGAAGCTGTCCGGGAGGAAATCGAAAAGCTTTACGATGTGCTTCAGGGCTGCTTTTATCTGGGCGAAACCCAGATTGCCACAAAGGATACGGGACAGACGCGGCAGCAGGCGGACGCGGAGGAACATCACCGGCTGACGGCGCAGCTTCTCCAGCAGGTCAATTCCCAGAAGATCAGCGATCTGAAAACGGTGTATGACCGTTTATTTAACTTTTTCGGACAGAAGAAGGCCTCGGTGCGGGAAATGAGGCATACTCTTTACCTGCTGGTCAGCAGACTCTACCAGCTTGACGCAGAGCGCTTCGACCCCACGGTGGAGTCCAACCGCATCATGCGCAGGTTGTACACGGCCAGGGATTACGAGGAGGCCAGGGCGCGGATCTGGGAGATCATCGAACAGCTTTCCAGAAAAAATCCGCCGGAAACCGAGCACATGGACAGCGGTTCAGAGACCTACTGGAAGGTGGTGCATTTCCTGAACGCAAATATTTCGGAGAATTATTCGCTTCAGGAGATCGCGGATTCCTTCCATATCAGCCAGCCGTATTTGAGCAGGCTGTTCCGAAAATACAAGGGCATGTCGTATAAGGAATACTGCACAAACCTGAAGGTGCAGACCTCCATCCGGCTTATGGAGGAAAATCCGCATATGCTGATTAAAGAGATCGCCGAACGCGTGGGTTACGACCAGCTCTACTTCAGCTCCGTATTTTACCGGGTGATGGGAGAATATCCCAAGCAGTACCGGAGCCGGCTTTCCGGAGAAAAGGCAGCGGTTCCTCAGAACTGAGCCGCAGAGGAAAGAGATGACCGGGCAGGTTTGTTTTTTACAAATGAAAAGCTTGTAAATACTATACGAATTTCGGCAAAGCCGGACTAGAATAAAGCTATCCTAATACATTTCATTAGAAGGAGGGTTACGAATGAGAAAATTATGTTCGGCAGCATGTGCCCTGGCACTGGCGGGGGCTGTGCTTGGCAGCAGCCTGGGGGTTTACGCGGAAGACCAGACAGAGGAGAAGAGCTTTGAGGGAAAGACCCTGACCATGCTTTTGGAGCTTTCCGACGGGGCCAGCGTGGAGGGCACCTACGCCCAGATCGCGGCGTTTGAGGAGAAGTATGGCTGCACGGTGGACGTGGAGGAAATCAGCGGAGGAGACGAGGGAGAAAATATCCGGATGGTACGCCTCTCCACAGGAACCCTGGCGGATGTGTTTACCCACAACATCGGCTCAAATATGGCAAAGCTTGACCCGGCAGAGAACTGCTACGACCTGTCCGGGGAGGACTGGATTGAGAATGTGACGGAAGGCTACCGGTCGGCGGTTACTCAGGACGGAGCAGTCTACGCGGTGCCTGCTGATACCAGCAACGTGGCCGGCGTTTTTTACAACAAAAACGTGTTTGAGGACCTTTCCATCGAGATTCCGGAAACCTGGACGGATTTCCTGGCAGTCTGCCAGACCATCAAGGATGCGGGAATCGATCCCATCGCGGCGCCCTATTCCAGAGAGAGCAACACGCAGATCCCCTTCCTGGCCAATTATTACTATGTGCTCCAGGAAAATCCGGATTTCGCGGAGCAGTACACAAACCGGGAGATTGAGCTGACAGATTCCAAGGCTTTCGTAGGCGGTCTGCAGAAAATGTATGACATTGCCACCATGGGTTATCTGAACGAGGATTATCTCTCCACGGGCATGGAAGAATGCGCGGCCATGCTGGGCGAAGGAACGGCGGCCATGATGCTGGTCCGCACAAACATCATTACTACCATGACCAGCGTATGCCCGGACAAGATCAACGATATCGGATTCTTCCCGATCCCGGATGAGAGCGCGGACGTGCGCGGCGTTTCTTACTGGATGCCCCAGGGCTTTTATGTGAACAAGAGCGCGCAGGAACCGGAGCTGGCAGTGGCATGGTGCGAGTTCCTGACAACCCAGGAGGCCGTTGATGCCTACTGTTCCGCCGTAACGCCCTGCGGAACCTTCTGCCTGAATAACATTGAAACCGACGCGTCCAACAGCTATGTTCCGGTGGCCGAGGCTCAGGAATGGATTTCCAGCGGCAACTGCACGCCGGTTATGGAGTACAGCTGCTCCATTAAGGGCGCGAATCAGCCTACCATCTGCTCTATGGTGGCATCCGGAAGCATCACGGCGGAAGACGCGGCTCAGCAGATCGCGGACGACAATGTCATCGACGCGCAGCAGAAGGGCATTGAGGGATGGTAAGAGCATGAAAGCGATTGTAATCGAGAAGCCGGGACAGGTGGCGATCCGGGAGGTTCCGTTTCCGGAGCGGAAGAAGGGAGAGGCGCTGCTGAGGGTGCTGTACGGAGGAATCTGCGGCAGCGACCTGGGCTCCTACCGGGGAACCTTCGCGTATGTGGATTATCCGAGGATTCCGGGACATGAATTTTCCGCCGAGATCGTGGAAATCGATGAAAACGAATACGGGCTCCGGAAGGGAATGATCGTGACCTGCAACCCGTATTTCAACTGCGGCCGCTGCTACAGCTGCGAGCACGGCCTGGTAAACGCCTGCATGGACAACAAAACCATGGGCTGCCAGATGAACGGCGCGTTTCAGGAATACATCACCATGCCATTGGAGCGCATTTATGACGGGCAGGGCCTGTCCCCCAGGGTACTGGCGGCTGTGGAGCCCTTCTGCATCGGATACCACGGCGTTCTGCGCTCCGGTATCCGCAAGGGAGATAAGGTCCTGGTCGTGGGCGGAGGAACCATCGGCGTGCTGGCCGCGAACGCGGCCAAAGCCATAGGCGGAGAGGTTTATCTGTGCGACATTCCGCAGGCAGAGGAAAAGGTACGAAGAAGCGTGGAGACCTTCGGTTTCGCGGGAAGCGTTTTAAACGCCGGACCGGAGGCCATGAAAGAAGCTGCCGAAAGAATCACCGGCCTTTCCGAAACCGGAAGCGGCCGGACAGCAAACGGCTTCGATGTCTGCATAGAAGCCGTGGGACTTCCCGCTACCTTCCAGACCTGCATCGACTGCGCGGCCTACGGGGGAAAGGTTGTTCTGATCGGCGTGGGGAAGAAAAACCTGGATTTTAATTTCACCCTGATTCAGAAAAAGGAGCTCAACGTCTTTGGCAGCCGGAACGCCCTGAAAACGGATTTCCAGGAGCTGATCGGACTGGTCAGGGACGGACGGGTGGATCTGGAAAAGATCATCACGAATACCTATGATTTTCAGGACGCGCCCCAGGCATTCGCGGATTTTGACAAAAACTCCGGGAATATGCTCAAGGTGGAGATCGATTTTACAAAAATAGCGTAAGACGTCCGGGGGAACCGCGTAAGAGCGCGGGAGTACGGGCAGAGAAGGAGTCCGCTGTATGGGAAACATACGGCGGACTTGTTGCGTTTACGCTTCCGGTACGGTATTCCTTCTGAGGCACAAATTCTCCCCAGTTAGCGGCTTTGTCAGGGCATTGCCTATTGTCTAGTGCTGCTCATCGAACATTTTGTTTATATTAAAGGGAGGAAGAACTACACTATCGGTATTAGGTTGAGCTGTCAATAATGTTAATTCGCTTCTGAGATATGGCATCATAATAGCGACAGCGTTTTTATTTATTAAACTTTGAATAGCCTTGTCGTCTATCTGATCTTTCCCCTCAATCTTAAAGAACCCGGACAGACTAATAACAACGGTATATTCTTCCGGTTTTTCACCTCGCAGAATAAGAGTTACTCTATGCGCATCATATTCTCCAGTGCCAATCTGTACTTCTAACTCAAAGCTCAACTTGCTTGTTTGTTTGAAACCCTTCCTGGTAAATTCTATCTGATCAAATACTAAATTTTGTAAAGTTAATGAGCTTTTGAAATCTTTCATTACTTCTCCTTTATATCAGGCTGCATCAGCAAAACTATTTTCATTTATATCAAGAATAATGTTAAAATCGTTACTATATACTTTAAAAATATTTGTAAATACTGGTCTCTGTTCTTCTTGCTTTTTGTATTCACTCGTAACGGATGATAAATCAACACACAAGTTTTTAAATGTTTTCGAGTTCTTTATTTCGCTTCGGATTATCAGGCTTCCGGTAGTTAAAATCAATTCATTAAGAGAATCACCAGAGAGCTGAAAACTATCGTCGGATTCTTTTACTTCCTTAGATACATTACTGTAATTTTCAGGTTCGTAAATTATTTGATCAAGTGCAGAATAATAAGAAATATCATCGGCAAATTCATCTTCTTCGGCGAACATGTATGAATCTTCTTTTGGTAAGAATATGCTATCTTCATTCCAATCGGAATTGCCATAAGCTATTGTATATTCATTGTTATCATATTCAATAGAGATTTTCCCTGACGAATATTTCAGAAGCAGTTCACGGATAGTTATTTCATCGCGCAGCATTCGTACAATGCTTAAACCGTTCGTTTTTCCAGCTAACCATTTACAACCTTTGCTGTTATTCTGACAACATACGCATATAAATAGTTCGTTTTTGTCATTTTTACAAGTGAAGATGATAGGAAAGTAAGATTCAAAAAGTATTCTATCTATATATAGTTCCCCATATTTGTCTGTTTTAATAAATTTCTTCATTTCTTTTCATCTCTTTCTTGAATATATTCCTTGAGATACATCTCAAAATCAGGAATCATATTAAATTATTCATACGGGGCAGCATCTTTGTAAAGCCACCAATCAACATGAGAACTCCTGATTTTCTTTCTTTCTCGTGTCCTTTGTGTTAAACCGTGTCTGGGATTTGTCACTCCCACCGCTATTTTATAGGGAACTTGCATATCTGACATAAGACTGGCATATCTTTTGATGTGTGTGGGTTTTTCATATGTTGACAAAGAATATTGCCCTGGGTCATCAGGATCAGCAAGAGGATCTAATGTAAAACCATGTTCCTCAAATGATGGTAAAAATGAATCCTTGTCACATTTTCCACTCCGACAAGCCCTATATACTCTTATACTTTCTTCTCTTGCGCCTTCCGGTAATGCAAATCTTTTAAAATAGTCCGGAAATATTTTTTCGATTCTTTTAATATCCCTATCTTCCAAGTTTACCTCGCTAATTATTAATATATGCATATATCTTTTATTAAAGTCGTTTTATATGAAATAAAAGGCTCCGTATATATGTACGAAGCCCTTTAAAATATTGTAACAGTGCATTCCTGCTGAACCGTTACATGCAAAGCCCATTTACAATCGTCTGCGGAGATAGGACTTTTCTTTTTATAGTATATAATGAAACACTATCTTTGTCAACGAATAAAGAGGCCGTCCTTTTTATACTTCCGGATTCTTGCGGCATCCATAAGGGAGCCTGTATAATGGAGGCAGAACGCTGTGGCTGCGGCCGCAGCCGCGAGGAACGAGGAGGTACGCAGAAAACATGAACGAAAAAGCATTGCGAGTGCTGGAATACAATAAAATCATCGGCCGGCTGGCTGAGTTCGCCGGCTCCGGGCAGGCGAAGGAACGCTGCCGCGCTTTGCTGCCCGGCAGCCGGCTTGCGGACATACGCGCCGCCCTGCGGGAGACCAGCGACGCGGCGGTTCGCCTTTCAAAAAAGGGATACCTTTCTTTCCAGGGAATCGGCGATATCCGGGGCTCCTTAAAACGTCTGGAAATCGGCGGGATTTTAAGCACCGGGGAGCTCCTTGAGATCGCCAATCTTCTGGAAATCTGCGAAAGGATAAAAAGCTACGGCTGCAGAGACATTCCCGAAGAACAGAAGGATTCTCTGGACGACCGGTTTGCGGATCTGCGGCTTCTGGCAGAGTTCACCGCGGAAATCCGGCACTGTATCCCTTCTGAGGAGGAAATCAGCGACAACGCGAGCCCCGGCCTGCGCCAGGTACGCCGCGCGATACGCCATGTCAATGACAAAATTCACACGAAGCTTGCTTCCATGGTCAGCGGCTCCGCCAGGGCGTACCTCCAGGACGCGGTGGTTACCATGCGCAATGGCCGCTTCTGTATTCCGGTAAAGGCGGCTCATAAGACACAGATACCGGGTATGATTCATGACCAGTCCTCATCGGGGTCCACTCTTTTCGTGGAGCCGACAGCCGTTATGAAGCTGAATAACGAACTGCGGGAGCTGGAAATTCAGGAGGAAAAAGAGATTCAGAAGATTCTGGCTTCTCTGAGCGCTATGGCGGCGGAAAACCTGAGCGCTCTTTCCGCGGATGTCCGGATACTGACGGAGCTGGACTTTATTTTCGCGAAGGCAAAGCTTTCCATATCTTACGATGGGGCAGAGCCTCTGTTTAATGAAAACGGCTGGATTGACATCCGAAAAGGGCGGCATCCCCTGCTGGATAAACGAAAAGCCGTGCCAATCGATATCCGACTGGGCAGGGAGTACCGGCTTTTGATTATCACCGGCCCCAACACAGGCGGAAAAACCGTTTCTCTGAAGACTGTGGGGCTGTTTACCCTGATGGGACAGGCGGGACTTCACATTCCGGCTCTCCCGGATTCGGAGCTGTCGGTCTTTGAGGAAGTGTTTGCCGATATAGGAGATGAGCAGAGCATCGAACAGAGTCTGAGCACCTTCTCCTCCCACATGACGAACGTCTCAGAGATTTTGAAAAGGGCCAATGAAAAAAGCCTGGCGCTTTTTGACGAGCTTGGCGCGGGAACGGATCCTGTGGAGGGAGCCGCTCTGGCCACGGCGATCCTGGCAAATCTGCGGCAAAGAGGGATTTGCACCATGGCCACCACCCATTACAGCGAGCTGAAGGTGTACGCCCTTGCCACTCCCGGCGTGGAAAACGGCTGTTGCGAATTTGACGTGGAAACCCTCCGGCCAACCTACCGCCTGCTGATCGGCATTCCGGGAAGAAGCAACGCATTTGCCATTTCGGAAAAGCTTGGAATCCCGTCAGAGATTATCGAGGACGCGAAGGGCCGTATGGCGGAAGAAAAAGAAGGGTTTTCGGATTTGCTCAGCGGCCTGGAACAGAGCCGCCTGATGCTGGAAAAAGAGCGCAAAGAGGCGGAGGCGCGAAACGCGAAGGCGGCGGCTCTGGAGGCGGAGCTTGAACGGAAGACGCGAAAACTGGAGGAAGAAAGGGAACAGCTTCTGCGGGAGGCCGGCGAAAAGGCCGGAAAAGCTCTCAGAGACGCGCCGGACTGCGCAAAGGGGCCAGAGGAGCTGACGCTGGGGGAACTGAAGATCGGCATGCCGGTGAAGATCCGGAGTATGAATTTAAAGGGAACGGTGAGCACTCTTCCCAACGCCAAAGGCGACTTATATGTCCAGATAGGGGCTTTCCGCTCCCGGGTAAACTGGAAAGAGCTTGAAAGATCAGATGAGGAAGAAGCGCATACGCTGGCCAAAAACCGGACCGGCGCCGGAAAAATCCGTATGTCTAAGTCCATGAACGTAAGCGCGGAAATCAATTTGACGGGAAAAAACGCGGACGATGCCCTGGCGGAGCTGGACAAATATCTGGACGATGCCGTCATTGCCCATGTTCCCCAGATTTGGATTGTCCACGGCAAGGGAACAGGGGCGCTGCGGAAAGCGGTGCATCATTATCTGCGGAGACAGAAGAATGTGGATTCTTACCGTTTGGGCGAATTGGCCGAGGGAGGAGAGGGCGTTACGATTGTACGGCTGAAAAAGAGCTCTTAATGAGCGTCATTCGCTCCATAACCGGACATTGAGAAAAGTTTTCAACCTAAAGGAACTGACAGAGCGCGGAATGATTGAACCGGTGTCCGGGTATGGAAAAGGAAAATACAGATTTCGGAAAAAGCAGAGCTGAGACGATGGAACGTTTTAAACTCAACTATCACTTGAAACAACTTTTTCTCTTATTTCAAGCGATGCTTGCTGTATAAATCCGGCGTAATTTGATATTATTGAACCGCAATGAGGCGATAAAAGCTCGCTCATGCAGAAACCCTACACTTATATATTAGGAGGAGTTTTTCTATGTTTAATATGAAAAATATAGGATTCAAAATCTCAGAACTTAGAAAAAAGAACAACATGACGCAAATGGAGCTTGCAGACAAAATGAACATCAGCTTTCAGGCGGTATCAAACTGGGAACGCGGGGTATCGCTTAGATAAAGATACCACACCAATCCCACGCTGACTTTTGCTCAACCGATACAGCCGGAGGGCTGGATAACAAGAAAAGGCGGTATGCGCCCCGTGGAGGGGTAGCGTACCGCCTTTTCTTG
>DVIQ01000080.1 GCA_018711185.1 Candidatus Limivivens intestinipullorum | reverse complement strand
GAGATTTTTCCATCACCTCTCCCTTTGGGTACCGGACCGACCCCATCACCGGGGAGAGTTCCTTCCATGACGGGGTGGATATCGCGGCTCCGGAGAGCACAGCCATCCTGGCCGCGGCGGACGGGGTTGTGGTTACCGCAAACCGCACCGATTCCTGGGGCGGGAGCTACGGGTATTACGTACTGATCCAGCACGATGAAACCTACGAAACCCTGTACGCCCATTGTTCGGAGGTGCTGGTGAAAGCCGGGCAGGAAGTGGAGCAGGGGGATATCATCGCCCTGGTGGGCAGCACCGGGAACTCCACTGGGAACCATCTGCATTTCGAAGTGCGGGAAGGCGGAAGTAAGGTGGACCCAATGGAATTCTTTCAAAAGAAATCCTTAACGGAAGATGCTTCTTTGCAAAAAAATCTCCTGATAGGACACGAACACAGATGGTACTCTGCTGCTGATAATAAAGTGTTCTATTTGCAGCACAGAAAATGTCCATATATAGAGTTATTCATTTTATAAGGACATATACCATTCCCCTATTTCCGATACTATGGTTACATCAAGTATTATCGGAGGGTGTGTATGGCAGAAATCGAATACAGGATTTTGTTCGGGCAAAATCTCAAATCTTTTCGTGAATCTCTGGGAGAATCCAGAACGCGGTTTGCTTCAGACTGCGGCTTTTCCATGTACACCATTCAAAATTATGAAATAGGACGAAAATCTCCCAACCTGGAGTGGTTCTTACAAATTTGCAATGCAAAAAAGGTATTGCCCAGCAGGCTGCTTTGCGGCGTTATTTCAACTCCTACCGAAGAAGTCATCCTGCAGGAACTGGAAACTTGTTTGGAATCCGTAAAGCCCTCTGAAAAACAACGGATCATGAGGCTGCTGGATATTTGGATAGACTGTATGCTGGATATAGAGCCTAAACTCTGCCGCGCAGGGCTTGGGGAGAGAATCCGGATTCTTCGTGTCAATGCGGGATTGAAGCAGGATGATTTAGCAGATGCCTGCAAGATTTCGGTCTCCACTCTGCAGGGTTATGAGTCCGGCCAATGCGATCCCAGTATATCAGCCCTGCTGCATTTATGCCGGGTTTTCCAAGTATCGCTGGATTATTTACTGTATCCCCGGCTGCAGTGGGAGTTTTTACGAGATAGCCGGATGTTCCAACTTCTTCCGCGGCAGATGCAGGCGCTGCTCCAATCTGCACAGTACCTGAAAAGCAATTTCGTTATATTATAAAAGATGTATCGCATTGATTGTGCGGTACATCTTTTTTATCAAGAAAAATTCGTCGCCAATGTGAATTGACATGCTGTGCGTGTACGTTTTATAATAATTATATCACAAACGTACACGGAGGTGCGCCAATGAGCCGGTCAAATCCAATTGATTTAGAATCAGAAAAGCTGCCATTCCAGTGGGGAGACGAAGAAGAATCCGAATGGGGAGAACTTGTTTGGGCGGAACGCTGCTGTCCGGGAGTGTATATGGTGGGCGCAAAACCTCTCGACTATTCTCCCAGGCGTTCGCTTTATGTCGTTTACGAACCGGAAACCGGCGGCATTTTTTCAGACGAAGCGCTGAGGTACGGCACCCGAACAAAGGACGCCGTTATTTTTGACCAGGATGCTGACAAGTCTCCGGCAGCAATACTGGAATTTGAGATGATGCGGCAAGGGATCGAACTGGATAAGAATTCGGATATCTTTACGCATGCCCACTATGCTGCCGAAAATTATCCGGGCTATTTCGGTATGCTGATTCCCCCGAAGGACACGCCCGCGGGGCGAACTGTGCGCTACAAGACCGTTTGCAACGGCCTTTATTTTGTCGAATCCGAAACCGGCCGGTGGTTTCTAGCTGCAGGTTACTGTATTTGGACCTGTGATTTGTCCGAGTTTGCCTGCAGCCTTGGTATAAAGCTAACGGATCAGGCGGACGATGACCTGGGCTATCTTTTCTTTGACGAATCCTCCTGCGTCCTTCCTGTTTATGAACTTCTCGATTGGTCAGACTATCAGAATCTGAGAAACTATATTTCCTCTCAGGCGGCTCTGGAAAACGAGCTGCTTTGCCGCTATCCTCAATATGCCCTGCTGCACAACCACCTGGAAGCAACGCATCACGGGAAAGGCGATATCCTTGTGAATTTGATGGAGTCGCTGGGGCACAAGCTGGAGGAACGCGAAGAAACAGAGGAAGAAATCCGGCGGAGGATTGAAAACTGCATCCGCTACACGCCGCAGGCGGAAGGCGAGCAGTGGCTACTTCTTCCCCTTATTCGCCGCGGATAAACTCGACGATATCGTTGGGCGTGCAATTGAGGATTTCACAGAGCCGTTCCATAGTATACACCGTAATTCCCCGATTGTGTTTCAAATTGTTGATCGTTCTGGGATTGATCTGGTACTTCGTTATCAGGAGATATGTGGTGATCCCTTTTTCTTCCATTGTCCGCCATAAGGGCGCATAGCTAATCATCACGATACCTCCGTTGATAATGTTCTAAGTTCATTATCCCGGATTTTTTACAACATGGATATACTGAAATATGTATCTATATAGCGAAATAATGATCTCCTTCATTTATCAGGTAGATACTGCCCGGCAGAAATTTCCGCTGATAATCATAAATTGAAGAATTCTGGCGGAAATTATCCATCAATTTCCATTGACAACAAAGAACGAATGTTCTATACTGAAATCAGGAACTTTTGTTTTGGAGATGATGGAATGGAACGGGTAATCCTGCATTCGGACCTCAATTCATTTTACGCATCAGTGGAATGTCTGATGGACCCTTCTCTGCGGGATAAGCCGGTGGCGGTGGGCGGAGATGTGGAGAGCCGGCACGGCATCATCCTCACCAAAAACCAATTGGCGAAACCTTTCGGCGTCCGGGTGGGTCAGGCCATCTGGGAAGCGAAACAGTGCTGCCCGGAGCTGGTGGTGGTGCCGCCCCACTTTTCGGAATATCATCGTTTCTCCAGGTTAGTGCGGGAGATTTATGAGGAATACACCGACCAGGTGGAACCCTTCGGCATCGACGAGGCCTGGCTGGACGTCACTGGCAGCCGGATGCTGTTCGGCTCCGGGAAAGAAATCGCGGACACTCTCCGGAAACGGATTCGGAAAGAACTGGGCCTTACCGTTTCGGTGGGTGTGAGCTTTAACAAGGTCTTTGCCAAGCTGGCAAGCGATCTGAAAAAGCCCGACGCCACCACCGAAATCCCCCGGGAACGATTCCGGGAGATCATTTTTCCGCTGCCGGTATGCGACCTTCTGTTTGTGGGCTGGAGTGCCGCCAGGAAATTCCGAGATTACGGCGTTTTCACCATCGGCGACCTGGCGAATACCGATGTGAAGCTGCTCCGAAGCTGGATGGGGAAGCAGGGAGAAATCCTCCACGCCTATGCCAACGGCTGGGACATTTCCCCGGTGGCCAAGGTGGGCAGCGCAGAGGTAGTAAAATCCGTAGGAAACAGCACCACCTGTCCACGGGACTTACGGACCAATGAGGATGTGCGCCTGGTGATTACCATGATGGCAGAGGAAGTTTCCCGGCGGCTACGGGAACAGGGGCTTCAGGGCAAAACGGTGGTGCTGTTCCTGCGGGACAACAACTTGAAAAGCTGGGAACGCCAGGCGCCCATGAAGCGTTTCACCAACGTCTGCGCCGAAATCGCCGGGGAGGCCTACGCCCTGTTCCGAAAGGTGTACGGCTGGCCCACGCCTTTGCGGGGACTGGGCGTGCGGGTGACAGATTTGGCACCGGAGGGGAGCGCCGAGCAATGTATGTTTTTCGGTGAGGAAACCCACCTCAAGCGTGCTTCCCTGGACAGAGCTGTGGACGGGGTTCGGAAACGATTTGGAGAGGGAAGTGTGCGGCGCGCCCTGCTGATGACTGACCCCCAGCTGGCCCACCTGGACCCCAACATCCAGAGTTCCCTGCAAAATTTTGTGCAGGCGGCGTCTTACCAGTAAAAATGGGAATCCTATGGAGCGAAGGAGTGATTTTTGATGTGCGGACGATACGGTTTTTCCATAGATGAACAGGAAATCCGCCGGATTGTACGGGAAGTGGAACAAAGCGGCGCGGAGGTGAAAACCGGGGAAATTTTCCCCGGTAATACGGTTCCCATCCTGATCGCCCCGGGTGGAAGTCCCAGACTTGTCCCGGCGGTATGGGGTCTGCAAAATCCCTGGCGCAAGGGGCTTGTCATCAACGCAAGGGCGGAAACGGCGTCACAAAAGCCCATGTTCCGGGGGCTTTTGTGCGGGCAGCGGTGCCTGGTACCTTCCAGCGGGTTTTACGAGTGGACTCACGATGAAGCCCATGTCCGCTGTCACTGCCGCCAGCCGGGGGAGCCTCTCACCTGGATGGCGGGGCTGTACGATTGGGGAGAGGGGCTGCCGCGGTTTACGATTCTCACAACTGCCGCCAATTTCTCCATTGCCCCCATCCACGACCGGATGCCTTTGGTGATCCCGGCGGGCGAGGGACTTGAGTGGCTCAACGATCCCATGGCGGCCAGTTTGCTGCTGGGGAGAGAGCCGGCGGCGTTATCGGTGCGGGTGGTGTGAAAATGGGACAATATGAACGCAGGTATTTGCAGGTGGATGCAGAGTTCCTGCCGGACGGGAAAGTGCTGCCGAAAGTACTTTACTGGGAGAATGAGGACGGGACGGTGCTCCCCTTCCCCATCGACCGGGTACTGGATATCGAAAGGGCCGCCTGCTTAAAAGCGGGCGGCCTGGGATTACGGTACCGGTGTTTGATCCACGGAAAACAGCGGGAACTCTTTTTGCAGGAGGATAACCGCTGGTTTGTGGCGGTAAGAGTGGGGACTCATAAATGAAAGCAGTTATCTGATAAGCAGAGAAAAAATAACAATGCCCATTATAACCGATACGTAAAATCAATACCGAACTGCAGAACCTTCTACCTCAGCAGTTTCAACATGATTTCCATATTTATCATAGACCTTGACCGTAGCAACTGTTCGATAGTAATAACCGGAATATACAGCTTTTGATTCTGAATAGCTGCCTCGCATGCCTGAAAAGGTATCTGTCCAAGACTCTTCTTCTTCCCAATTAACCTTGTCTGTTGAATACTCAAGCGTAAGGGTAATGTCACAGGAGTAGGAAGTATCCTTGAGATAATGCTCATGTGCCATAAAGTAACACGCAAGAATTTGATAGACAGCAGCCCACTATTCCGTAGCAACAGCGAGTTGCTTGTTGAAAGCCCGTTTTGAAGTTATAATGAGTAAAAACATCCTTTAGGAGGAACGGCTATGGAAATACAAGGTATTCTTAAAAATTTACGCGAGAAAAACAACCTTACGCAAGAACAACTGGCTGAACGTGTGCAAGTTACCCGACAGGCGGTTAGTCGCTGGGAAACAGGCGAAACACAACCAAATACAGATACCTTAAAACTGTTATCACAGGTTTTTGATGTGTCAATCAATACGCTTCTGGGTTCTCCAC
>DVIQ01000079.1 GCA_018711185.1 Candidatus Limivivens intestinipullorum | reverse complement strand
GGACTATCGATGAGAAAGAAACGGTTTGTAATAGGTCTGCGTCCAATTCAGTATTTGGAAAAAGTATTGTCGTTTTAAAAAAAGAGAGAATCCAGAAAATGGAGGATGAAAACATTCATGCGTTTGTCCTGAGATTATGAATAAGGCTATTGACAGAAAGTAAAAAGTGTGATACTCTCAATTACGATGACACAGTGTCAGAAAACTGTGTCACCATCCCCCCATGAACGGGTAAAGCGAATAAAATGCGGAATTTTATTCGCTTTCTTTTCAGAAAAATATTAGCACTCACCTAGGGAGATTGCTAACAACGAAAGAAGGTATTTGAATGATGACAATACGGGCGATTTATAATACACTGCTGCTTCCGGACGTTTCCTATTATTTCAAAAAGGATTTTTTCCCGAACCAGGAACCGGTACACACCGGAGCGGATATCTTGTTTATGCTTTTGAAGAATGAGAAAGAGGACGGAAATTACACTCCCGAGGATTTCTATCCCATCGGTATTTCCGCCAGGATTGAGGGAGACAGCGAGGGCGATACGGTGCATATCCGTACCCTGGACCGTATGGATTTCTCTATGGTGGAAATCGAAAACGGCCAGATCAACGCCGCGGCGGCGATCCGGCCGGAGATACAGGATATGTCCGAAGAGGAAGAAAAGGAGGAGTTCGGCAAGCTGCGGACCGCGCTTCTGAAGTTCGTCCAGGGCTATCAGTGGGGGCTGTGGGCCAGAAGCTTTATCCTTCAGCGGAAGAATATGAACGATCTGGTCTGCGCGCTCTCGGACTATCTGAACCTGTCGCCGGATGATAAGTACGCCATTCTGGCGGCGGATTCCAGGCGGGAGCGGTACGAGCTGATTACCAGGGCGGTCAATGAGTTTATGGAGCTCTCCAAGGTGGCCGAGGAGGCAAAGACAGCCCAGAAGGACAACCAGGAACAGCTTTATCGGGAGGCGGCTCTGAAAAAGCAGATTGATTATCTCCAGAAGGAGCTGGATGACATGCATCCGGAAAATGTCTCGGATGTGCGGAAATTTGAGAAGAAAATCGCGTCCTCCGGCATGAATAAGGAGGCGAAGCAGGAGGCGGAGAAGGTTTTAAACCGGATGCGCCAGGAGGGCAAGGAAAGCCATGAGTATGGGATGCTGTACGATTATCTGGACTTTGTCACCAGCCTTTCCTGGAAGACGCCGAGAATGCCGAAGATCGATCTGGACAAGGCTCAGGCGGTGCTGGACGAGGAGCATTACGGGCTGAAAAAGGTAAAGGAACGGATTATTCAGCAGCTGGCCGTGATGGCCCTGAACAAAAAGCAGCACGGTTCGATTCTGCTGTTTGTGGGCGCGCCGGGCACCGGAAAGACCAGCATCGGCCAGAGCATTGCCAAGGCTCTGGGCAGGGAGTATGTGCGGATCAGCCTGGGCGGCATCCGGGATGAGGCGGAGATCCGGGGCCACAGACGGACTTATATCGGCGCCATGCCGGGCCGGATTATGGAGGGAATGAAGCGAAGCGGCGCTTCCAACCCGGTGATGGTTCTGGACGAAGTGGACAAGCTCGCGAAGGATTATGGCGGAGACCCTGCCAGCGCTCTTTTGGAGGTGCTGGATCCGGAGCAGAACAGTACCTTTACGGACCACTATATGAATGTGCCCTATGATCTGTCCAATGTGCTGTTTGTCTGCACGGCAAATTCTACGGATACGATTCCGGAGCCTCTGCTGAACCGTATGGAAGTGATTTCCTTCCCGGGCTATACGGCTGTGGAGAAATTCCAGATTGCCAGAAAGCATCTGCTGCCGAAGGCCATGAAGGCCGCGGGCATTCCGGAGGAGAGTCTTGAGGTGACAGACGATGCCATCCGCAGGATCATTGAAGAATATACCATGGAGGCCGGCGTCCGGGGTCTGAAAAAGCAGATGGATATCCTCTGCAGAACAGCGGCCGTGGAGCTGGTGCGCAAGACAGGGGACACCCTTCACGTGACGGAGGAAAATCTGGAAAAATATCTGGGAAGAAATAAGCTTCATCTGGAAAAGCGGCTGACCCAGGCGGATCCCGGCGTTGTGACGGGACTGGCGTGGACCAGGGCAGGCGGAGAGATTCTTTTTATCGAGAGCAAGCTGGTAAACGGCAAAGGCGGTCTGATGATTACCGGACAGCTGGGAGATGTGATGAAGGAGTCGGTACAGATCGCTCTGAGCATTGTGAAGGCGCTGTATCCGGAGGAGACGAAGGTTCTTGAGGAAAAAACCCTGCACATCCATGTGCCTGCGGGAGCCGTTCCCAAGGACGGACCCTCGGCCGGGATTACTCTGGTGACGGCAATGGCGTCTCTGGTTACCGGAAAGCCGGTGAGCACGGACTATGCCATGACGGGAGAGGTTTCTCTGCGGGGCACGGTAATGCCCATCGGCGGTCTGCCTGAAAAGCTGATGGCCGCCCAGAGAGCGGGAATTACCAAAGTGTTTATTCCCGCGGACAATGTGGAGGACCTTGAGGATGTGGCGGAAGAGGTGAAGACAAAGCTGGAAATCATTCCGGTGAAAAAAGTCACGGATGTGCTGGACCGTCTGCTCGGATAAGGAGATTCAGGCAGCGATTCACAGCAGCTCTGAGGTCAGCGTATACAGGGCCTGATAGAAGGTATCCTCAAAATCAGGCTGTGTGTATCCCGGATTCGCGCATTTCATGGCGCAGAGCTGTTTCTCGGAAAGGCTGGTCATGGAATAGATGCCCTGCACCAGGGACATGGCCAGCAGGATAAAAGTCTCCCGTTTTTCCGAAGAGGAGTTTGGAAAATACACGGTAAGACTTTCCCGGAACATGTTCCAGAACGGCTCCATGGATTTTTTGAAATCCGTGAGCCGTTCCAGGGAGCAGTTTTTCTCAATGGATACATAGTGTACGGAGATCAGCTTCAAAAGCCGGGGGCGGTGCCGGGCCGTCCTGGCTATGATCCGGCAGTAGGAGCTTCGGGAGCGCAAAGAGTCCTCTTCAAGGAGCTTTTTCATATCCTCCATCCAGAGGAGATACTCTTTCTTCAGAATATCCAGAAAAATTTCTTCCTTTGTCTCGTAATAATTATAGATATTGGACCGGCAGATGGAAGTGGACTTGGCGATTTCCTTGATGCTGATGGCATCGTAGTCCACGGCCTCGTACAATTCCTCGCAGGCCCGGATAATTTCCTGCCGTCTGGCGGCGGCAAGGCTTTCTTTTTTCTCTTTACAGCAGTTCATAAATACTCCTTTTCCTGTTATCCTTCCACACGATATAGTTTGATAAAGAAGGCGGTTCCCTCTCCAGGCCGGCTTTTGGCGGTGATGTCCCCATTCTGCAGCAGGAGAATCTGCTTTGCCATGGCAAGGCCGATGCCCACGCTGTCCCTTCCGGCATTGTCCGCCTTGTAAAAGCGCTCGAAGATATGGGGAAGCTGCTCTTTTTTTATGCCTTCTCCGGTATCCCGGATGGTGATGTCCGTGGAAAAATTATTCTGCTCCAGCTTCACGTAGACGGCCCCTTTGGAGGGCGTATGTTCCAGGCAGTTTTTGACGATGTTTGAGAGGGCTTCCGCCGTCCAGTGCCGGTCGCAGAGGAGGAAAGCCCCGGAAGGGGCAGACAGGGAAAGCGTTACGTCTTTCAGTTCCGCCATTACCTCAAAGGGGGCGCAGACTTCCCGCAAAAGGGCCTGTCCGTCCGTTTTTTCCGCTTTCAATTTTAAAACGCCGGCTTCAATCTGGGACAGGGCCAGAAGATTTTTTATAAGCCAGGCCGCCCGGTCCGCCTGGGCGTTTATTTTATCCGCGAATTCCCGGCGCTTTTCCTGGGGAAGATCCGGGTTTTTCAGAAGATCGGTCAAAATCGTGATGCCGGCCAGCGGGGTTTTCAGCTGATGGGAAATGTCGGACAGCATATCGGCCAGATATTCCCGGCCCTTCTGGGCCTCGGCAGTCTGCTCATTCAAGAGAACCACCAGTTTGTAAATCTCGCTCTGAAGGATTCCAAGCTTTCCCTCCCGGCATTTTTCCGGGGCGGGAAGCTCCAGACTGTCCTGGACACGCATCAGGTAGGCGGTGAGGGCTTCGATCTGCCGATTCACAGACAGCCGGGATACAAGGGAAACCGCCAGCATAAAGGCAGCGCAGATCCCAAATGCCAGACAGGAAAAAAGGGCGTTCCGGGTAAACGCGCAGACGGCCAGGGCCGCCAGCAGAGCGGACGCCTGCAGAAGCACTTCCATAATCGGGTCAACCTCCTTCCAGGGATGCGTAAATCACGTTTTTACGGTCCGCGCAGCATGTGCGCAGACCTGGGCTTGTTACAAGGCTACTGCCTGTCCATGCGGTAGCCGTAGCCGCGGATGGTTTTGATCAGATGGTTTTCTTCCGTATCCCCGAGCTTTTGGCGGAGACGCTTAATGTAGACGGTGAGGGTATTATCGTTTACAAAGTCCCCGGCCTCATCCCAGAGGCAGTCCAGGATCTGCTGCCTGGAAAGGTTCTGGCCCCGGTGATTCAAAAACACCAGGAGAAGCCGGTATTCTGTGGCGGTAAGGACAACCTCTTCGCCGCCCCGGGTCACCTTGGCGGTCTGGGTGTTTATCTGGTTTTCCCCGACCTGAATCAGAGAGGGCGTCTGGCCGGAAGCGCCCTGGGTCCGTCTTAAAATCGCCTTCATCCGGGCAAGGAGCTCCCGCAGATGGAAGGGCTTGGCGATATAGTCATCCGCGCCCTGTTCCAGGGCCATGACGGTGTTTACTTCATCGCTGCAGGCTGTGAGAAAGAGAATCGGCACCTGGCTTCGGGCCCGGATAGCCCTGCAGATCTCAAAACCCGTGCCGTCCGGCAGCATCACGTCCAGCAGACAGAAGTCAAAGGGCGTATTCTGTTCCAAAAGGACCAGAGCGTCCCGGACGGTGCCGCTGGTGAACACCTGATAGCCCTCCTGGGTCAGGGAATAGGTGAGCCCTTCCAGAATCACGGCATCATCCTCTACAATCCATATAGTCATATTAACTCCATTCCGCCGCCTTTGGCTGGCGGCACGATCCTCCTTTGGACGGCCTCACCCCGCGAAACGGCGGCCGTCCTATGCACTGTTATTATATACTCTCGCTGCGTATCTCTTCAAGCAGATTTGCGTTTTCCTTTGAAAATCCGGCCCGGAGCGTGATGATCACCACGGCCAGAAAGGCGAGAACAGCCGCCCCCGCGCAGGGGATCCAGGGTATCGGAAGATACACGTTTCCGAAGATCAGGGTGAGCCCCCGGTGCATTACCAGAACGGACAGCCCGGTGATCAGCAGTACCGGGAGGACGGTTTTCAGGAGAAGAGCCGCGCACTCCATAAGCAGCATTTTCCGAAGCTGCTTCCCGGTCATCCCGATGGACTTCAAAATCGCGAATTCTCTGCGGCGCTCCGCCAGACGGCCGTTTATGGAGTTCACCAGATTCAGCAGGCAGATGGCGGAGGTCAGGATCACAAAGCAGACCAGGAGTACCCGGACAATCGTCAGAATGGCAGAGGACATGGTCTGGGTGATGTTGGCCGGCACCACGGCCATATTGGAGCTGTCCTGGTTGCTGAAGCTTTCCAGGCGGTCCAGAACCGGAGAGTTGGGGTTGGCCATGCGGATGTAGAGATCCGTGGTCAGAACGCCGTAGCTGTTTCCGTCGGCCTCCTCATTGATGTCCATGATTGCCTCGCAGGTAGCGGTGCTGACAATGAGCCAGATCTGGTGGCCGTTCAGCGTGACGTATTTGTCAAGCTGTTTTTTCGTGACAAATCCGGCGATATCCACCGAAAACGGCACTTGCTCGTCTTTGGTGGGGCTGTAGATCTTCATGGAAATGCGGTCGCCCTTTTCCAGGTCGGTCAGAGACGAAATATAGTAGTACCGGTAACGCTTGGGGGTCATCTGCCAGATGCCGATGGTGTCTGTGGACATGGAGCCGTCGTTTACCACAATGGCAGCATGAGAGCTCTTCAGGGCTTCGGCGTCGGCGCCGGCTATGGCGGCGATTTCGTCCAGGGTTTCGGAATCCACGGCCAGAAGGTTCACGGATTGTTCGTTGACCGGAGCCAGCTCCATAAATTCCTCCACGCTGAGCTCTCTTCGGTAATAGAGGCCGAAGAGATCCCGCATATCGTCCCAATATTCCTGACTGTAGGTATCCATGGACACGGTGCTTACAAATAGGCCGGTATACCACTGGCGGACAGAAGCCACATCCTCCTCGGCGGAAAGCTCCCGGGCCAGGGCCTTGATTTCGGAGCGGTTGTCTCCGGTGACGAAATAGTCCCAGTCTCCGCTGTTTACCGTGATGTCCCCGGAGCTGCCGATTTTCACGTCTACGATCCGGGAGATGGCGGCCGCTCCGCAGGAGGCAAGCATCATGACAATCATAAACACGGCGGCTGCGGATACCACGGCTTTGGAGCTCTTTTTCTGGCGGCTGACCGTGTCCGCGGCCAGCATTCCCTCTGCCTTAAAACGCCGGATCAGACCCGGGCGCATCCGAAAGGTGCGGTTTTTTGTGTCCGCATTGCCGCGGATGGATTCTATGGGGCCGATTTTACCGATCTTTCTGGCAGGAAGAAAGGCGGAGAGCAGGGTTGTGGCGATGCTGAGCAGGATGACGGCTGCCAGGGCCCGGGGGGATACCGAAAGGGGGATTGCCCCGGTGTCCAGGTAGCGTTCCAGCATCAGGAGCTTGCCCAGGAACGGATTGATTCCCAGCATTCCAAGCTCCACGATGCCCAGGCCCGCCAGGATTCCTAGGGGAAGAGCCGGAAGCAGAAGGGTACCTGCCTCGTAATACACGCTGCCGCGCTTTTGACGGCGGGTGGCGCCCACAGAAGCCAGCATTCCGAGATACCGGCTCCGTTCCCGGAAGGAAAGCCGGAAAACATTGTAAATCAGCAGAACGGAGGCCAGGATGATCATTGCCGTAAAGAAGACGGTAAGAAAGCCTACCACGGCGTTGATGGTGGTATCCGAGGAATTTCCGGAGAAGGCCAGAAGATAGTTATTGAAATCAATCTCATGGGTACCGGCGATATCCCGGAGATCCTGCCCATAGGAGGAAGGAACGCGGTTCAGATCCAGAATAATGGAAAGATTAAACTGCCCAAGACCGGCGGCCTCCTGGCTGTCCAGACCGCAGATGGCGGGATAGCCCGCGGAACCGGTGTCCTCCCAGGAGGGCTGTTCAATGATGCCAACAACCTCATAGGTTCCGGAGGTTCCAAGAAACTTACGGTTTTCACGGAAACTTTCGTTTTCCCCATAATAGGGGAAATTCTGGGAAACCGCTACGGTTTCCCCGTATTCCAGATCGATGCCGTAAAAGGGGAAAAAGGTTTTTTCCGTGTCCGGGTCAATGCCGGTGACGCTTCTGGTGAAAAATTCCGCCTGAATGGTATCGCCCACTTCAATCTCCGCGCCGTCCGAAAGGGCAGTTTCGCTGAGAACGATTTCGCCGGAATTTTCCGGAAGCCGTCCGCTTTTTAATGTAATGTTCATCCAGTCAAAGCACTGAGGCGAGTAGGATTTTACAAAAAGGTAGGGCCGCTGGTCATTGGCGGACAGGGAAAAATCCGTAAAGCCCTGATCCGCGGAGACGGCGGTCTGCTCCACATACGGAAGAGCGTTTACCTGTTCCAGCTCCTTTTCCGTGACATCGTACATGCTCACATGCCAGAGGCCGTCTTTTTTGGAGGCCACCCGCTCCAGGTAGGCGATGGCCGTATCTTTTCCCACAAAAACGCAGGTCATCAGAAGTACCATGCAGACGATTCCGGCGAAGGCCGTGAGGGTTCGCTTTTTATTCTGCTTCATATATTGTCTGGTAACGTAGTGAACGATATTTTTGCGCATAGGATTCACCTCCTGTCTCAGGCGTCGGCCTGCTGGCTTTTGAGAAAGCGGATGCGCTCGTCCCGGGTGATCCGGCCGTCCTCAATGCAGATCATCCGGTCTGCCTGGAGGGCAATGCTTTCGTCATGGGTAATCAGAATCAGGGTCTGCCGCTGCCTGCGGTTGGACTCTTTCAGAAGCCGGACAATCTCCGCGCCGTTTTTCCGGTCCAGATTTCCGGTGGGTTCGTCGGCAAGCAGGATTGCCGGGTGGTTAAACAGGGCCCGGCCGATGGAGACTCTCTGCTGTTGGCCGCCGGAGAGCTGGCTTGGCAGGTGGTTCCGGTGCTCCGTAAGGCCCATCTCCTTCACGATCAAATCCAGCCGCTCCCGGTCCATGGGCCTGCCGTCCAGCAGATGAGGCAGAAGGATGTTTTCATCCACATTCAGCACCGGGAGAAGGTTGTAGAACTGGTATACCAGGCCGATCTGCCGTCTGCGGAAGATGGCAAGCCGGTCCTCGTTCAGAGCGTGGATATCCGTATTCCCGATAAATACCTTCCCCTCTGTGGGCCGGTCTACGCCTCCGATGATGTGCAGCAGGGTAGACTTTCCGGAGCCGGAGGGCCCCACGATGGAGACAAATTCGCCTTTTTCCACGCTGAAGGATACCTTGTCCAGAGCCTTGACTTGGGCGTTTCCCTTGCCGTATGTTTTCGAAAGATTTTCGCATCTTAAAATTTCCATATACATTCCCCTTTCCCGTCCGGGCCGCGCCGGGACAAAACCCAAAGCGGCGCCCGCCGGACGATTCGCATCAGCCGTTCAGCCCTGCCGGACCGCTGCGATTCGCAGCGGTCTGAGCAGGAGTAAACAGCCGTGTTTTTTCTTTAATATCAGTATAATCCATGGAAATGACAGAGGGGTGAAAAGAACGGTGACAATTTTGTAACAAACAGTTCAGCCCAGGTCTGCGCACATGCTGCGCAGACCGCAAGAACATGATTACACAATTGTCACCGGAGAGAGAGCTGAACGGAAATCGAACATGGACGGCGTGCGGTTGGACAGGGCGCGGTTTATTCTCTCAGAAGGTTTCCCGCGAACATGTCCCGGACTTCGGGAAACGCCTTTACCGGAGCGGGATTCCCTGTGTGCGTTCCGATGATTTTCTCCATCCATACCATGTCGTACCAGCGTCCGAATTTGTATCCGCTGTTGTGAAAGCGCCCAACCCACTGATACCCCATATGGGCATGAAATTCGACGCTGTTTCTGGTCAGATATTCGTCCTCGGTTTCGGGATAGCCGATGCAGGCGTTTAGATTCAGAATGTTCATTTCCTTCAGGATTTCTTCCATAGCCCCATACAGCCGGCCGCCGACGCCCCGGCCTTTGGCGTCCCGGCTGACATAGATGGACATTTCCGCAGACCAGTTATATGCCGCCCGGCCCACAAAGGGGCCGGCGTAAGCGTAGCCCAGAATCCGGCCGTTTTCTTCCGCTGCCAGATAGGGATATTTTTTCAGTGTCCGTTCAATCCGTCCGCGAAATTCGTCCGGGGTCGGTACCTCATATTCAAAAGAGATGGCCGTATGCTCCACATAGGGGGCGTAAATATTCACGAGTTCCTTGGCGTCAGATGGCCTGACGATTCTAATGATGCGTTCGGTGTTCATAAATTTCTCCTTTCGGCGGGAGCTGCCTGCCGTTTTATGCTGCCTGCTTGTAATCAATCACCGCAATCTCCTGCATAAGCTTCTTGGTCATATTTACAATGGCTTCCAGTTTCTCAGCAACTTCATCGGTGTAGTATTTTTCGCCGCACTGATCACACTCAAGGCATGGAACGTTTTTAATTACGATGATACAGTCTTTATAGTTCACAACGTGGGTGGTGGTGCTCGGAATAGCAGTTGTATTTTTACAAAACATACACATATCTATTTCCCCTTTCTTCTGGTTTTAAATCATTTTCGAACTTTTTTGTATCCGGGTAATAAGCTGTTATGATGTATATATTTATACTATCACAACCAGCAACGATATGCAAAATTCGATAGTTTACAGTATACCCAGAAATCAGGCAGTTTGGATTTGGATAATCATCCGGATACTCTTCGATAATCTCACCAGTTACAATTCCATTTTTTACATCTGCTCTGCTTATATCTCTCTCCTGCATTCTTTCTAAACAGTGTTTTGTCCAGATTATTTTTGAATTTTTGGAGATCCTTGAGAGCGGAACGAAAGCTCCGTCCTCAAAGAACCGGCAGCCATGGAAGTATGTGGTAATCCGGGGAAAGGCAAAGGAGGAGATGCTGGAAGCTTTCCGGCGGGGAATCGCCAGAGAGGAGACGGGAATATCTCTGCTTCCGGAGAGCAAACGGCACAGAGCGGCCGCAAAATATACGGTACAGATCATGGAGCAGGCGCCGGTGGTTGTTTTTATCGTAAACCCTCTGGGGAAGGGGATTCTGGAAGAATTGGCGCCGTAGGAACGGATTTACGAGATTTGCAATATACAGTCTGTCAGCGCCTCGATTCAGAACATGCTTCTGGCGGCGACGGAGAAAGGAATCGGAAGCCTCTGGATCTGCGATATTTACTTTGCCTATGAGGAATTGTGCGAATGGCTGAACGCCGAAGGAGAGCTTTTGGCTGCCGCGGCGTTTGGCTATCCGGAGGAAGCGCCAAAGGCAAGACCAAGGAAAAGACTGGACGAAGTGGTGGAGTGGAGAGAGTAAACCTGCATACGCCCGCGGGGCATGCGTACCACCTCCCAGAAAAAGTCTGGCGGGCGTATTTGGCACTCCTGAAGGTCTGCGCAGCATATGCGCAGACCCGGGCCGAAGGGCTGCCTCTAAACTCGTACCTTAAGAATCGGATGAAGTTCATAGGTGCCATAGCTTACGCCGTAATAGCGGCTGAAGGATTTTGCCTCCGCGAACAGGGGATCGTAGACTTTTCCGTTGATTTCCGTCCAGCTGTGGCCGCGGGGATTGGTTCCGTCGGAGTCCACACAGACGTAAATTTTGGAGTAGCCCAGCTCCCTGGCCAGGTAGGCAAAGGCTGCCGCGTCGGACTGACAGTTACCTCCGCCTCTGGTGAAGTGGTCGTTGGCGTAGGTCGGCACCCATCCGTCAAAATTCCCGAAGGTGCGGAAGGTGATGTAAGGCTTGGACATAACCCAGCGGAAACAGGTCAGGAGCTTTTCCTCCTTCGACATTTTTGAATTGGTGATCTGGGCAACCACCACGTGGGCGTTCCACTTGGCTTCGTATTCTTGGGCCTTGGCGCTGGACAGGGCTTTATTGTTGGCATCCAGATATTTCGCCTTCCCATTTTTTACCACGCGCTTGGCTTTCACTACGCCCCATTTGGACACATAATAGGTAGTATTGCCCTCTGTGATGATTCCGGTTTTCATAACGCCCCGGTCTGTGAAGTAATAAACCTTCCCGCCGATCTTCTGAACGCCTTTGCGAAGGACACCGTTGGAGCCAAAGTAGGATTTGCCGTAGGAAAAGGTTTTCCAGCCCTTCTGCAAGGTCCCGTCGGCCTTCATGCGGTAGTGCTTGCCGCCTACGTTGATAAAGCGATTTTTGATGATCGCGCCGTTTTTGTCTGTACGGTAGGTTTTTCCCTTATATTTCACCCATTTCTTTTTGACAAGCCTTCCCTTTTTATCGAAATAATAGGTTTTCGATCCGATTTTTACCATGCCTTTGACGGCTTTTCCCTTTTTGTAATAATAAGTCTGGCCCTTTGTCTTCTTCCAGCCGCTGGTCTTTGAAGCGGCGCTGGCGGGAAGAACCGCTGCTGTGCAGCAGAGCAGAAGAGCCAGGAGAACAGCTTTCTTTTTCATACAAATTTCCTTTCCGGCCTGGCGAAAGAGCCGGGATTTCGCACTCCTGAATCATGTTCTTACGTTCTGCGCAGCATGGGCGCAGAACGTAAGAACGGTTACTTAATAATACTCGATGGCGGTGCTGCCGTCGGAGTAGGTGATTTCGTAGTAACCATGGCCGCTTCCGTCGCAGTCATCGAAGGCCTGGCGGCTTACTTCGTAAACTTCCTGGCTTTGGGCAGGAGCCTGGGACTGTGCCTGCTGGGCGGCAGCCTGCGCTGCGGCCTGTGCAGCTGCCTCTGCCTGGGCCTGCGCTGCTGCAGCGGCAGCAGCTTCTGCCTGGACACGCGCAACCTCGGCTTCTTCGGCGGCAACGGCGGCGTTTGCGCTTTCCTGATCCTCGCTCAGGTAAGCTCTGGAAACATAACCGGTAATGTCGCCCTGCTCTACTTTATACCAGGTAGGCGTGCCGCCGGTAACGGTGATCTCGCTTCCAAGGGAGGCTACGCCCAGCGCGTCAGAATCCGAGGTGTTTTCGGAGCGGATGTAGACGTCGTTGAGCACGTACATGGTCAGGGGTTCTTCAAACTCTTTTTCCTCAGCGGTCTCGGCGATTTCATCTGATTCTCCGCTTTCATCGGTATAGGAGATATAGAAAAACGTATGCTCCTCTGTCAGTTCCGGATCCTGAAGAGCCGGAACATTTTCAAAGATATGCGCTGTTCCATCCTGGAAAGTAAGGGTCAGGGTGCTTCCGGCAGATTCGGTTTCTGCTTCGCTGGAAGCTTCCGTTTCTGTCTCGGCATCTGCTTCCTCAGAAGAAGCCGCCCCGGAAAGAACCGCTTCCGTGATTTCCACACCGGTGCTGTTCATCAGAGTAAAGGCGGCAGAGCCGTCCTCATTTACTACATCTACAGGAACCGGCTCCACAGGCGCTTCCGTTTCTGCTTCGGTTTCCGTATCTTCTGCTACGGTGCCGTTTTCGCTTCCGGATGCATCGGTTTCCGCGCTGGTTTCGCTTCCGGTCGCATCGGCTTCCGTGCTGGTTTCGCTGCCGGCCGCTTCCGTTTCCGCAACCGTCTCCGCTGTCTCAGATCCTTCGGCGGCCACGCCCATGGAGGCCATGCTCACCACGGCCGCGGCCGTCAGGCCAATCATCTGTTTCCATACCTTTTTTTTCATGAAACTTTTCCTCCTCAATAAAGATGCGCGCGGCGGCTCAGAAGATCTGCCGCGCTTTAGCAAATACGGCCTGCGGCTAAATATCCGCGCTGCCGTTTGCGTGCTGTGTTCGCTGCCGCGGGCCTATCAGGACGTCGCGGGGACCTGGGCGCTGACGGTCAGGGAGGCGATGTTGTTCAGAACACCGTCCTTTTCCACGAGAATCTCCAGACCGGCTTCGCCGGCGGGAATTTTCTCCGCGCCAAGATACAGGACAAAGCCTGTGTCTCTCAGGCTTTCGCCGGCTTCTACGTCGGCGGGGAAGGCTTCATACAGCATTTCTCCGTTAAGCCTTATATAAATTTCCGAATCCCAGTCCAGATATTCCGGAGAGATCCAGCCGGAAATTTTGTAAACCGTCCCCTGGAGCGCCATAGACACATCCGGGACGCCGTCCTCGGCCACAGTGTTTTCCTCTCCGGAGGGAAGCGCCAGGGGGGCCTCCATAACCGGGGGGTTTTCCGCCATTTCCGGGAGAAAACGCTCCGCCCTCTCCACAATCACCGTGTCGGCTGCCATGGTGTCCACATCCGAAAGCTGATAGGGAACGCCTCTGGAAAAATAGGCGCTGCTGTAGGTGTCCGCCAGGAAGGGCAGCAGGGTGTTTCCAAAAGAATCCCGGTACATCACAAGACTTCCGGATTTCACGGGATTGACGGTGGTGATCCGGGGATCAAAGTTGCTCTCCACCTCGCCCACATAGGCAAAAGTCTGGATGCGGTCATAGTAGATTTCCGTCTCCGGCGTCAGAGCGGCGGGATACAGCATCTCGTCCAGATCGCCGATGAAATCTTCCCGTTCCGTGTAGGTCTCGTGGGCATAGGAATCATGCTCCTTTTCCAGAAGCTCCATCAGATAATCCGCAGCCAGAGCCGCGCCTTTGTTGTTCCAGTGGGAATCCCGTTCATGATAAAGGATTTCCTCCTGGCTCTCGAACAGGGACTTCAGGTCCGCGTAGGCTACGCCCTCCGATTCCAGAAGGGGAACCAGACGCGCCAGGTTGTTTTCTTCCGTAACCTTCATGCTGTCATAGTAAGGCATGTTTTCTCCGTAGAGAGAGTTTTTATTCGGGGCCACGGTAAACAGGAAACGGACGCCTTTTGCCTGAAGCCCTTCCTGCATCATGGACAGGGTATGGGCGATGTTAAACAGGGAGCGCTCGCTCAAAAGGTTGGTTCCCTGGAAGTCATTCAGGGAATCCTTGTAGTAAAGCCAGTTGTCCGTGCCCTGGATGACGCCGGAGGCGGTGGAAACGCCCAGAAGCTTTCCGTTTAACAGGGCATTGGCGGTGACCAGCTCATTCCGGAACGCGAAGTGATCCTGGAAGTAGTCTCCCGCGTCGGAAAGAAAATTTACGTTAAAGCCCTCCTGTTCCGTATAAACAGAAGGAAAGGCGGCCAGCGTCCGGTTTTCCGCGGATGTCTCCGCCTTCGCGAAAGGCATCCCCGCGAAGGGGATGAGACAGATCACAAAAAACAGGGCGATGTACGCAAACTGCCATTTTTTCATCTCATTCCCTCCTAAAACCGAAAATAGATAAAGGGATTATAGGTCCCTCCGGCCAGACTAAGAATACATAAAAGCAGGCCGGCCAGGCTCACGCCATAGGAAAACGGACCGAAAGCCGTCCATTTTTTTAGCTTCTCCACAACCGGGCAGGAAGCGATCAGAGCCGCTGCCAGCGTGATCAGATAAACCGGCGTAAGCTGTCCCAAAGCCAGAGCCATGGCCTGGGAATCAAAGCGGAAGCCCGTAAACATTTCTCTTACCCAGAGCGCGCCCTGGGTCATGGTATCCGCCCGGAAGAATACAAATCCGATCAGAACCACAAGAAGCACGTAAATGTGCTGAAGCACCCGTTTGACAGGGCCGCCTTTACTGCGGATAACAGGCACGAACTCTTCCAGCATCAGGAAAAATCCGTGGAAAATCCCCCAGAACAGGAAGGTGACGTTGGCTCCATGCCAGATGCCGGTGCAGAGAAAGACGATGAATTTGTTAATAACCGTTCTTGTTTTGCCCTTCCGGTTGCCTCCAAGAGGAATGTAGAGATATTCCTGGAACCAGCCGGAAAGGGAAATGTGCCATCTGCGCCAAAATTCCCGGATGCTGGATGAAATGTACGGATACTGGAAATTTTCTTTAAAGTGAAAGCCGAACATTTTGCCCAGTCCGATGGCCATATCGCTGTAGCCGGAAAAGTCAAAATAAATCTGCAGCATATAGGAGACGGCGCCGATCCATGCCACCGCCGCGTTTACGCTTCCCATGTCCGCGGCGAACAGAGTATCCGCTGCCAGTCCCATGGTATTTGAGATCAGTACCTTTTTGGAGAGACCGGCGATAAAACGGCGGATGCCAAGTGCAATTTCTTCCGGCGCGGCATGCCGTTCTTCGATTTCCTCCGCGATGTCATGGTATTTGACAATGGGCCCGGCGATGAGCTGGGGGAAGAAGGAAATATAGAGAAGCACCCGCCCGAAATTTTTCTGGGCCTTTGTCACCCTGCGGTATACGTCCACCACATAGGACATGGCCTGGAAGGTGAAAAAGGAGATGCCAATAGGCAGCCGGATGGCAGGAACCGGGAAGGCGGCGCCTGTGAGAACATTGACGGATTCTACCAGAAACCCGGCGTATTTAAAAATTATCAAAAGCAAAAGATTTCCGGCCACGCAAAGGGCAAGAATCCCCTTTGCCGCCGCCGGATTTCCAGGGGTCGGAGTGTTTTCCTTCCCGCCGTCCTCCTGCTTGGCGGCAGGAAGACGGCGGCCGATCATCAGAGCCGTCAGATAGTTAAAAAAGGCGGAGCCCATCATCAGCAGCACATACACCGGTTCCCCGTAGGCATAGAACAAAAGACTGGTGATCAAAAGCATGGCGTTTTTTGCCCGTATACCCGGCAGAATCTGATGCAGCACAAACACGACTGGAAGAAAAACACACAGAAAAATCATTGAACTGAAGACCATTGGTGTACCTCTTTCTTAGTTTTAGTTGAAGACACCCAGGACAATGACTTTACCCTTTGTGTTCTTGAAAACGGAAACCTTGAAATTCTTATAGGTGACAAGGCCGTCTTCTCCGTCTCCGTAGCAGCTGTAGCCGAAGTATTCCGTCTTCTTCGGTTTTACACCCAGCTTGGAGAGCAGCTTTTTCAGAGTCGCGTAGTTAGCCCGATACTTTGAGGCGCTGCGGAGCTTTTTGGTGTTGGTGGAGCTCATTTTTCCGGTGCTTGAGGAGAACGTATAGAACTTTCCGTTAATGTAGTAGGTTCCCTTAATCATGCGGCCCCTTGTGTCGAAACCGTAATAGTATTTGCCGATTTTCTTGACTGCGGGAACCGATACGCCGTACTCCTTTTTGCCCATATAGGCGGCTCCGTTTTTCCCGAAATAATATTTATATTTCGTCTTTCCGCTTTTGATGGTTACCCATTTGTTCTTTACTTTCTTTCCGTTTTTGTAGTAATAGTATTTACCGTTTTCTTTTTTCAGGCCCTTTTTCACCGTCTTCTTTGCTGTGGTGGTTTTGCTGCTGGAAGCGGCAAGGCCGCTTGTGGGAACGGACAGGCAGAGCGCCGCCGCCAGAACGCAGGCCGTCATTTTTGCGTGTTTCATATCATTTCCCTCTCTCTTATAATTCTACGTTTACATATTTCGCGTTTTTATAAATTTTTCCCACCATGGAAGAGCGCTTCTGCATATAGCACTTTCCGGAGGAGAGCCTTACGCCGTCCGGATTGTTTTTCTTTGCCCAGGCCACGTTGGTATCGAAGGTATACCAGGTATTCCCGATTTTGATTTCACACCAGGCATGAGGCTGGAAATTCCCTTTGCGGAAAGCGTCGCTTGTCCCGTAGCCGATGCGCACGGGATAGCCGGTGGCACGTTTGACAAGGAAAGCATAGGCTGCCGCGAAGTGGTAGCAGCTTCCCGCCTTGGAACGCATCATGTCCAGAGCGTATCCATACTCCCACCTGTCTTTGGCAGAAAAGCCGATTACCCGGGCGTATTTGTAATTATCCCGTATGTACCGGAACAGTGTCTTCACCGCTGTTTTCGGGTTGGTTTTGTAGGTGATCTTTTGCTTTTTCAGAATGCGGTCCATCTTCTGGACAAGAGATTTGCTGATCTTCTTGCTCTTGGACGGCTGCATAACGCCCTTGCTGTTAAAATAATAAGAGGTGCCCGAAATGGTGTACCAGCCGGTTTTCGCAGCGCCGTCCGGGCCAAAGTAATATTTCTTTTTCTTGATGGTCTTCCAGGTGTTTTTTACCTTTTTTCCTTTGGAATAGTAGTAATACTTCCCTTTTTCTCTGACCAGACCGCTCTTTTTCGCGGCTTTTTTCGCAGAAGATGTGGACGAGGCAGCCTGGGCCTCTATGGTCAGACCCGCCGCCGGAGCCTGAGACAGGCCGATGCAGGCAGCCAGCAGCAGAGCCAGCATTCTTGGCTTTTTCATAAAAATTCCTCCTTACTGTTTGATAAAATCCATTTAAAATCGCCTGTGGCGATGGAATTTCACGGGCTGTCAGAGCTGGTCGTATCCCTGAATCTGGTGAGCCAGAGGATAGGAGCCGCTTCCGCAGACATAGGCGAATTCCGCGTAAGCGCCTTCCGGGTCGTAGACGAGCCCGTTGACGGTAACCCAGCAGTGGCGGGTAAAGCCGTCCGCCGCGCCGTCCCGGGTGCCGTGGATCCGTCCGCGCACCAGAACCGGATTATAGCCGCAGGCCTTTGCCAGGTAAGCGAAACCGCAGGCAAAGTTGTAGCAGTTTCCGGCGCGCCTGGTCAGCATCTCGTAGGCATAATCCACATGCCAGTCTTTATAATAAGAGAAGTTCCGCCAGGTCATATAGCTGAAATTGGAGTGACTGCTCATATAGCGGAAGCAGGCGGCCAGCTTTTGGGTACCAGTCATGGAATCATTGGTGATGCTTGCCACAATGTCCGCGCAGAGCTGATCAAGCTGCTCTTCTTTCGTCAGAGGGGCGGTGCCGTTTCCATCTATGACAACCCCGTCTACCGTGCGGTTTTTGAGCATCACGCCGGTTTTTGAGTGAAAATAGTATTTCTTCCCATCAATGATACGCCATCCGGAAAGCCGCTCGCCCCGCTTTGAAAAGTAATAGGTCTTTCCGTTTACGGTCTGGATGCCCGGAATCGCTTCCCCTTTCTTATTGAAATAGAAGCGTTTTTTGTTAATGGTGATCCAGCCGGTGACAAAGCGGCCTTTTTTGTTGGCAAAATAGATATGGCCGTTTTTGCGGATAAAGCGGTTTTTCTGCATCCGGCCGTTTTCATCAAAGGAATAGTAGTAGCCGCCAATCTTTACGATCCGGTCTTTTACCATCCTTCTGTTCCGGTCATAATAATAGGAATAGCCTTTGCTGGTACGCCAGCCGGTAATCAGGCGGCCCTGCTTGTTGGCATAGTAGGTATAGCCGTTTTTGCTGACAGAACGGTTTTTCTGCAGGCGGCCTTTTTTGTCAAAGGAATAGTAGTAGCCTTTGATCTTTACGATCCGGTTTTTAACCATTTTTCCATTCCGGTCATAGTAATAGGAATACCCTTTTTTGGTAACCCATCCGCGCTTGATATTTTTTTGGGTTTTGGACTCTGCCGCTGACTTGGATGCGGCGAAAACAGGAGCGGCAGACAGACTGGCTGTCATTAAAAAGAGCGCTGCCACCAGAAAGAATTTTTTCTTTTTCATAATCTTCCCTCTTTCTTTCATCTTAGAAAGGCAGCCGCTTGAACAGCCTGAGTGGGATCTCAGGGCGGCCGCAATGCAGAATATCGGAACAGTTCAGCAAGGCTGACTGTAACGAATATCGCTTACTGTAAGGTATACAACAGTAAGTCTATAAAATAGTTTAGCACGGTTTTTACCGGATTACAATATTTTTAAAAAGGATTTGGAAGCGCATTGCCGCCCATAACGGGATATGCTAAAATGTCCATAGTAATCCGGTGCCGGTCCCGGTACGGATAAATCCTGAGGGATGTTCTGACGGCCGTGTATTCGGCATTCTAAGAGACGATATGGAGGGTTTTATGGAAATTTTAAGAGAGACGCCGGCAAAGCGGTGGGGCGAGGCTTTTGCCTTGGGAAATGGCCGCATGGGCGCGATGGTATACGGAGGAATTGACACGGACAGGATCGATCTGTCGGAGAGTACCTTTTTCAGCGGGGACGGCAGGACCCAAAATAACCGTGAGGGAGCCGCAAAGGCGTTTTACAAGATGCGTGATGAGGCCTCCAGGGAAGATTTCCGGGCTGTAAAAGAGACGGCAAAGGATTTTATCGGGATTCGCGGGAATTACGGTACGAATCTGCCGGTGGGAAGCATTGTGATTGAGACGGGACTTCCAAAAGATCAGGCAGAAGATTACCAGAGAAGTCTGGATCTGGAGCGGGGAGTCGCGGTTTCCGGGTGGAACTTCCGGGGAAAAAAGATCGCGACCAGAGCCTTTGCCTCTCATGTTCACAAGGTGATTTATTATGAAATAACGGCGGAGGACAGAATCCTGAATCTGCGTCTCCGTTTTGAGTCGCCCAGGGAGGGAGAATACAAAAACTATAATATCGGCTGCCTGTATTTTGAGTGCGATGCCCGGGAGACTATGCACAGCGACGGAACCACCGGGACGCTGCTGATCGGCAAGGCCGCCATCCATACGGACGGTTTCCCCAAGGCGGCAGAGGACGCCCTGGAAATACGTCAGGCATCCCGGCTTGGCCTGTATATTCTGATGGATACGGATTTCGGATGCGAGTATGAAGACCGGCTTTCGCAGATTCATCAGATGCAGATGCGGATGAACCGGCATCTGGTGGCTATCGAGGAGATTTCGGCGGACAAGCTGGAAGAGGCCCATGGGGCGGACATGAAGGAGCTGGCGGATCGGACGACGCTGGAATTGGAAGGGGACGAAGCGGTATCGCAGATCCCGCTGATGTTTCAGATGGGACGGTATCTCCTCTACAGCGCGTCCAGGGAGGACTCCAAGCTTCCGCCGCACCTGCAGGGCGTTTGGAATGACAATGTTGCCTGCCGTATCGGCTGGACCTGCGATATGCATCTGGACATTAATACCCAGATGAATTACTGGCCGGCACTGGTGACGGGTCTGCCGGAGACAGAACTTCCGCTGTTTGCCTGGATTCGGGATGGCCTCGCTCCTTCGGGCCGGGAAACGGCAAAGGTCAGCTACGGGCTGAAAGGCTGGGTCGCGGAGCTGGTCTCCAACGCGTGGAACTATACGGCGCCGTATTGGGCATCGCCCATCGCGCCTTGTCCTACGGGCGGCGTATGGATTCTGACCCATCTGTGGGAGTATTATCAGTATACGGGAGACGAAGGGTTTCTCAGGGAAACGGCTTTTCCGCTCATTGAAGAGGCGTCCGGGTTTTTCCTGGAATATTTGTTTGAGGATGGAAAGGGGAATCTTACCTGCGGCCCGTCCATTTCTCCGGAAAACAGTTTTTCCGTAAATGGTGAGGTTTACCAGATCAGCAACGGCTGCACCTATGAAATTTTGATGATCCGGGAGCTGTTTACGATTTACGAAGAGGCGGCAAGGATTCTGAAGCGGGAGAAGGAGCCGGGCGTGAAGAAGGCCAGGGCTGCCAGAAAGCGGCTGCTTCCGTACCGGATTACGGCAGAGGGAACCATTGCGGAATGGAGCCATGATTATCCGGCGGCGGATTCGCAGCACCGTCATACCAGCCATCTGCTGGGGGTATTTCCTTTTGCGCAGATTACGCCGGAGAACCGCAGACTGGCCAAAGCGGCCGAGAAAACCCTGGAGGCAAAGCTGACGCCGGAGGAAAACTGGGAGGATACGGGCTGGGCCAGATCTATGCTGATGCTTTATGAGGCCAGACTGCGCCACCCGGACAAGGCATGGCATCATATCCGGAAGATGCTGGAGAAACTTCTGGAGCCCAACGGTTTTATTATCCATCCGCCCACCAGGGGAGCAGGCGCTTTTGACAATGTGTATGAGCTGGACGGAAACACCGGCCTTACCAGCTGCATCGCGGAAATGCTTCTGCAGAGCCACAAGGGCGTGCTCCGGCTGCTGCCGTGTCTGCCGAAGACGTGGAAAAAGGGCCGCGTCACAGGACTGAGAGCCAGAGGCGGCGTGACGGTGGACATCGAATGGGACAAAAAAGGCTGCCGGGCGTGGATGACGGCGGATAAAACCGGAACCTATACGGTTGTCAAGGGCAGAACCAGACGGGAGGTTTTTTTGGAAGCCGAGCAAAGAACGGCGGTATGGGAATAGGAAAAACCGGGAGCGCATAGGATGTACATGAAGAATTGTCCGGAGGGTTCGGATTGTCGGAGTACAGACGCTTTGTCTCGTATGTTTATGCCTATACAAACGGAAAAAAAGAGAAAAATACAGGCTTCGTGAAGGTGGAATCCAGAGCCGGAAGCTGTAAGATGCAGATTCGTCTGCAGAAAATTCCCCAGGAGGAAAAAGCCCTGGACATTTACGCGTTTGTCCGCAGGGGGGAAAGCCTTCCGGGGATTTTTTTAGGAAAAATTCCCGTGAGGGCAGGGCTGGCGGAGGGAACTGTCCGGGCCGGAAGCGGCCGGATCGGCGGAAAGTGGAAGCTGGATGAGCTGGCCGGGATCTGGCTTTTGAGCCAGCGAGGCGTTTCCTACATAACGGTGTGGGATGACCTGCCGGTGACGGAGGGGCAGCTTATGACGGGCGAGATGGGAGACGCGGACGGCGCTTCGCCGGGTGCGGCGGAAGCGGCCGAGGTTAGGGCAAATGAGAAACTGCCGGGGACAGCAGTCGCGGCTGGCGCTGGTGATGAGCTGACTGGAGAGGCATTGAAGAAAGTGTCAGACATGAAGGGAACCGGGCTGGAGTTGGAAGAAGCGGCAAACATGGAGGTGCCTGAAACGGCATCGCACGCAGCGGCGCCCCCGGAAGAAAGCCAAGCAGTGCCCTCGGAGACGCGAACCAGACAGCTGACGGAAGCGCTGCGGTCAGGCAGGCTGTCCGAATACGCGTGCAGGGAGCCGGAGCAGCGCGGTGAAGAGGAGCCCCGCGCAGATCAGCCCCGCGGCAGAGAAGAAGAGCCTGGCGAAGACCGGCCCCACGGCGGGGAAGAACCGCTCCGGGAGGAAGGAATCCGCGGAGGCGAAGAGGAGCCCCGCGCAGATCAGCCTCACGGCGGGGAAGAGCCGCTTCGGGAGGAATGGATCCGCGGAGGCGAAGAGGAGCCCCGCGCAGATCAGCCCCGCGGCAGAAAAGAAGAGCCCGGTGAAGACCGGCCCCGCGGCAAAGAAACGCATACGGATCTGACCGGAGCCGGATATATCCGGCCGGAAAGAAAATCCATCGTGCCCCCGGAGGCCGGGATGAGGCGGAATCCTATTTTGACGCAGCATGCGGGGAGTAAACAGCCCTACGGTACGTCTGCCGGAATAAAAGCGGGTCAGACAGCTGGGGCGGAGCTGCGGGCGGACTGGCAGTGTCCCGCCGGTTTATCTTGCCGCTGGAACTGCCTTTCCGCGAAATGCGCCCATGAAATGCCCTTTGAGGATGCGCAGATCCAGGACTGTATTCAGATTTCGCCAAAGGACACGACGGCATTGAAACGGCAGAACTGGGGGCTTGGACGAAACCGGTTTCTGCAGCACGGATTTGTTCGTTACCGAAAACTGCTGCTGATCCGGTTGAAGAACGGTACCTGGCTGCTGGGCGTTCCGGGGACCTGTACGCCGCAGGATAGAAAGACGGCGGCTGTCTATGGATTTACGCAGTTTTTGCCGGTAAAAGCGCAGGCGGACCGAGCCGCTGCGTCCCCCTTTGGCTATTGGTGCCGGCAGGTGGAATAAAGAGGCGTCCGGGGTTAATCGATACCCCGGATCTCCACCAGGGGTATCGTTTCCCGGAGAATGGCCCGGAAGTCTTCCAGCTCTTCCAGCGTATAGCTGTGGAAGGTATTGGGAAGAAGAACGGATTCCGAATCACGATAGGCCTGAAGATAGTAGGCGGAACAGCCTGCGAGCCATCGGGCGATTTCACGGAAATCGCCGGCGCTGTGGAGTTCTTTTACCACTGTGGTACGGAATTCATAGGGAATGTGATTTTCCATCAGAAAGGCGGCGGATTCTGCCACCCGTTCCCTGATTCCCGGGGCCTGCCCCTGGGACAGGCCAGCCACCTTTTCGTAGCCTGAAAGAGAGGATTTAATATCCATGGCCGCGTAATCCAAAAGACCTTCCGAAACCAGCTCCTTGAGCACTTCCGGCCGGCTGCCGTTGGTATCCAGTTTTACCAGATAGCCGAGACCGCGAATGTCTGTGATGAGTCTTTTCAGATCGCCGGACAGGGTGGGCTCGCCGCCTGTAATGCATACGCCCTCCAGAATCCCCCGGCGTTTTTCCAGAAAAGCCAGAACCTCGCTGACCGGCAGCACTTCCTGCTGTTTTGGGGAGAGCACAAGACCGGAATTATGGCAGAAGGGACAGCGGAAATTGCAGCCGCCCAAAAACAGGGTTGCCGCCATTTTTCCCGGGTAATCCAAGAGCGTCAGTTTTTGTAAGCCGTGTATTTTCATAAAACGATCCTTTCCTCAATCATATATCCGCCAACGCCCGCTGGCTGCGGTGAATAAAACTTACTGAAATTATACCGTGTGGGGAAAAGGAATGCAAGACTGTGGAAAAAGGCGGCCGGATATGCTATATTATGTGGATAGCATAAGAAAACAAAGGAGCGGAATCCATGACACCAGATGAAAAATACATGAAGGAGGCGATCCGCCAGGCCCGCAAGGCCCTGGCCCTGAACGAGGTGCCCATTGGCTGCGTGATCGTCTATGAAGGAAAGATAATTGCGCGAGGATATAACAGGCGAAATACCGATAAAAGCACCCTGTCCCACGCGGAGCTGAACGCGATCCGGCGCGCGGCGAAGAAATTAGGGGACTGGAGGCTGGACGGCTGTACCATGTATGTCACATTGGAGCCCTGCCAGATGTGCGCGGGGGCTATCGTGCAGGCGCGTATCAGCCGGGTTGTGATTGGCTGCATGAATCCCAAGGCCGGATGCGCCGGTTCGATTCTGAATCTTCTGCAGATGGACGCCTTTAATCATCAGGCGGAAGTGGAAAGGGATGTGCTCAGGGAGGAATGCAGCACAATGCTCAGCGGATTCTTCCGCAGCCTGCGGGAAAAGAAAAAGGAAGGGTGAGTTACCCTTCCAGAATTTTTTCCAGCCTGGCGGGATCTGTAATCTTTACGCTCCCGCGGGAAAGCTGCACAATCCTTTCTTTTTCAAAATATTTCAGCATCCGGGATACCACTTCTCTGGCGCTTCCGAGATTTCTGGCGATCTGTTCATGGGTGGTGGAGAGCGTCAGAGAATGGGTGCGCCGGGACTCTTCCAGAAGGTATCCGGCCAGACGTTTGTCAAAGCTGGAAAACAGGATTTCCGTGAGAGCCCACATGGCGTCGGAAAAACTCTCCGCAGTGTGCTTGTATACATAATTCTGCACAGAAATATTTTTCTCCATGAGACGGCGGAAGCATTGTATGCCTGTGGTGAGCAGAGTGGTATCCTCTTCCGCGGCAATGGAAATATCAAAGGTGATTTCCCGGATGATGCAGGATGCGGAGAGGGTGCAGACCTGCCCCGGTCCAAGCCGGAACAGCGTCACCTCCCGGCTGTCGTCCGACTGAATGTAAATGCGGAGCTGGCCCTTTAAGACCAGCAGAATGCCCAGACAATCCCCGTCGTGGCTGTAAATAAAGTCGGATTTGCGGTAGGATTGCATGGAAGAACAGGAGCAAAGATTCCTCTGCTCCTGTTCGGTCAGCTTGTCCCAAAAGGGATAATATTTTTTAAAAAACGGCTCGGCCGTCAGGGTGTCCTGTCCCATAGATTGCGCCTCCCGAAGTAATCGAACGTTGATAAAACCAGTTTAACGGGAAACGCGCTGTTTGGCAACAAAAATTTAAAGGGCCTCGATGATGGAACGAAGCTTCTGGCCGGAAATGGCGCCTACAGATTTCTGAACGGCTTTGCCGCCCTTGAAGAAGAGAAGGGTGGGAACGCTCATGACCTGAAAACGGCCTGCCAGATCCATCTCTTCGTCGATGTCCACTTTGTAGAAGGAGACCTCCGGCATTTCTGCTGCAGCCTGTTCTAAAACGGGAGACAGCATTTTGCAGGGACCGCACCAGGTAGCGAAGAAGTCAACGACTACCAGATTTGAAGCGCTGTTTATGGTTTCATCAAAAGTCTGAGAAGTTAATTTTGTCATTGTATTTGTCCTCCTGTTTGTTGGGCAGATCCGCCGGATCTGCGGTGTCAAAATCCAATGGACTGCGCGCTTCCGGAAAAGCCGGAAGTTTGTCCTTTGTAGGATTTGCTTCTTTTTCAATAATATTCGCTGCCGTTTGTATCGCTGCATTCTGCGCCGTGAACAGCGGATATCCGCATCTGCGGTGAATGTATATTCAGTACAGGTGATGACTATACTATACACTGTCAGAAGGAAAAGTTCTGTGAGCAAGTCACATAACGGTTCAGCCTTGCTGAACCGTTATGTGACCCGCAAAATCCATTTAGAATCGCCTGCGGCGATGGGATTTTGCGCTCCTGAATCATGCTCATACGGTCCGCGCAGCAAGGTGCGCAGACCTGAACCAAACTGTAACCTGGCCAAGTAATCGTTCAGCCTTGCTGAACCGTTATGTGACCCGAAAAATCCATTTAGAATCGCCTGCGGCGATGAGATTTATAAAATGAAAAAATCCGGTTGACAACCTGGATTTTTCAAGCTATACTTAACCAGTATGACTTAGTTATAAAGCTTCCGCGCAGCCGGGGAGATAGCGGTGCCCTGTACCTGCAATCCGCTACAGCAGGGGTGATGCCGAGCCGAGGGTTTTGCTCTGCGGGGTCTGCCCTTTATAAGTGGTGTTGAAGCCTGGGTCTTACGCAACAGAACTTTGCGAACCGTGTCAGGGCAGGAATGCAGCAGCACTAAACAAAGCCCTCTGTGTGCCGTAAGGCAGCCTGGGCCGAGCTAACTGTAGAGGTTACGCCCGTGGGGGAAATTCGAAGTAAGGCGCGCGGATATAATATACAAATAGAGCCGCCGGTTTGTCCGGAAGGAAAGTACACTCAGCATGCAGCGCTGGGTGTTTTTTATTCCCGCGAGCAACGAGCCAAGCGGACATGCTTGCATGTCCATTTGGCGGTGCTGTGTGCCGGTGGCACACGTTTAGCACCGACCGAAACGGAGTGCAGAACGCCGCGAGGTTTTTGACTCACCGATTGCAACGGTTACCTTTTCACTTGGTTTTCCGTGAAACTGATTGCATTCACTGAAAGGCATGTGATAGAATAGCAGTAGCAAACAAAGGTGCGCTGCTTCTCAAAACGGCAGTGCGCATTTTCATACAGAACGGATGGGCCGTAACAGTTCAGTCCAGGTCTGCGCACAAGCTGCGCAGACTGTAAGAACATGATTCAGGAGTGCGAAAATCCCATCGCCGAAGGCGATTTCAAATGGATTTTTGCGGTTGCGGTTCAGCAGGGCTGAACTGTAACGATGGCTCCGTTTCTGTAGGAAGGGGGATTATGATGAAAAAACGAGTAAGGTGTCTGACAGGAATTTTGCTTTGCTGCGGGTTGCTTTCCACCACCGCGGCCGCCGCGGAGGTATCCGGGCCGGAGTCGTTTCAGGGAGAACTAAGGCTTACTCTTGAGGAGACGAATATCGCGGATTTGGCGATGTTTGGCGACATGGGCCTTGCTCTTTCCATCCGTGAGGACGGGAGCCTGGGAGAACTGGTCGGCAGCATTACGGGAAGTGGAACAAACCTTCTTACCGGACGCGTTGTCCAGGACGGCGAAGAAGTGCTGTTTCTGCTTCCGGAGCTTACGGAAACAGTATTTTCTCTGAATATGGCAGAGTACGGGGAAATGATGGAAAAGATGCAGGAAAATGCCCTTGAGGAAAGCGAATCTCAGGAGGGCGGTTCCCAGTCACAGGGAAAGTCGCCGTCGCTGAATCCTTTTGAAATTGAGGGCAATGGGGAGACGGGCGAATCAGAACCGGAGACAGACGCGGCGGTGCCAGACACGGAAGCTGCTGCGCCGGACAGTTCTCAGAGCGCGGATCTTGCCAGCGTGGACTGGGAAGCCATCGGGGAGCGTTATATGGAGTACTGTGAGCCTGTATTCACAGATCTTTCCGAAAACATTGAGGAGGAGACCCTTGAACCGGAAGAATTTACTATAAACGATGAAGTGGTTTCCTGTACCGGCAGCGCCGTGACTATCAGCGAAGCGGATATGCTCAGGGTAGTAGATGCCACGGTGGATTTCGCCCTTACAGACCGGGAGTGCCGCGACCTGCTTCAGCAGATGGGAGCGGGGGATTTAAGCGACAGCCAGACGCGAATGGATATCCGCACGGAAGCTTATAATTCGGCAGCGATGATTCTGTCGGATCTGCGGATGGAGTATTATGAGACTCCCTGGGGAGAAACGGCGGCGTATTGCGCGGAGATGCTGCCGCAGAACGCGGAGGAGGCTGGATTTACCATGCTTTACCGAAACAAAGGCGGCGATAACTCCGGGGATAATTTTGACTGGCAGTATTCCGTGACCCAGAGCGGAGAGTTCAGCGAACTGTATTTTTCCAGAAATATCCAGAGAAGCGACGATGAGACGGTTTATGACCTTTACGGTGAAATGACGCTGCCGGATGCCTCCACCAGTTCCTTCAGCTGCGCCCTTTCCCGTGACAGCGGGTCCGGAGATTACACGCTGTCCCTTGGGACCTTCCTGGACAATGTAAGCCAGGTGACCATAAGCGCTTACGGCAATTATACGGAGAAGAGCACAAAGAACGTATTAAGCTGTGATAATCTGACCATTTTGTCAGGAACGGATTACGTTCAGCTCTCCGGAGAGCTTTCCTGGGGAAGACTGCAGTCGGGAATTTCCTATGAAGCGGATGTGGATAATATGCTGAATCTTCTGGATGAGGACGCGCAGTCCAGACTTGAGGAAGAAGGAGGAAAAATCGGGCTGAGAGCTCAGCAGATCCTTATGGGCTACTTCCTTCAGTACCATCCGGAGGTATTCGAAGGCATGATGGAGAGCGAATAAAGGTAGCAGTTCAGCCCAGTTCAGCGCACAAGCTGCGCGGACCGTAAGAACGTGATGCAGGAGTGCAAAATCCCATCGCCGCAGGCAATTTTAAATGGATTTTGCATGCAACGGTTCAGCAGGGCTGAACTGTTACGAATAAAGAGAGGGCGCCGCGAAATGCCGCGGCGCCCTTAGCTTTTCAGATGAACCATACGGACCGGCGGAAGCGGCCAAAGCTTTCAGTCCAGAATAATCAGCGCCATAAATACCAAATCCGTATCCCCGGCATTTACCAGGGCATGAAAGCTGCCGTCCGGGGTGTAGGTGACGTCTCCGGCAAAGACAGGGCGAACAGAGCCGTTATCGTCATAAATGCCGGAGCCGGAAAGAATGTAGTAGGTTTCGCTTTCTTTTGTATGCGTGTGGCGGCCAAGAGAGCAGCCGGGTTCCAGAGTGACCTTGGCGTATAGGCCGCACTTGCCATGCAGCTCCGGTTCGCCCAGAATGTGTTCGATGATTACATGGCCCTTTCCGCCGCACATATTTTCAATACGCTCGGTTCTTGTTTTCATAGGAGTTCTCCTTTCTTTCGTCTGTAGTAGAGAAGGCCGGTCATGTCGGCCAGAAACCATCCGATGGGTACAGACCACCAGATTCCCACAACTCCCACGGCAGGAATCGCGGATAAAAGATAGGCCAGGGCGACCCGGGTGCCAAGGGAAACCACAGTGAGCACCACGGACATGCCGGGCTTTCCAAGGGCGCGGTAGAGACCGTAGAGCAGGAACAGACAGCCGATCCCGCAGTAGAAGGCCCCTTCAATGTGAAGATAGCGGATGCCTTCGGCGATGATTTCCGTCTCTGAGGGGCTGACGAAAATCAGCATCAGAGGACGGGCAAAGATCCAGACCGCCGCGGAGATGATAAGGCAGAAAATCAGAGCAGTGAGAACCGCGCCTTTTAAGCCGGCCTGAATGCGCTCTTTTTTCTTCGCACCGTAGTTTTGGGCGATAAACGTGGAAAACGCGTTGCCGAAATCCTGAACGGGCATGTAAGCGAAGGCATCGATTTTGACAGCGGCCGCGAAGGCTGCCATAACAGAGGCGCCAAAGCTGTTTACAAGGCCCTGGACCATAAGAATCCCCAGATTCATGACCGACTGCTGGATACAGGTTAAAATAGAAAATCCCGCGATTTCCCGGATGCATGACCGGCGCAGCTTCAAATGCGCCCGTTCGACCCGCAGGGCCGGAAAGCGGACCCAGTAATAGAGAGCCAGACCAATACCGGATATGTACTGAGAAATTACCGTGGCCTCTGCGGCCCCTGCCACACCACGTTTCAGGCCGATCACGAACCATAAATCCAGTCCGATGTTCAGAATGGCGGAAACGGCCAGAAACAGAAGCGGCGCTACGGAGTTGCCCACTGACCGAAGCAGGGAGGCAAAGTAGTTGTAAAGGAAGGTGGCGGCGATTCCGCAGAAAATCACGGCCAGATATTCCCGCATAAGAGGCCAGACATCCGATGGAACCTGCAGGAAAACGGCGATACCGTCCAGACACGCGAAGGCCAGGAGATTTAAGAGCAGGGTGATAACCGCGATCAGAAGAAAGGAGGTGCATATGGCCTCCTTCAGCCCCTGCTCGTCCTTCTGTCCGAACCGGATAGAGAACAAAGCACCGCTCCCCATGCACAGTCCCAACAGGATGGAGGTCAGAAAGGTCATCAGCGTAAAAGCGGATCCTACCGCCGCCAGAGCGTTTGCGCCTAGGAACTGTCCGACAATCAGGGTATCCGCTACATTATAGCACTGCTGCAGCAGATTTCCCAAAATCATAGGAACCGCGAACCGCAGCATGGATTTCATCACAGGTCCCTGGGTTAAATCACCGTTCATGATGTTATCTCTCTTTCTTTTCGAAATTTATAACTTACGTTTTGTAAGAATCATAACAAAGTTTACAGCGAAAGTCAATGCCGGGAATGGTTTGAATTACGGCAGCTTTTTCGGTATAATACAGGAAGAAAGGGGATACAGGGAATGTTTTTGGAAGGATTGGATGAGCTGGATAGGGAAATAGTCCGGCTTTTGATTGAAAACGCAAGGATGTCTTATTCGGACATCGGCCAGCGCGTGGGGATATCCAGAGTGGCGGTGAAATCCCGGATTCAGGCGCTGGAACAGCGGGGAATTATCGAGGAGTACACGACGATTATCAATCCGCAGAAAATCAGCGGAGCGGTGTCTTGCTACTTTGAGATTGAGCTTCGGCCGGATACCTTTGAGGAGGCGGTGGAGCTTCTGAAGGAGAATGAGAATATCACGCAGATTTACCGGGTAACCGGAAAGAACCGGCTGCATGTTCACGCGGTGACGGCTTCCGGAGAAGCGATGGAAGAGCTGATTCGGAAGGTCATCGATCCGCTTCCGGGATCCGTAAGCTGCGGCTGCAATGTGATCCTTTCCCGCATTAAAGATATTAAAGGGCTGCGGCTCTGAAGCGGGGACTTCGAGCTTGACGCGTGGAAAAAAGTATGTTACGATAATTACACTTGCCCGGAGGGTGAATCATTCGTCGGAAATGAGGAGCTGGATAAAGGCACGGACTGAGATGTCTGTTCTTTATCCGGCTCTTTTTGTTTCCGCGCCGCGCGGGTCAGATGAAGCGAAAGCCCGGTGACAGTGCAGGGTCTGAACTGCCGCAAGGCCCGCTGACAGGAAGGAGAAAGTTATGGATTTTCTAAACGGTAAGATTAAGACCCTGTATTTCAAATATCTGGCGGCGGCCTTTGGCAGCGCGCTGATTACGTCGATCTATTCCATTGTGGATATGGCCATGGTGGGCCAGTATCACGGCCCGGAGGGGACCGCGGCCCTGGCAGTGGTAGCCCCCATATGGAATATTATTTACAGCCTGGGACTGCTGATGGGAATCGGAGGCTCCGTTTTGTTCAGCACCATCCGGGGAAAGGGAGAAGAGCATACCAGGCAGTCAAATGAATATTTTTCGGTTTCCATCATCGGTTCCGCCATTCTGGCGGCCCTGGCATGGGCGGGCATCGCGCTGTTCGACGAGCCGCTTCTGCGGTTTTTCGGCGCGGAAGGGGGCACGCTGACGCTGGCAAGGGAATATGTGCGGCCCATTAAATTTGTGATCCCCTGTTTCCTCTTTACCCAGACCCTGGCGGCGTATCTGCGCAATGACAAGAATCCGACGCTGGCCACCGCAGGCGTTCTGGCCGGAGGAATCTTCAAATTCCCTGCGGCTGGTCCGCCCCCGGAAATTGCTTCGCAAGTTCCTGGAGATTTCTGTGACGGGTTTTTCAACGTTCTTTATTGACATCGCCATGGGGATTCTGACGATTTTGTTTAACCGGCAGATTATGGCTTATCTGGGGACGAACGCGCTTTCGGTGTACGGCGTGATTGTCAATATAAGCACCTTTGCCCAGTGCTGCGCGTACAGTGTGGGACAGGCATCTCAGCCTATTTTTTCCACAAATTTCGGCGCCGGGAAAGGAGCGCGCATCCGGGAAACACTGAAATACGCAATCGGAACCACGGCCTTTTTCGGCGTTTTCTGGATTGCCGTCTGTCTGGCTGTTCCCAATGGATTTATCCATATTTTTATGAGCCCGACGGAGGAGGTTCTGCGGATTGCCCCGGGAATTATCCGGTGCTACGGCCTTTCCTTTTTGCTGCTGCCCCTGAATATTTTTTCGACCTACTATTTTCAGGCGATTATGAAGCCGCAGGCTGCGTTTATTGTATCCATATCCAGAGGACTGGTCATCAGCGGCATTCTGATTCTTCTGCTTCCGGCTGTGGCCGGAGCGGACGCCATCTGGCTTGCGATGCCGATTACAGAGCTTTTGACGGCAACTTATGCAGTATGCGTGATTATGCGGTATACAAAACAGCTTCCGCAGCCAATTCCTGCTGTGTACGCAGATCTCCCCGCATAATCTGCCTGCAGCTTCCGAAAGCGGTTCTTTCACAATTTACGAAGAACACCCCCTTCCATTTCATAAACCTCGTCACAAAGAACATCGATGTCCTCCCGATTATGGCTGGCCAGAATAATCAGCTTATTTTCTTCTTTCTTTCGCAATAAAAGCTCTCTGATTTCTTTCACGCCGTTTTTATCAAGACCATTCATCGGCTCATCCAGAATTAAAATGCCGGGGTCTTCCATAACAGCCTGCGCGATGGCAAGCCTCTGGCGCATACCCAGGGAATATTTCCCCACAGGCCGCCTTAATGCCGGGTCTAATCCCACTTCTTCCAATACTGAATAAAGATGCTTCTTATCCTTTTTGTTTCGCAGCGTATACAGAAATTCTAAATTGTGATAGCCGCTCCATGTCCGCAAAAATCCCGGCTCCTCAATAATGATTCCCGCCTCGTTCAGCATATCCTTATCCTTCCCTATGACTTTTCCATTCACGGAAATAAATCCCGCGTCACAGGAAAGAAAACCGCAAATCGATTTAAACAAAACCGTTTTCCCTGAACCGTTATGCCCCACAAGCCCGTAAATTCTGCCGCTTTTACAGGTAAGGGAAACATCCTTTAGGACCTTATTATCTTTAAAGCTTTTGCTCACATGCGACACTTCAATTACATAGCTTTGCCTGTCCATATATTACGTCCTCCTCATACGTCCTCATTTTCCCAGTTAAATTCTATCTTTTTTATCTTAACGGAAACAAATGCCGTCATACATAAGATTCCCACGATCAGAAATCCAAACATATAAGGTATGGACGGCAGCCAGTAGTACCCGTAATCCGGCGTGGCAATTCTTGCCACCTCCGCCCATATGGCAGGGACAAAAAGCGCTAATTTGTGCCGCAGCAAAGGGTGGATATTTAATACCGGAAACAGCGCAATCGCCAGAGCAAGACTGCCTGCAACTGCCGCAATTTTATTAAAAAGCAGACTTAGCAGAAACATCAGAACCCCGGTAAACGTACAGATAAGAGCACAAAGAAGGATTGTCAGTCCCATAAGCTGCAAGGGCGTAAATTCGGAAAAAATTTCATAATAGATCAGCACAGAACTGTTAAACTGCGTAAGAACGTTTGACATCGCTGCCGTCCTCAGCAGTTTTCCCCATTCGTTGCTCCACTCAATATCCGGCAGCAGGGGAAGGATTGTACCGATCGCTGCCAAAACCGTAAGAACAATTGAACGGATAAAAATTCCTCCGATCTGCCCCAGGGCCCAGCGCTGCCTTCCTACGCGGATTGCGTGATACATATTCACATGCTGCATAAAAGGAACATCCGAGTTTACATAAATCACCCCGAACCAAAACATAATTAAATAAGTAAAACTGCACATAGTAAATGGAAATACACACCATGAGGAAGGATAGTCTGCTTGAATCGAAAACTGCCGGATAGGTTCCACATAAGTTCTGCCCATTACAAGCATCAGGATTGCAAAAACGGCCATCTTACTATTGAAAATCTTCATCATGGAATTTTTCCAGGTATATTGCAAGAGCTTCATCTTTCTACCTCTACAATCTGTTTTTGATTTTTTCGCAGATTCCCCAGACAAGCAGTATGGAAAAACACAGGCTGCAGCCAAAAACGGTAAGGAAATATTGCATATCGGAGGGAAACTGATTCAAAAACGGCCTTACAAGCATTACGCTGAACCAGCTGTCACCGCGGTACTCAAGCAATATCTGATAGAGTAAAATCGGCGTAATCAACAGCATCATTTTATTCGATACGAACATAGATAAAAAGGCAGCAGCCAGAGACAGCACGCCTGCAAGCATTCCAAGCTGCAGCGCATAGAAAAAAACATAAATCCAGTAATGTTCTCCGTCAAGCAGTGTCCCGTACATTCCTGCCTGCAGGACGCCGAGATCTGTGTATTCTGAAATCCAGGGCAGGCGTAGGCGGATACATGCCACAAACAAAAAGGTTCCAAGAACCATAGTAACTGCAGACGATCCATAAATCACAACAGACTTTGAAACCGCATATCTCCGCGCATTTCCACGGTTGATGCTGTATCTGGCATACTTATTTTCCAAATCCTCACAAAATGCAGCGGCATAAGGAAATGCGCAAAATGCATAGGCAATCATGATGCCCGACATATTTGTGGACATGATATAGGTATCCAGTACATTCCCGTTTACCATTTCTTCCTGAAACGCGTAATTTTCAAGGGAAAACCACAAGGCCGCCGCAACCCCTAAGACGGCCAGATACAGCGGATAATTTTTCAGCAGACGATGCAGATCGGATCTGAAATAATGTACCTTATTCATCTGTTTTTCTCCTCTTACAAACTTCTTATAAAGAAACTGAGCATCCTTCAATTCCTATGGAAGAAAGATTTCTTTTCCCGTCTCTGCGTTAATCAGAACGACCGACTTGCCGGCGCCGTTTTCGGTTACTTCAAAATACCATACAGGCTCTGTCTCGTATTTCTGTGCCTCATTCAGATATACCCGCTCATAAAATTTGGCCCTTGTCACTTCATAGCTGGCGTCATCTAATATATTTTCAAATTTTTCTTCAAGCACAGCGGCAATATCCTCAAAAGGCTTCAGCGAAACCAGGTCTTCCCCGTTATGAAATTTGTAAACGCTGTTTATGGTTAAGTATTCGATTCCCCTGGCAGAATAGATTGCCTGAAGGGGAGCGTTATCCGGCGTATCAAATGCCATACTTTTGGCAATACTCATCTGTTCGTGAAAAACCGGAATGCCTTCGTTTTGCTGGTACGCATAAATAAAATACGCGTCGTCCTCCTGGCTCCAGCTTTCTTTTCTCTGTTCTTCTTTCAAATAAGAGTCCTGTATAGATTCTTCTTCCAACTCCCGCATTGTCTGAAAGCTCAAAGGGTAACAACCGAAAAGAAAATCTTCTGAATGGTATCCTAATTCTTCAATCGTACTTTTGATTTCCGCAATACATTCCCCACTGCTTTTAAAAGAGACCTCGTCCTGGGCAAACTTCGCTTGATTATCCGGATCCTGCACGCCAATATTTAAATAATATTGGGAATTGCCGCTTCCATAGCTGATTCCTTCATCGATACCAAGGTTTTCATCGTCTGCAAACAGGTAGTAATCAGAAGGTTCCCTTCCTTCCTCTGCCGGTATTTCATGTTTTTCCATGACTTCTTTCCCTTCGCCGAACAGAGCCCATGCTTTTTCTCTGTCACAGCAATACAATCCCTCTGCAGAAACAGCAGGAATCGCCTGCGTCATATTTTGCGGAATCTCCAGCTGACAATGAAATTTCACCTTTCCGGAATCCGATGTTTTTTCATATTTTTCCGGAAAACGATCCGCTGCTTCTGCCATTGCGGCGGTTCCTTCCCCTTTATCGCTATCCGCAATATGCTTGCCGCATCCGGTGAACATGGCACATATGCAGAAAGCCAGACAGCAAAACCATTTCATTTTTTTCATCTTGCTTTTCTCCTTTTTCTTTGGTTCTTGAACTATAGCATATATACGCATGGTTTTTGCGGAATTGTAAAAAACAACCCATACTTTTGTAAAAAATAGACCTTTTCTCGCAACCGCCCGGTCCGGGCCTGCGCAGTCCAGGCCCGTGCAGTCTGTGAGAAAGTAATGAAGGCAGCGGTGGAATCCGTTCTTCGTTTTTCAGCACGGAAAGCGGAGAAAAAGCAAAATGCGGAAAAAGAAAAAGAGGCTCTCAACAAGCCTCTTATTCTTTGCTGTGGGACAGATACAAAAGTACATGCACATAAAATCTGTTTTCGGTATATTCTATTTTTATTTCTCCGCCATTTGCAGCGACAACCTTTTTAACATTTTCCAGTCCGATGCCGTGGATTGCAAGCTCTTTTTGCGTTGTCTGTAGCGTATCATCCTTTTCTGCGAGTTTCCCTGAATAACTGTTTTCAACAAAGATAAATAAAACATTCTGTTTTACCTGAATCTTTACCGTCAGCTTCTTTTCCTCCGATTTACTGGCTTCTCTTACCGCATTGTCTACCAGATTTCCAAGAATCACACAGACGGCAAATTGATTCAAACGCATATTTTCCGGAATATTTATCTGCACATCCACCTGATTCAGAACGGTATTCGCCCGCTGCAGAAGATAATTCAATACGCCGTCTATTTCCCGGTTCCCGGAGGAAGCATATTCCTTTGGATTCAGCATAAACTCCTGCATCTCATTTAAATAGGCTTCCATTTCGCTGCTGCTGCCTTTTCTGGCCAATGCGGACAGCTCGATAATATGATGCTTGATGTCGTGCCTCAGCGCCTTCATACGCTCTTCAGACTCCCGGACGATGTCTAATTGATAAGAATATACCTCCAGCATCTGCTTGAAGACCTGTTCATTCATGCGGGAAGAATAAAAGCTCAGCAAGGAATGGTATAAATAAAAAATCAGGATATTAATAAAAAGGAGCGTCAAGGCTGCAAAAATAACAACCTCTTTTCTTTCATATGCCGCCATTACCAGATAGTATATATACGCAATACTGATAACCGGAACCAGCAAAAGAGCTGCCATGTTCGGCAGTGGCAATTCGATTTCTTTTTCATCCCCTGCCGTCCGCTCCAGAATCACTGCCATAAACAGCAGGATGAAGCTTGTAATACACTCATATATCTGGTTTACGGATTCTCCTGCGACATAGGTCGTTAAAGACAGAATCACAATGCTGTCCACCAAAGCATTGATTACATAAATAATAAAAACGGCCAGACATTTTTTTGCCCATTTTACTTGATAGGGGTAAAAAAGGATAAAAAGGCTTGCCACATTTGCCAGGATATTCATGGCGGGAGAAGAAAACCGCAGACTTATCAGACTTGTCCATCCCCAGCCTATGATGTACAGCATAAACACATGCTTCCATTTACAGGTCTCTTTCGGTGCAAAAATACAAACAAAATGCTTCAATGCATAAAACCGCAGCGCGTTTGCCAGCAGCGCAATGATGCAATTATATATTTCTAAACTCATCTGCCGCACTCTCTAATATCTTTCTGCGCACATCCGCACGGTTGACTTTACTGATGCTTAATAGGTCTCCATTGGTCATTTTTACCTGTTCATACGTAAATTCTTTTACATAATTTCGATTAATCAGGTAGGACTTATGAATTTTCAGGAAAAAATCCGGCGCCTGTTCTTCAATGGCGCTTAATTTTCCATAAAATGTTTTTCTCTCATTCTTCATTACAATGTTTATTTTTCTTCCTTCACTCTGAAAATACAGAATATCACGGTATGCGATACAAAATCGATCCGTATGATTTTGGTAGGAAAAGCTCAAATTATTTTTTCCGGCAATACGATAAATTTTATCCAACACAGGATATACCTTATCCGGAACGATCGGTTTTATCAGAAAATCAAAAGGGTGATTTTGAAATAACTGCAGCGCATAATGCTCTTTTGAAGATATGTATACTAAAAAGGTATTGTCATCCTCCATAATTTCCCTTATATATTTTCCCACCGAAACCCCGTTCATGCCAGGTAATTCGATATCCAGAAAAAGAATATCCGCTTTTTCTCTTTTCAAATACTCTAACAAAGTATCGCCTGCATAAAAGACTTCTGCAGTGAGAGAAACCTTCTTTTCTTCCGCATATTTTAGCAACAAATCTTCCAAATCGGAACAGGTACCCTTTTCATCATCGCAAATGATCGCTTTCATAAGCAAGCCCCCTGCTTTGGCAAAACTTTTTTCATCCAGGCGCGGCCACACCGTCAGGATGCGCCTGTTTTCCTGTATATCATATACAGCTTCCGAAAGAAAATCAACCGCTGCCTGAAAAATCCATTTGAAAACGCCTGCGGCGATGGGATTTCTATTTTTATTTAATAGGAAACTTTATTCCCTGTTAAATAAAACGCTCCGCAGGATGCACACTCGCGCGAAGAGGATGATTGTCGCTAAAGCGACCGCGCTCGGTGCGACAGTTCCGCAAGGGGAACTCTTTGTTCTCTGTGTTTGCCGCGAAAACAAGAGTAGCGCCCTTTCTTATTTCATGATAAAATAGGCGTATCGGCAAAGAATGGATGTGATATCATGGCGTTTCCACCGGAAAAGACCTATACGATCGAGGACATTTACAGACTCCCGGAAGGAATCAGGGCGGAACTTATTGACGGGCAGATTTATGATATGGCACCGCCCAGCAGGACACATCAGGAACTCTCTTTTTAACGGCAAATATTTATAATGATCTAACCATTGACTTCAGCCAGTTTGCTCTGTAAAATATTCAGCTGCCGCCCGGATGGTATCCGCAGGGCGGCAGCTGGTTTCATTTCGGTCATAGAGATAAGGGCACAGGACGAAAAGGGGTCTGAAGTTGATCGATAATTCGTTTCACATTATCGCATATTGGCAAAGTGCCATCGACTCGAATAATCGGACAAGATACAGACAGCAGCCACTTTTCAACCATATCCTCATCTCTGGATTTAACAAGCTCAAAAAAAGTGGTTTCCTTTTCATATAAATCTCCGCCCTCACACATCCTTTCCCCAAATTTACTATATGAGCGATTATACACTCTCTGAATCCGTATTTCTTTTGGCACCTCAATGTAAATTAACTCCTTGTGCTATTTGAAAACATGACTGCTTACCAGCTCAAATTGCCCAAAGTATCCCTATATATGCAGAAACAAGCGACCTTTCTTTTAGAAAATAAGATGTTTTATTTTCCCAATATCGCACGGTTCGCCAAAAATGCTGTTGAATGCCATGCACAGATTATGCCCCAGAATCTTATTCTCCAGCCGAGTGCATAATCCCTGAAAACTTTTTGCGCGGACCTTTTCTGCATTAAGCTGCTCACTAAGTTGTGAAAATACCGTTTCTACTCTCCTGCGGAAACGGAAAATCAGCTGCCGGAGCTCCTTTGGCCAGTTATTCTTATGATTGGATGGTTTCAGGG
>DVIQ01000078.1 GCA_018711185.1 Candidatus Limivivens intestinipullorum | reverse complement strand
TGCTGTCCGTTGCCCGTCGGATATCCGCATATCTGTGCAAGCTGGCTTGCCCCATCTATGCGGCTGCCCTCACGCCCAGCTCGTGACACAAGTCACTCGCTGTCCGTTGCCCGTCGGATATCCGCATATCTGTGCAAGCTGGCTTGCCCATCTATGCGGCTGCCCGACGGGCTTATCGCACAAAAAACCGCCAGATGCGGGGAACCCGGTATCTGGCGGTTGACTGCAAAAAATTATTTCAGAGTAACCTTTGCGCCTTCTGCTTCCAGTTTGGTCTTCAGGTCTTCTGCTTCAGCTTTGGATACGCCCTCTTTCACTACCTTCGGAGCGCCGTCTACAACTTCCTTAGCCTCTTTCAGACCAAGTCCGGTTACTTCACGAACAACTTTGATAACTTTAACTTTGTTCGGGCCAACCTCGGTCAGTTCTACGTCGAACTCATCCTTCTCAGCTGCTGCTTCGCCAGCGCCTGCGCCTGCTGCTGCAACTACAACGCCTGCTGCTGCAGATACGCCGAATTCTTCCTCACATGCTTTTACTAACTCATTTAATTCCAGTACGGATAACTCTTTGATTGCTTCGATAAATTCAGCAGTAGTCAATTTTGCCATTTTATTTTCCTCCTATTAGATCATTCTTTTTTTCAATCGTTCATTATGCTTCTTTGCTTTCTGCGATCTGGCTAATAACACGAGCAAAGTTTGCAATCGGGGACTGAATGCTTCCAAGCAGCTTGCCAAGAAGTTCTTCTCTTGACGGGATATCTGCCAGAGCCTGTACGCCTTTTGCATCGTAGTAGGTTCCTTCTACCACACCTGCCAGCAGTTCCATGGTCTTTACGTTCTTTGCGTATTTCGCAAGGATTCTGGCCGGAGCAGTTGCATCTGTCTTGGAGATTGCGATTGCGTTTGGTCCTTCCAGATGTTTGCAAAGTTCTTCACAGGGCGTTCCCTTGAATGCAAAGTTCATCATTGTATTCTTGTAAACTTTGTAGGTCACTCCTGCTTCTCTCATTTCTTTACGAAGAGCAGTGTCCTGTTCTACTGTAATTCCGCTGTAAGCTACCAGCACGATAGACTGCGCATCTTTGATGTTTTCGCTGATCTCTTCGACAATCGGCTTTTTCAGTTCAACTTTTGCCATGAATGGTGCACCTCCTTATAGATTTGTGTACCGCCGTAAAAAAATCCTCCCTGCAGACAGAGAGGATGTATAAGTCAATCAAATGATTTAACTTTCCTCGGCAGGCGGGTTCTCCTTATGCCTTGCGGCACCTGCTGTCTTCGGCAGTTTTCTGTGATACTATAGCATATGGGTGGTTGAATGTCAAGAACAAAATTGACATTTCTGTAGGTTATTTGCAAAGTAGAAATAAACTTTTCACTTCAGCGATTATTTGCAACAGCAAACCGAACCACACTGTTATTTTACAGTAACCGTACAGACAGCCTTCTTTTTACCGGATTTCACTGTAATCCTGGCTTTCCCCTTTCTCTTTGCCGTCACATAACCTTTTGCATTCACCGCTGCAACTTTGTTATTTGAAGAAAGGAACGTTACTTTTTCCTGGCTGGTATAAGGAGTCACGGTCGCTGTAAGCTTGATTTTTTGCTTCACCTTCATACGCAGCGTTTTTTTGCTGATCTTCAAAGTTTTTGTCTTGACCGTCCCTTTTTGTACTTTTACTGTAAAAACTTTCTTCAGCCCACTCTTTAACGTGGCTGTAATCTTCACCCTGCCCGTCTTCTTAGCGGTAATCTTCCCCTTACTGTTTACCACGGCAACCTTCTTGTTGCTGCTCTTCCAGGATTTCACGGAATCCCCCTTCTGCATTGTAAGGGGGAGCTTACGGATGGACTGCTTAACCTTCATGGGAACTGTACCCCGGACTGTGGATTTCACAAAAGGCTTCAGCTTGGAAACGCTTTTTCCCTCTACTTTGCCGCAGACGCTGCAGCTTCTTTCTTGGCTTCCCTCTCTCAGCGCCGTCGCCTGCTTTGTGATTTTATAGCTCCCAAAGCTATGTTGTCCAGAATCGGGGATGGCTGTCGTTTTTCCCTTTCCATGACAAACCGCGCATTCCTCATGCTGGCTTCCCGCCGTCCCACAGGTCGCCTTCTTATCCACCACCACCTGGTACTGATGTGCCAGAAGAGGGAGCTCCTTTTGGTCTGCGATCACTCCGCACAGACGGCATTCCTGATAAGTCATCCCTGCCCGGGTACAGGTGCTCGCCCTGGTGACCGTCTCATAAACATGGACGCAAGGAACCGCCGCCCCCGGCCCTTCAGACGAACCCTGTTCCCCGGACGTACCCGAGCCTCCCGGTGTCTCCGGCGTCTGAGGATCCTGCGGCTGATCCGCTTCCAGCAGCCTCAAAGAAACGGTGAATCCTTCTTGCCGGGCATCAAACAACACGTAATAGGTCTTCCCTTTTCTTAAATTCCAGACGCAGCCGCCATTATCATCCTCGCTGCTCATCTCACCCGTTTCACTGTCGCAGACATAAATCCAAGCCTCCGATGTGAAAAATTCATAATCGCCGCTGACCTCCGGCACAAAAGTCACCGCCATTCGGCTCTGGCTGGAGACAATCTGACTGTCCGTGTTATTGGGAAAATAGTTTCCCGCCGCCAGTCCGGACAGATTCACCACCTCCATCGGAACCTTCAGGATCGTTTCAACCCCCTGAATATAAAAGCTGGGATAATAGGTTCCCACCGTTATCGCATCCTCATCCAACACCGCTTCGCCGGAAGCCGTATAGATGATTCCCTGTCCTACTTCATAGCCATAGTCATTCGCCCCACCGCCTAATTCCAGCAGTTCGACAGTTCCATCCTCATAGGTAATCCGAAATTTTAACGGGGCTTCCCCAACCAAGCTTGGCAGATTGTAATCAATCTTATGATCCCTAAGGAACGGTTTTATGGTTCCTGACACATACTCAAACTTCTTAATGGTAGGAATCTCCTTTATCGTCATCCGTTCCCCTGCCGGAATTCCAATGATATAGGACGTGCCGTTTCCTACGGTCATCGTCCGTTCCCAAACCGCGGACAAATAACCGCCGCTTTCACTCCGTATCTCCAGCAATTCCCCTGTGTCACCCTCCAGCCGCAGCAAAAAACTCTGCTCCTCCACCGCCGTCAGCCGATAATACTTCATCTCTCCCGCTGCATTTGTCACCACCCCGTTCTCCGGCAAGTTCTCCAGATTCTCAAACTCCTCCCCAACTCTGACACTGCTCTGCCTCTGTACCTGCGCTTCCGCCTGTATCTCTGTCCGCGCTTCCGCCGCCGAGACCCTTCCGTCAATCCTTCCGCCCATCATTCCTGCAGAAATCAGCATAATCACAGAGAGCGTCCATAAAGCTTTCCTTCTCATCTTTTTCTCCTCCTTGTACCATCAAAGTCCCATGGCAATCACCATTCCCTCTGATTATACCAGCCAGTTCTCCCCCTCTCCGAATACTTTTTTCCGTTTCCGCCAGAACGCTTTCCCCTTTTCCGGGAATTTTCCTAGAAATTTCACGCTCTGTTGAACAGGTTAAGCGGTTCGTTCATAAGTTGTCATAAAACGAGAGTTACTACTATACATCTGCACGATTCCATGATACTATAAAAAGCAACGAATAGCTTCTTTTATCATTTGAATTTTCCAGCCTTTGAGAGGAGTGTTTATCATGGTAATCCCCAAAAATGGAGAACGCATTTCCAAGATTGATGCCTATCTGAATTGTGCAGAAAACTTTGCCTTCCGCAGCACCTGCCTGAAAAGAAAATACGGCGCTGTAATCGTAAAAGATGATATTGTCATTTCCACAGGCTACAACGGCTCACCCAGAGGATTTGAAAACTGCTGCGACATCGGAGAATGCCCCCGCATAAAATTAAACATGCATCAAGGCGAGGGATATGACATCTGCCGTGCCATCCACGCGGAAGAAAACGCCCTGCTTAACTGCTCCCGCGCCCAAACCCTGGGCGCTGACCTATATCTCGCCGGCGTAAACCCCAAAGATTCTTCCGTCCACAAAGCCAAACCATGCCCTCTCTGCGCCCGAAAGATCATCCAGGCAGGAATCAAAAACGTCATCCTCCGCCAGGGCGAAGGCGCCGACAACTACATCATCCTCCCCGCCGCTCAACTGAAATGGCACTCCTAATATTATCAGATATTTTCTACAAAATGAACCGAAGAAGCATCCCAATACCCCCGATAAACTCTGTCCTCTTTCCCATCCAAATTCAACTGATACATCCGAAAAGTAACCAGCAAATCTTTCGGCTGCCACTGTTCCTCATAAGAGTATTGATACTTCATCCCCAACCTCTTCATCACACCGCCGCTCCGCGGATTCCTGACATCGTGCGTAGCAGTGATGTACGGAATCCCATCCCGTCTCAACCGTTCAATCACCGCTTTTCCAGCCTCCGTAATCACCCCATTTCCCCAAAATTCCTTTCTCAGCCCATACCCAAAATCAAACCCCTCCCCCATATCAACGTTCACATACCCCACAGGAACCCCGTTCCCCTTCCAGCAAACCGCATAATAATACCCATCCCCCTGCCTATACTTCTCCGCATACCTCTCCTCATAAAACTCCCTAACCTCCTCCAAACTCCTCACCGGAAACCACGGCAAAAACCTATTCACCTCTTCATCCCCAAAAATCTCCCGCACCGCCTCCATATCTCCTTCCGTAAACCTTCTCAATATCAACCTTTCCGTCTCAATCACTGCTGTATTCATCTTCTTATCCTCGATTTTTTCTCTGGTAGTGTCAAATACTACCTGTTTTTTGTATCTAAATTCTCTAGAAACCTTGATTTTTAGGGAAATCTGCAATAAAAAGAGCATTGACCTCCCCTTTCTGGTACAATGTCAATCGCCAAACCAACCTTATACAAAAGGAGACAATGCTCATGGACATTATACAATACTTACTCTCTGTTATTCAATACCTTTCCCAACAGAATTGCTGGTTAATCAACTTCATCTGCAGTCAAGTCTTTCGTTACCAACTATGATTACAAAACCGAAACCACTTTTGTCGCCGACGAAACCTATGTCAAAGTCCGCGGTATCAAAGGCAGCTTCCAGAAAACTCAAGCACGAGTAGAAGTCTGTTTCTAGATTCAATCTGAGCCTATTTCTTAGGCTTTGTTTTTTATAACCCATTTGACACCACCTCTTTCTTAAGAAAACTTTCATATTTTCTTATTCAAAAACAAAGAACAGAAATTTCTGCTTTGATAAACTATGTATATATTTTTTTCCGGAAAAGGGGATGGGTTTATGCCTGCTAATATATTGATCGTTGACGATGAAAAAGAAATTGCTGATTTTATAAAGACCTTTCTTCAAAATGAGGGGTATTCTGTTTTTAAATTTCATACTGCGAAAGACGCCCTTGAATGTATCGAAAACACCTCTCTCGACCTTGCAATTTTAGATGTTATGCTGCCGGATATGAGCGGTTTCGCACTATGCCGGAAAATCAGAGAGCAGCATACTTACCCTGTCATTATGTTGACTGCTAACTTTGCATGAGAGTTACACTAAAACTCAAAACACCCTGTAAATACGCCATTTGAGAGCAAAATCAATTAGTGTAACGGTACACTAATTATTCCCCGCAAAAGTCAATAATCATGCGGGTTTCCGA
>DVIQ01000077.1 GCA_018711185.1 Candidatus Limivivens intestinipullorum | reverse complement strand
CCTGCCGGACGCATGGCGATCGGATGTCCGCCCGCGCAAGCACGGCATCCGCCCTCCGGGCTTATCACGCAGGAAACGGGCCGGCGGTTTCACTTACCGCCGGCCCGTTTCCTGCCATATTGCTTATTCCTCTACGTTTTCTTCGCCTACAAGCTGGTCAAATTCCTGGCTGTCCATGTACTCGTCAAAGGCATCCGCCACCAGATCGTATTCGTCGTCATCCTCGATATTGGAAAGGGAGGGCTGACCGTCTACGGTTTCGAAACGGTACAGATAAACTTCGCCGTCCTCGTTTTCGCCGTTTTCGTCCAGGGGCAGAAGGGCAATGTACTCTTTGTCGCCAGCCGGGAATATGGTCAGAACCGCGCACTCTACAACCGTACCGTCGTCCAAAGTCAGGGTTACGGTAGCAGCGCCGTCAGCGCCTTCTTCGCAGTCGCTTCCACAGCAGGAGCAGTCTCCGCTGCAGCCGGTCAGGTCTTTCTCAAACTCACTCATGTAAACTACCTCGCATTTGTATTAACGGTGGAACCGTCAGTAACACTTTATCAGATATAGGAGGAAATTGCAAGAAGGAAAGTTCTGTACAAATCCGGGCAAATCAACTATAATTATTTTATCAGAATGCGCAGGAGGAGATTATGAAACTGATTTCTTGGAACGTAAACGGAATCCGGGCCTGTATACAGAAGGGGTTTCTGGATTTTTTTCATGAGGCAGACGCGGATTTTTTCTGCATACAGGAGACGAAGGTTCAGGAGGGTCAGGTGGAACTGCCCCTTCCCGGTTATTTCCAGTACTGGAATTACGCGGTAAAAAAAGGCTATTCCGGGACGGCGGTATTTGCCAGAAAGGAGCCTCTGTCGGTGACGTATGGGATCGGCGAGGAAGAACACGACCAGGAGGGCCGTGTGATCACGCTGGAATATCCAGGATTTTATCTGGTGACCGTGTATACGCCCAATTCCCAGAACGAACTGGCGAGGCTGGATTACCGAATGCGCTGGGAGGAGGCGTTTCTGGCCTATTTAAAGGGACTGGAAAAGACAAAGCCCGTGATTTTCTGCGGGGACCTGAACGTGGCCCATCAGGAGATCGACCTGAAGAATCCAAAGACAAACCGGCGCAACGCCGGCTTTACGGACGAGGAACGGCAGAAGTTCACGGAAGTGGTAAACGCCGGCTTTATTGATACGTTCCGGTATTTTTACCCGGACGCGGAGGGGATTTATTCCTGGTGGTCCTACCGCTTCCGGGCCAGGGAGAAGAACGCGGGGTGGCGCATTGACTATTTCTGCGTCTCTTCCTGCTTAAAAGACCGGCTTGCGGACGCGAAGATCCACACGCAGGTTTTTGGTTCCGACCACTGCCCGGTGGAGCTGGATATAAATTTGGAGACAGAAGAGCAAGGGTGAAACGATGACAAATTTACTGACCATGGAGAATCTGACGAAGGTATATACCCAGCGCCGGATTTTTGACCAAACGGATTTTAGCGTAGGGGAAGGAGAAAAGATCGGGATTATCGGCATAAACGGCACAGGCAAGAGCACGCTGCTTCGTATGGCCGCCGGCCTTGAGGAGCCGGACGAGGGCAGGATTGTAAAGGGAAACCATACGGTGATCCGCTATCTTCCTCAGAAGCCGGAGTTTGACGGGGATTGCACGATCCTGGAGGCGGTGGTTCGGGAAAACAAAAACCAGATGAATGAGTGGAGCATTGAGAGCGAGGCCAGAGCCATGCTCATGGAGCTTGGGTTTTCCGATATGGAGCTGCGTACCGGTGTTCTCTCCGGAGGCCAGAAAAAGAGGGTGGCCCTGGCGGCGACGCTTCTGGGATCCTTTGATCTTCTGCTGCTGGACGAGCCCACGAATCATCTGGACGGGGAGATGGCCCAGTGGCTGGAGGAGTATCTTGCCGTCTATAAGGGCGCTCTGGTGCTGGTGACTCACGACCGGTATTTTCTGGACCGGGTGGTGACCAGGATTGTGGAACTGGACAGAGGAAAAATCTACAGCTATCCGGGAAGCTATTCGGAGTTTATCCGTCTCAAAGAGGCCAGGGAGAGCATGGAGCTTGCCTCCCAGCGGAAGCGCAAAAGCGTGCTGCGCAAGGAACTGGAATGGCTGGCCAGAGGTGCCAGAGCCCGTTCCACGAAACAGAAGGCCCATATCCAGCGGATTGAGCAGATGCAGAGCATCCAGGATCGCAAAGAGGAGGAGACCGTCCGGCTTGGGGCTCTTTCCTCCAGGCTTGGGAAAAAGACCATCGAGCTTTCCGATATCCGTAAAGAGCTGGGAGGGCGTCTGCTGATCCGGGATTTCTCTTATATTTTCCTGAAGGGAGATCGAGTAGGAATCGTGGGGCCAAACGGCTGCGGGAAAACGACCCTCCTGAAGATTATCACCGGAGAGCTGGAAGCGGATGCTGGTACGCGGCAGACGGGACAGACGGTAAAAATCGGCTACTTTGTCCAGGAAGCGGCGCCCATGGATCCTTCCGTGCGTGTGATCGACTATGTAAAAGAAGCGGGAGAACTGGTGGTGACGCCGGAGGGTACCATAACGGCAGCTCAGATGCTGGAGCGGTTTCTCTTTGACGGCTCCATGCAGTGGGGGCCTGTGGAAAAGCTTTCCGGCGGAGAAAAGCGCAGGCTGTACCTTCTGCGGATACTCATGGGCGCGCCCAATGTGCTGATCCTGGACGAGCCCACCAATGACCTGGATATTCAGACACTGACCATATTGGAAGATTATCTGGATTCCTTTGACGGGATCGTAATTACGGTTTCCCATGACCGGTATTTCCTGGACCGGGTAGTCCAAAGAATCTTTGCTTTTGAAGAGAACGGAGAGATCCGCCAGTATGAGGGAGGTTATACAGACTACCGGCTGGCGGCGGCAGGACAGGAAGAGGATAGCCTGCAGACGGAGGAAAAAGAAGAGAAAAAGAAGCCGGTGAAAAGCGACTGGAAACAGAACCGGCAGCCAAAGGCGCGGTTCAGCTTTAAGGACCAGCGGGAATACGAGACCATCGATGAAGAGATTGCCGGGCTTGAGAGCCGGCTTGCAGATCTGGAGGCGGGAATTTTGAAAAACGCTTCCGATTTCGTAAAGCTGAATGAGCTGACCAAAGAAAAGGAGGAAGTGGAAGAGAAGCTGGAAGAAAAGATGGAACGCTGGGTTTACCTGAACGAGTTAGCCGAAATGCTGGAAAAAAAGTAACAGTTTCGCTCAGGTCTGCGCATGCGCTGCGCAGACCGTAAGAACGTGATTCAGGAGTGCGAAAATCCCATCGCCGAAGGCGATTTTAAATGGATTTTCGCAGTTACAGTTCAGCAAGGCTGAACTGTAACGAAAAAACATATAACAAGAAATACAGCGGGAAAGGATGGGGAAGGAACGGATGAAAAAAGTGAGCGCTTACGAAACGGCACAGGGAAGCTGCCGCCGGCTTGGCGTTTTTATGGAGGGAGACGCTTTAAATTTTGCCGTTGACTGCAGAGGATATGAGGAGGTAACTCTGATTCTCTATAAAAAGGGGAAGGACGAAATTCTGGCCCAGATCCCCCTGCCTCGGGAGGGAAGCCTTGGAAGCATCCGGGCGGTGCGGGTAAAAGGCATCAAGCCCGGACAGATAGAGTACAATTACCGGATGGGCGGCAAGGTAGTGACCGATCCCTACGCCACCCGGGTAACGGGGAGAGAAACCTTCGGCGAGCGTCCGGAGAAGGAGGACGAGCACAGGGTGCGCAGCGCTTTCGTGGCATTGGACTATGACTGGGAAGGGGATAAATGTCCGGAGATCCCCTTTGAGGACGGGATTCTTTACAGCCTGCACGTGCGGGGTTTTACCATGCAGGGCGGCGGAAGAACCCGCCATAAGGGAACCTTCGCGGGTTTAAAGGACAAAGCGGATTACCTGACTGAGCTTGGCGTCAATCAGATCCTCCTTATGCCGGCTTATGAGTTTGACGAGATCATGCCGGTGGAGGAGAGCATGCAAAAATACGCGAGCCAGGAGGAACCGGTCCGGCTCAATTACTGGGGATATGTGGCCGGAAATTATTTTGCCCCCAAGGCGGGCTACTCGGCTTTCGCGGATCCCACCGTGGAGTTTAAGGACATGGTGAAGGCCTTTCATGCCAGGGGCATAGAGGTGCTGATGGAGTTTTTCTTTCCTGTGGGTACGAGCCCCAGGCTTGTGATTAACTGTCTGGTATATTGGATGAGCGAATACCATATCGACGGCTTTCATCTGCTGGGGGACGGCTTTGTGAGCAATGCCGCGGCCAGGGATCCGGCGTTTTCTAAATCAAAGCTTTTGAGCAATTATTTCCCAACGGAGGAGATTTACGGAAAACACGCCCTTCCCGTCCGCAAGTGCCTTGGCGAGTACAACGACGGCTTTTTAATTGACGCTAGAAAGCTGCTGAAGGGGGACGCGGATCAGCTCCAGAGCTTTGTATGGCGTATGCGCAGGAATCCGGCCGGATGCGCTGTCATAAACTATATTACCCACCACGACGGCTTTACGCTGGCGGACCTGGTATCCTATGATGAGCGGCATAATGAAGAAAACGGAGAGCGGGGGTATGACGGGAATCCAGACAACTACAGCTGGAACTGTGGATGTGAGGGCCCTTCAAGGAAAAAGAAAATCCAGGAGCTCCGTCTGCGCCAGATGCGCAATGCCTTTGCCATGGTGCTTCTCTCCGCGGGAACGCCCATGCTTCTGGGGGGAGATGAATTTGGCAATTCCCAGAGCGGGAACAACAACCCCTACTGCCTTGACTCTCCCGTAAGCTGGGTGGATTGGAGCGGCCTGCGCAGAAACAACAATCTTCATGATTTTGTGCAGAAGCTGACGGCCTTCCGCAGGAAGCATAAAATCCTGCATCAGCCGGAAGAGCTCAAGAATATGGATTATCTCTCCTGCGGGTATCCGGATATTTCCTATCACGGGAATCGCGCCTGGTACGGGGCTTTTGAGAACGGCAACCGGCAGATCGGCATTATGTACTGCGGACAGTATGCCGGTGAGGAGGACTTCCTCTACGCCGCCTATAACCTCCACTGGGACAGTCAGACCTTCGCGCTGCCAAATCTTCCGGAGGGAATGAGCTGGTATAAGGGAGTGGACACGGAGACGGAAGAGGTGTGGCTGGAAGGCGAGCCCCCCGCGGAGGTGGAAAGGACCTTTACGGTGCCTGGACGCACCATTGTTGTGTTAATTGGAAGGAAGTAGCAAGCTATGGGATTTCACCCGATCAAACATTTTAAAACCATCACAGAACACAAAAAACTGGTAATGAAGGCCTGCTTTCGGGTGGGTCTCTACCGCCAGGGGCTTCTGCACGACATGTCGAAATACCTGCCTTCGGAGTTTCTGGTGGGGTGCCGCTACTGGCAGGGCTTTCAAAGCCCAAATAACGCCGAGCGTGAGGCGAAGGGTTATTCTTCGGCCTGGCTCCACCACAAGGGCAGAAACAAACACCATTTTGAATACTGGATTGATTACAGCGTGAAAACCAAGGGGCATCCCATGGAAGGCATGCGGATGCCCCGCAGATATGTAGCGGAAATGCTGATGGACCGGATCGCCGCGTCAAAGGTCTACAACGGGGATGCCTATACGGACGCGGACCCTCTGGACTATTTTCAGAAGGGAAAGCAGCACTACATGATGCATCCCGCCACAGAGCGGCAGATTGAAAAGCTTTTGACGATCTTAAAAGACAACGGGGAAGCGTATCTTTACTGGTATGTGAAAAACGTTTTTCTGCGAAGGCGTTTTTAAAAGTCCCCGGCTTTCTACTGCTCTGCGCAATAGAAAGCCGGGGACTTCGTCCGCGTTTACGCGGGATAGGAAAGCCGGTCCGGGGTGATATTTTCCAGATCTCTGGAAAGATAGCGGGCGGCTGTCCATTTGGCCATGGGAAGGTTCATATCCAGATAATTTCCGCAGTCTTTTGGGGAAGCGCCGGGAATTTCTCCTTCATAGTCCCGGATGAAGACGAACATCTCTTTGACCAGGGATAAAATGTCCTGGGAAGAATAATCTCCGAAAACCAGGAGATAAAAGCCGGTGCGGCATCCCATGGGGCCGAAATACAGGATGCGTTCCTTCCACTGGGGATGATTTCTGAGGAAGGTGGCGCCCAGGTGCTCTATGGCGTGGACTTCCGCGGTGTTCATAACCGGCTCGTCGTTGGGGCTGGTCATACGCAGGTCGAAGGTGGTGACGGTCTGTCCCCCGGAAGCGTCCTTTCTGGATACGTAAACGCCGGGTTTTAAAAGAATATGGTCAATGGTAAAGCTTGTGATTTTTTCCATGAAATGCTCCTTTCGCCAGGGCCTGACGCAGGGCAGCCGCAGACGCTGGCATCTTTTTTCTGCTATTGTAGCAGAGAATGCGGGTCCCGTCAAATGGAGACCGCTTACTTGACTTTAAAAGTGTGTAGTGATAAACTCTACTAAGAATCTAATCCGGATTTTGCCGGATTCCTATTGGAGGACTGACTTATGATAAATGGCAAGAAAGTATTATTCAGCGGCATGCAGGCCACAGGAAATCTGACTCTTGGGAATTACCTGGGTGCTTTGAAAAACTGGGTGGCTTTAAGCGACGAGTACGAATGCTATTACAGCGTTGTGGATATGCATTCCATCACCGTCCGCCAGGATCCTGCCGTTCTGCGAAAAAGAGCCAGAGCGCTTATGACCATCTACATCGCGGCGGGGCTGGACCCGGACAAAAACTGCATTTACTACCAGTCTCATGTGTCCGCCCATGCGGAGCTTGCGTGGATCTTAAACTGCTACACCTATATGGGAGAAATGAACCGTATGACCCAGTTCAAGGATAAAGCGGCCAAGCATGCGGATAATATTAACTGCGGGCTGTTTACCTATCCGGTCCTGATGGCGGCGGATATTCTCTTATACCAGGCGGATGTGGTTCCTGTGGGTATCGACCAGATGCAGCATCTGGAGATCACAAGGGATATTGCCCAGCGTTTTAACGGCATTTACGGGGAGACCTTTACGATTCCCCAGGCTTATGTGGGAAAGACCGGCGCGAAGATTATGAGTCTGCAGAACCCGGAAAAGAAGATGTCCAAGTCCGATGAAAACCCCAATGCCAGTATTTATCTGACGGACGATCCGGACACGATTATGCGCAAGTGCAGGCGTGCCGTTACAGATTCCGAGGCGCAGATCCTTTACCGGGACGAGCAGCCGGGAGTAAAGAACCTGTTAAACATCTACTGCGCGTGTACGGGAAAGACGCCGGAGGAGGCTGTGAAGGAGTTCGACGGCAGGGGATACGGAGATTTGAAACTGGCTGTGGGAGAGTCTGTGATCGCCGTGTTAAAGCCTCTCCAGGATCGGATCGCCCAGATTGAAAAGGATAAGGACTATCTGGACAGCCATATTAAAGCAAACGCGGAGCGGGCAGCTTATACGGCTACAAAAACGCTGCGGAAGGTACAGCGCAAAGTGGGATTCCCGGACCGGATTCGCTGAAGAGGTGACAGGATGAAAGAGAGAAAAACGGTTGTATGCTTCGGGGATTCCAATACCTTCGGGCATAATCCGAAAGACGGAACAAGACTTCCCTGGGGCGTCCGCTGGACAAGCCTGGTTCAGGAAGCGCTGAAGGAAGAGGTCTACGTGGTGGAAGAAGGGCTGTGCAGCCGAACGACGGTCTGGGACGACCCGGTGGAAGGTGTCATGAGCGGGATTTCCTACCTGGAACCCTGCCTTTCCACACACCGGCCGGTCCATATTCTGGTGCTGATGCTGGGGACAAACGATCTGAAGCCCCGGTTTGGCCTTTCCGCCTATGATATTGCCAGGGGAAATGTCCGTCTGATTCAGACGGCCCGCCAGTCCCTTTTGCGAAAGCAGGGATTTGAGCCTCAGATTCTGCTGATCAGTCCCATTGCCGTGGGGGAGGGGATTGCAGAAAGTTCCTTTGGGGAGATGTTCGGCAACGAACGGGCCCGAGAGATTTCCCTGGAGTTTCCAAGAACATTTGAGGCGGCGGCGAAGGAGTGCTGCTGCCGCTTTTTAGACGCTGCGGCTGTAGCCCGGCCCAGCCGGGAGGATCAGATTCACATGGATCCTAAGGGGCATAGAGCCCTTGGGGAAGCGGTAATAAAAGAACTCCGGGAAATGCTGTGAACAGGTAACAGGTAACCGTTCAGCCTTGCTGAACGGTTACGCAAACAGCAATATATTTGAGACAGGGGGATTGTTTATGACATTCGACGAATTGATTGCGATGCTGGAAATGCAGGAGGAGATTCTGCAGTTTAAGCATTTCACAAACGAGGACGCTTGGGCGCTGGGAAATATCATTGCCGCGGAAGCCAGAAGAAGAGGGCTTCCGGTGGCCGTGAGCATCCGCCTGAACAATGGCTATGTCGTATTCCAGTACGCGGCGGACGGTACGAACCTGCAGAATGAAAACTGGATGCGCAGGAAATACAATTCCGTAAAAACCCTGGAGCATAGTACCCTGCACACCTATATTCTGCTGCGGAAAAACGAGGAAAGCCTGGAGGACTGGTCTTTGGATTCCAAAGATTACGCGGCCGCCGGCGGCGGATTTCCGATCCGGATTGAAGATACCGGGGTGATCGGCTCGATTCTCGTCTCCGGAATGGATCAGGTTTCAGACCACGATCTGATTATCAAATGCGTCAGCCGTTATCTGCATGTAGACGAGGTGCCCAGGATTAAAGGGGAGATCCTCTAAGAACGGCATTTGACAGCCCTGAATACATGCCGCCTATCCGGCGGCGGATTTTCAGAGTAAACCTGCATACGCCCGCGGGGCAGGCGTACCACCGTCCCGCAAAAATCCGGCGGGGCAGGCGTACCACCGTCCCGCAAAAATCCGGCGGGCGTACTTGGCATCCCTGAATGCATGCCGCCTATTCGGCGGCGGATTTTCAGAGTAAGGAGACTTCAATGACAAAACAGGAATTTCAAAAACTGACGGAAGAGGGAATCCTGCTTCTGGACGGGGCAACCGGTTCCAATTTGTACAAAGCGGGGATGCCGAGGGGCGTGTCCACGGAACAGTGGATTCTGGAGCATCCCCAGGTCCTTAAGGATCTTCAGCGGGCGTATGTCCGGGCCGGAAGCCGTATTGTATATGCGCCTACCTTCGCTGCCAATTCCATCAGCCTGAAAAATTTCGGCCTGGAAAAGGAAACCGAACGGCTGAACATGGAACTTTTTCAGGTATCCAGGGAGGCGGTGGGCCATGAGGCTTTGGTGGCCGGCGATGTGACCACCACCGGAAAACTTTTGGAACCGGCGGGGGAGCTGACTTATGAAACCCTGGTGCATGTGTATCAGGAACAGATTGGCGTCCTTGCCCGGGCAGGAGCGGATCTTCTGGTTCTGGAGACCATGATGGGTCTGGAAGAAACCATGGCGGCCCTGGATGCCGCCAAAAGCGTCTGCGACCTCCCGGTGATGTGTACGCTGTCCCTGGAGTCCGACGGCACGGCGCGCTTTGGCGGCGGGGCCGCGGAGATCGCGGAGACCCTGGATGCCATGGGCGCTTCCGCTGTGGGAGTAAATTGTTCCTGCGGTCCGGATCAGCTCGTCTCCGTGATCCGTACCATGCGTCAGAACGCGTCCGTCCCGATTATCGCCAAACCGAATGCCGGGATGCCGGTGATCACAGTCTTGGGGGATGTGGTCTATAACATGACGCCTGAGACTTTCGCGCGGCATATGGAGGCCCTTGTGGAAGCCGGCGCTTCTGTCATAGGCGGTTGCTGCGGGACAGACGCTTCCTATATTTCCGAATTACGAAAACTTTGTGTTTGTTCGGAGGGGCAAATCTGAACATGTTTCGCGGGATAAGCGGATTTTGACCGTAAAACAGAGAGAAACGCGGAGAAAACGTAACAGTTCAGCCCTGCTGAACCGTTACATGCAAAATCCATTTAAAATCGCCTGCGGCGATGGGATTTTGCATTTCTGAATCACGTTCTTACGGTCCGCGCAGCATGTGCGCAGACCTGGTCTGAACTGTTACGAGAAAACCTCCAATTTCGCAAAAATAAGATTGCATATGCATGGAAAATATAGTAAAATTGACGTGTGTTTTGTTAATAATTTAGCAGACAGAGACGGAAGCTTGAAAAGGAGGAACTAAGATGCAGACACATAAAGACAAAATTGTTGTAGTTGGCGCCGGAAATGTCGGCGAGGCGATTGCCTATACGCTGATGGTGCGGGACCAGGCGAACGACATTGTTATGATTGACGTGAACGAAGACAGGGCGCGGGGCGCCGCTCTTGATATCGGCCATGGAACCGGATTTTATAAGCAGGTATGGCTGCGCCAGGGCGGATATGAGGAGTGCGCCGACGCGAAGATGATTATTATTACGGCGGGCATCGCCCGTAAGCCGGGCCAGACCCGTCTGGATCTCGCGAAGACGAACGTGAATATTGTACGCGGCATCACAAGAAGCATTATGGAGTATGCCAATGATCCTTTGATCCTGGTCGTATCCAATCCGGCGGACATTATTACGGCTGCGGTGTGGGAGGAATCCGGGCTTCCGTCAGAAAGAGTCATCGGTTCAGGTACCTCCCTGGATACGGCGAGATTCCGCTATATCCTCAGCGAAAAGCTTCACGTGAACACTGAGGATGTAAACGCTTATGTGCTCGGCGAGCACGGTGACAGCCAGGTTCCCATTTACAGCTCCGCGGTAATCGGCGGCTTCCCGCTGGATGAATACGCGAAGCAGGTGGGCATCCATCTGGATAAAAAGGCCATTGCCGAGGCCACAAAGACCGCGGGCGGCGAGGTGATTCGCTTAAAGGGCGCTACCTTCTACGGCGTTGCCATGGCGGTTTCCACCATTGTGGAGACGATTATGCGCGATGACTGCGCGATCCTCCCAGTGGCGCATGTACTTGACAGCAGCTTCGGCGAGTGGGGCGGCATTGCCATGTCCATGCCCTGCCGGATCGGCTGGAAGGGAATCGAGAAGACCCTGCGCATCCCCATGAACGACGAAGAGACGGCCGCTATGAATGCGTCCGCGAAGATCCTGAAGGACTTCATGGCTCAGGTTAGAGAAATGTAATATTGAAGAGAGGAGACAAAGGAAATGGATATCAAAGAGAAAGCTTTAAAGCAGCACGAAGAATGGCACGGCAAGGTTGAGGTAATCAGCCGCGCGAAGCTGGAGACGCCGGAGGATCTGTCCATCGCCTATACGCCGGGCGTTGCGGAGCCCTGTCTGAAGATCTCTGAGGATGTGGATCTTTCTTATAAGTATACCAGAAGAGGAAACATGGTAGCTGTTGTGACGGACGGCACCGCTGTTCTGGGCCTTGGCGACATCGGCCCGGAGGCCGGTATGCCGGTTATGGAAGGAAAGTGCGTGCTCTTTAAGGAGTTCGGCGGCGTTGACGCTTTTCCTCTGTGCGTGAGAAGCAAGAATGTGGACGATATCGTAAATACCGTAAGGCTCCTTGCCGGAAGCTTTGGCGGCGTGAACCTGGAGGATATTTCCGCTCCCCGCTGCTTTGAGATCGAGAGAAAACTGAAAGAGTGCTGCGATATTCCGATTTTCCATGATGACCAGCACGGCACCGCTGTTGTGACGGCAGCCGCTTTGATCAATGCCCTGAAGCTTACCGGAAAGAAGCTGGAAGACATCCGGGTGGTGACCAGCGGCGCGGGCGCTGCAGGTATCGCCATCATTAAGCTGCTGGTAAGCCTTGGATTGAAGGAAGTGATTATGTGCGACCGCACAGGCGCCATCTACGAGGGCAGAGAAGGCCTGAACGCGGAGAAGCAGGAGATGGCGAAGATCTCTAACCGGAACATGAAGAAGGGAACCCTGGCGGATGTTCTGGCCGGTGCGGATGTATTTATCGGCGTATCCGCTCCCGGAACGGTTACGGAGGAGATGGTAAAATCTATGGCTCCGAATCCGATCCTTTTCCCAATGGCAAATCCGGTTCCGGAAATTATGCCGGATCTGGCAAAGAACGCGGGCGCAGCCGTTGTGGGTACCGGAAGAAGCGATTTCCCGAACCAGATCAACAACGTTCTGGCGTTCCCGGGAATTTTCCGCGGCGCCCTGGACGTGCGTGCGAAGGACATCAATGACGAGATGAAGGTGGCGGCTGCTTACGCCATCGCGGGGCTGATCGACGAGAAGGATCTGACTGCCGATTACATCATCCCGAATCCCTTTGATAAGCGGGTAGCTCCGGCTGTGGCAAAGGCTGTTGCAGAGGCTGCCAGAAAGTCAGGCGTAGCCAGACTGTAATCAAAAACCCCGCGGCGTTCTACACTCCGTTTCGGTCGGTGCTAAACGTGTGCCACCGGCACACAGCACCGCCAAATGGACATGCAAGCATGCCCGCTCGGCCGCTGCTCGCGGAAATAAAAAAGAGCCCCCGAAATGGCAGCAGCCATTTGCGGGGGTTTTACAGATTCATGGCCCGGTGCTCCTTCGACAGCTCCTCATAGAGCGCGCAGGAGTCCCAGAAGACATTGTCCGGAGTCAGGATGGCTTTCCTTGCCACAGGCGGAAGGGCAGCCTTTTGGTACTGTTCCAGAAAAAGATCCAGAGTGTCCGCGTCCAGACCGGAGAACACCAGCATAGGCTCTGTCAGAATCTCTGCTTGAACCGGTTTCTTCTGGATAGGGATTCCGGAAATCCCGCACAGGACGCCCAGGGGCAGTCCATACTGGGAAGAGAGGACCGGTTTTAGGCGGATGGAAAGCGAAGCGGCCAGCTTGTCCAGCCGGCGAAGGGAATGCTTGTCAAGGTTGTAGGATAAAAGAACTTTTGAAGCAGGCATAACGACTCCTTTCACGGCACATTCAGGAACTGCCGCTTTTACGGCGCAAATTCCCGCGAAAAACGCTGATAAAAGCGTTTTTCTAAGTATAAGGCCTTTCCGGAAATTTGTAAAGAGCGCAAAGCGCGAGAACCGGATTCAGGAGTGTGGTAACGGTTCAGCCCTGCTGAACCGTTGCATGCAAAATCCATTTCAAATCGCCTGCGGCGATCGGATATAAGGAGGAATTGTGATATGAGAGAAACGCTGAATGATCTGAAAACAAGAAGAAGCTGCAGAAACTATCGTCCGGAACAGGTACAGGAAGAAGTGCTTCAGCAGATTCTGGAGGCCGGTACCTATGCCCCCACGGGAATGGGGATGCAGTCGCCGGTGATGGTGGTTGTCCAGGATCCGGATACCATTCACCAGCTCTCCAGGATGAACGCAAAGATTATGGGAACTTCCTCGGACCCCTTCTACGGCGCGCCCACGGTGATTGTTGTTCTGGCGGATAAGAACCGGGGCACCTGTGTGGAGGACGGCAGCCTGGTTATGGGAAATCTTATGAACGCCGCCCATGCTCTGGGCCTTGGCTCTTGCTGGATCCACCGGGCGAAGGAAGAGTTCGAGAGCGAAGAGGGAAAAGCCCTTCTGAAGAAATGGGGAATTGACGGGGACTACGTGGGTGTGGGACACTGCATTCTGGGCTACGCGGCGGATGAGCCGGGAGAGCCCAAGCCGCGCAAAGAAAACTACATTGTCCGTGTCTGAAAAGCCCTTTGCATATCCTCCGGAAGTGGTGAGGAAAAGGAGAGGATTTCTCCGGTAACGGGATGCGGAAATTCCAGACGGTGGGAATGCAGCGCCTGGCGCCGGATATTGCGAAAATCCGGGTTATACAGAAAGTCCCCGGGAAGGGGATGGCCCAGATACTTCATATGCACACGGATCTGATGGGTGCGCCCTGTTTCAAGGCAAATGGAGACAAGGGAGCACCCGTCTTCGTTTTTATCCGGGAATTCGTTTGCCTCCGGGACCGTATTTGCCCTGAGTGCAGGGGCAGGACCCTGGTATGCCAGCCTGCGGTAATGGGTTACGGCAGGCTCGCCGTTTTCCCAGTCCACGCAGCGGGCCAGGGCGGAGCCCGGAAGACGCCCTATGGGAGCGTCGATGATCCCCTCCTTTGGTACCAGGCCTGAGGCAAGAGCCAGGTATTCCCGGTGGATCTGCCGCTTTTGAAGGGCATCGGAGAGAACCGAAGCGCTGATCAGGTTTTTCGCGCAGATCAAAAGACCGGTGGTATCCCGGTCCAGACGGTTGATGCAGTAAAATACAAAGGGAATAGCGCGCTCCTGGCAGTACCAGGCAAGCCCGTTGGCCAGGGTGTTTTCGTGATTGCCGAAAGAGGGGTGGACAGGCATATCCGCTCCTTTGTCGATGACGAAAAGATCTTCGTCCTCATAAACAATCTTCAGGGGAAGCTTCACCGGCAGTATCTTTTTGGAAGCCTCAAAAAGAGGCAGACGGACGGTTACGCGATCCCCGGGAAGAAGCCGTTCATTGGTGTAGCAGGGCGATCCGTTGCGCAGGATCTTTCCGTCCCTCTTTATCACAGTCAGAACATGGCGGGAATACCCTTTTGTCTTTAAAAAGCCGCCCACTGAGGACCATTCCCCGGCGGCGGCATATTCCAGAACGCGTTCCATCAGGCGGATTTGACCTGGTTCCACAGGTCATTATACAGGGTTTCCGCCTCGTCTCCCAGATACTGGAAAGTCTCGCAGTCTGTCAGAGAAGACATGTCCGGGAAGGCGATTTCGCTGTTGCGGATACTTTCATCCTCGATCAGCTCCCTGGCCGCGGTGTTGGGGGTGGAGTAGGTGATATACTCAAAATTCATCAGGGCAATGTCCGGGCGGCACAGGAAATTAATGAAGGCTTCGGCATTTTCCTTGTTTTGGGCGTTTTTTGGAATAACCCAGGAATCGATCCAGAGATTGGAACCCTCCTCGGGCACCACGTACTCCAGATCCGGATTCTCCCTCTGAGTATAGATGGCTTCTCCGGAGTAGATCACACCGATGGCGGCCTCGTTTCCGATCATCTTGTCCCGGACCTGATCCACCACGTAGGCCTGTACCAGAGGCTTCTGCAAAATCAGGGAGTCCGCCGCCTCCTGCAGCTCTCCTTCGTCCGTGGAGTTTAAGGAGTAGCCCAGGCGCTTTAAGGCCACGGCAAAGGCGTCCCGGACGCTGTCCTGCATCAGGATGCTGTCCTTGTACTGTTCATCCCAGAGCACATCCCAGCTTGTGATGGGTTCGCTTACCATGGTTTTATTGTAGAGGATTCCTACGGTCCCCCAGCAGTATGGAACAGAGTACTTGTTTCCGGGGTCAAATTCCGTTGACCACTCCATGTATTCGTCCCCGATGTTTTCGATATTCGGGATGTTGTCGAAATTGATTTCTGCCAGAAGGTCGTTTTCAATCATTTTCTGGATCATATAATCGGAAGGGCAGATCACATCATAGGCAACGGCTCCGGCCTCCACCTTGGGATACATGATTTCATTGGTCTCGTATTCGTCGTAGACCACGGTGATGCCCGTCTCTTCCTCAAACATTTCAATGGCTTCCGGGTCCAGGTACTCTCCCCAGTTGTATACCACAACCTCTCCGGCATCGGAGCCGGAATTTTCCGAGCCGCAGCCGGTCAGGGCGCCAAGAGCGAAGGTGCCGGTCAGCAGAACAGCGATAAACTTTTTCATAGCAAACTCCTTTCGATTAGCGGGTGCGCTTTGTCCCCGGCCTTCGGTTCGAAAGAACCAGAAGCAGGAGGACTGTAACAAAAAGCAGGGTGGACAGGGCGTACATTTCCGGCTTGATGCCCTTTTTCACTTCCGTATAAATCTTTGTGGACAGAGTGTCGAAGCCGGGTCCCTTCACAAAGTGCGTAATAACGAAATCATCCAGGGACATGGTAAAGGCCATCAGGGCGCCGGAGAGGACGCCGGGAAGGATGTCCGGGAATACCGTTTTAAAAAAGGCGGTGACCGGAGAGGCTCCCAGATCCAGGGCTGCCTCATAAGTGCTGATATTCGTCTGCTTCAGCTTTGGCATTACGCTCATAATCACATAGGGGATATTGAAGGTAATATGCCCGATCAGCACCGTCCAGAAGCCGAAGGTGACGCCCATTCCAAACCGGGATAAAAACTGCCCCAGGGCAATAAAAATCAGCATCAGGGAGATGCCTGTCACAATGTCCGCGTTCAGCATGGGGATGTTTGCCAGGCCCATCCAGAAGGCGCGCCGGCGCTTTTTCATGCTGTTTAAGGCAATGCAGGCCGCCGTCCCGATGACGGTGGCAAGCAGAGCGGACAGAAAGGCCACCAGGAGGGTATTGTACAATGCCTCCATAATCTGGCGGTTTTCGAAAAGGGAGAAGTACCACTCCAAGGTAAAGCCTCTCCACTTTGCCCGGCTCCTGGAAGCGTTGAAGGAGAGAACAATCAGGGTCACAATGGGCGCGTACAGAAGAATAAAAATCAGGGCCACGTAAACGCGCGACGCGGTTTTCTTTATCATAAGGCAATTCCCTCCCCATCTTTGTCGTAACGGTTCATGACCGCCATGCTGATCAGAATAAAGACCATAAGCACAAGAGAGAGGCCGCTTCCCACGTTCCAGTTGTTTACTTGCTTAAACTGCTGCTCAATAACGTTTCCGATGAGCAGGATCTTGCTGCCGCCCAGGAGATCGGAGATCACGAAAGTAGTAAGCGCCGGCACGAAAACCATGGTGATTCCGCTGATCACGCCGGGAAGGGACAGCGGAAAAATGATCCGCGCAAAGGTCTGGACGCTGCCTGCCCCCAGATCCTTTGCCGCGTTGATGATGGCCGGATCGATTTTGGACAGGGTGTTGTAAATCGGAAGCAGCATAAAGGGCAGAAAATTATAAACCATACCAAGAACAATGGCCCAGGGCGTATTGATAATATTCAGGGACGGCAGGTTAAAAAACGAAAGAACGCTGTTTATGACCCCCGTCTTTTCCAGAAGGGTCTGCCAGGCCAGAGTCCGCAGCAGAAAATTCATCCACATGGGGATGATGAAAATCATTACGATCAATCCGCTGCTGACGCTTTTTCTTCCGGCCAGAATCATGGCCAGTGGGTAGGCCAGCACAAGACAGACCACTGTGCTGACAAGGGAAAGCCCCAGGGCCAGAAGCAGGGCTTTTCCGTATACCGGGGATGTGATGGCCAGGATATTCTCCAAAGTGAACGCCCCGGTTTCCCTGGAAGTAAAACCATAGTAGAAAATCAGGAACAGAGGGCTCACCGTGAAAGCGATGGTCCATACCTTAAAGGGCCCTCCCAGAAGCCGGTTTCTTTTATTGTTCATCGCTTGCTGCCGCCTCCTCATCTTTGGACTGGGGCTTTTCCATGATCTGGATATTGAAGGGATCCACCCGGATGCCTACCGGAGTTCCAACCGGGTACATGCCAGTGCTGTGTACCAGCCATTCGAAGCCCGACGCGGTTACTTCCATCTCATAGTGGACGCCCTTAAAGATCAGATGCGTCACCACGCCGTCTAAAAGCCCGCCTCCCGGCTGCGCAAGCTCCACATCCTCCGGCCGGATCACGACGTCCACAGGGCGGTTCTGCCCAAATCCAGTATCCACGCACGGAAAATCGGTTCCCAGAATATTGACCAGCCGGTCTTTGATCATAAGGCCGTCCAGGATGTTGCTGTCGCCGATGAAGTCTGCCACAAAAGCGTTTTTCGGCTCGTTATAGATATCCTCCGGGGTGCCGATCTGCTGAATGTAGCCCTGGTTCATGACCACAATGGTATCCGACATGGTCAGGGCCTCTTCCTGGTCGTGGGTGACGTAGACGAAGGTGATTCCCAGCTCGTTTTTCAGCCGGATCAGTTCATACTGCATATCCTGGCGCAGCTTTAAGTCCAGGGCGCCCAAAGGCTCGTCCAGAAGCAGGACCTTGGGCTCGTTTACAATGGCCCGGGCAATGGCGATCCGCTGCTGCTGGCCGCCGCTTAAAGAATCCGGCATCCTGTTTTCAAATCCCTCGAGGTTTACCAGCTTCAGGGCGTACTTGATTTTGTCCTGGATGTACGCTTTGCTCTTTTTCTTGATTTTCAGGCCGAAGGCGATGTTTTCCGCGATATTCATGTGGGGAAACAGGGCATAGCGCTGAAAAACCGTGTTGAGCTGCCGTTTGTTCGGAGCCAGATTCGTAATGTCCTTTCCGTCAAAAATAACCTGTCCGCTGTCCGGATGCTCAAAGCCTCCGATGATGCGCAAAGTGGTGGTTTTCCCGCACCCGGACGGGCCAAGGAGGGTCAGAAATTCGTTTTCACGGATATAAAGATTCATATCATCCAGAACCATCTGTCCGTCAAAAGATTTTGAAATATGCGTTAAATCAATCAGCTTATGGCTCATAACGTTTCCTCCCGGATGTGCTTAAAAACTCGGGGGCGCGCTGACCCAGATGATCTGCGCCGGCACCTTCCCGGTATTTTCCAGATAATGATTTCTGGAAGGCGTAAAATAAAAGGATTCGCCCTTCCTTGCTTTGTGGGACTGGCCGCCGATATGAACGACCACGGAGCCGGACAGCACATAGCCGAATTCTTCTCCTTCATGAGGCAGATCGGGATAAACGCTGCCTCCGGGCTCCAAGGTGAGCCGGATGGGCTCCATGATATTTTTCTGCGCGTTTGGGATAATCCATTCGATGGTGTTTTTCAGGTTTGGATCTGTTTTCTGAAAATAACTGTCCGCTCCGAAAACCACGGGATCCTCCTCACTGTCACAGAAAAATTCGCTGAGACTGCTTCCCAGACACTGAAGAATATCCGTAAGCGTCGCGATGGAGGGAGAGGTAAGGTCCCGCTCCACCTGGGAAATAAAGCCTTTGGACAGCTCGCAGCGGTCCGCCAGCTCCTCCTGGGTCAGATTCCTGGCTGTGCGCAGCTCTTTGATTTTTCTGCCGATTTCCATAGATTTATCACCGCCTTTTCATACGCGGCTGCCGCGCCTTTTGGGCAGTCACAAAAAGTAAACTTGAAGTTTAGTAAAAGTAAACTGTGCGATCCCTTTGATTATACCCATTTCCGGAGGAATGTCAACAAAATAATGCGGGAGTATAAATTTTGCCTTAACAAATCGGGTGGAGTATGGTAAGATAGATACAGCATTAACATTACGGAACAGTCCGGCGGGCTTTCCGATAATACAACAGGAGGAGCGACTATGTATCAGTATGATAAAAAGGATAAATATGTAGCTTATGTGGGAACCTATACCCATGGAAGCAGCATCGGTATCCATGTATATGACCTGGATGTGGAGAACGGATACATGACGGAACGCGAGGTGATTCCGGTAAACAATGCTTCCCATGTGGCAAGATCCACCAGCGGACGGTATCTGTATTCCATCGCGGACGAGGGCGTGGCGGTTATGCGGATTAACGACGACGGCGGTCTGACGCCTATCAATGCCGTAGGTATTGACGGTATGCGCGGCTGTTTCCTGTCCACGGACAAGGAAGGCCGTTTCCTGTTCGTGGGCGGATACCACGACGGAAAAGTGACGGTGGTGCATACGCACAGGGACGGACGCCTTGGAAGCGTCCTGGACGGCATTTTCCACAAAGGCCTTGGAAGCGTGGCGGAGCGGAATTTCCGTCCCCATGTGAGCTGCACCATGCCTACTCCGGACGGAAAGTATCTGTGCGTAGTGGACAACGGCATTGATCAGATCAAGCTTTACACTGTGAACCCCTTGACCGGAAAACTCAAGCTGTACGATATTCTCCGCTGCGAACTGGAGTCCGGCCCCCGCTGGATACGCTTCAGCAGAGACGGCCGTTTCGCCTATGTGATCTGCGAACTCAGCAATGAGATCCTTGTGTACTCCTATGACGGCAGCGGAAAGTCCCCGAAATTTGAGCTGCTCCAGAAAGTGGAGACACCCATGGACAAAGGGGAGGTGGCCTGCGCCGCGTCGGCCCTGAAGATTTCACCCAGCGGCCGCTATCTTTACTGCTCCACGGCGGGAGACAACTCCGCCGGCGTTTATCGGATCAATCAGGAGACGGGCATTCTGGAGAATGTATGCACCCTTCCCATCAGCGGAAAGTATCCCAAGGATCTGGCGGTATTTCCGGATGAGAAGACCCTGGTGGTGCTCAACCATGAGTCCAACGATATCCGTTTCTTTACCATCGATTACGAAAAGGGACTCCTCGTTATGAAGGGAAAGCCCATCAAGATCGAAACGCCCAACTGTATCCTCATTAATAAAGTGGGCGATTTCGCGGACACTGGAAAAGACTGAGAAAAATCCTCCCGAGAACGTTTTCCGGCTTTGCCGGGCAGGCTCGGGAGGATTTTTTTGCGTTAAGACTTGTAAAAACGAATCAAATTGTCCATCCGGGAGCAGACGCCCATAAGGAGCATATCCGTCAGGGTGATGGCGGCCATGGATTCAACAACCACCACGGCCCTTGGAACGATCACGGGGTCGTGGCGCCCCTTGATGCTGACGGAAATCCCGCGGCCGTCCCTGGTCACCGTGTTCTGCTGGACACTGACGGAGGGCGTGGGCTTTACGGCCGCCCGAAAAACGATATCGGAGCCGTCGCTGATGCCGCCAAGGATACCTCCGGAGTGATTGGACATCTTTAAAATGCTGCCGTTCTCCGCGCGCATATACTGGTCGTTGTTGCTCTGGCCGGTGGCCTGGGCCGAGGCAAATCCATCTCCGATTTCAAAGCCCTTCACCGCGCCGATGGAGAGGATGGCCTTTCCCAGGTTCGCGCTCAGCTTTTCAAAGGCCGGTTCTCCGATTCCGGACTTCATGTTTTTGATAACGCACTCAATGACGCCGCCGGCAGAATCCTTATTCTTCATGCAGGCCTCCACATAGGCCGCGGCCTGCCGGGCCGCCTGGGCGTCCGGCATATAGAAGGGATTTTCGTTTATGACGGCAGGATCAAAGTTGTCCGGGGATACAGATACCGGACCAATGGACTTTGTGTAGGTCAACAGGCGGATGCCAAGACTGTCCAGAATTTTAACGGCTACCGCTCCGGCGGCAGTCCGCCCGATGGTTTCCCTGCCGGAAGAGCGGCCTCCTCCACGGTAGTCACGGAAGCCATACTTCAGATCATAGGTCATGTCCGCATGGCCGGGACGGTAATACTCCGCGATCTCACTGTAGTCTTTGGAGCGCTGGTTTTTGTTGTAAACGATCATGGAAATGGGCGTGCCGGTGGTGAGCCCCTCAAAGGTTCCGGAGAGGATTTCCACGGCGTCCTCCTCCCTGCGGGATGTGGTATAACGGGACTGGCCGGGTTTGCGCCTGTCCAGGAAGGGCTGAATGTCGTCCTCGGTCAGAGGAAGGCCGGCCGGACAGCCATCCACCACGACGCCGATGCCTTTGCCGTGGGATTCTCCCCATGTAGTTACGCGAAACATTGTTCCGTATGAAGAACCTGCCATAATGATTCACCTCGAAAATAATTTCTTTTTTGCCCGCCGGGGCGGTACAAGGGGACGCGCGGGCGCCTCCATTCGGGTTTTATTATAATCGAAAGCGGCAAAATTTGTAAAGTATTCTTAAAGCATTGCGAAAATTTTCCGGGCCGCATTGACAAAGGGGGCGGAAAAACATATAATGATAACATCGCCGGGGTATGGTCTGCGCAGCATGTGCGCAGACCTGGACTGAACTGTTACTATTTTGCTGCATATTACAGATTTAAAGGAGAGTGATTCCATGGATTGTGGGCCTAGTCCTGACAAACGGTTAAAACTGAAAAACACAGAAAACCAAAGGACGGGCCTCGGGAGCGATCGTCCGTTCTTTGGATGATTGAAAGGAGTTATGGAGTCATGATTAAGATTTTCCGTACGATTGATGGAATGATCCATCAGGTAAACGAAGCGCAGGAGGGATGCTGGATTGCCCTGATCAATCCCACAGCGACCGAGATTCTGGAGATTGCCGGACAGTACGGTATCGAGCAGAGCGACCTGCGGGCCCCTCTGGATGAGGAGGAGAGATCCCGTATCGAGGTGGAGGATAACTACACTATGGTTCTGGTAGACATCCCCATGATCGAGGAGCGAAACGACAAAGACTGGTATGTGACGATCCCTATGTCCATTGTACTGACAGAGGATATGATTTTCACAGTCTGCCTGGAGGACACACCGGTGCTTTCCGCCTTTATGGACGGCCGGGTGAGGAATTTCTTCACATACAAAAAGACCAGATTTATTCTGCAGATCCTGTATAAAAACGCCACCATGTTTCTGCATTATCTGAGGATTATCGATAAGAAAAGCGAGGAAGTGGAGAAAAAGCTGCACAGCTCCACCAGAAACGAGGAGCTTTTGGAACTGATGGAACTGGAAAAGTCTCTTGTATACTTCACCACCTCTCTGCGTTCGAACGAAGTGGTACTGGAAAAGCTCCTGAAGGCTGACAGCATAAAGCATTATCCGGAGGATGAGGAGCTTCTGGAGGATGTCATTATCGAGAACAAGCAGGCCATCGAGATGGCCAACATCTACAGCGGCATTTTAAGCGGAATGATGGACGCCTACGCGTCGGTTATTTCCAACAACATGAACATTATTATGAAATTTCTGACCACCGTCACGATTGTGCTTACCATACCGAATATCATTTTCGGAGCCTTCGGCATGAATCTTATGAGCAGCGGCATTCCCTTTGCGGACAATCCCTGGGGCTTCCCTATTGTGATTTTGCTGACTGTGCTGATCAGCGTGGTTGTTGCGTTTATTTTCTCAAAAAAAAATTTGTTTTAAAGCGGCGTTCCCGACGCCGGGGAAGAAGGGGTACTGAAAAAAATGAAGTTTCTTAACAAGCTGGAACGCAAATTCGGGCGGTATGCCATCCACAATCTGGCTGCCTATATTATCGGCATGTATGTGATCGGATATGTATTCTACTTTTTCATGCCGGATATTTTCCAGTGGCTGACTTTGGAGCCTTATTATATTCTGCGGGGCCAGATCTGGCGTCTGGTGACCTGGCTTTTGATTCCGCCGGAGTCCCCCGGCATTTTCACGATCATTATGCTGTTCTTTTACTATTCCCTGGGTATCAGTCTGGAGAGGGCATGGGGGGCGTTCCGGTTTAATGTTTACATTCTCTTAGGAATGATTTCCACGGTTCTGGGCGCTTTTCTGCTCTACGCGATCCTGGGCGGCGGCAGATTGTTCGGCAACGCGTTTTTCAGCACCTACTACATTAACATGTCCATCTTCCTGGCCTTTGCCATGTCCTATCCCAATGAGCGGGTATATCTGTACTTCTTTATCCCGGTCAAGATGAAGTGGATGGGGTATCTGTACCTGTTTTTTATTGTGTATTCCTTTGTCACCACTTCCTGGGTGGGAAGAGTAGCCATTCTGGCTTCTTTGCTGAATTTTATCGTCTTCTTCCTGATAACGCGGGATTACCGGCGGATATCGCCTGGCGAATTTAAACGACGGTATGATTTCAAAAAGAACGTGCAGCCAAATCCCAGGCGAAGCGGGGGCAGCGGTCCCGTAACAAAGCACAAATGCGCGGTATGCGGCCGGACAGAGCTTGACGGAGACGACCTGGAATTCCGTTTCTGCTCCAAATGCGACGGAAACTATGAATACTGCCAGGATCACTTATTTACGCACAAACATGTGCACAAAAATTAAAAAAGGGAGGACCCGTTATGAAAAAAACCAAGATTATCTGTACCATGGGACCAAATACCGATGATAAGGAAATGGTGAAAAAGCTGATTCTGGCCGGTATGGATGTGGCGCGTTTTAATTTTTCGCACGGCACCCATGAAGAACACAAGATGAGAGCGGATCACATCAAAGAGCTGCGAGGGGAGCTGGGCGTCCCTGTAGCCCTGCTTCTGGACACGAAAGGCCCTGAAATCCGTACGGGATGTCTTCAGGACGGCAAAAAGGTCTTTTTGGAAAAAGGGAAAGAGTTTACACTCTGCACCGAGGAGCTGATCGGGGATGCGACCCGCTGTTCAATCTCTTATCCGGAGCTGATGGAGGATGTCACGGAGGGAGACCGTATCCTGATCGATGATGGTCTGATTGGCCTGCGGGTCAAAAAAATTACGGATACGGAAATCCGGTGCGTCATCGAAAACGGCGGGGAGCTTGGAGAAAAGAAAGGCGTTAACGTTCCGAACGTAAAGGTTATGCTTCCTGACGTGACGGAAAAAGATTGGGAAGACATTCTGTTTGGAATCGAGCAGGACTTTGACTTTATCGCCGCTTCTTTTGTGCGCAGCGCCGACTGTATCTACGCGATCAAGGATTTCCTGCGCCGTCATAACGCGGGACACATGAACGTGATCGCAAAGATTGAGAACGCGGAGGGCGTGGAAAATATCGATGAGATTATCGACGCTGCCGACGGCGTTATGGTGGCAAGAGGCGATCTGGGCGTGGAGATTCCGGCGGACGAGGTTCCCTATATCCAGAAGCGGATTATCCGCAAGTGTAATGAAAAGTCAAAGCCCGTTATCACCGCCACCCAGATGCTGGATTCCATGATCCGAAATCCCCGCCCCACCAGGGCGGAAGCTGGCGACGTGGCAAACGCTATCTATGACGGCACAGACGCGATTATGCTCTCCGGTGAGACGGCCATGGGAAAATATCCGGAGGAGGCAGTCCGGATGATGGCGAAGATCGCGGAAACTACGGAGGCCCATGTG
>DVIQ01000076.1 GCA_018711185.1 Candidatus Limivivens intestinipullorum | reverse complement strand
ACGCCCATAAAAACGGCTATTCCCCTATCCGGCACTTCACAGATGACGGAGTAAGCGGAACAACTTTCGAGCGTGAAGGCTTCCAAGCCATGATTGCGGAGGTTGAAGCCGAAAATGTGAGCGTAGTCATTGTAAAGGACATGAGTCGCTTTGGGCGTGATTATCTGAAAGTCGGTTTTTATACCGAAGTCATGTTCAAGGAAAAGGGTGTGCGGTTTATCGCTATCAACAACGGCATAGACGGTCAGCGTATCAAACTGAAAAACGGCACATTTAAGAGCCGCAAGGTTGATACGGTTGACTGGAACAGCCAGGAGAAAGCCGAGGTATGGCGGCAGGCGTGGGCGGATATTGCAAACCGCTGTCTTGCCGCACAGGACAGACCGGAACGCATAGACCACCGTTCCTATAAGCGGCAAGGCATAGAGCAGATACCAACCGTCCACATGGGCGTTGCCGCAACCCAAATGAAGCGCAGAGGGATTGTTACCGACAAGGGCAATCAGAATAGGGAAATACGGGAACAAAACCGTCTGCTAAAGGAAGTCGGATTGCCGCCCTCACAGCATGGATAAAAGAAAAGGCTTCACAGGCAAAGGAAAATCAATCGGTCAATCCATTCCCTTCCGTTCCTATTCCTTCCGAGCGTCCAGAACAGCCGCCTACTCTTTTGGAATTGTTTAACCGAGCCTATGCAGAAGCCGCCAAGCCGCAGAGCCGCTACGGGAAAATCCAAGACTTGAAGCTGTACGCAAAGGCGTTTAATTTCTTGCAGAGTAGAAACATCACTACCCTTGTGCAGTTGCAGGAAGTTGTATCGGATATGAAAAAGCGGTACTGGAATACTAACGGGGAAATCAAACAGACAGAAAAGCTACTCCATGAGCGAAAGGAACTGATAGACCAAGCCCAAGAATCAGGGCGCATTTTTTGAGAGCCACCGAGCCGCATTGACTTTGTATCAAAGTGCCGAGCGTTATCTCAAAGAGCATTTAGGAAAAGACAATGTGCTGAAGCTGAAAGCATGGAAATCCGAGGTTGCCGACCTTCCCCAAAAGAAAAGCAGCTTGTATAGCGATTTGCAGACCTTGAAAGCGGAGGTGCAGGAAGCCGAAGCAGTCAAAAAATGCGTGGAGCAGGCAGTACAGCCGGAGCATACCAGAGCCAAAACGCAGAGCAAATGGCGTGATATGGGATTGTGATTGCGTCAGAGAAATGATATAATGGCGGCATTGAAAGGCAACGAAAAATTTGAATTTAGAAGTGTAATTATAATGAACAACATCGAATTTTTGGAGATGATAAGATGGAATTTAGACTAGCAAGAATAGAAGATTTGAAACAACTGAAAATAATTTATAAAGAAATCATAAAAAATATGAATAAAAATAACATTCAAATTTGGGACGATATTTATCCTTGCGAGTTCTTTGAAGACGATATAAATAACAAGCGTCTTTATGTTATGGCAGATGATGAAGAAATCATATCTGCTTTTGCTTTATGTGATAACAATGCAGGAGAAGCTTATGTTGAATGGAGCGAAAAATCTGCTAAAGCAATGTATATTGACCGATTGGGTGTTAATGTTGAGTATTCTAAAAAAGGAATTGGTCAGCAAATGCTCAATAAAGCAAAAGAAATTTCTAAATCAATTGGTGCTGAATATTTACGATTATTTGTAGTAGATATAAATAAACCAGCTATTCGATTGTATCAAAAAAATGGTTTCACAAAAGTTGATGGAGTTTATGATGAGGTGTTTGACGATGGATATGTTTTACGTGAAATTGGATATGAAATCAAGTTGTAAAATAAATTCCAGCTTGTCGCTTTGAAAATGCTTTGTATTGTTACGCAGTAGGCGGTTTGCGTAACACAGCCATTGAAAACTAAATAACCGCTACTCTCACAGTAGCACTACCGAGCAGGAAATCTTGAAAAGGACTTTCCTGCTTTTTCTTTTGCCAAAATCAGAAAGGAGAGCCTATGCAGGAAATCACACAGACAGCCACTAAGACCACCGCTGCCCCGAAGCAGCAGACCGTCAAGCGGAAAATCGGAAAGACCACCTATGAATTATCGCTCCATTTCAGTCAGACAAGCACAGAGCGCATGAGCGATAAAGTCATGCGGCTACTGGAAAATGACCTATCCGCAAAGAAATGAGGGAAACTTTTCTCTATGTCCTTGACAAATAGACCGAAATGCTTCCGTGCTTGTATAGCTCAAAATAAAGCTCTGGTCGGCATTGCGCACCGTTTTCAGTCGGTGCGCAATTTCAAAAAAATCTCTTGGGATATCGAAGAGCAAAATTCATAGGTGTGCTATACACCCTTAATTTCCCTTTGGTATGTATATTTTTTCTCCAGTAACCGTACTCTTCATTTTTGGGAAGTACGCCTGGAGCATCTGATCCGTAAAACAAGTATCCAAGACCTGCGCCATACGGCTTTCCGCCGCCTTTCCTTCCTGCCTTGCATGCATCCGCAGCAGGGCTGTGCCGGTAAAGAGCTGGGAAACTATCATGAACATCAAAAACAGATTCACCGCGAGCCTGCCGCTTCCTCTCACTGGTTTTTCCAGTTTTTGCTTGAGCAGCGGATAAACCTTCCGCACCCACAGCACACCGATCAGTCCCCAGACCATGCAAAAAGGAAGATTGATATATTTCCCGATGTGGAGGGGCATCCCGGAATAGTCCCAAAACGTCACTTCCAGAAGATGTTCTCCCAGGTATCCGCACAAAAATTCGAAAACCGTCCCTACAAGAGTACACTTGGCGAAAATGTAGATTCCATTGTTCCAATGGTTCTTCAGCGTCGTCAGATATAAGACGACACCTCCTACTCCCCAGACACAGCTGATCGGAAAGAACAAATTGCTTGTCCGGCTGGTAAACTCCTGAAAATCGATCCAGCACCAAACCGTCTCGATGACGAATCCCGCTACTCCGCATATGACATAAATCCAAAACAGCCTGTAAATTGCGGACATCACGTTTTCCCGGTTCCACGTTTTTCTATCCATTCTGATGTTCTTTGCATGTTTCATGCTTTATCTGCTCCTTTTGTCTGTTCCTTTTACGTTCATAAAGCTATTATGCCGTACTCATATTTCTCTTTTGTAGGAATTGTGTTTAAGAAACATTAATTCTGCATAAAAAAAGAACCCATTTAGAGTTCTTTTCGTAAAAACATGGAGCCGTAATAAGCCAGGAAGACAAAGGTTCCCATCATGGCAAGATACTCCAGATAGAAAAATGGAATCGGTTCACTGAAATCCAGAAATACAAACTCGGTGCGCAGAAAAAGATAGGTGATCAGATTTCGCCTGATAAATACGGAGAGACCGTAAAGTGCAATTACAGCTCCAAGAACCGTCGGCAATCTTTTTAGGAAAAAAGACTGCGCTTCCAGCTTTCCGATTCTTTTTGCCAGGCTCAGGAACATTCCCCAATGCAGCCCCAGATGCAGCGACATCAACACAAATCCCCAGTAGGATGCCGCCATATGCAGCATCCTTGCGAAAGATGTGCCTCCCCGGATCCTTAAGAATGCAAATACATGGTTGGAGAGCATGATGCCGCTGACCATAAGACCGATCATCGCCAGGAAAAGCAAGAGATCAATCGCCAGCATAAAGAAACGGGAGGGAGAATACTTTCCCCGGAGCAGCCCTTTGTGCCAGTTTCCATTGAGGATATGATGAACAAGAAACAAAAGGAACATTCCTGCCCCTGCCCATTCGTGGGCAACATCTCCCCAAAACTGATACCCCATTAAGAACAGCAGGACAAGTGTCATCAGGATATCTACCCCGATTTTGAACTTTACCTTGGGTTTCAAGCAAGCTCCTCCTCCCCGTCATGCCAGATTAAGGCTGCTGATCCATGACGCAATGTCTTCTCCTGCGCCGTCAACGCTGCTCCCGGATACATGAAGCCCATCCAGGATCTCTGCCCCCGGAGCGCTGTCAGGCAGTTTGTCCAGACTGCGTCCAAAACTGCTGCCGCCGCTGGTACAGAAAGGAACGAGTGTTTTGCCCTCCCAATCATACGCTTCCAGGAATGAATAGATCAGCATCGGGGCATCGCTCCACCAGTCCGGATAGCCTACGAACACCACCTCATAGCTGTCCCAGTTTTCCACTTGGGAGGCAAGCTCCGGGCGGGCATTATCCGACTGCTCCTGCTGGGCAACATCCAGGAGAGTGTCATAATCATCGGTGTACGGAGTGGCAGGCTCGATCTTAAACAGGTCACCATTGGTCTCGGACTGGATCATCTGCGCCATCTTCTCAGTATTTCCAGACCAGGAGAAATATGCGATGAGGATACCGCCGGCTTCTTCTGAAGATTCTGCCGCGGTTTCTCCCGCAGACTCGGCTGCAGTTTCTGTTGTGACTTCCTCTGCTGGCTCTTCCGTTGTCTCTGCTGCGGTTTCCTCTGCCGAATCTGCCCCGGTTTCCGGTTCCTCTGTTTCATTAAAAGGAGCGGAGCTTGATTCCACTTCCGATTCTGCAAGCACTTCCGTGCTTTCACTCTCGCTTGTGTCTGTACTGCTGCTGCATCCCGTCAGCGAAAAAACAAGTATCACAGCTAAGAGAAGTAATGATATTTTTTTCATATAAGAGATTCCTTTCTTTTATCAGATATCAGGAAACGGCTGCCTTGCCGGATTCCTCATCTTTCTGCCCAAGCGGCGGATTCCATTTGCGGACCTTGCAGGGATTTCCGCAGGCAACTGCGTTGTCCGGTATGGAATGTGTCACCACGCTTCCAGCCCCGATCACCACATTATCTCCAATGGTGACACCGGGAAGGATGATGCTGCCTCCGCCAATCCAAGTATAGCTTCCAATGTGTACCGGCGCCGCCTGTGTCTTAATCACTGCGGTTCCGTCAGGCTGGTGCCAGAATCGTTCCGCACCGCTTAGAGGATGCATGGCAGTGTAAATTTTTACATCCGGTCCCACCATGGTGCATTCCCCGATTACGATCGGCGCGGTATCCAGCAAGGTACAGTGCATATTGACAAAACTGTTGTCATTCAAATGAATGTTATAACCATAGTCCACATAGACAGGCTGGTTTACTCGGACATTCTTCCCGAATGTCCCCAAAAGCTCTGCCAAAATATGTGCCCGTTCCTCGGTGTTTTCAGCGGGAATATCGTTATATTGCCGCACCAGCTCTTTGGCACGGTTTTGCTGCTTCCGAAGTTCTGGATCACGGGCGTCATAGATCCTTTGGCTTTGTTTCTTTTCTAATTCCGTCATTTTATTTCAACCGATTTCCCAAATGGTACGCCTGCTCCGGAAACTCGGAGTGCTGGGTCATGGACGGCGTACCACAGCCGTATCCCAGCACCATCCCCATATCTGTGAGATTCAAATACCTCACCAGCGTCTTATAATGGCTTTCCA
>DVIQ01000075.1 GCA_018711185.1 Candidatus Limivivens intestinipullorum | reverse complement strand
CTTGGAGTTTTCGTCCATAACGATAAACTTGTCTTTCGGTGAACGTCCTGTATATTCGCCAGTCATAACATTAACTGCGCCAAGCTCACTCACCTGTCCCTTTTCGTAACCTTCCAGTTCAGGCTTTGTTTCTTCTTCAAATAACAATTCATAAGAAGGGTTGTGCACAATCTCTGTGGTTCCTGTGATGCCATACTTGCTTAAATCAATTACTGCCATCTTACCTTATTACCTCTCTTCTCTATTTGTTAGAAAGTGGAAATACCTCCAGCTCTCCTCCCCTATAATTATACATGATAAATCAATTAAATCAATAAAAATTCTCTCATTTTTTTCAAAAATGATAATTTTTTAACATTTGAAACGCTGTCCGCCGTATTACTTTCGCGTGTTCCTCCTTTACAGAGCCGTTCCAGCCGGGAATTTTTTCCTGAAAAAGCGTCATGTAACAGGCGCATGCCATGGCATAGCTGCCTTCGGCGGTGGGATGTTTGTAATCCGCCGCGATCAAATCCACCTTTTGGTTGTCTTTCAGTTCCCAGAATACCTCCCCGGCCCAGATCACGGATGCCTGGTTCGTTTTTCCCAGCCTTTTGAACAAGCGCTTCACTCGCCGCTGGAGCTGGCCTCTGCTTATTCCCTGATAGTCCGCCTTTTTATAGACCTTATGTCCTTCCTCCGGCGCCCAAGTTTCCAGAAACATCGGTTCGGCGCCATATTTGCGGATCAGCTTTGACAGCCGCTGAGCCGCTTTGGGAACGGAAGAATCCTCGCTGATCACATTCGGCGTGTTTTCCTGCAGAATCACATAGTCCCACTCCTGACTTTTTAAAAGCCTCCGGAGGCGTTTTCCCATCGTATGGGACGCGGAAGCATAGCGGTAAAGAGGGCAGCCGTTTTTCCAGAGAACCTCCACCTGAATCCTGTGTCCCCCCGCCTGGGCAAGCTTCTGCAGCGTCTCACCCATATCGTTCAGTCCGGAAAGGCTGTTTCCCACAATCAGGATTTTCAGCTCCGGCTCTTTGTGCGTGTTTATATTTCCTGTAAAGGCGGTCCATTTATCCGGTATCTCCACAACCTGCCCCGTTCCCGTGCGCCGCTTCTGTGATGCGTCCGACACGCTTCCAGGAATCAATAGCAGCAGCAGAAATAGTGGTAAAAGAATTTTCCATTTCCACCGAATTCTCATTTCTGGTTCATCTTCCTTTCTCCGGCAATACCCGATCCGTCTAAGATACCGCCGTCCCCTGTATGTCTTTCAGCCTTCTCTTCTTCCTTGATCTCCCAGTGTATCAAAAAGGTCAGCGCCGCTCTCAGCGCGATAATACCCGCAACAATCAGAATCTCCTTCCATTCCCGCACCACAACGGTTCTCAGAATTTCGCTTCCGATCTTAAACTCCAGACCCAGCGCCAATCCTCTGGCAAGATAAATTTTCGTATCCCTGGAACGCCGGACATACTTCACTGCTCCCCGCAGGCCGCTGTAAATAATTATGAAAACTCCGATCAGCTCAAAAACGACAATCGCCACACCCGAAATCTCATTGAGCAGAATTTCCAAAAATCTCTCGATCTGACCCATGCACGCTTCTCCTGTCCGCGGTTTTCACACCTGCTTTCAGCCGGCAAAACCGCTTTCTGATGCCATTATAACAGACAGAGAACAGAACATCAAGGCGTGAAATTGCGGTTAAGCCTCCGCGCCGTTAAACAATTTGACCGCGTTATGCCCTTTTCGGGCACAGCGCGGTCAAAATCAAAAACATATATTATTTTACCAACGCAACCGTCTCGCGGCAGATTGCCAGCTCCTCGTTGGTGGGGATAACGGCAACTTTCACCTTAGAATCTGCGGTAGAGATCACGATTTCCTCTCCGCGGTGGCCATTTGCCTCTTTGTCCAGGGTGATTCCCAGATAACCGAGATAGCTTACAACCTTTTCACGAACCGGAGCCGCGTTCTCGCCGATACCTGCGGTAAAGACGATGGCGTCTACCCCGTTCATGGCAGCCACATAACCGCCCACAAACTTGGCAATGCCGTAGCTGAGCACCTCAATGGCATTTGCCGCGTCCTGATTACCGCTCTCCGCCGCCTCGTTCAGGTCGCGGAAATCGCTGGAAAGACCGCCGGAAAGACCCAGAAGACCGGATTTCTTATTCAGAACGTTCATAACGCCCGCAATATCCAGATCCTCTTTCTTTGCGATGTACTCCATGATCGCGGGATCAATGTTTCCGGAACGGGTCCCCATCACAACGCCCTCAAGGGGAGTCAGACCCATGGTGGTATCCACGCATTTTCCGTTGACAACGGCGCTGATGGAGGAACCGTTGCCCAGATGGCAAACGATCACTTTGGAGTTATCCTTGTCCAGGCCAAGGAATTCCACCGCGCGCTTGGATACAAAGCTGTGAGAGGTTCCGTGGAAACCATATCTTCTCACTTTATAGTTCTTATAATATTCCAGCGGCAGACCGTACAGATATGCCTTCGCGGGCATGGTCTGATGGAAGGCCGTATCGAATACCGCTACCTGAGGTACGCCGGGCATCAGCTCCGCGCACACATTGATACCGATCAGGTTCGCGGGATTGTGCAGAGGAGCCAGATCGTTGCACTCTTCAACCGCCTTGATCACCTCGTCGTTGATAATCACGGAGGAGGCGAACTTCTCGCCGCCGTGTACCACTCTGTGACCTACGGCATTTACCTCGGAAAGACTTCCGATGGCTCCGGTTTTCTCATTTGTCAGAGCATCCAGAACCATCTGGATCGCCTCTTTGTGGGTAGGCATGGCAGCCTCTGTAATCTCCTTGTCGCAGCCGCTCTTCTGATAAACCAGTCTTCCGTCGATACCGATACGCTCGCAGAGACCCTTTGCCAGAACCTCCTCGGTGTCGGAATTAATGAGCTGATATTTTAAAGATGAGCTTCCGCAGTTAATTACTAAAACATTCATAATAATCGAATCCTCCAACTATGTATCTGCGTAACGGCTGTCCATACCCGGACTTTTACCGCGGCAAACCGGTCTGCTTAAATGGATTTCGCGCTACAGCCGTAAGGGTATGGAACCGTTGCGGTCTCTTTTTATTCAGCCTGGCACTGTACGGATGTAATGGCTACAACGCCTACAATGTCCTCTGCGGAGCAGCCTCTGGACAGGTCGTTTACCGGCTTTGCGATACCCTGGGTGATAGGGCCGTAAGCTTCCGCCTTTGCCAGACGCTGTACCAGCTTGTAACCGATATTTCCGGCATCCAGATCCGGGAACATCAGAACATTGGCCTTGCCCGCAACTTCGCTGCCGGGAGCCTTGGAAGCGCCTACGCTGGGAACGATGGCCGCGTCAAGCTGGAATTCGCCGTCCAGCTTCAGCTCCGGATACTGCTCCTTGGCAATCCTGGTAGCCTCGACAACCTTGTCCACATCCGCGTGCTTTGCGCTGCCCTTGGTGGAATGGGAAAGCATAGCCACAACCGGCTCCTTCTCAACCAGAAGCTGGAAGGAATCCGCGGAGGATTTGGCAATGGCAGCCAGCTCTTCCGGCGTGGGGTTCTGGTTCAGACCGGAGTCCGCGAAAATAAAGGTACCGTCCGCGCCGTATTCACAGTCGGGAACCACCATCAGGAAGAAGGCGGATACCAGCTTTGTGCCCGGCTTTGTCTTCAGAATCTGCAGGCAGGGTCTTAAGGTATCTGCCGTGGAATGGCAGGCGCCGGATACCATACCGTCCGCATCTCCCATCTTTACCATCATAACACCGTAGTACAGATACTGGTTCAGAAGGATTTCACGGGCCTGCTCCGGGGTCATGCCCTTTTTGGAACGAAGCTCTACCAGCTTATCGATATATCCCTGCGTTTTCTCGGAGGTAGCCGGATCAACCACAACGGCTCCCGTCAGATCAAGGCCCTCTCCGCCTTTCTTAACAGCTTCCTCGCTTCCGACCAGGATGATTCTGGCAATGCCCTCTTTCAGGATCTGGGCTGCCGCCTCATAGGTTCTGCGGTCTTCTGTCTCCGGCAGAACGATTGTTTTCAAATTCGCTTTTGCTCTTTCCTTAATTACGTCAATAAATCCCATGATTTCTGACTCCTTTCGTTTTTTCCGCGCGGCTGTTTCGCGTTTTCGCAGCCGCGTTTCCATCTCTTACATTATAGCCCCTGAAACTGTCAATTTCAACAAAAAAATATCGGCTTTTTCGAATATTTTAAGGCGCAGGACGGATCCTTCCAAGCTGCCAGAAAGCCACGGCGCTGGCAGCTGCCACATTCAGGGAATCCACGCCGTGGGACATGGGAATCCGCACCGTGTAATCGCAGTCCGCGATGGTATCCGGCGCCAAGCCGTCTCCCTCGGTTCCCAGAACAACGGCCAGTTTCTCCTCCGCCAGAAGTTTCGGATCATTGATGGAAACCGAATCCTCCCGAAGCGCCATGGCGGCCGTGGAAAATCCCAGTCCGCGCAGGCGTTCGATCCCCGGACGGGGCCAGGCAAAATCCCCCTCCAGAAAGGTCCAGGGAACCTGAAAAACCGTTCCCATGCTGACCCGGATCGCCCTTCGGTACAAAGGATTGCTGCAGTCCGGGGTCAGCAGAACCGCGTCCATAAAAAGGGCTGCCGCGGACCGGAACACGGCCCCCACATTGGTGGGATTTACAATGTTTTCCAGAACCGCCACTCTTTTCGCGTTCTTTAACACCTCTTCCGGCCTTGGAAGCTTCGGGCGACGCATGGCGCAGAGCATGCCCCTGGTCAGCTTAAATCCCGTCAGCCGGGTCAGCACGTCAAATTCCGCCGTATAAACCGGTATCCCTTCGCACCGCTTTAAAATCTGGGCCGCCTGGGTCTCAATATGGCGGCGCTCCACCAGAAAAGAGAGAGGAACGCAGCCCGCGTCCAGCGCCCGTTCGATCACCTTCGGGCTCTCGGCGATAAAGATCCCTTTTTCCGGCTCATGCCGGTTCAGAAGCTGCCCCTCCGTGAGCCTGGCGTACACGTCCAGCTCCGGCGCTTCGAAATCCGTAATTTCAATAATTCTTGGCATAATCGTATCGCCTTCCATGAGAGAGCAAAATTCCGTCGGTCAGTTCAATGCTTAGAATGCACGTATTTTCATCCGAAAAGTCATTGTGTCCGTTGTCAATCCATTCCGCGAAAGCCTTTCTCAGCTTTTCGGCAATTTCGTGATTTTCCGGCTTTCCGAAATATCCCAGGTTTCTGCCAATGCCGTGAGCGGTAAACCAGTCGCCGCAGACCGCCACCGCAGGATTTTTTTCGATTTGCCGCATTTTATTCGAGATTCCGTAAGTAATAACGTAGAATACGCCGTCCTCATAATACGCGTTGACGCTCCTCACATGAGGAACGCCGTCTTCCACCGTGGCAAGGGCCAAAATCGTATCCTTTCCAAAACGTTCTTTCATAATGGCTTCCGCCTCTTGATTCCAATTTCCCATTTTCTGTTTCCTTTCTCTCTTTTTCTTACAGCCGCAGCAGCGCCTGCCAACGTTCACACCCATGCCGCCCGATTTTTACGGACGCACGGCATACTTGATCACATGATCTCTTTTCTGTTCAAACACCTCATAGGCTTCCATAATCTGTTCCAGGCTGCAGCGGTGCGTAATCAGAAAACGGGCGTCCAATTTCCCGCAGGCGGTCAGATCCATAATTTCCTGACAGTAGCTGCCGTCCACTCCGCCGGTCTTAAAGGTCAGATTCTTCCCGTACATCTCCGGAAGGGGAAGCGTCTGGGATTCTTCGTACATTGCCACAATCACCACGGAGGCATTTGGCCTGGCAATTTTCCACGCCGTCTGAAAGGTATCGGCTCCGCCTGCCACCTCAAAGACCACGTCCGCGCCTCTGCCGTCCGTGGCCGCCCGGATAGCAGAGACGGCGTCGTCTCTGCCGGGAAGCAGAATTTCATCCGCGAGTCCTCTCTCCTTTGCCAGCCTCAGACGGTATTCGTCCGTATCAATGGCGAAGACCTTCGCCGGGGTATACAGCCGGGCGCACAGCATGGTACACAGGCCCGTTGGCCCCGCCCCGATCACCGCCACGGTGTCCGCGGGCTGAATCCCGCCGATCTTGGCCGCCCAATACCCTGTGGAAAGAAGATCCCCGTTAAAGAGGGCCTGCTCATCCGTCACATGATCCGGTATCACCGTCAGGCCGTTGTCCGCGAAGGGAATCCTGGCATACTCGGCCTGTCCCCCGTCAATGCGGCAGCCCAAGGCCCAGCCGCCGTTCTCATCCGCGCAGTTGTTTACAAAACCCCTTTTGCAGAAAAAACACGCTCCGCAGAAGGTTTCCACATTGACCGCCACCCGGTCTCCCGGCTTTACCTTCTTTACGGCGCTCCCTACTTCCGTGACCCTTCCCACAAATTCATGTCCGAGGATCGTGCCGGGTACTGCTCTTGGCACCGCTCCATGCTTAATGTGCAGATCACTGGAGCAAATCGTGGTCAGCGTTACCTCCACAATCGCGTCCCGTTCATCCAGAAGCGCCGGTTTCGGACGCTCCTCTAAGGCAATCCGGCCATTTCCCTTATAAACTACCGCTTTCATACCGCTTGTCTCCTTTTTTCCAATATCTGTCGTACCCAAACGCGAAAAAAGCGCGCTTACTTGTGATACGGCTCGTGATTCAAAATCCGGAATCCCCGGTAAATCTGCTCCAGCAGAATCACCCGCATGAGCTGATGGGGAAAGGTCATATCGGAAAAGCTCACAAGCAGATCCGCCCGCTTTAAAATTTCCTCATCCAACCCCAGGGAACCGCCGATCACGAAGCACAGATGGCTCTCTCCCGTCACTGCCAGGCTCTGCATTTTTTCCGCAAAAGCCTCGCTGCTGTACTTTTTCCCCTGAATCGCCAGCGCGATCACATAGGCGTCCTGGGGGATCAGCTTCTGCAGGCGTTCTCCCTCCTTTGCCTTAATCTGGCTCTCCTGGGCGGGACTGGCTCCGTCCGGCGTTTTCTCGTCCGGCGCTTCGGCAATGGAAAGCCTGCAGTAGCGCCCCAGGCGCTTTCCGTATTCCGCCACAGCGTCGGAAAAATATTTTTCTTTTATCTTGCCCACTACGGCCAGCGTAATTTTCATCATATCCGCTTCCTGCACTCCTCTCGAACAGTATGCAAAAAGACTGCCGCGCCTGTCACAGAACCACAAGACGCTCGAAAAACGTCCTCCGGCCTGTCAAAAGACGCGGCAGCCCGCACAGCCCCGGCGCCGTCCGGCGTCATAAGGCTCTTTTACTTATTGCTCAAAAATTCATGGATGCCTTTCGCGGCAGCCTTTCCGGCTCCCATGGCGAGAATAACCGTAGCGGCTCCCGTTACGGCGTCGCCGCCTGCGTAAACGCCGTCCTTAGAGGTCTTTCCGGTCTCCTCATCGGCAATAATGCACTTTCTGCGGTTCGTATCCAGTCCGACCGTCGTGGAGGAAATCAGCGGGTTCGGAGAGGTTCCCAGAGACATGATAACCGTGTCTACCTCCACCTCGTACTCGGAACCGGGGATTTCCACCGGGCGTCTTCTTCCGGAAGCATCCGGCTCGCCAAGCTCCATGCGGATCAGACGGATTCCCTTTACATGATCGTTCTCATCCACCAGAATCTCCTTGGGATTCGTCAGAAGATCAAAGATAACGCCCTCTTCCTTTGCGTGGTGAACTTCCTCCACACGGGCGGGAAGCTCCGCCTCGCTGCGGCGGTACACAATATGAACCTCCGCGCCCAGACGAAGGGCTGTTCTGGCAGCGTCCATAGCCACGTTTCCGCCTCCCACAACGGCTACTTTCTTGCCGTGTACGATGGGGGTGTCGTAGTTTTCATCAAAGGCGTGCATCAGGTTGTTTCTCGTCAGATACTCGTTAGCGGAGAACACACCGTTCGCCTGCTCTCCGGGGATACCCATAAACATAGGAAGTCCGGCTCCGGAACCGATGAATACGGCTTCAAAACCTTCTTCCTCCATCAGCTCGTCGATGGTGACGGATTTGCCGATGATTACGTTCGTCTCAATCTTTACGCCCAGAGACTTCACGTTTTCCACTTCCGCGGCCACAACCTTATCCTTGGGAAGACGGAACTCCGGAATACCGTATACCAGAACGCCGCCCGCTTTGTGCAGGGCCTCGAAAATCGTCACGTCATAGCCAAGCTTCGCCAGATCTCCCGCGCAGGTAAGGCCGGAGGGACCGGAACCGATCACCGCTACTTTTTTGCCGTTCTTCTGAGTCGGAGCCTGGGGTTTGATGCCGTTCTCTCTTGCCCAGTCAGCTACGAAGCGCTCCAGCTTTCCGATGGAAATGGGGTCACCCTTAATGCCGCGGATACATTTTCCCTCGCACTGGCTTTCCTGAGGACATACACGTCCGCAGATAGCCGGAAGGGCACTGGACTGGGAGATGATCTGATAAGCTTCCTCAATATTTCCTTCTTTTACCTGGTGGATGAAGGCCGGAATATCGATATTAACCGGACATCCTTCCACACATTTCGCCTTCTTGCAGCCAAGGCAGCGGGAAGCCTCTTCTGTGGCCTCCTCCTGGTTGTATCCAAGACATACTTCGTCAAAATTCGCCGCTCTCACCTTGGGAGCCTGTTCCCGAACCGGAACTCTTTTCAAAACATCTGCCATTATTTGTCACCTCCGCAATGTCCGCAGCCGCCGTGGTGGGTATCGCCCTCCCGCAGCTTCAATAAAGCGCGGCCTTCCTCTGTTTTATAAAGCTGCTGCCGTTTCATGCAGGCGTCGAAATCGATGAGATGTCCGTCAAATTCCGGTCCGTCCACACAGGCAAATTTTACTTCATCTCCAACCATCAGACGACAGGCGCCGCACATTCCGGTGCCGTCCACCATAATCGGGTTCATGCTGACCACGGTGGGAATGCCGTACTTCTTTGTGGTAAGGCAGCAGAATTTCATCATAATCATCGGGCCAATGGCCACAGCCAGATCGTATTCCTTCCCTTCGGCTACCAGGTCGTCGATTACCTTCGTCACCATACCGTGGCGGCCGTAAGAACCATCGTCCGTCGTTATGTACAGATTTCCGGAAACCTCCTGAAGCTCCTTTTCCAGAATGATCAGATCCTTGGTCTTTGCGCCAACGATCACATCTGCCGAAATCCCGTGCTCATGAAGCCATTTTACCTGGGGATAAACAGGAGCCGTACCCACGCCTCCGGCAACAAAAAGGATGCGCTTCTTTTTCACTTCCTCCAGATCGTCCGTGCAGAGCTCTGAGGGACGTCCCAGGGGACCCACGAAATCCTCAAAGGCATCTCCGGCCTTCAGTTTCGTAAACTTCTCGGTAGAAGCTCCCACCGGCTGGAACACAATGGTAATGGTTCCGGCTTCTCTGTCATAATCGCAGATCGTCAGTGGAATCCTTTCGCCGACCTCATCGGCCTTAACAATGACGAACTGTCCGGGAAGGCAGTGTTTCGCCACGCGAGGCGCTTTGACAACCATAAGGTAAATATTGCTTGCCAGCGCTTCCGCTTTTAAGATACTGTACATAGCTTTTTCCTCCTATTCTTTCACAGCGGCTCTGGGCCAGGCCGGGAACCGCCGCAGCTCCCGCATATACGAAATAAGTATACGGCAATGCCGTAAAAATATCAATCCTTAAATAACTTCCTCAACGTATTTTTCAAAGTCCTCCTCCGACATCAGAACCTTTCTGGGCTTGGTTCCCTCCTCCTCGCTGACGACGCCGGCCTGCGCAAGCTGATCCATTATCCTGGCTGCCCGGTTAAAGCCGATTTTGAACATTCTCTGGAGCATCCCGATGGATGCCTTGTCCTTCTCAATCAGGAATTTTCCTGCCTGCTCAAAAAGCGCGTCCCGCTCGGCGGCGGCGCCGCTCTCCGCCGACGCTCTGGCTGCCTTCTTAATCTCCTCTTCCATGCTCTTGTCATAAGAGGCGGACTGGTTTTCTTCCTTCAAGAAGGATACCACAGCCCCCACTTCCTCATCGGATACAAAAGCTCCCTGGACACGGGCTGGCTTCTGGTAGCCTTGGGGATAAAACAGCATGTCGCCCTTTCCCAGAAGCTTCTCCGCCCCGTTCATATCGATAATGGTTCTGGAGTCCACACCGGAAGAAACCGCGAAAGCGATACGCGAGGGCATGTTCGCTTTGATCAGTCCTGTGATTACGTTAACAGAAGGCCGCTGTGTGGCGATAATCAGATGAATCCCAGCGGCTCTGGCAAGCTGAGCCAGGCGGCAGATGGCATCCTCCACCTCTCCGGGAGCAACCATCATCAAATCCGCAAGCTCGTCCACAATAATCACGATCTGCGGCAGTTTCTCGGGCTTTTCTTCCTCATCGATACCCTCCACGCTCTCCAGCGCGGCAATTTTCGCGTTGTATCCCTTTATGTCGCGGACATTGACTTCCGCGAATTTATTATAACGCTCCGTCATTTCCGCCACTGCCCAGTTCAGGGCGCCGGCCGCCTTCTTAGGATCCGTAACCACCGGAATCAGCAGGTGCGGAATACCGTTGTATACACTGAGTTCCACTACCTTGGGATCCACCATAATCAGCTTCACATCCTCCGGCTTCGCCTTATAGAGAATGCTCATAATGATGGTGTTGATACAGACGGATTTACCGGAACCTGTGGAACCCGCGATCAAAAGATGCGGCATCTTCGCAATATCCGTCACCACAACCCGGCCGCCGATATCCTTCCCCGCCGCGAAAGCAAGGTTTGAGGGATGCTGCCGAAACTCCTTGGATTCCAGGAGCTCCCGAAGAAAGACCGTGCTGTTTTCTTTGTTCGGGACTTCAATCCCCACCGCCATTTTTCCCGGAATCGGCGCCTCAATACGAATATCCGCGGCTGCCAGATTCAGTTTAATATCGTCGCTTAGGCTCACGATCTTGCTGACCCGCACTCCCTGTTCCGGCGTAAGCTCATAGCGGGTTACCGTGGGGCCGCAGCTCACATTGCTGACTGTCACCTCCACGCCGAAATTATGGAGCGTCTGCTGAAGCTTCTGGGCCGTTCTGCGCAGAGTGTCATCGGAATCGCCCTGCTTTCCCTGCTTTGGGCGCTTCAGCAGCTCAATCGGCGGAAAGACATACTCCGGCTTAGGCTCCTGCGCCGTCTCCTGAATTTCCATCGCCACATCCGCCATCTGCTTCGCCTGCTCCTCCTTGGAAGATCTGGGGTTCTTTGGCGGACCGGAAGAAGCAGACGCCTTTTCGGAAGCAGCTCCTTGGCTTTCGGGCTTCACATCTTCAAAAATATCCGGCTCCCCATATTCGCTTTCATCCGTCAGAATCTCGTCGGAGGCCGGAATATCCTCCAAACTATCCGGCTGTCCTCCCCGCTCCCGGCCCATCCGCAGAAGCTCTGCCCCAAATTCGGATTCGTAGGCGGGAACCGGTTCGGAACGGTGAATCTGAAAATCCTCGGAAAAGACGGCGTGATCTTCCTTGTCCGCCTCCTGGTGCAGCGGTTTCGGCTCCACCGGGTCTAGGTTAATGGGTTCCGGCCTAAAAGAACGGTGGGCAATCTCCGGCTCCGGCTGAAACTCGATTTTCTCCTGCCCCGGTTCCATGCGAAACGGCTTTTCTTTTCCGGTCACAAGCTCCGGACGGAATACTTTGATCTCGCCTGTCTGATTTGTCCTGGCGCCAAACACTGCCACGGGTCTGGGCGGCACGGCCTTCTGACCCGACAAATCCGGAAGCACCTCGTGGATTTCTTCCATCGGAATCGTCTGAGGCCCGTCTGTGCCAAGCTGAAAATCATTGACGATTTTCGCCTGTACTTCTTTGGACTTTTTCTCAAGTTTTCGCCGTTCTTCTTCAAGATACTGCTTTTCCATGGCAAGCTTCTGCCGCCGTTCCAGATTCCGCTTTTCCCGGCGGATATCCGCCCGCTCCCGGCGAAGAGAAGCGTCGTCCATGGCGCTTTGGACAACTCTCTGCCCGCCTTTTTTCATGCCGGCCAGAAGAGAACGCTCCGTAATCATAATCACGCAGATGATTGTCAGAATGATAAGAACCACCCACGTCCCGACCACTCCCAACGCCGGGCAGCCGATGGAAACCAGAAATCCCCCGGTCAGTCCTCCTCCGTTCTGATACCTGGCGCTGTCCGCGTAGTAATCCAGAAACCTTCTGCTTGAAACATACGCGTTCGTAATCAGCTCCGCATACGCGCAGGCACAAAAATACAGAAGAAAACAGCTGGCAGTTTTAATCCATGCCGGCAGGGATCCTCTGTTCGATACCAGAAACGCGATCTGGAAAAACAAAAGGATCGGGAACACGTAAGCGGGAAGCCCGAACATTCCAAATAAAAAGCCTTTCACCGCGTTTCCGAACACGCCTCCAAATCCCAACACACTGATAAACAGCAGCACACAGAAAGCCAGAGAAATCCAGATCAGCACCTCGTCCGCAATCGCGAAATCCTTTCTCTGCCTTTTTCCATGCTCTGTATCCTTTTGAGATAGTTCTTTATTTTGCTCTTTTTGCCCGTCTTTCCGGGAAGCTTCCTTTTTCGTACCGGTTCCCGAAGCTTTGCTGTTTTTCTTTGCTGTCGTTTTTTCTTTCTGCTCCGGACCTTTTCCTGCCTTGGCCGTTTGATTTCCTTTCTTTTTTGCCTCTGCAGCCATCCATGTCTCCCCTCTATGGCACGCCTTCCGTGCCTGATTTAATAAGCGGATATTTGCGATCACCACAGGACATGCGTCCGCTTCGCTGCCTGCTGCAGTTCAGCCTTGCTGAACTGTACGCTACTTGCTCATAACCGAATACCGCTTTGCGGCTTTGCTTAAATAAAATTCATGATAATCGCTACAATTCCTACTGAAAAGCAGTAAGTAGCGAACCCTTTGAAATTTTTCTTTCTCACCACAACAAGCATGGTTTTGATGCACACAAATCCCACCAGACCGGCTACAATGGCGCCCACAACACAGTTGGCCACCATACTTCCGCTGATGGTTTCCTTCCCAATGTCTCCAAGTTCCAGAATCGCCGCGCCGATCACCGCGGGAATGGACATAATAAAAGAATACTTCACCGCAAAGCGCCGGTCAAAACCGCTTAACAGACAGGCGGCAATGGTCGTCCCGGAACGGGACAAGCCGGGAAGGGTGGCAACACCCTGAGCAATGCCGATGAGAAAGGCATTGCTGTAGCTTACATCCCTTGGAATCTTTTTTCCGTCCTCCGCGACCTGTGCTACAATGAGGAGAAAGCCGGTAAGAATAAGACATACGCCCGGAACCAGCAGTGTCGTGCTCGCAAGCGTAATCAGATCCTGAGCCGCGTATCCGATAATACCCGTAGGAATCGTGGAAATCAGAATAAGCACAACGAATTTGCGGTAATTATTATGTATCACCGGATGGTACCGAAAAGCCTCCTTCTGGCTTCGGTTCACAAAAAAAATCCGGATATTCGCAACGATATCCGCGCAGATCAGAATGGTCTCCCGGATCATTTTCCATATGTCACGCTTGTACGCCACAAATACGGCTACCAGGGTTCCGACATGAAGCATAACATCAAAAAGCAGTCCTCCGTCTGTCTCCATTCCGAAAATATTCTGCAGGATTGACAGATGACCGGAGCTGCTAACTGGAAGAAATTCCGTAATTCCCTGGACGATGCCAAGAAAAATGGCCTGCAATAATGACATAACTTACTCTCCTCCTGTTTTCTCTTTTGCAAAGCCGGAAATCTCCGGCATCGTCCCTATTCTAGCACATGTTATTCGCTTTTGCAAATTATTTCATGGAGCTTGGCGATTGCCGCGGAGATTCCTCCCACCTGCCGGATGATCCCTTCCTCCACTGCCTGAGCGCCCACGAGAATTGTCCCCAGATCCTTGGTAAGCATCCCGGTATCCAGCATAAGCTCCTCCAGTCTTTCCCGCTTGGCGTCGCAGTGACTGGCGATAAAACCCAGAATCCGGTCCTGCATCTGTTTAAAATAGTCGTAGGTCTGGGGGGCGCCGATTACGGTTCCATTCATGCGCACCGGATGAATCACCATGGTCCCGGTCTCCACGATAAATGAATAATCCGTGGAAACGGCAATGGGAACTCCAATGGAATGGCTTCCTCCAAGCACCAGGGAAACTGTGGGCTTACTCAGGGAAGCGATCATCTCCGCGATTGCCAGCCCTGCCTCCACATCCCCGCCCACGGTGTTCAGCAGCACCAGAAGCCCTCTCGTCTCCTTGCTGTCCTCGATAGCCGCCAGCTGCGGCAGCACATGCTCGTATTTTGTGGTCTTCGTATTCGCGGACAGGCACTCATGGCCCTCGATTTCTCCAATCACCGACAAAAGATGAATTTTATGGTCCAGAATAAGCTGCCCGTATTCCTTGACGGATTCCCCGTCAGGAAGCTGATCTTCCTGCTTTTCTTTGCTGTTTTCAGACATCATCCTACCTCGATTCCTTGTTAATCGGCGGCGGTTTTCCGCCGTTTCTCTTCCGGTATAGTATGTCCGAAAAAAAGAACCGCATACGCTTTTTTGTATGCAGCTCTTTTGAAGGTTTACTTTTCAAAAAAATACTTTTCCTGGAGATCTCTCACCATTTGTGTATACAGCTTTTGACATTCTTCGCTGCGGGATTCCTCGATCAGATTCATGCACGGCTTCAGATAAGTCACCCAGATATCCCGGTAAATCTCTTCCCTGTCCTCTTTTCGGTCGATATGTTTGATTATGGTAGGCGCCAGATCGTAGTATTCCGCGATCACCGCTTCGCCCTCTTCATTGGAAGCGAGGTAGCTGTCCCGGAAATTCCGGAAAAGATTCAGCTCATAGCAGTCATCCCCTTTTCCCAGTGTTTCACAGACAGCTGTGGTAATATAGCAGAATTTCCTCTTAAATCCGCCGTTTATGGTGGCGAAATCCGACGCCTGCACATTCGTCTTGGGGAAGGTCTCCTTCCACGCGGCCAGCAGCTTGTCCTTCAGCGGCTCGGAGCTCTCCTTACCGAACTCCAGGACGCATGGAATCACGTAGATAGCCATGCAGAAATTATAATCCATCAGGAGCTTTTCCCTCTGGCCCTTTTTCGGAATGGCGTCCAGCCTCTCCTTTGCCGCGTCCGATACCGCGTGAGCCATGTTCGTGAGATATTGCTCCTTGTCAATGACGGTCTGGTAACCGTTCTCCAAAGCTTCCAGCGTGGACAGGTGGCGGTCACAATATTTCCGAAACTCCCCTGCGTAGGTATCTCTCTTAAAATTTACAAGGGGATTTTCCAGATCAAACAAAAGCTGGGGCAATCCTTCGATTGCTACCGTGTAAAAGCTCATATGATTCCTCCCAAAATCCGTGCCTGCGGCCATTTGGCCCTGCCAAAGGCCGCCCGCGCTTACTCCTCGTCCCAGTTGTGATAGACAGCCTGAACGTCGTCGTCCCCATCCAGCAGATCCAGGGTTCTCTGGAGGTTGGCTACTGCCGTCTCATCGGTAAGCGTCACGTAATTTTGAGGAATCATGGTAATTTCCGCCTGCTCCATCGGGATGTTTTCTTTTTCCAGCGCTTCACGCACAGCGGAAAAATCCTCCGGCGCCGTGATGATTTCAAAGCAGTCCTCTTCTTCGCTGAAATCCTCGGCTCCCGCGTCCAGCGCCATCATCATCAGATCGTCCGCTTCCAGATCACACTCCTCTTTTGACACGAGAATCTGCCCTTTCTGGTCAAAGCTGTAGGATACACAGCCCTGGGTTCCGATACTGCCGCTGCCTTTCGTAAATGCGCTGCGGACATTGGCTGCCGTACGGTTTTTGTTGTCCGTCAGGGCTTCCACAATAATGGCGATCCCTCCGGGGCCGTATCCTTCATATGTAACGTGCTCATAGTTTACGGAGTTCGCATCCCCGGCCGCCTTTTTGATGCCGCGGTCAATGGTGTCATTGGGCATATTGTTTGCCTTTGCCTTGGCGATCACATCCCGCAGCTTGCTGTTATTTGCCGGATCTGCTCCTCCCTCCTTCACCGCAACCGCGATTTCACGGCCGATAATCGTAAAGATTTTTCCTTTGGCCGCATCATTCTTTTCCTTTTTGTGCTTAATATTCGCAAATTTTGAATGTCCAGACATCGTCTTGTAAGCTCCTTTGTTTTTCTTTTTGGGCGGCAGCTTCTGCCGCTTTTCTTTCATTTTCCCGTACTTGCGCAAAGCAGGCGCAGCAGTCCATGCCTTTGTATCTGCCTGCGGCCCCCGCTTTTTTCGTCCCGGACTGCTACAAATATAACATATCTATGTAACGAGTTCAAGACTCACCTTCAGCGCGCGGTCCACCTGCTTTAATATTTCGCTGTCCAGGTGGCAGATTCTGTCCTTCAGCCGTCTTTTATCGATGGTTCGCAGCTGTTCCAAAAGGATCACCGAATCCTTTATGATTTCGCAGCGTCCGGCATCCAGCTCCACATGGGTTGGCAGCTTTGCCTTATTCATCTTTGAGGTAATCGCCGCGCAGATCACGGTGGGACTGTGACGGTTTCCCACATCATTCTGGATAATCAGCACCGGGCGCACACCGCCCTGCTCTGAGCCCACCACCGGTCTTAAATCGGCATAAAAAATATCTCCTCTTTTAATAATCACGCATTTCACACTCCGATTTTCATTTTGCACCTGCTCCCTGTCCCGGCAGCTGCTTTACTTTCTATAGTGATCAGTATTTCCAGAATTTTATCGGATATGCGCAAATATGAAGTACAGGCAGGGAACTGCCCTGATTTGGTTAAACAGATTCAGACTGCGGCAGCTCAGCAGGACCGGACCGCCGCGTCTTCCACAAGATAAACAGCGCCGTCCCGGTCGAATACCCTTGGAACCCGTTTTCCTACGCAGCAGACCAGCTCATAAGGAAAGCGGCCGGACAAAGCGCCCAGCGTATCTGCCCAGAGCTCTTCCTCCCCGTCTTTTCCCATCAGCGTAACCGCATCCCCTTCCTGTGCCTCCGGAATCCCCGTGACATCTACCATCATCTGATCCATGCAGACTCTGCCCAGAATCGGAGCCTTTTTCCCGTGGATCAGCACCCATCCCTTATTGGAAAGGCTTCTGGGATAGCCATCGGCATAGCCCACGGGGACCGTAGCGATCCGCATTGGCTCCCGTGCAGTAAACGTACCGCCATAGCTGACAGCAGCTCCCGGTTCCAGGTCTTTTATGTACACAATATGGCTTTTTAGCTCCATTACAGGAGAAAGCCCCATCTCTCTTCCAACCTCATCCGAGGGATAAATTCCGTAAATCGTAATGCCCGCCCGAACCGCGTCCAGATTTGCCTCTGGCAGTTCCAAAATCCCGGCGCTGTTGGAGCAATGGCTAAGGGGAATCGAGAGAGCCCGTTCCTCCAGCAGCCCCAGAAAGCGCAGAAATCTCTGAAGCTGACGGTTGGCTGCTGTTTTGTCCCGCTCATCCGCCCTGGCGAAATGGGTAAAAACGCCTTCAATCTCCAGGTTCGGAAGGGCCGAAATGGATTCCGCCACGGAAGCGCCTGTCTCGTCGTCCTTTACGCCGATCCGGCTCATCCCGGTATCCACACCCAAATGCACGCGCGCCGTCTTTCCCTGGCGGGCCGCTTCCTGAGAAAGCAGTCTGGCTGTCTCATACTGAAAAACCACCGGCCGTATCTCCTGGCTTATGAGATCCGGAAACCATTCCGGAAAGGTATATCCAAGAATCAGTATCGGCTTTTTCAAGCCCGCCCGGCGCAGAGCCAGCGCCTCCTCCGCCGTGGCAACGGCCGTCCCCCACATATAGGGCAGGCTCTCCGCCAGACGGCCGATCTGGGCCGCGCCATGACCGTAGGCGTCCGCCTTGATCACGGCAATCATCTTTGTCTCCTTCCGGATATTCGCCCGCATTTTTTCAAAGTTTTCTTTTACCGCGTCCATGTGAACTGCCGCGTATACCCTGCTGTACTTTTCCATTTTCCTCTCCCTTAGGTCTGCTTACACGCGTTCTGTTCCCAGAACCGTCTTCAGTCCTTCTATGATTTCTCCTGCCAGCATTCCTCTGGCGCTGTTTTCCTTTTTGGCTGCGTCGCCGGCCAGGCCGTGAACATAGACGCTCAGAATTGCCGCCGGCAAAGGCTGACATCCCTGGGCCAAAAGCCCTGTAATGATTCCCGCCAGAACGTCGCCGGCTCCGCCTGTAGCCATACCATGGTTCCCTGTTTCATTGATCCAGAGGGTCTCTCCGTCAGAGATCACGGTCCGCGCCCCCTTCAGAACGCAGATAACCCGGTGCTCTCCCGCAAAACGCAGGCAAATTCCTGCCGGATCTGCCGTCACCTCCTCCACAGAGGTGTGAAGAAGCCGGGCCATCTCCCCTGGATGCGGCGTAATAATCACAGGGACTGAAATCGTATCCAGGTATTCCGGCGTATCCGCCAGAAGATTCAGCGCGTCCGCGTCCAGTACCAGAGGGCAGCTCATCCCGTGAATCATCTGCTCCATCAGACGCTTTTTCCAGGCTCTGGTTCCATAGCCCGGCCCGATGCAGACCGCCTTTGCCCAATGCACGGCTCCGAGGGCCGTATAGGAATCTTCCCTGCAGGGCTCTTTGGCGTCCGCCTCTGTGGACAAAGTGTCCATCACAGCCTCCGGCAGCAGCGTCTGTATGCTGAGACGGTTGCACTCCTCCGTCAGGATCCGTACAAGCCCCGTTCCTATCCGGTATGCAGCCTTTGCTGCCATGTAAGCGGCTCCGCTCATATTTTTGGTTCCCGCCGCGATCAGCGCGCGGCCGTAGGTTCCTTTGTTGCTGTCCGCTCTGCGTTTTGGCATCCAGGACAGGCAGTCCTTGGCCACCGCCCGGGCCTTCGGCTTTTCTTCCAGGCTTCTCTCTGTAATCCCAATATCCGCCAGAAGCACCTTCCCGCAAAGCTCAGCTCCGGGATAAAGAAGGTGGCAGAGCTTTCGGAAGCCGAACGTCACGGTGACATCCCCTTTTACCGCGCATCCCAAAACCCTTCCGTCATCCGCGCAGACGCCGGAAGGCACATCCACGCACAGGACCTTTGCTTTGCTTTCATTGATTTTCTCAATCCACTCCCGGTAAGCGCCCGAGACCTCTCTGGACAGCCCCACGCCAAACAAGGCGTCCACTATACATGTATATTCCGAAAGGTCTGTGTTTCTGCAGATATTTATACCATAATTTTCGCAGATTTTCTGCTGCAGCTTCGTCTCCTGCGTTCTTTTCTCCTCATTTCCGACAAAAAGCACGGTAACAGGGACGCCCCGCTCATGCAGAATCCGCGCAGCGGCAAACCCGTCGCCTCCGTTGTTCCCGCTGCCGCACACCGCCAGAACGGAGGTCAGATCAAAGGCAGATTCCTCCCCGCAGAGAACATCCGCGCAGGCCAGCGCCGCCCGCTCCATCAGCACGGCGGAGGGCACGCCAAAGAACGCAATGGTACGGCTGTCGCAGGCCTTCATTTCTTCGCCCGATAAAATATATTCCACAGATAACCTCCTTTTCCATGCCCGTTTTTCCCGTAAAAGGCAAACAACGTGCAGGCTTTGCACGTTGTTCCTGTAACTGTTCAGTCCTGCCCAACCCTGCCGGTTCCTTCCGGCAAACCGGCGGATAGAAATCAGGCACTGTTTTCGTCATTATCACCGTAATCGGGAGCCGGTTCCCGGGCCTGTTCCCGGCGGCTGATATTATAGGACAGCTGCATCAGACTTTCCGAAAGATGCACATTTTCCACGATTACATCCTTTGGAAGCCGCAGATCCGTATGCGCGAAATTCCAGATCGCCTTTATCCCGTTTTCCACCAGCACATCTGCCATCTCTTTGGCATTCGCCTTGGGAAGCGTCAGCGCCGCGATCTCCACGGAATTTTTCTGAAGAAAATCCGGCAGCTCTTCCGCCATGCGTATAGGAATCCCCCGAACTGTAATCCCCTTCAGAACCGGGTTTACATCAAACAGCCCGATAATCAGAAACCCGCGTTTTTCAAACTGCACATAATTCGCCAGTGCCTGCCCCAAATTTCCCGCTCCCACAATAATCATGTGATAGGTACGGTCCAGGCCGAGTATCTTGCCGATCTCCGAATGAAGATATTTTACATTATATCCATATCCCTGCTGTCCAAAACCGCCGAAATTGTTTAAATCCTGACGAATTTGGGATGCGGTCACCTGCATCCGGTCGCTCAGCTCATTGGATGAAATTCTCTCCACGCCGCTCTCCAAAAGCTCGCCCAAATATCGATAATACCTTGGAAGACGCTTTATGACGGCTCTTGATATTGCTTTGTCCTCCACTGAATCAATCCCTCCGCAAAAAGATAAGCATATTATAGCGAAACTCACCCGGAATGTCAAATAAATATCAAAGAATCCGGCATAAAACAACGAAATCACAGGAAAAAACGCAACCGTTCAGCAGGGCTGAATTGTTACAAAAAACAGTCAAAGCTGCGCAGTAACAAAAATATCATAGATGGCCTTGATGGCGTTTTCAAAGTCCTCGTTTCGCACGCCGATGATGATGTTCAGCTCTGAAGAACCCTGATCGATCATTTTGATATTGATATTCGCGTGGGCCAGGGCTGAGAAAATCCGTCCGGCAATTCCCCTGTTGGACTTCATTCCGCGTCCCACAACCGCAACCAGCGCCAGATCCGCTTCGAGTTCCAGAGAATCCGGCTCCACCGCCCGGTGGATTCCCGCCATAATATTCTGCTCATGCTCCTCAAACTCCGACTGATGCACGAAAATCGTCATGGTATCAATACCGGAAGGCATATGCTCGAATGCTACCTGGTTTTCCTCAAAAACCTGAAGGACCTTTCTGCCAAAGCCGATTTCGGAGTTCATCATGTCCTTTTCGATGTTCAGAGCGGCAAAGCCCTTCTTCCCCGCGATTCCGGTAATAGTAAAGCGGGGCTTCCGGCAGGTACTCTCCACGATCAGCGTTCCCCTGTCCTCAGGACGGTTGGTGTTTCGGATATTAATGGGAATGCCCTCCCGACGCACCGGAAAGATGGCGTCCTCGTGAAGAACCGTGGCTCCCATATAGGAGAGCTCCCGAAGTTCCCGGTAGGTAATGGTCTCGATCACCGCGGGATTTTCAATGATCCGCGGGTCCGTTACCAGAAATCCGGAAACATCCGTCCAGTTTTCATACATATCCGCGTAAATCGCCTTGGCCACAATGGAGCCTGTAACATCGGAACCGCCTCTTGAGAAAGTGCAGATGGTTCCGTCCGTCCGGGAGCCGTAAAATCCCGGAATCACAGCCCGCTCCACACTCTTCAGCCTGGCAGACAGCCTCTCATTTGTCAGATCCGCCAGGAAGGAGCCGTTTTCGTCAAAGAAAATCACCTGGGCCGCGTCGATAAACTCATACCCGAGATACTCCGCCATAATCCGGCCGTTTAAATACTCGCCCCTTGACGCCGCGTAGTCCCTTCCCTTTTTCTCCCGGAAGTCCCTGGCAATGACTTCAAAGTCCGGTTTCAGCGTCATGGAAAGTTCCAGCCCGTCAATGATCTCCTGGTAACGGGCTTCGATCGCCGAAAGCTCCCCGGAAAAGTCCTCCCCGTTCTCGGCTTTCTCATAGCAGGCGTACAGCATATCCGTCACCTTTGTGTCTTTATCAAAACGTTTTCCCGGCGCCGATGGAATCACATAGCGTCTCCCCTCGTCCGACCGGATAATATTTCCTACTTTTTTAAACTGCTCGGCGCTGGCCAGAGAGCTTCCGCCGAATTTTACTACTTTCTTCATGGCATTTCCTCCTCATTGAGCCTAATCTTATCGCATATTTTCCCCCGCGTCCAGTGTTTTTCCGATTTTTCCCGAAAAAAACTGGATGTAACCGCGATCCTGTGATAGAATAGAGCAGATGTAACAATTCGTAACGGTTCAGTAGGGCTGAACTGTTACAACGATTATCAAACGGATAGCATAATACCATTGCAAAGGAATGAACCAAATGATTCTGGCATGTCAGAATATTCACAAAAGCTTTGGAACCGACGTGATTTTAAAAGACGCGTCGTTTCATATTGAAGATCATGAAAAAGCCGCCATTGTTGGCATAAACGGGGCTGGGAAATCCACCCTGCTGAAAATCATTATCCATGAGCTTGAGCCGGATTCGGGAAACGTAATTCTGGCCAAGGGAAAAACCATCGGATACCTGGCCCAGCACGACGCCGTATCCTCCGACCGGACGATTTATGAGGAGGTTTTGTCCGTCAAGCAGGATGTTCTGGATATGGAACAGAAAATCCGCTCCATGGAACAGCAGATGAAACATCTGGAGGGCGAGGCCCTGACGGCTGTCCTGGACTCCTACAACCGCCTCAGCACAGAATTTGAACAGAAAAACGGTTACGCCTGCCAGAGCGAGGTCACAGGGGTTCTAAAGGGCCTGGGATTCGCTCCGGAGGAGTTTGAGAAAAAAGTGTCCACCCTCTCCGGCGGTCAGAAGACCCGGGTGGCCCTTGGAAAGCTGCTGCTCTTGGCGCCGGACATCATCCTTCTGGACGAGCCCACCAACCACCTGGACATGCAGTCCATCGCCTGGCTGGAGACCTACCTGCTGAACTATCCGGGCGCGGTTCTGATCGTGGCCCATGACCGGTACTTTTTAAACCGGGTGGTTACGAAAATTATCGAGATCGACAGCGGAGATGTGGCCACTTACCTGGGAAATTATTCGGACTACGCCGCCAAAAGGGCCCAGGTGCGGGAGGCCAAACTGAAGGCCTATCTGAATCAGCAGCGGGAGATCCGCCACCAGCAGGAGGTCATCAGCAAACTGAAATCCTTTAACCGGGAAAAATCCATCCGCCGGGCCGAGAGCCGGGAAAAGATGCTGGATAAGATGGAGGTACTGGAAAAGCCCCAGGAGGTGGACAGCTCCATGCGCATCACCCTGACTCCCAGAACTTTAAGCGGAAACGATGTCCTGACCGTGGAAGGGCTGAAAAAAGCCTTTGACGGAAATGTCCTTTTTGAGGACCTGGATTTTCAAATCAAACGGGGCGAGCGGGTGGCCATCATCGGAAACAACGGAACCGGAAAAACCACGATTCTGAAAATCCTGAACGGCCTTCTTACTCCGGACGCGGGCCGGGTGATTCTGGGTTCCAAGGTCCACATCGGATACTACGACCAGGAGCAGCACGTCCTGAATATGGACAAAACCCTCTTTGAGGAACTGTCCGACGCCTACCCGGACATGAACAATACGGAAATTCGCAATGTCCTGGCCGCTTTTCTCTTTACCGGGGACGATGTCTTTAAGCGGATCGGGGATTTGAGCGGCGGCGAGCGGGGACGCGTGTCTCTGGCAAAGCTGATGCTCTCCGAGGCGAATTTCATCATCCTGGACGAGCCCACCAACCACCTGGACATTACCTCCAAGGAAATTCTGGAGCAGGCTTTAAACAGCTATACCGGCACCCTTTTGTACGTATCCCATGACCGGTATTTTATCAACCAGACGGCTACCCGGATTCTTGAGCTTACGGACAACACCCTGGTCAATTACCTGGGGAACTACGACTATTATCTGGAAAAGAAAGAAGAGCTGGCGGCCGCGGCTGCTTCCGGCCAGGAGGCCGCGCCTTCTTCCGCGCAGGAAAGCGAATCCGCCACAAAGCTTGACTGGAAGCAGCAGAAAGAAGAGCAGGCCAGGCTTCGCAAGCGCCAGAATGACCTGAAGCGGACAGAGGAACGCATCGCCCTCCTGGAAGCCAGAGATAAAGAGATCGATCAGGAGCTGGAAAAAGAAGAGGTCTTTACCCAGGTGGCGGAGTGTGTCCGCCTGAATACGGAAAAAGCCCAGATTCTGGAAGAACTGGAAGAATTATACGAAAAATGGGAAGAACTGGCGGAGGAATAGGCATTTCCTCCGCCAGTTCTTTTATGCTCCGAAAATACCGGACGCCTGTTCCAGGCGTTCATAAAACTGTCCGTAAAAATCCTTTGACGTATCGTAGGGCGCGCGGAAAAAGGTTTTCAGAAGATACAGGCAGGCGTTCCGGCGAAGGGCTTCGTCTTCCTCTCCCACCGCTTTCTGCACTCTTTCCAGAAAAAAATGCCAGTCCTGGATATACGCCTCGTATTTCGAAAGCTCCGGAGTGTCCAGCCATTTCCGCACCTTGATCTTCGACCGGTTTTTCGGGCATTCATGAATCTGCAGGAAATACCGGAACCCGCTTTCCTCATAGTAGCGGCCCAGAGGGAAAAGCCGGCAGACGCCCGGCCGGTACGGATGGATACCGCAGCGGCCGTCCGGATTCAAAAACGCGCAGGCCTCCGCTTCCCCGGTCATCCGAAGATTCGGCAAAATCAGTCCGTCGGACACATTCAGCTCCAGCCCTTTTGTCAAAAGCGCGTCAAAATCCATCCCAAGGCCCTGTTCCATCCGGAACACATCCATGGGGTCTAAAACCGCGGAGGTTCCCATATTCCGGCAGCAGGCCGAGCAGCCCTGACAGCCGCCGCAGTCTGCTTTTACCAGATCATTGGCCGTGTAGAGCCGGCCGTCGGAAATTTCCTCAAGAGAAACCTGTCGTTTCATACCGAAGGGCTCCTACAGGCTTTTTTCCAGCTCTTCGCGGACCGCGAGGATAAATTCCCGGCTGTCCAGCACCGTGGGGTTTTCGATGGAGGTAATCAGCGCCAGGTCCTTTGTCATCTTTCCGCTCTCAATGGTGTGGATAGTTGCCGCCTCCAGCTTGTCCGCGAAATCGGAAAGATCCTTCAGGCTGTCCAGCTCTCCTCTCTTTCTGAGGGCTCCCGTCCAGGCAAAGATCGTGGCCACGGAGTTTGTGGAGGTCTTTTCTCCCGCCAGATGCTTGTAGTAATGGCGCTGTACGGTGCCGTGGGCCGCTTCGTACTCGTATTTTCCATCCGGAGAAACCAGCACGGAGGTCATCATAGCCAGGGAACCAAAGGCGGAGGATACCATATCGCTCATCACATCGCCGTCGTAGTTCTTGCACGCCCAGATAAAACCGCCCTCCGCTTTCATGACACGGGCCACCGCGTCGTCGATCAGCGTATAGAAGTAGGTAAGCCCTGCCTCCTTAAACTTCTCCTGGAACTCCTCCTCGTACACCTCCTGGAAAATGTCCTTAAAGGTGTGGTCGTACTTTTTGGAAATCGTGTCCTTTGTGCCAAACCACAGATCCTGCTTTGTGTCCAGCGCGTATTTGAAGCAGCTTCTGGCAAAGCTGTAGATGGAAGCGTTCAGATTATGCATACCCTGGATGATGCCGGGTCCCTGAAACTCATGAATCAGCTCTTTTGTCACTGTTCCGTCCTCGGCGGTAAAGACAAGCTCTGCCTTTCCGGCGCCCGGAACCTTCATCTCCACACCCTTGTATACGTCTCCGTAGGCATGTCTGGCCAGGGTGATGGGCTTCTTCCAGTTCTTTACGCAGGGTTCAATCCCTTTTACCACAATCGGGGCACGGAAAACAGTGCCGTCCATGATGGCACGGATGGTTCCGTTGGGACTCTTCCACATTTCCTTTAAGTTATATTCCTTCACTCTGGCCGCGTTGGGGGTAATGGTCGCGCATTTTACTGCCACGCCGTACTTTTTCGCCGCATTGGCGCTGTCCACCGTCACCTGGTCGTCTGTCTCATTCCGGTGCTGAAGTCCCAGGTCATAATACTCGGTTTTCAAATCGATAAACGGAAGCAGAAGCTCGTCCTTGATCATCTGCCAGAGAATACGGGTCATCTCGTCTCCGTCCATCTCCACCAGGGGCGTTGTCATTTTTATTTTTTCCATTCATTATCCTCCTCTGTTTTTCGGTAAAGAGTAACTAACCGTTACTACTCACAGCCTTCGGTCCGTGAACAGCAACATCACGGATTCATTGAAAATTCGCTTCGCGAATGGAATCCGTTCACACCTGAATCATCTTCTTACGCCGCAAACAGCAGATGTTTGCGGCTGCTGTGAATAGTAACTAACCGTTCAATAGCTTCACAGCTGCGGTAAGGTTCCGAATTTTGTTACGGGTTGCTTTCGTTCTGCTCGCTCCGGCTCTGAAGATCCCGGATATGGCTCATAGAATTCCGGATGTGGGTCGTGGCCAGAAGGTCTGCCCGGTCCTCATCCTTATCCCGGATCGCGAGCATAATCTGCTCGTGCTCAAGGGTTGAAACTTCTGCCCGGTCTCCGCTTGAGAGGGACCGCTTCCGGACGCTATGCACATATTGATGCAGGTTTTTCAGAAGGTGCTTGAGCATCTTGCTCTGCCCTGCCTCAAAGAGGATCTCGTGGAAACGGCTGTCCAAAATCACAAGCTGTTCAAAGTTCTGCTTCTTTTCCTGGAACTTTGACAGAAGAATCACCTCTTCCATCTCCTCAAGCTGCTGGGCAGTAATCCGGCGGCAGGCCATTCTGGCGCAGAAGCCTTCCAATCTGGCACGCATCTCATAGATATCAAAAACATCCTCCCGGGTGATGCCCACTGCATAGGCACCCTTGTTGGGAACAATCCTTACCAGTCCCTCAAAATCGAGCTGCCGCAGCGCCTCCCGGACAGGAGTGCGGCTTACGCCCAGCTCTTTCCCGATGGTCAGCTCCCGCAGCTCTTCTCCATCGGAATACTGGCCGTTCAGGATCCGTTCACGGATTGTATGATAAACGCGCCCCTGAAGCGAATAGGCTTCTTCACTCAAGATGATCCCTCCTGTCAGCGCTTTGGCCGCTCCTGAATGCCAAGTTCGTCGCAGGCTCTGCCGACCGCTTCCACCAGTTCTTTATCGGTGATGGAAGTAACCCGTCCTTCCTCATACTCCCGGTCCACCCACTCTTTTACCTTCTGTACAAGGGGCGCGTCCTTGGAAATCTTCTTTTCCTCAGGAATCCGGAAGTAGGTGTTCATCCAGTGAGCGATGCCCGCCAGGCCCGACGTATTGGATACCGCAACCAAAGCCGGTTTATTCAGAAATTTCTCCGTATCAAATATATTATAAATCTCTTCATTTTTCAAGAGGCCGTCCGCATGGATTCCCGCTCTTGTGACGTTAAAACTGCTCCCTACAAAAGGCGTCATGGGCGGGATCTGGTAACCGATTTCTTTTTCATAGTATTCCGCCAGCTCCGTGATCACCGTGGTGTCCATGCCGTCCAGCTTTCCGCGAAGCTGGGCGTACTCAAAGACCATGGCCTCCAGGGGCGTGTTTCCGGTCCGCTCCCCGATTCCGAACAGGGAACAGTTTACGCCGCAGGCCCCGTACAGCCAGGCTGTGGTGGAATTGCTGACCGCCTTGTAAAAATCATTGTGTCCGTGCCATTCGATGAGCTCCGAGGGTACCCCCGCATGGGTCATGATCCCGTAGATAATGCCCTGTACGGAACGGGGAATCACGGCGCCCGCGTAGTTTACCCCATATCCCATGGTATCGCAGCAGCGCACTTTAATGGGGATCTTGTAAGCCTCCATCAGGTTCATAAGCTCCAGGCAGAATGGAATCACATAGCCGTAAATATCCGCTCTGGTAATATCCTCCAAGTGGCACCTTGGACTGATTCCCGTCTCCAGGCACTCGCGTATCACGCTTAAATAGTGTTCCATTGCCTGCTTTCTTGTCATCTTCAGCTTATAAAAAATGTGATAATCCGAGCAGCTCACCAGAATACCGGTTTCCTTTAGACCGATATCCTTCACCAGCTCAAAATCCTTCTTGCTGGCCCGAATCCAGCTCGTAACCTCCGGAAACTGATAGCCGCGCTCCAGGCATTTGTAGACCGCGTCCCGGTCCTTTTTGCTGTACAGGAAAAACTCGGACTGACGGATTTTCCCATTTGGTCCTCCTAGCCTGTGCAGATAATCGTAGATCGTCACGATCTGCTCCGTGGTATAGGGCGTCCTGGACTGCTGTCCATCCCGGAAGGTGGTATCCGTTATCCAGATGTCTTCCGGCATATGATGCGGAACAATCCGGTCGTTGAAAGCGATTTTCGGCACTTCATCATAGGGGAACAGGTTACGGAATACATTTGGGGTCTTTACATCCACCAGCGGATACATGTGCTCTTCCAACTGAAGAAGATTCGTATGCTCATCCATTTTTACGCGGCGGTTTTCCATGGTTCTCACTCCTGACTTTCATTTTTGTATAATTGTATACAATTATACAATTTCTGTCAATCCCTTTTTTTTACGGACAATGGTTCAGCAAGGCGAAAAGGCTGCCGCAAAAGCCTTCCCACATGAATCTGACCCCATCCCTGGCGGTTTCTTGGCATTCCCAGATCCACCGCCGTTTCTTTCAGACGCATTTTCACTTCTACATTTGTCATATCCGGATATTTTTCCAGCAAAAGAGCGATGGCGCCGGATACCACCGGGGTTGCCATGGATGTGCCGCTCTTTGTCTGATACGCGGAAATTCCCCGGCCAAACCGGCTGCCGCAGGCCGTTATGTTGGAGCCGGGCGCCGTAATATCCGGTTTGCAGACGCACTCCCGGGTTGGCCCCCTACCGGAATAGCAGGGGTGTATTCCCCGCAGCTCCCGCGTTTTCGGACAGTCATCGCTGGCTCCCACGGTGATCACCTTTCTGCTGCTGCCGGGCACGGTTATACTCATGGGAGCCGGCCCCATATTTCCTCCCGCCGCCACCACCACCAGGCCGCTGTCCCATGCGTCTTCCACTGCCTTTAAAATATGCCGGTCCAGATCCGCGTCTTCCCGGGCCGTTCCCACGGAAATATTTAAAATCCGGATTCCATATTTTATGCGGTTTTGAATCACCCATCGGATTCCTGCCTCCATATCCTCTCTGGCGCCGTTTCCCCTCCGGTCCAGGACCTTCACCGGCAAAAGCTCTGCCCCGGGAGCGATTCCCGCGAATCTTCCCTGCGACAGCCGTCCGTCTCCCGCGAGGATACCGCAGACATGCGTCCCGTGGGAGCAGTCATCATAAAATGTATGCTTTCCTTTCACAAAATCCCGAAAATCCAAAAGCCGGCCTGAAAAATCCGGATGAGGAGCCGCTCCCGTGTCCAGCACGGCGATCACGACTCCTCTGCCCAGGATTCCCTGCCGGTATGCCTCCTGCGCGCCGATCATCTTTCTTACCCGATCCATCGGCAGTCTCCCCTCCCGTCAAACGCCTCTGTAACAGCATATTCCGCAAAAGGAATTTGAGTTACTATTCACGGCACTCCGGTCCGTGAATAGCAACGAATTTGATGTATGCCTCTGCATATATATAGAAAGATACCCTTGCCTGAAAGGACTATTATGGACAATGTTTCTCTTTCTTCCATGATCCTGTCTGAGGATTATCTGGATGTCCTGGTTCCATATCAGCCCCCTTTGGAGCGCATCCTGCAGGAATTTGCCGATTACGGTGCCCAGTATCTGGGAGGCAACTATGTCATGCTTCACATCCCCAGATCCCGTCTTTCGGCCAATTACTTAAACGACGTAGGCTACTCGAATCTTCCAAAGCTTTACACCACCCTGGATACCGTAAGCCTTGAGCAGTCCGGGATTCTCCCTGTACAAAATCTTCCCGGCTACGCTTTTCGCGGAAAGGATGTTCTCATCGGTTTTCTGGACACCGGGATTTCCTATGCAGCCCCGGCCTTTCGCACTTCGACTGGAACCACGAGAATTCTTGGCATCTGGGATCAGACCATTCAGGGAAACGCGCCCTTTGGTCTTGGCTACGGAACCGGCTTTACCAGAGAGCAGATCGACGAGGCGCTGGCGCTTCCGGACCCTTTGTCCCTGGTTGGTGTCACCGACGAAGAGGGCCACGGCACTTTTCTGGCCTCTGTGGCGGCTGGAAGTCCGGACCCGGAAAACCAGTTCACCGGAGCCGCGCCGGAATGCGACATCGCTATGGTTAAGCTAAAGCCCGCGAAAGAAAACCTGAAAAACTTTTTCCTGATACCCGCAGACGCGCTGGCTTTCCAGGAAACCGATTTAATGATGGGAATCCGCTATCTGGAGCTTCTGGCCGCGCAGCATCGCAAGCCTCTTGTCATCTGCATCGGCCTTGGCACAAATCAGGGCGATCATTCCGGCTCCTCGCCCATGGCCGCGGTTCTGAACTCCCTCTCCTCTGTTTTTGGCGTTTATCCCATTGTCGCCGCCGGAAACGAGGCGGGCAGAGGGCATCATTTTTACGGAAAGCTGGAAGGCCAAGGATCCTCTTCCATGGTAGAAATTCTCTCCGCCGCCGGCACTGCCGGATTTTCTCTGGAGCTTTGGGCACAGTCGCCTGAGCTTTACTCCGTTTCCATATTCTCGCCCTCCGGTGAATCCATCCCCGCTATTCCTCCGCGGCTTCGCCAGAACACGACGATTGACTTTGTCCTGGAGAAAACCGTCATTCATGTGAATTATGAAATTGTAGAGGTCAGCACCGGAAATCAGTTAATTATCCTGCGCTTTGAGAATCCCACCGAGGGTATTTGGAGTATCCGGGTCACAAACGAGAGCTTTATCAACGGAGTATTTCATATGTGGCTTCCCATTTCGGGATTTCTCCCTCCGGAAACCCAGTTCCTGGCGGCCAATCCGGAAACTACTCTGACAGAGCCATCCAGCGCGGCAGGGGCGGTCACCGTCAGCACCTGGGACGCCTACACCGGAAGTCTCTATATCCACTCCAGCCGCGGCTTTACCAGAACCGGCGCCGTCAAGCCGGATTTGGCCGCTCCCGGCGTCGGTGTCACCGGGACAGCCGCCGGCTACGGCTCTACCGGAGGCTTCCGTTACCGCCGGGACACAGGATCGAGCATTGCCGCGGCCATTACCTCCGGCGCCGTGGCTCTTCTGGTAAACTGGGAAGCCACAAGGCGTATTCCCCGCGTTCCCACGGCCGCGGAGGTACGCAACCTTCTGATACGGGGCGCCGTGCGCGACCAGGACCAAAGCTATCCCAATCAATACTGGGGATACGGAAAATTAAATCTGTACGGAGTTTTTCAAAATCTGATCTGAGAGACCGGGAACCCTTTTTTCTCCCGGTGCATATGATGGAGTGTAATCCGAATTTTGGAGGAAACAAACATGAGTGATTTAGCTGCTACAAACTGTGGATGCGGATGTGAGAACAACAACGGCTGTGGAAATAACGGCTGCGGGAACCTGCTGTGGATCATCCTTCTGCTCTCCTGCTGCGGATGCGGAAACGGAAGCACCTTCGGAAGCGGCTTCGGCGGCGACAACTGCTGCATGATCTGCCTGCTGCTGCTCCTTTGCGGAGGCTGCGGCAATGGCTGCGGCATCTGCGGCTGACCTCTGTGTCTGCGGGACCACCCCCGCATGAAACCTGATTTTTGGGGCTGCCAAAATGGCAGCCCCTTTTCGCAGCCGCAAACAACAGGCGTCTGCGGCTGCCATGAATCTTAACGATACGTCTTTATAGACGCACTCTCTCGAAATTCTTTGGCCGGTTTTCCTCTCTTTTTTGGGCTTCGGCTTCCTCCTCCCGTTTCCGCCGACTTTCCAGGCAGTCCTCATCTATTTCATAAAAGGCGTTTCCTTCAAGAACCGTAATCATATATGTCTTGCCTCCTTTCCTTTTATAAATATGCATAGGACGGCTTTTGGGCGCATAGGATATTCCAAAAAGCACTGGGCAGAGATTTCATTGCATGAAGAATCCACTCCCCCGGTAACCGAGCTGGACCGGATTGCGGGCGGCGTCCAGCTTCAGATCCTGAAAGCGCTCATTCCGTTTATGCCTTCCGGCAGCCAGCGCGCACTGGCCGTCATGATAAAGTTTATGGAATTGAAGAATGTCCTGAGCTATTACAGCCGCACGCCGGCAATGGAGGCCTGTCAGGCAGCTCCGCCCATGGATTTTTCCACGGTTCTCGAAAGCATCCGTGGGTATCTGCCGGCTGACCGGCAGGAAGCTCTGGATCAGGCTTTATCGATGATGCAGACCATGGAGCTGATGAAAGAGCTGCAGAACGCTCCCGGTCAGGAGGATTTCATGAATGCGATGTTTGGGGCCTTCCAGGCCCAAGACCCGGAAGGGGAGCCGAATGCCCCGACCGGCTCCAAGGAAGGCGCCCATCCGGAAAGGAGACGCGATGACAGACGCGAGTTGGATGAGCAATCCGAACCTGAAGCATATTGATAAAGCAAAAATGGAAGCTCTTTTGGCTATGAGCGAGCAGTCGAAGGGAAAGAGTCAAAAAGAGCTGCTGCCATTTCTCATGGCAGCAGCCAGCAAATCAAAGAGCGGAGGCCTGCGCTTTACCCCGGAGGAAAGCGATGCCATCATCGAAGTCCTGAAACAGGGCAAATCCCCGGAGGAAATCGCGCGAATCGAAAAAATCCGTTCCATGATGAAATTTATGAAATAAAAAAACGAAAATCACTGGCGGGGTTCTTCCTCCAGAATGGCTTCCCGCAGCAGAGTCAGGGCGCGCACAACTGCGTACTCCCGGATTTTGCTGCGGCTTCCTTTGAAGTGAAACTCGTTTACCAGCACCCGGTCATGGCAGCAGCAGGCAATATATACAAGCCCCACCGGCTTGTCCGGCGTCCCGCCTTCCGGTCCGGCCAGCCCGGTAATGGAGACGCATACATCCGATCCGGTAATAAAGGCGCCGTTCTTTGCCATTTCCTTTGCCGTCTTGTCGCTGACCGCCCCGTACATCTTCAAGGTATTTTTCTTGACATCCAGCAGCTTGCGCTTTGCGCGGTTGCTGTAGGTGATAAAGCCCTGCTTGTAGACCTCGGAGACCCCCGGCACATTGGTCAGGCGCGCCCCGAGAAGGCCTCCTGTACAGGATTCCGCTGTGGTCAGCGTAAAACCCTTCTCTTTCAGGAGATTCACCACCGTCTCCTCAAGAGTCATTTTCTCATCTGTGGTGTATACATTATTCCCAAAGCGCTTCTTCAGCTCTTTTACCATGGGCTTGATCAGCTTTTTCGCTTCCTTTTCATCCGCCGCCTTTGCCGTCACGCGCATATGAACTTCGCCGGTTTTCGCGTAAGTGGCGATGGTCGGGTTCGTCTGCTGGTCGATCAGATCCCGGATCTGGGTCTCTACATAGCTCTCTCCCAGGCCGCAGACCTTCACCATAACGGAACTTATGGTATCCGGCTGGAGTTTGTGCAGATAAGGATAAATATCCTTCTCAAACATAGGAATCAGCTCATTGGGCGGTCCCGGCAGAAGGATCACGGATTTCCCATCTTTTTCGATAATAAGGCCCGGCGCGGTTCCATTGTCATTATCCACCACAATGGCACCCTTTGGAACCATGGCCTGCTTCCAGTTATTGTCGGTGATAATCCGAAACTGACTGTTTTTAAAATACTCCTCAATCCGCTCTCTGGAATGGCGGTCCTCCACCAGAGGAAGCCCGCATACCTTCGCGGCCGTCTCCTTTGTCAGGTCGTCCTGAGTGGGGCCCAGCCCCCCGGAGAGAATCACCACGTCAGACCGGTCCAGAGCCATGCGCAGCGTCTCAGCCAGGCGCTCTCCGTTGTCTCCAACCACCGACTGATGATACATGGATAAGCCCAAAGCGGCGCACTGGCGGGACAGATAGGCGGCGTTTGTGTTTACTATATTTCCAAGCAGCAGTTCTGTACCGACTGCGATCAATTCCACAACCATTTTTCATCCTCCTGGTTCCATTTATGTTCCACCTCGGGCCGGGGCCTGAGATGGCCAAAAATCATAAATCAGTTCTGCATTTTCAAAACCTGTCTGTTTTTATATATATAATCGATCATAGAGATCACCGTAAGAATCACCGCGGCGTACAGCAAGATCTGCTCGATTGCCGCAAAGACTCCGCCAAAATCTCCAATCATAAAAATAATCAAAAGCATCTGGGAAATGGTTTTGGTCTTTCCCCACCAGCTGGCGGCAATAACGATTCCATTGTCCGCAGCCACCAGCCGGAAACCGCTGATAATAAACTCGCGGCTGATAATCACGATAACCACCCAGGCCGGAAGCTTTCCCACGTCCATAAGGCAGATCAGCGCCGAACATACCAGCAGCTTGTCCGCCAGAGGGTCCATAAACTTTCCGAAATTTGTAACCTGATTATTCTTTCTGGCAAGATAGCCGTCCAGGGTATCCGTAAGGCTCGCCACAATGAAGATTGCCAGGGCAATGTACTTGTCGGCCGGCGTCAGGCCGCAGAGCATAAACACAACAAAAAAAGGAATCATAACCACCCTGAGGATGGTCAGTGTATTTGGGACATTCATAAAATTATCTCTCCTGTCAGATCGTATTCAAAGGCACCGGTAACCTTTACCTTTACAAAATCGCCGGAAACCAGGGTCTCGTCCGTATTGATAAACAGATACCCGTCAATATCCGGGGCATCCCGGTAGGTACGTGCCACGTAGACAGACGCGTCGGCCGCCTGCCCTTCCACCATCACCACAAGTCTGCGGTCTATCATCGCTTCTGCCAGATCCAGCGAAACTTCCTGCTGCAGCTCCATCAATTCATCCCGGCGCTGCTCCTTGACTTCCTCCGGGATCTGATCCTTCATCCGGGCTGCCGGCGTATCGTCCTCCGGGGAATAGGTAAAGACCCCTAGGCGATCGAACTCCATGGCGTCCACAAACTCCATCAGTTCTTCGTGCTCCTCCTGAGTTTCTCCCGGAAAGCCCGTAATCAGCGTCGTCCGCAGGCAGATATCCGGAATTTCTCTTCGCAGACGTTCTATGATCCCCACAAGATCCGCCTTTGTGGTTCTCCGGCCCATGCGCCGCAGAATCCGGTCATTGCAGTGTTGAATCGGAAGATCCAGGTAATGGCAGATTTTTGGCTCTTCCTTTATGGTCTGAATCAGCTCTTCGTAGATTTCCTCCGGGTAACAGTAGAGAATCCGAATCCAGCGGATTCCAGGAACCTTACAGAGCTTTTTCAAAAGCAGATGCAGGGATTTTTCCCCGTACAGATCTTTTCCGTAAACCGTGGTCTCCTGGGCCACAAGAATCAGCTCCCGAACTCCCTGCTCTGCCAGTCTTTCCGCCTGCCAGACCAGATCTTCCATGGGAAAGCTCCGGTAACTGCCCCGCAGCCTCGGAATAATACAGTACGTACAGTGTTTATCACAGCCCTCCGCGATCTTTAAGTGCGCATAATGGCCTCCTGTGGTCACGATGCGCTTGGCGCGGCCGTCCGGCAGGCCGTCCAGAGAATCCATAACCAGAGACCTCTTTCCATCCAGAGCCGCTTTCACTGCCTCTAAAATCTTCTGGCAGGAATTTGTCCCAAGCACGGCGTCTACCTGGGGAATCTCCTCTAAAATCTCCTGCTGGTAGCGCTGAGCCAGACACCCCGTCACAATCAGCGCCCGGCACCTGCCGTTTTCCCGATACTGCGCCATCTCCAGAAGAGTCTGAACGCTTTCCTCTCTGGCATCGTGTATGAAGCTGCAGGTGTTTACCACAATCACCTCCGCTTCCTCTTCTTCGTTGGTAATCTCAAAGCCCGCGGCCACAAGAACCCCAAGCATTGTCTCCGAATCCACCAGGTTTTTGTCGCAGCCCAGGGATATAAACAGTATTTTCATACAACTCTCCTAACCGTTGATAAGGAAAAGAGCCGTCCGGCCTTATGCTCCGGGACGGCACTCCTGAATAATCCGTATTCGCAACTGTTCAGTACCTTCACAGTTACCCGTATTCTATAAATGCCGGCCTTCCTTCTGCCTTGCCTGGGGAAGCTGTTCCCTGTTCTCCACCCGTTCGGAATCCCGGAAAGGACCGTCGTAATACTCTTCCGCGTCAATGGTTTTGCTCTCCTGGGCGGTTTTTCTTGCTTTCTTATAAAGACTTCTGATCAGGAACATATCCAGAAGATTTATCGCTCCGTCCGCCAAAAGTCCGGCTCCGATCAGAATCACCGCGACTCTGGCTGCCTCAAAGGGGTTTACCACCAGAAGGATTCCCAAAATCAGGCTGGCAGCCCCCGCGATCAGAATCAACCACCATTTGGACAAGCCAAGGTGTCTTAAATCCAAAGCGCTTTGAAGCTTGATGACAGCGCCCAGAAGAAGAAACACGCCTGTGAGAAAGGGAAGGAAAGACAGCACAAACTCTGATTTTACCAGCACAAAAATCCCAAAGGCAAGGGCACTGATACCTACCACAAGATCCGGCTGCATCAGGTTTGCCAGTCGGTCCTTCATAAAATACATGACAATTTTCACCAGTCCGAGCACCACGCTGCATGTCCCCAGAACATAACAGAAGGTCTGCATGGAAGTCTGGGGCCAAACAAGCAGGGCCGCTCCCAGAACAATTCCTAAAATCGCGGAAATATAGTAGCTTTTGCTGTAGCCTCGTATCTCCATAATTCTCCTTGCCGCAGCCGTCCAAGCTGCCATACAGAAACATTATTCCGTGATCTGGATTTCCTCCTCCTGATCCTCAATCTCTTCCTGCTCTCCAAGAATTTTAATCTTGCCCTTATTCAGCTCCTCCACGGCAATGGACAGGGGCTTTTTCCCCGCGCTGTAAACAAGGGGCTCCGCTCCGTCGATGATCTGTCTGGCCCGCTTCGCGGTAGCCATAACGATGGAATACCGGCTGTTCACCACCGGCGTATCGCCCTCTTCTACCTCGCTGTTAACTACTTTCATTAAATCCGTATAAGATGGATGTAACATGTCTTATGCTCCTTTCACAAATTTTTGTACATCAGTTTTTATATGCTGAATCAAATCCGCGTTTCTTTCTTTGCGGAAATGCTCGCTCAATAGAATAGAGTGGACGTTTTCGGTACACTCTTCCAGATCGTCGTTGACCACCAGATAGTCGTACGAATCCATCCCAAGAGCCTCCTGTGCCGCTCTGGCCAGACGCTTTTCGATGACCTCCATGGTCTCCGTCCCCCGCCCGATCAGCCGCTCCCGCAGCGTGTCCGCATCCGGGGGCGTAACAAACAAAAGCACCGTATCCGGCCTTGCCGCCTTTACCTTCATGGCTCCCTGAAGCTCAATTTCCAGAAGGACATTTTTTCCTTCCGCAAGCTTCTTCTCAACATATTCCTTGGGAGTCCCATAATAATTGTCTACATAGCAGGCATACTCGATCAGCTCATCGCCTGCGATCATCTCCTGGAACCGTTCCTTTGTTATGAAAAAATAAGACGCTCCGTCCACCTCTCCCTGCCTGGGCTGGCGGGTGGTAACGGATACGGAAAGGGCGTACTCCTCCGGATACCGCTCCAGAAGTCTTTTCATCAGTGTTCCCTTTCCAGCTCCGGAAAATCCGGAGATCACCGTAAGAATTCCTTTATTCTTCATCTTCTTCCCCTTTTTGCCAGAATCCGCCCTTTGCCTGGAAACGCTTTTCGATGGTATCCGGCTGGATCGCCGAGAGAATCACATGATCCTCCTGTGTGATGATTACCGCCTTCGTGCGTCTTCCCTGGGTGGCGTCGATCACCGTGCCGTTCTCCTTGGCATGCTGGACAAGCCGCTTAATCGGAGCCGCCTCCGGTCCAACTACGGCGACGATTTTGTCTGAATTGACGAGATTTCCATATCCTATATTAATCAGTGCCACAGCTTCTCCTCTGTTCGTAACCATTCCATGTTTCCCGGCCTATTCAATGTTCTGAATCTGTTCCCGAAGCTTTTCAATCTCGGTTTTCAGATTAATCGCCAGGTTCGAGGTGGCCAGATCGTTCGCTTTGGAGAGAATGGTATTCGCTTCCCGGTTCATCTCCTGGGCCAGAAAATCCAGCTTACGGCCCACGGCGCCGCCCTCTTCCAGCACCGCTTTCGCGGTCTCGATATGGCTCTTTAAACGTACCGTCTCCTCGTCTGTACAGACCTTGTCCGCGTAGAGAATCACCTCCGACGCGATCCGGCTTTCTTCAATCTGGGGATCCGCGAGAATTTCCCGAAGCTTCGCCCCGATCTTTTCCCTGTACGCCTCCATAATCTGCGGACTGCGCTCCTCAATGGCCTGCACATCCCGGCCCATACCGTCCAGCTTATCCATCAAATCCTGAAATAAGGCAGCTCCCTCTCTCTCCCTGGCCTCGATAAGCTGCCGGCAGGCGATTTTCAGGCTCTTTTCCAAAACAGCCCAGAGTACGTCCTCATCGGCAGGTTTTTCCTCCATAGAGAACACTTCCGGAAGCTGTCCCAGCACAGATGCCGTCAAATCGTTGACAAGACCCAGGTTCTCGCTCATCTGACGGAAATAGGCCGCATACTCCTCCGCGATTTTCCCGTTATATTTGACGGAAGCGTCGGCAGCCGTTAAATCCTCGCAGGTAACAAAAACATCGACCTTTCCGCGCCGGATATAATCTTTCAAAACCGTGCGTACAGCCGACTCGCAAAAATTAAGCTTCCGGGGAAGCTTAATACCAGCGTCAAAGTACCGATGATTCACGGATTTCATTTCCACCGTAAAGCGATACGAACCTTCCTGATATTCGCCTCTTCCAAAGCCTGTCATACTCTTAATCATATTTGTTATCGCTCTCTATCCAGTTTTTTTGTTGCTGCTCACAGCTGTTCACAGCAGCATCGCGGATTCATTGAACATTCGCTTCGCGAATGGAATCCGTTCACGCTTGAATCATCTTTCATTATAGTTCAATTCAATTTTTCCGTCAATTCCTATTTCAGTTTTTTTCCAAATGTGCTATACTGAACCCTGAATCATCGTAACAGTTCAGCTTTGCTGAACCGTTACATGTAAAATCCATTTAAAATCGCCTGCGGCGATGGGATTTTTCACTCCTGAATCACGTTCTTACGGTCGCGCAGGCCTGGACTGAACTGTTACGAATCATCTTTTTACGCCGCAAACGGCAGGTGTTTGCGGCTGCTGTGAATCGTAGCATACGGTTGTTACCACGAAACAAAGGAGAATCCTTATGGCATTAGACGGAATTGTAATCGCGAATCTGACAAAAGAGCTTAAAGAAACCATCGAGGGCGGAAAGATCAGCAAGATCGCCCAGCCTGAGACGGACGAGCTTCTGATCACTATAAAGAACAACAAAACCCAGTACCGGCTGTTTCTTTCAGCCGGAGCCAGCCTTCCCCTCATCTACCTGACGGAGACGAATAAGCCGGGGCCTTTAACGGCCCCGAATTTCTGCATGCTTCTTCGAAAGCATATCGGCAGCGGCAGAATTCTCCGGATCTGGCAGCCCGGCCTTGAGCGGATCATTAATTTTGAAATCGAACACTTAAACGAGCTGGGTGATCTGTGCCGGAAGCTTTTGATCGTAGAAATCATGGGAAAGCACAGCAATATCATTTTCTGTACGCCGGAGGGCACGATCCTGGACAGCATCAAGCACATCTCCCTTCAGACCAGCTCTGTGCGGGAGGTTCTGCCCGGCCGCCCCTATTTCATCCCCCACACCCAGGACAAGGAGGACCCTCTGACGATTACCGAAGAAGCTTTTTATGCCTCGGTATGTCAGAAACCCATGCCCATCGCCAAGGCCCTGTACATGACCCTCACCGGCATCAGCCCTCTGATCGGCGAAGAGCTCTGCCACCGCTGCGGCATCGAATCCGCCCAGAGCGCCAATACCCTCTCCCAGCTGGAGCGTTTTCATCTGTATCACACCTTCGCGCGACTGGTGGAGGATGTAAAAGAAGGCCTCTTCGAGCCGAATATCATCTATCAGGGCGCGGAGCCTGTGGAGTTTTCCAGCGTGGAGCTTACCCAGTACCAGGATTTGACGCGCAAAGATTTCCCCGGCATTTCCCAGGTGCTGGAGCAGTACTACGCGGCAAAGAACGCCGTCACCCGCATCCGGCAGAAATCCACGGATCTTCGCCGGATTGTGGGAACCGCCCTGGACCGGAACCGCAAAAAATACGAGCTCCAGCAAAAGCAGCTGAAAGACACGGAAAAGCGGGAAAAATACCGGATCTACGGAGAGCTGATCAATACCTACGGCTATGAGCTGGAGCCCGGCGCCAAAAAGCTGGAAGCTTTGAACTACTATACCGGAGAACCCATCTCCATCCCTCTGGATCCCACCCTGACGCCAAAGGAAAATGCCCAGAAGTTTTTCGAAAAGTATAATAAATTAAAGCGTACCTATGAGGCCCTGACGGAGCTCGTAAAGGAAACCGGCGCGGAGATCTCCCATCTGGAGTCCGTGAGCGTAGCCCTTGACATTGCCCGGAATGAGGAAGACCTTGTACAGATCAAGGAAGAGCTGATACAGGCCGGTTATATCCGCCGGAAAGGGCCGGCGAAAAAGGTAAAAATCACCTCCCGCCCCCTGCACTACCGCTCCTTAGACGGCTTTGACATGTATGTAGGGAAGAACAACCTCCAGAATGAAGAGCTTACCTTCAAGTTCGCCTCCGGCAATGACTGGTGGTTCCACGCCAAGGGCTGCCCCGGCTCTCATGTCATCGTAAAGACGAACGGCAGCGAGCTTCCGGACCGTACCTTTGAGGAGGCCGCCCGGCTTGCGGCCTGGTATTCCAGCAAACGGGGCGGCAACCGGGTGGAAGTAGACTATGTGGAAAAGAAGCATGTCCGGAAAGTGGCGGGAGCCGCCCCGGGTTTTGTCATTTACCATACCAATTATTCCATGGTAATCGATTCGAATATTTCCGGCATCACGGAAATCACGCCAGGGGAATTGAAGAGAACGGGCGTATAAGATTTCCCGAAGCTGCCAGACTCATTTGCTGCCGCCGTTCGGCCCGCGGCATGAAATATGCCGCATATGCGCGGCGCATCCGCAGCGCGCATATGCGGCAAATCTTACAGCCATTCTTTTCGCAGTCTTCGCTCTCCAAAGGCGTGCCGTTTTCAGACGGCTGTCCCGGTACCGGCCTTCGTCTCCCGGATCACCTTCCGAAGTCCCAGCACACAAGACGGGGAAACGGAAAGCTCGTCGATTCCCATTTCCAGAAACTCCTTCGTCAGAGTCGTGTCCGCGCCCAACTCTCCGCAGATGCCGACCCAGCAGTTTTCCTTATGGCCGTTTTCAATGACCATGCGGATCATCCGAAGAACTGCCGGATGGTGGGGATCATACATGGACTCCAGACTGGCGTTCTGCCGGTCCATGGCCAGGGTATACTGGGTCAGATCGTTGGTGCCGATACTGAAGAAATCCACTTCCTTCGCCAGCTCGTCGCTCATCATGACAGCCGCCGGCGTCTCAATCATAATACCCAGCTCCACATCCCCGTATTTCATTCCCTGTTCGTCCAGTTCCTTCTTTACCCCGGCCACGATCTCCTTGATCTTCAAAACCTCCTGAACGGAAATGATCATAGGGAACATGATGCCGATGTTTCCATAGGCGCTGGCCCGGAACAGAGCCCGAAGCTGCGTCTTGAAGATCTCCGGCCTGGTGAGGCAGATACGGATTGCCCGAAAGCCCAGGGCGGGATTTTCCTCTTTATCCAGGTTAAAGTAATCCACCTGCTTGTCTGCCCCGATATCCAGGGTACGGATAATCACCTTCCGGCCGGCCATCAGCTCCGCCACCTGGCGGTAAACCTGGAACTGCTCCTCCTCCGTGGGATAATCGCTCTTTTCCAGATACAAAAATTCGCTGCGGAACAAGCCGATGCCCTCCGCGTCATTGCTCAAAGCGCCCGCGACATCGGCAACGCTTCCGATATTGGCGTACAGACGGATCTTCTTCCCGTCCGGCGTCACCGTTTCCTTTCCTTTCAGTTGAAGGAGCAGCCTGGCGCTCTCCTGGTCAGCCTGAAGCTTCGCCTCCATCTGCGCCAGCGTCTCCTGATCCGGATCCACCAGGAAGGTACCGGTATAGCCGTCCACCACGGCCAGCTTTCCGTTCCACTCCTTCTTAATCGGAATGCCGATCAGCGCCGGATTGTTCATGGTCCTGGCCAGGATCGCCGTGTGGGAATTGGAGGATCCGTGCTCCGTCACAAAGGCAAGGAGCTTGGACTTGTCCATCTGCACCGTCTCGCTGGGAGCCAAATCCTCTGCCACAATAATAACCGGCTCGTCGCCCACATACCCGGTTCGGTCCCGGTTCGTGAGGATGGAAACCACCCTCTCGGATATATCCTTGACGTCAGCCGCTCTCGCCCGGAAATAATCGTCCTCCATCCCGGAGAACATTTTGGAAAAATTATCTCCTGTGGCGGCAACGGCGTATTCGGCGTTTACTTTCTGTGAAGTGATAATATTTTTTACGGAGTCATTGTAATCGTCATCGTCCAGCATCATCGCATGAACCTCGAAAATCGCCGCGTTGACCTCGCCTACTTCCTTCAGCGCCTTGTCATAGAGCGCTCCCAGCTCCTGAACTGCCTTCTCACGGGCACGCTCATACCGGGCGATTTCTTCCTCGGCGTTTTCGATCCTGCCGCGTTTTACCATCTGCTCCCCTTTTTCATAGAAGCAGACCTTTCCGATGGCTATGCCACGGAATATGGCTTTTCCTGTATATTCTTCCATGACTCCTCCTGCTTACAGGTTCGCCTTGAAAAATGCTTCCAGTTTTTCAGCGGCGGCGTCCTCGTCGGCTCCTTCTACCGTAACCGTAACCTCGGTTCCCTTTTTCACGCCCATACCCATGATCGCCATAAGCTTCGTGGCGTCCACCGTTTTGCCGTTCGCCTCCAGCGTCACCTTCGCGCCGGTCGCCTTTGCTTCCTTAACCAGAATCCCCGCCGGTCTCGCATGAATGCCAACCTCATCGGTAATCACATATTTAAATGATTTCATCTCTTTCGCCCTCCTGCGTTTTATTTGCGAGCCGGATGGCCCGCATATTCCAAAGGATATTTTCTCCGGAGCAGCCCCTCAGTGCTAAGGCCATATTTTGTGCCGGGGGATAATACCTGGTAGTAAAAACGGCCTCGCCGCGGTTCACATAGATCTCTACCGCGGAGGTATCGCACAGAACACGAATCTCCCTAAGCTCTGTGATCCTCCCCCGGCGCACGGTTCTTCCAGCGCCCGAATCCCCCTGGAATGATAGTTCCATCATACCATTTTTATAGATGAATTTCAATTCCCCACCGATGTGAATTTCACAGAAATCTTTGTCCGGCGCGTGGATTTCCAGATCGAAAACCCCTTCCGGCACAGATACTTCCTTTTCGTTCTCCAGACGCGTCTCTTTTGCGCGCAGGCTCTCCAGCTCTTTTACAGGATACTGATACAGACGTCCATCCTTTTCCGTAATTTCCCTTGGAACCGTCAGTGCGTGCCGCCAGCCCCTGGCCGTCTCTGGATTGCGGTAATCTGCGTCCGGAATGCCCATCCAACCAATGAGGATTCGCCTGCCGGACGCGTCCTGAAAGGTCTGGGGCGCGTAAAAATCAAAGCCAAGATCCCACTCCGTGAAGTCCCGGAGCCGGCACTCGCCCTTCCAGTCTCCCTCTACCCGGAACCAGCCGGACTGATACACATTCTGGAATCGGTACTCTTCCTTTTCTACTCCCTGTGGAGAGCAGGACAGATACGTGTTCCCGCCAAGAGCAAACAGGTCCGGACACTCCCACATATAGCCAAAGGCATTCTCTGTGGTCATTTCTCTAAGCAGCCGCCAGTTTTTCAGATCCCCGGAGGAATAGATTAAAACCCCGCCCCGGTCATCCTCCCGGCGCGCTCCCAGGATCATATAGCAGGCATTGCCATCCTTCCACACCTTGGGATCCCGTATGTGACAGGTGTACCCTTCCGGATAGTCCTCCATATCCAGAGCACACTCTTTCTCTCCAAAGTATACCCCGCCGCGGCTTTCCGTATGCAGAACAAAGGAGCCGCGGCCGTTGTGAATGTAATCATAATTTCCCTGATATTTGACATTTCCTGTATAAAAAACATGCATTGTATCTTCAAGAACAAAGGCGGAACCGGAGTAGGCTCCGTGGCAGTCCCTGGGACAGTCCGGGATGATAGCCGGGCCGAGATACTCCCAATCCAGCAGATCTTTGCTTCGGTAATGTCCCCAGAGCTTTAAGCCGCCTTCCGGATTTGTGGGCGTATACTGAAAAAACACATGATACGCCCCCTGATACCAGCTAAGACCGTTGGGATCGTTCATCCAGCCCACCGGGGGCATCAGATGAAACCGAAGCCTCCATGGGTCCTGCTCTACTTTCCGGGCATACAGTCTTTCCGCGCACCTGGCAGCGAACAGCAGATCCTTTGAAAGAATGTTCATTTTTCCTCCTCCTGAATATCCATAATCG
>DVIQ01000074.1 GCA_018711185.1 Candidatus Limivivens intestinipullorum | reverse complement strand
ATCCCGCTGGCAGAGGGCGGGATGTTTACAGAAATATCGAAATCTGCGGGAATGAATCGCTGGATCGGTTGTGTGAGACTATCCTGGAAGCCTTTGATTTTATTGATGAACATCTATATGAGTTCTGCATGGACAACCGTATGTATAGTGAAGATGCGTATCAGTCAGATCCAGAGGGAGATGAACCGTCAACGGATATCACACTTGATAAGATCGGACTTTATAAAGGGCAGAAATTTTCGCTTCACTATGACTTTGGAGATGATTGGATGTTCAGCATTACAGTAACAAAAATCAGTGAAGCAGAGGAGAGTTTTGAGCCACGCATAGTCAAGTCCAAGGGGTACATTCAGCAGTATCCAGACATTGATGAAGAGGACTGGAACTATGAATAAAATAAGAAGCAGATGCTACGAGAGTTAATTTTTCTGGAAGTTAAGACAGATACTGCGGGGATAGTTTGCACTAAAAAATCAGAAAAAAATTAAATATATCACAAAAAAACATAATAAACAAAAGAAAAAAAGTATAAGAACAGAATTAATAACAAAACAAAGAAAATAGAAAAAAGAACAATCACTCTTTCTTGACAAAAAAGTTTCAACATGCTAGGATAAGAGAAATACAATATAAGATTTTTCGTCGCTGACGGAGTTGTGGAGCACCACAGGGTGACGAGGAATTTGTATTAAGCCGACCGTCTGGGCAGTGTTTGCTGAAGAAGCAGATACTGCTTTTTTGCTATAAAAAGAAGGATTCGGGTGTGGTTCCGCGTGCTTGCGGAAAAGATTGCGGATCGCCGGTCGGCGGTAAATTTTTGCGTAAGGAGGTTGCAACGGATGAGCAGATTAAGCATCATCACTCAAAACAAAGCGCAGACCACCATCGAGGAGCTTTATAAGGATCTGGAACGGCGTATCAGCGCAAGCCCCTCTGGTCTGTGTCCGGTGGACCTGGCGTCCTCGTTTTTGAAGCTGTGTCATGCCCAGTCCTGCGGGAAATGTGTTCCCTGCCGGGTGGGACTTGGACAGCTCCAAAAGCTGATGGAGGACGTGCTGGACGGGAAGGGGTCTTTGGAGACCATTGACCTGATTGAAAAGACGGCTAAGAATATTTTTTATTCCGCGGACTGCGCGATCGGGTATGAAGCGGCAAGGATGGTATTGAAGGGAATCAAAGGATTCCGGGATGATTTTGAGGAGCATGTTCTGCGGGGACGCTGCAGGCTGGAACTGAATCAGCCGGTGCCCTGTGTGTCCCAATGTCCCGCCGGCGTGGATATTCCCGGCTACATAGCCCTGGTGGCGGAAGGACGCTACGCGGACGCGGTTCGTCTGATTCGGAAGGACAATCCGCTTCCGGCGGTCTGCGGGCTGATCTGCGAGCATCCCTGTGAAGTCCGCTGCCGCAGAACGATGATTGACGATCCCATCAATATACGGGGGCTGAAGCGGTTCGCGGTGGACCACGCGGGGGATGTTCCTCTCCCGGTGCCGGCGGTTTCCACAGGGAAAACGGTGGCAGTAATCGGCGGAGGTCCGGGCGGAATCAGCGCCGCGTATTATTTAAGCCTGATGGGCCATGAGGTGACAATCTTTGAGCAGAGGAAAAAGCTGGGAGGTATGCTTCGCTATGGAATTCCGAACTATCGTCTGCCCAGAGAAATACTGGATCAGGAAATCAATCATCTGCTGAGTATCGGAATCAAGGTGGTCACGGAGGTGACTGTGGGTGAGAATCCCACGGTGGCGGATTTGAGAAAGGATTACGATGCGGTTTATATTGCCATCGGAGCCCAGACAGACCGGAAGATCGGAATCGAGGGCGAGGACGCGGAGGGCGTGATCTCCGCGGTTGAGCTGCTGCGGGGCATCGGTGACGGAAACATGCCGGATTTTACCGGAAAAGATATTGTGGTGATCGGCGGCGGAAACGTGGCCATGGACGTGGCCAGATCCTCCATTCGTCTGGGGGCGAAGCGCCTGCGCATTGCTTACCGCAGAAGGGCAGTGGATATGACGGCCATGGCGGAGGAGGTTTCCGGCGCGGTGGAGGAAGGCTGCGAGCTTCTGGATCTGCACGCGCCTCTTCGCATTGAGAAGGATGCGGAGGGGAAAGTGGCGGCCCTGTGGGTTAAGCCGCAGATTATCGGACCGGTGAAGAACGGAAGGCCGGTGCCTTTGGACTCCGCGCAGGAGGAAGTCCGGCTCGCGTGCGATATGGTGATTGTGGCCGTCGGACAGGGCATTGAGTCCAAGGCGTTTGAGAAGAACGGCATCCCCGTAAAGCGCGGCGTAATCGAGGCGCTGAATTGGAGCGGGGTCAATACGAAGGAGCTGACCGGTATTTTCGCCGGCGGAGACTGTGTGACCGGACCGGCCACGGTGATCCGCGCCATTGCCGCGGGAAAAGTGGCTGCCGCGAATATCGACGAATTTCTGGGATATAAGCACACCATATCCGCGGATGTGGAAATTCCGGGGATTCGTCTGGAGGACCGCAAGAGCTGCGCAAGGGTAAATATGAAGGAACGCCAGCCTTCGGAGCGGGCAAAGGATTTTGAACTGATCGAGTGTGGTATGACCTGTGAGGAGGCGAAGCAGGAAGCCTGCCGGTGCCTGCGGTGCGACCACTTTGGCTTTGGTATTCTGAAAGGAGGCAGAGTAGAGAAATGGTAAAGTTTACGGTAAATGGAATACAGGCAGAAGCCGCGGAGGGAACGACTATCCTGGAAGCCGCGGCAGCGGCGGGTGTTTTTATCCCGACACTCTGCTATCTGAAGGATATCAATGAAATCGGCGCCTGCCGCGTCTGCGTTGTGGAGGTGGAAGGCAGCGGGATGCTGGTGACGGCCTGCAACAACGTGGTGGAAGAGGGCATGGTGATTTACACAAACAGTCCCAAGGTCCGCGAAAGCAGAAGAAATAATGTGGAGCTGATCCTTTCCCAGCATGACTGCCGGTGCGCGGTATGTTCCAGAAGCGGCAACTGCAGTCTGCAGACCATCGCCAATGATCTGGACATTTTGGAGCTGCCCTTTGAGCAGTCTTTCCCGAAATCGGACTGGCCAAAGGATTTTCCGCTGATCCGTGACGCGGCGAAATGTATTAAGTGCATGCGCTGCATTCAGGTATGCGATAAAATTCAGAGCCTGAGTATCTGGGATGTGGCAGGGACCGGCTCCAGAACAACGGTGGATGTCTCCAAGAACCGGAAAATCCAGGAAGCGGACTGCGCTCTCTGCGGCCAGTGCATTACCCATTGTCCGGTGGGAGCGCTGCGGGAGCGGGACGATGTGCGAAAGGTAGTAGACGCGCTGGCGGATCCGGAAAAGATTACGGTTGTCCAGGTGGCTCCCGCGGTGCGGACGGCATGGGGAGAGTCTTTTGGCCTTTCCAGAGATTTCGCCACGGCAAAGCGTCTTGTGGCCGCGCTTCGCCGGATCGGGTTCAACTACATTTTTGACACGAATTTCGGCGCGGATCTGACGATTATGGAAGAGGCCAGCGAATTTTTGGAAAAGGTAAAAAACGCGGAGAAAGAGACGTTTCCCATGTTTACTTCCTGCTGTCCCGGCTGGGTGCGGTTTTTGAAATCCCAGTACCCGGATATGGTGGATCAGCTTTCAAGCGCAAAATCGCCTCAGCAGATGTTCGGCGCCATCGCGAAAACTTATTACGCCCAGCTTCTGAATGTGGATCCGTCCAGGATTTACTGTGTGTCCGTCATGCCCTGCGTGGCAAAGAAGCAGGAGTGCGATCTTCCGGTGATGCGGGACGCCGGGGCGGGCCAGGATGTGGATGTGGTTCTCACCACCAGAGAAATCTGCCGGCTGATCCGGGCAGAGCATATCCTTCCGGAGCGGCTCCCGGAGGAGGAGTTTGACGCGCCGCTGGGAACGGGTTCCGGAGCCGGCGTGATCTTCGGCGCTACCGGCGGCGTCATGGAGGCAGCCCTGCGCACGGCTTATTATATGGTGACCGGAAGAAATCCGGACCCGGATTCCTTTAAAAAGGTCCGGGGAATGGACGGCTGGAAGGAAGCGGAATTTAATCTGGCCGGAAAGACTTTGAAAGTGGCGGTGGCCAGCGGCCTTGGAAATACGAGAAGGCTGATCAAGGCCATCCGAAAGGGAAAGGTTTCCTATGATTTTGTGGAAATCATGGCTTGCCCCGGCGGCTGTGCGGGAGGCGGCGGACAGCCCATTAAGGATGGACAGGAGTTGGCGAAAGACCGCTGTCAGGTTCTCTACGGACTGGACAAACGGAGCAATCTGCGGTTTTCCCATGAAAATCCATCGGTGCAGAAGTGCTACCAGGATTATCTGGGGGCGCCCTTATCGCACCGGGCCCATGCGCTTCTGCACACGGATCATCATGCCTGGTCCATGCCGGGTGAGACGGGAGAATAAGGAAAACCAGGGCCCTAAGACAGGAGAAGACGGATGGAAATACGAAAATACCGTCCGGAGGATCTGCCGGAAATCGCCCGCCTTTTTGAGGAGACGATCCGGCAGGTAAATGCCGGAGATTATACAAAGGAGCAGATTCAGGCGTGGGCGTCCAGAGGCCGGGGACTTCTTGGGCGAAACGAATTTTTTGAGCGCCTGTATACGCTGGTGGCTTTGGAAAACGGGCAGATCACCGGATATGGAAATATCGATGACGCCGGCTATCTGGATCATCTGTACGTCCATAAGGACTGGCAGGGGAGGGGGATTGCCTCGGCAATCTGCGGCCGGCTTGAGGAGTATGCCGGGAAGCTTGGAAGAGAGCGGATCACCGTTTACGCGTCCGTTACAGCCAGACCCTTTTTTGAAAAAAGAGGCTATACGGCGGTGGAAGAGCACCAGGCGGTTCTCGACGGGATTTCGCTGACAAACTATTTTATGGAAAAGAAGCTGTAATTCACGTTCGGTCCGCGCAGCTTGTGCGCAGATCTGGGCTGAACGATTACGAGAGGATTTCATTTTGAAGCGAATTTTAAAGGAATCCGCGATGCTGCCGTTCGCGGACCGAAGGCTGTGAATGGCAGCAAAAACTTGACAGAATTGTTTCAGGGGCCTGCGCGGAAACGCGCAGACCCCTGAAATCGATTTGACGGGGAAATTTGGCAGCCCCGCGCTGCCTGGAATATGGCCAAGCTCAGCGCTCCATGATACTGATGGATTCGATGCCGACGCTGCCGCCTCTCACCACTTCGATATGCTGAAATTCCTCTTTTAAAAGCTTGATAACCGCGTCGTTTTTCGTGGCGGTCTGGACAAATTCCAGGAGAAGACTGTCATGGCCGTAGTCGATTACCTTGGCCTTGAAGGCTTCCGCGATCTGAAACAGCTCCGTTTTATCGGCGGCGGTGCATTTCTTTACCTTCACGTACAAAATTTCTTTCATGCGGACAAAGATATCCGTAAAATCGATAACTTTGATGACTTCCACCATGCGGTTGAGCTGCTTTTTGATCTGTTCAAAGGTTTCGTCGTCGCTGACCGTGGCGATGGTCATGCGGGAGACGGTGGGATCCTCGGTGGTTCCCACGGTCAGGCTGTCGAGATTATAGCATTTGCCGGAAAACAGGCCGGAGATTTTTGACAGAACGCCTACCTGATTTTCCACATAAAGAGAGATCCAACGTTTTTTCATTCCTTTTTGCATAGGGCGCCTCCTAACAGTCCATAATCATATCTTCCAGCGTTCCGCCGGGCTTAATCATGGGATAAACCATTTCCTCGGGATCGATGATAAATTCAATTAATGTGGGGGTGTTCGTATTTTTCCGGGCGTCCTGGAAGGCCTGGGCGATTTCCTCTTTTTTCGTGACGCGGATGCCTTTCGCTCCATAGCTTTCCGCCAGCTTTACGAAGTCAGGCGTATATTCCGGATATTCCTGGCCTTCGGTCCTGCGGGAGAGCGCTCCGGCTTTTAAGTTGGTCATGCTGTAGCGTTTGCCGTAAAAAAGCTTCTGCCACTGGCGGACCATGCCCAGATATTCATTGTTGAAGACGCAGAGAATAATCGGAAGCTCTTCCAGGACCGCGGTGGCAAATTCCTGAATGTTCATCTGCATGCCGCCGTCTCCGGAGATGGCGATCACGTCCTTGTGGGGATTTCCAAGCTTTGCGCCGATGGCGCCGGGGAAACCATAACCCATGGTTCCAAGGCCGCCGGAGGTTACCAGCTGCTTTTTCTCGGTGATTTCCGCGTACTGGGTCACGAGCATCTGGTGCTGTCCCACATCGGTGACGATGATAGCGTCGTCAAACTGCCGGTTCATTTCTTCCAGAATATCCAGAGGACTTAACGCGCCGGATTTGGAGCGCATGGTGAGGGGATGCTCCTCCTTCCAGGAACGGATTTCGGCGATCCAATTCTGCGTATCGCAGGCTTCCACGTACTCCTCCATTTTTGTGACGGCTTCCCTGGCGTCCGCCACAATCGGGATGTCCACATGAATGTTCCTGGAAATCGAAGCCGTGTCGATATCAATGTGGACAATCTGCGCGTTGGGCGCAAAGGCGTGAAGCTTTCCGGTGATCCGGTCATTAAACCGAGTGCCGATGGAGAAAAGCAGATCGCAGTTGTTTACCGCCATGTTTGCCGCGTAGGCGCCGTGCATTCCCAGGTTGCCGATAAAGAGCGGGTGGTTGGTGGGAATTGCCCCGCGGCCCATGATGGTGGTGACAACGGGAACCTGGGTCTTTTCCACCACGCGGCAAAAGGCCTCGTTGGCCCGGGCGATGTTGACGCCGCCGCCGGCCAGAAACAGGGGCTTTTTCGCCTTGCCAAGAAGCTTGATGGCGCGCTTGAGCTGGCCTACATGGACGGTTTCGTTGGGTTTGTAGCCCCGGATGCTTACGGTTTTTGGATATTCGGCGCTTCCAAGCTCAGCCATCACGTCCTTTGGCAGATCCACGAGAACCGGGCCGGGACGTCCGGTGCGGGCGATATAAAAGGCTTCTTTGATAATGCGGCCCAGATCCGCCCGGTTCATAACCGTAACGCCGTATTTGGTAATGCTGCGGGTGATCCCCACAATATCCACTTCCTGGAAGGCGTCGTTGCCGATAAGGTGGCGGGCAACCTGGCCGGTAAAGCAGACAAGGGGAACGCTGTCGTAGTTCGCCGTGGCCAGACCGGTGACCAGGTTGGTGGCCCCCGGTCCGCTGGTTACGAGACAGACTCCCACCTTTCCGGTGGTTCTGGCATAGGCGTCCGCCTCGTGGACAAGAGCCTGCTCATGCCGGGGCAGGATAATGGATATATCCTTCTGCTTGTAGAGCTCGTCACTTAAATCAATGGTGCACGCTCCCGGATAACCGAAAAGCATTTCCACTCCTTCTTCCTTCAGCGCTTTTACCAGCAGCTTGTTTCCGGAAATCTGCTTCATGTACATACCTCCTTAATAAAAAAGCCCTAAGCCAAAGCTTAGGGCGAATAAAATCCACGGTACCACCTAAATTCCAAGGAAAAACCTTGCTCTGCCAGTACAGAAAACCTATACTGCGTCCCGGTAACGTGGGAAGACGTCGGAGCCTACTGAATACGACCCGCGTATCGTTCAGTCCGCTGCTCGAAGGCTACTTCCATAATCCCTTCACGAAGATTTTCACCTGCCATCTTCTCTCTGCGCATCGGGCGATTATGTACTCCTCCTTGTCTTAGCATTTGCTGAAAACAAATTGATTGGTAATATTATAGTGGTTTTTGAAAATTTTGTCAATCTTTTTATGCATTTTGCGGCAAGATGTATTTTATGGCAAGCTGCATAAATCGGTTTGAAATCGCCCTCGGAGATGGGATTTTTTGCGGAGCTTGACAACGCATTTTTTTCGCTATATAGTGATGTTGGGTTACAGTTTGGCCCAGGCCTGCACAGACCGTAAGAACGTGCCTACGATGTTGGTTATTCTTCATGGCAGCCGTGAACACCTGCTGCTTGCGGCGCAAGAAGATGATTCAGGCGTGAGCGGATTCCATTCGCGAAGCCAATTTTTCATGAATCCGCGATGTCATCAATTACAGGAAAATTCCGGAGCTTCACGATAGCGTGAGGAAACCGGGACAGAGAAAGGAAAGGAAACAGCATTTCTATGAGATACGTAAAGAAGACTCTGGCGGCGGCTCTGATGCTTTTTGCCGTTTTTTTGCTGACCGGAATGAAAACCGAGGCGGCGCGCCATCTGTTTGACGTTACGGTAAAAGACGGATATTCAACGCAGAAAATTCCCATGTATTACGGGACGAGTCCCAGCGGCCATACGGCCTACTATACGAACCAGCCTACTGTTTATGTGGCGCCAGGCGCGAAAACTGTGCGCTTTTCCGTGACAAACGTAACGGACGCAGGATGCGGAAATTTTTCGTTCCAGAACGATACCCTCGCGATGTCCGGAAGCGACGCGAAGATGAATCTGTTTAACTACTACACCAACGGGAAACGGCGTGCCTACATGTTTACGGTAAAGAAGCTGACTGCCCCGAAGATTACCTGGTTTCGCGTGGCGTATCCTACCGGCCGGAAGGTGCTGAAAATCAGCTCAAAAAAGGCAGCGCAGATTAAGTTTGTGGTGACGGCTGACCGGAAAGCCAATACGCAGATTTCCATTACGGACCGCAAAGGCCGGCTTGTTTGGGAGAAGAAGCTTAAGTCTTCTGCTAAAATGAAGTATGTGGTGTCCTGGCGGGGACTCGCCGGGTCGCGCAATAAGCTGGGAATAAAGCGGGGCCGCGCGATTCCGAACGGAACCTACCGGATTACCGTGAAATCCTCCATACCATACGGAAAGCGGTCCATTACTGCCCGGAAAACCATACACATCAAGGTGGAGCGGTAACGGTTCGGCAGGGCCGAACGGTTGCCAAAAAGGAGGATACCATGGCAGAATACAAAAGAGTCCGGCATACCTTTGAGCCCGTCTATGATGATCATTCCAGTGTTCTGATTCTGGGAACCTTTCCTTCCGTAAAATCCAGAGAACAGAATTTTTACTACGGCCATCCGGGGAACCGCTTCTGGCGGGTTCTGGCCAAGGTGACAGGTCAGCCGATGCCGGAGACCATCGAAGAAAAACGGGCCTTCCTTCTGGCGAACGGCATCGCACTCTGGGATGTCATCGCGGAATGCGACATTGCCGGTTCCAGCGACAGCAGTATCCGGAATGTGGTTCCCGCGCCTTTGGAGCAGGTGCTTTTTGCGGCACGGATTCAAAAGATTTTTGCCAACGGCGCGAAGGCCTGGGAGCTTTATCATCGCTTTGCGCTGCCAAGGCTTTTGCCGCTTCTGGGGCCGGACCAGAGAGAAACGGCGGAACAGATCCAAAAGCTGCCTTCTACAAGCCCGGCAAACGCGGCCTGGAGCCTGGACCGGCTTGCCAAAGCATGGAGTCCGGTAAAAGGCTTGGCCGCGTAACGCTTCAGCAGAGCTGAACGGTTACGCGGCCAAGCCTGAAGAGGAAACGCGGGGCGTAAAAAGGAGCTTTCAGGAAGAGAGAAAGGGGTAAACATACGCAGAAAACAGAAATTTTAAAACAATACTTTGGTTATGATACCTTCCGGGAAGGGCAGGAGAAGCTGATCGACGCGATCCTTTCCGGCAGGGATGTGCTGGGCATTATGCCTACGGGGGCGGGAAAATCCCTGTGCTATCAGGTGCCGGCCCTTATGCTGCCGGGAATTACCCTGGTAATTTCCCCGCTGATTTCTCTGATGAAGGATCAGGTAGGGGCCCTGAACCAGGCGGGAGTCCACGCTGCCTATCTGAACAGTTCTCTGACGGCGGGACAGTACGTCAAGGCATTGTCACTGGCGAGGGCGGGGAGGTATCCCATTATTTACGTGGCGCCGGAGAGACTGACCACAGACGCGTTTCTGGACTTTGCGCTTCACGCGGAAATTTCCATGGTGGCGGTGGATGAGGCGCACTGTGTATCCCAGTGGGGCCAGGATTTCCGGCCGAGCTATCTGAAAATCACGGAGTTTATCAACCGTCTTCCCAAACGTCCGGTGTTAGGCGCTTTCACGGCCACAGCTACAAAGGAGGTTCGGGATGACATCATCGATCTTCTGATGCTGGAAAATCCGGTTGTGACCGCCACCGGATTTGACCGGCCAAATCTCTACTTTGAAGTACAATCCCCCAAAGACAAATACGCGGCGCTTCTGGAATATCTGGAAGGGCATCGGCAGGAGAGCGGTATCGTTTACTGCCTCACAAGAAAAACTGTGGAAGAGGTCTGCCAGCGTCTGATTCAGGATGGTTTCGGGGCCACCCGCTATCACGCGGGGCTTACCGATGAGGAGCGCCGAAACAACCAGGATGACTTCCTTTATGACCGCAGTTCCATCATGGTGGCGACCAATGCCTTTGGAATGGGAATTGATAAGTCCAACGTTCGTTTTGTGGTTCATTATAATATGCCGAAGAATATGGAGAGCTATTATCAGGAGGCCGGGAGAGCGGGCCGGGACGGGGAGCCGGCGCAGTGCCTTCTTTTGTACGGGGGCTCGGACGTGGTTACGAATCAGCGGCTCATTGAGTATGGACAGGAAAACCAGGAGCTGGATTCTTTCACCAGACTTCTGGTTCAGGAGCGGGATCAGGAACGGCTGAAGAAGATGACCTATTACTGTTTTACAAACGACTGCCTGCGGGACTATATTCTGCGGTATTTCGGCGAGTACGGGAGCGGTTACTGCGGAAACTGCGCAAACTGCAGGACACAGTTTGAAGATGTGGATATTACGGAAACCGCTGTGCGGATTCTTCAGTGCGTGGAGAGCAGCCGTCAGCGCTACGGGGTCAATGTCATTCTGGATACGCTGCGGGGCGCGAAGACGGAAAAGCTGCGGAAAAACGGGATGACGGAAAATGCCCTGTACGGCACGGAGGCAGAGAGTTCCATGCCCAGACTTCGCAAGATCCTGAACCACCTGCTTCTTACCGGGTATCTCGTTACCACAAATGACGAATACGCGGTTCTAAAGATCACAGAAAAGGCGGCAGAGCTCCTTGATGGTTCAAACAGGATCACTATGAAGATGGCGAAGGAGCAGGAACGCCAGAAGACAGAGGGGAAGACTTCGCCCAGGAAAAAGAGTGCTGTTTCCGATGTGGAGCTTGACCGGGAACAGGAAACCCTCTTTGAGCGCTTGCGGGCTCTTCGCATGGAAATTGCCAGGGAAGAACATGTTCCGCCTTATATTGTGTTTTCCGATAAATCCCTGACGCACATGTGTATTTTAAAACCGAAGACAGAGAACGAGCTGCGGAAGGTTTCCGGCGTGGGCGCTTATAAAGCGGAAAAATATGGGGAACGCTTTTTGGAGTGCATCCGGCAGATGGACTAAGAGAGACTTCTGCCGCGCGGGATGGGATTGGCAGGCTCCGCAGATATTTCAGGGCTTTCGCTTTCCGCTAAGCTGCGGATTTTCTCAAGGAGAACGCGAAAAGCCTCTGCATTACGGATAAAATCGATTTCCGGGTCATTTTCAAGAGAAGGCAGGAGTGTGGATGCTGTCCGGCCAGCAGTGTTTTTGGAAAATTCGGAAAAGGAAACATGGCTGTAAAGTTCGGATTTTTGAAATGCCTGGAGATTTTGCAGATTTTGAACCAGTCCAGACAGAATTTCCAGAGTTTTTTCTTTATCTTTATTTTTGAGCGCGATCCCAAGCCAGGGGGAAAGCTCCATATAAGGGCCCATCTCCATAAGCCGCGCCAGGCCGGAAAGCTTTTCGGCGACGGTTTCCGCTTTTTTTATATTGTTTTCTGCTATAGCCATTCCGATAATGCCGTACAGGCTGGAGTTTAAGTCCGAATATGCGGTCAGAGCATTCTGCTCATAGAGAGAGTACGCCATAGAGAGATTGCCCTGCCGCTGGCAGAGTATGGCGTGAAATTGACGGTATTGGTTCCCGCCTTTGGGAAGGCGGTTTAAAAATTCCTCTGCTTTTTCGTAATCCTCTTTTGCAAGATAGAAAAGAAACAAGGAAACGGCCGCCGTCTCCGCAAGCTTTGCATCCGTACCAGAAAGGGCGCGGGTATAAAGACTGACAAGTCTTTCATCGTACCGTTCAGGCTCCGGTATTCCATAGAGTGTCCGGAGGGTATCCAAAAGCTGAGCCGCTGAATAGATCAACCAGAGGCAGTTGGGGTATTCCTGGATACGCTCCTCCGCCCATGCGAAAGCGGCTTCAAAGCCGGATTTCTGAGCGGTTTTTTGAATGGTATCCAGAGCCTGGCGTATTTCCTGAGGCGTCAGATCCTCCCGGTAGGATAGAAGGGTATCTGTAGAGATACCGAAGAGTCTGGCGATGGGCGCGAGCAGAAAGATATCCGGGTAAGAGACGCCGTTCTCCCATTTGTTTACCGCAGAGGCCGTCACCCCCAGGATGCGGGCGGTCTCTTCCTGGGTAAGCTGCCGTTCTTTTCGATATTTTCGAATCACTTCACCGATTTTCATAGTCTTTCACCGCGGATCCGGAGATTTCCGATTCCGGCTTCCTTTCTTTGTTTTCTGGATTCAGAATAACAGAATACGCGAAAGATCACAATGGAACCGCAGGAAAGAAAAAACGGAGATTTTTTGCCTGCGGCTCCATTGCGTTTGAGCCGCGGATCTGTACAGGCTGTTCAAGCGTGGGGGATCGAAGTAAACTCGCTGATTTCCCGGTTTGTGGTGCAGAGGTCCTCCACGCAGAGATCGCGCAGCCTGCTGTGCCCGGTAATCCGCGCGAAGGTTTTTAACTCTTCCAGAGAGACGTTCAGAAAGTTCGCCACCCGCATGGCCGCGGCATCCGGTGAAAGGCGGTCCCGCAGAATCTGCTCCTGCGTCGCGATGCCCATGGGACACATGCCGGTACCGCAGATTTTATACTGCTGGCAGCCCAGAGCCATCAAGGCGGCGGAGGCGATTGCCACGGCGTCGGCGCCCATGGCAAGGGCCTTCGCGAAATCAGAGGAAACCCGGAGGCCGCCGGTGATAACCAGGCTGATGTCCGAGCCGATACTGTCCAGATATCTGCGGGCCCTGGACAGGGCATAGATGGTGGGAATACTGGCGGAATCCCGCAGAAGCTTAGGGGAGGAACCCGTAGCGCCGCCCCGGCCGTCGATGGTGATAAAGTCCGGTTCCGCGTAGACGCAGAAGGCCAGATCCCGCTCAATGCGTCCGGCCGCGATTTTGATTCCGATGGGCCGCCCCTCAGAGGCGTACCGAAGCTGCGCAACCAGTTCCTTTAAGTCTTCTTTTGTCTCAATCCCCGGAAAACGGGAGGGAGCGATGATATCCTGGCCCATGGGCTTGCTGCGGATCCGGCTGATTTCCTCCGTCACCTTTTCGCCGGGGAGATGCCCGCCCATTCCGGGCTTTGTGCCCTGGCCGATTTTAATTTCAATGGCATCGGAATTGGAGAGATTTTCCGGCGTCACGCTATAGCGGTTCCCCACATATTCAAAAATATATTTGTCAGCCGCAGCCATTTCCTCCGGAAGAATCCCGCCTTCGCCGGAGCACATGGCGCTGTGGGCCATGGCGGATCCCCTTGCCAGGGAAATCTTCGCTTCCCTGGACAAAGCCCCAAAGGACATATGGGAGATATAGACAGGATTTTCAAGAATCAAAGGTTTTTTCGCACGGGGGCCGATGACGGTGGTGGTATCCACCGGCGCGTGTTCGTCCAGGGGCATGGGATCAAGCTGGGCGCCGAGAATCAGAATGTCATCCCACCCCGGCACGGGAAGCTCCGTTCCCATGGAAGCGGAAATGCTTCTTCCGGTCACGGCCATCTCATGAATTTCTGCCATATAGCGGCACTTGGGATCCTGGCGGACAAAATCCTTGGGATAATCCAGGGGCCGGCTGCCTTCGGAATGCGCGGCAAAAGATTGCAGGCTTTCCGGGGACGCCCCTCCTTCCAGAAGCGAAAACTTTTCCCGGGGCTGATGACAGACCGGACATTTTGCCAGCTCAGAAAAGGGCCGGCCTTCTTTTTCTTCATCGAATACGTATCCGCATACACTGCATTTGTATTTTGCCATTTGGATTCTCCTTTCTTTGGGGGATGCGTCGGAACTTCCCTGATTCGATTAAAAATACAGAATAATAAAGTAGATAGATTTATTATAGCAGAGAAATTTGGAAAAATCGATTTATATTTCGAAAAATTTAAAAAACCGCGGCAAGCCGCAGGCATCAAATTTGCAGCGCAGCAGAGCTGCGGGGTATTTGGCCTGCGCTCCGCTTCGGTTGGCGCGAAACAGGTGCGCTGGTACATAGCGCATCTCATATCGCGAAAAAATTTTCGGGAAATTGCTATTTCGGAGATTGGGGTGTATGATAAAATCATTACAGTTCAGCCCAGGCCTGCACACATGCTGCGCGGACCGTAAGAACGTGATTCAGGAGTGCAAAATCCCATCGCCGCAGGCGATTTTAAATGGATTTTGCATGTAACGGTTCAGCAGGGCTGAACTGTTACAAAAGATTCGCAAAGGATGAGGAAAAATGAGGTTTACAAACAGACAGCTTCGCCAGCTGATTATTCCGCTGATCGTCGAGCAGCTTTTGGCAGTTACGGTGGGCATGGCGGATTCCATTATGACGGCCAGCGTGGGAGAGGCGGCGGTCTCCGCGGTGTCCCTGGTGGACACAATCATGATTCTGATGATCAACATTTTTGCGGCTCTGGCCACGGGTGGGGCCGTGGTGACAGGCCAGTACATCGGCCAGGGAAGGCCGGAGCAGTCCAGCAAAGCGGCGGACCAGCTGATTTTGTTTATCGGGGTTCTGGCTGTCGGGATTACGGCCATTGTTTATTTGGGAAAATACTGGATTCTGCACGGAATTTTCGGAAAAATCGAGGCGGACGTGATGTATCACAGCAACATCTATCTGATGATCGTGACGGCGTCGATTCCGTTTATCGCCCTGTACAACGGCGGAGCCGCGCTGTTCCGCGCCATGGGGGATTCCAAAACGCCCATGAAAACGGCGCTTCTTATGAATGCCGTGAATATTGTGGGAAACGCGATTTTGATTTACGGACTGAAGCTTGGGGTAGCGGGAGCGGCGATTCCCACGCTCTGTTCCCGGATCCTGGCCGCCGTGGTTATTTTGCTCCTGCTGAAGAACCAGCGGCTTACGGTGCATCTGTCCCGGCACTTTACGTTTCGCTTTGACAGGCATCTGGTCCGGAAAATCATGAACATCGGAGTGCCCAACGGCCTGGAAAACAGCATGTTTCAGATCGGAAAAATCCTGGTGCTGAGCCTGGTATCCGGATTCGGCACGGCGTCCATCGCGGCGAATGCGGTATCCAATACCATCGCCACCTTCCAGGTTCTGCCGGGTACGGCCATGGGATACGCGGTTTTGACGGTCATATCCCAGTGTATCGGGGCGAAGGATTACCAGCAGGCAAAATATTATACAAAGAAGCTGCTGCTGATCACCTACGGGGCGATGTTCCTGTGCAATGTAATCGTGGTTCTGATCCTGCCGGGCATTCTGTTTGCCTACAACCTGTCGGATGTGACGGCGAATCTGACCAGGCAGATTATTTTCTACCATGCCCTGTGCTGCGTGACGATCTGGCCCATGTCCTTTACGCTGCCGAACTCTCTGCGCGCGTCCAATGACGTAAAGTTTGCCATGGTTACTTCCATTGTCTCCATGTGGGTATTCCGGATTTTGTTCAGTTACGTTCTGGGGCAGACGCTGGGGCTTGGCGTCTTCGGAATCTGGGTTGCCATGACGATTGACTGGCTGTTTCGTGCAATCTGCTTTACAATCCGCTATCTCAGAGGCAAATGGCAGATGAAATCATAGAACTTCGAAAATAAGCTTGTCAAGGTTTTTAGAATCTTCTATAATAAGCAGTAAATAAGGAAAAGAATCAGGAGGAGTACTCGTGGAAAAAGAGATGATTATTGTTTTAGACTTTGGCGGTCAGTACAATCAGCTTATTGCCAGGAGAGTCAGAGAATGCAATGTATACGCAGAAGTCCACCCATACACCTTGACCCTGGATCAGATCAAGGCAATGAATCCCAAGGGAATCATTTTTACGGGAGGCCCTAACAGCGTTTACGGTGAGGATTCTCCCAAATGCAGTACCGAGATTTTTAACCTGGGAATCCCGATTCTGGGAATCTGCTACGGCTCCCAGCTCATCGCGCATCTTTTGGGAGGAAAAGTCGAGACTGCTCCTGTCAGCGAATACGGCCACACGGAAGTGGAAGTGGACGGAAGCGATGTGATTTTCGAGGGCGTTTCCAGCCCCACCGTGTGCTGGATGAGCCATACGGACTACATTTCCCAGGTGCCGGAAGGTTTCCGCACCACCGCCCACACCCCCGTCTGCCCCACCGCGGCCATGTCCTGTCCGGAGCGAAAGATTTACGCGACGCAGTTCCATCCTGAGGTTATGCATACCCAGGAAGGAACCAAGATGCTCAGCAATTTCGTCTACAAGGTCTGCGGCTGCAAAGGTGACTGGAAGATGGATTCCTTTGTGGAGAGCACTATCCAGTCCCTTCGGGAGAAGATCGGAGACGGAAAGGTCCTCTGCGCCCTGTCCGGCGGCGTGGATTCCTCTGTGGCAGCGGTTCTGCTCTCCAAGGCAGTAGGCAAGCAGCTCACCTGTGTATTTGTGGATCACGGCCTGCTCCGTAAAAACGAGGGAGACGAGGTGGAAGCCGTATTCGGCCCCAACGGCCCTTACGAGCTGAACTTTATCCGCGTAAACGCCCAGCAGCGCTACTACGATAAGCTGAAAGGCGTTACCGAACCGGAACAGAAGCGGAAGATTATCGGCGAAGAGTTTATCCGCGTATTCGAGGAGGAAGCGAAGAAGATCGGCGCGGTGGATTACCTGGTGCAGGGAACCATTTATCCCGATGTGATCGAGAGCGGCCTTGGAAAGTCCGCAGTGATCAAGTCTCACCACAATGTGGGAGGACTTCCGGATGTAGTGGATTTCAAAGAGATCGTGGAGCCCCTTCGCCTGCTGTTTAAAGACGAGGTCCGCAAAGCCGGCAGAGAGCTTGGCATTCCGGAATACCTGGTGAACCGCCAGCCCTTCCCGGGCCCGGGACTTGGAATCCGGATTATCGGCGAAGTGACGGAAGAAAAGGTTAAGATTGTACAGGAGGCGGATTATATTTACCGGGAGGAGATTGCCAAGGCCGGACTGGACAAAGGCCTGGGCCAGTATTTCGCAGCCCTGACCAATATGCGGTCCGTGGGCGTGATGGGAGACTTCCGGACGTATGATTACGCGATTGCGCTGAGAGCGGTGAATACCTCAGACTTCATGACGGCGGACGCGGCACAGATTCCATGGGAAGTGCTGGCGAAGGTGACGAACCGGATTGTCAATGAAGTGAAGGGGGTTAACCGGGTGATGTATGATTGCACGGGGAAGCCGCCGGCGACGATTGAGTTCGAGTGATGAAATGAGTTGTAAGAATCCAGTGTTTATGCGGGATTCAAGCAAATTTGTTTAAGCGCTGGCAACGATTTGGCAACATTATTGCATTATTCATCAAACAAAAATACTTCAATAACATAAAAAACCTTACTGATTTTCAGGTATGTTGAAGCTGAAAGTCGGTAAGGTTTTTTGCATTTTGGAGGGAAGAAAAGCGGTTTTTAATCTCTCCGGGTCTAATTCCCCGCAGCTCTGCTGCGTAACAAACTTTTGAGAAAAGTGGAAGAAGTGATATACTAAAGGAAAAAAGAAAGGAATTGTGAGATGAGTGAGTATATACACAAATCGCA
>DVIQ01000009.1 GCA_018711185.1 Candidatus Limivivens intestinipullorum | reverse complement strand
GGCGAAGTACGAATTTAGTGCGCTGGTCGTTCTACGAGCGAAGCGAGTAGAACCTCTTTGGAAAAGTTCTCAGCCAACTGCAAGACGCCAAAGTCTGTAGTGGCAACGAAGAACAAACGGGTTTGGGAAAAGAATCGGATGAAATGATCTGTATGTGGTTTTGAAGGTACATACCTTCTAAAATAGAATATTCCTCGATAGCTCAATGGTAGAGCATTCGGCTGTTAACCGAAGGGTTGTTGGTTCGAGCCCAACTCGGGGAGCTTGTGAAGTTCGTAAAATTTCGATTTTACGGACTTTTTTTGTTACTTAAAATTGAGAACGGAAGGCGCCTTTGCCTCGCTTTGCTTGCTTTTGCGATAGCAGCGGCGCTTCTATCGATTTCAGCCATGCTATGGAAAAAGTTTATCGCTGATTTAATTCTGCATAAAGCAGTGTTAAACATTGTCTTTTACAATAGATAAATCAAAAGTGATTGGAGGTCCTGGGTATGGAAAAAGCGAAAGAAAAGATTATGAGGACAAATTTTTGGAAAAAACTAAAGAGACTGGTGATTCTCTCTATCTGTGTCCTGCTGGTGGGCGGAAGCGTTTCGGCTTTGTCGCTCAGAACTCAGATTGGCGAGGCTGTTTCACTGGCGCAAAGCCGGGAGGTTGACATGGGATTTGATATGGCTGTATTAGATTATATTCAATCAACAATAAGGTGTGATTTTCTGGATCTACTTATGCCTGCTGTTACAGCGCTCGGAAATGGCGGAATACTATGGATTGTGATTGCGGTGACACTGTTTCTTTTTCCGAAAACACGAAAAACGGGATTGGCCGTTATGCTGGGCCTTGTTTTAGAGGTAATCTGCTGTAATGTGATTTTGAAACCCTTTGTCGCAAGACTTCGGCCTTTTGACGTGAATACGTCAATACAGCTTTTGATTCCAAAGCCAACTGATTTTTCATTTCCATCCGGTCATACCGGAGCGGCGTTTGCATCCGCATCCGCATTGTATTTCAGTAAAAACCGTTTTCGGGGGCTTGCCCTGATTTTGGCGGCGTTGATCGGTTTTTCCCGTCTTTATCTTTACGTACATTATCCGACGGATGTTCTGGCCGGAGTATTTATCGGAATTCTGGCAGGCTGGTGCGGATATACTCTGGCAGGCAGGCGATATGCCGCCTGATATTAGAGACAGACGGGAGGAAAGGAAGTTCCTCCCGGTCTTTGACGCAAAATTTTACTGCACGCGGAAACGCTCTGTCTGAAGGAGGCTTTCCGCGTTATCTCCTAAAAATACCTGAAATTCGCCAGGTTCTATTGACCAGTGATAATGGCGGTCCAGGGTGCGCATGGCCTTTGGCTTGATTTCCAGGGAGACGGTTTTCGTTTCTCCCGGTTCCAGGGACACGCGGGTGAAGGCAGCCAGAGCGCGCTCTGGCTTTACCGTGGAGCTTACCAGATCACGGATGTAAAGCTGGGGCACGGCGGTACCGGCAGCGGAGCCGGTGTTGGTTACGGTAAAGGCGGCGGTGATGGATTCTCCGGCCCGGATGGTATCCGACGACAGGCGGAGGTTTCCGAAGGAGAACGTTGTATAGCCAAGCCCGTAGCCGAAGGGATACAGGGGCAGCCAGTTCATCTCCACATAACGGGTGCCGCCGCCGGGCTTGCGGCTGTAGTGGCAGGGAATCTGTCCCACATGTCTGGGGAAGGTCATGGGCAGACGGCCGGAGGGATTGTTCTTGCCAAAGAGGGTTTCCGCGATGGCGAAACCGCCCTCCTGTCCCGGGAACCAGGCTTCAAGGATCGCGGGAATATGGGCCTGCTCCCAAACGGCGGTTACCGGGCGGCCGGTCTGCATGACCAGAACCACAGGCGTGCCCGTCTCGTAAACCGCTTTGACGAAATCCAACTGGTTGCCGGGCAGATCAAGGGAAACGCGGTCAAAGTTTTCGCCGGAGGTCTCCGTACTGTCTCCCACGCAGACGATTGCCACATCCGCCTGACGGGCCGCTTCCAGAGCCGGACCGAAATCCTCGGTTCCCTGGCCGTAGCCGAACAGTATCCGGGCGCCTCTCTGGTCATTGGTAAACTCTATGCGCACCGCGTAGGAGCGGCCTTTCTCAAAGGAGAAATCCACCATACGGTTGGCGTCCTTGTCCGGTCCCCAGCCGTCCAGAATAAGCTGTCCGTCCACATAGAGACGCATACTGTCCTGGGTCTGGAAGCCAATGCTTCCCTGGAAGGAACCTGGCATGGTAAGATGGCCGGTCCACACAACGCTGTAAGCCGCGGCGTCCAGATCCGGGTGGGGTTTCGCGAAGATCCAGTTAAAATTAATCATGGGGTCGTTGCGCGTTGCCACAGGCTCCCCATCCAGACTGCGGCCATTGTAGTAGCGCCCGGTGAGACCAGGGTTGCCTTTCTCGTCTCTGAGGAGACCGGGATGGAAAGGCAGAGCGGATTCACCCAGGAAGGTGCAGCCTTTCTGATACAGGATGCGGGTATTCGGGGAAACCATACTGCGGATTCCATCCAGAATGGAAGTGCCGGTCTTGCCGTCGGGAGTATAATCGCCCAGCATGGCGCTGGCGGCGCTGGGACCCAGAACCGCGATGGTCTTCAGATTTCTGGACAGAGGAAGAAGGGAATCGTTATTTTTCAGCAGGCAGATGCTTTCCCTGGCAATCTCCCTTGCAAGCTCCTTATGAGAAGCGCACTGAACGCGGTCAGCCTCCAGAGCTTCCTCTGTATAGGGGTGGTCGAAAAGGCCCAGCATAAATTTTACGCGCAGGACGCGGCTGCAGGCCTGGCGAATGATATCCTCGGATATCCGGCCGGTGCGAACCAGTTCCAAAAGGCCGTCCTGCCATTCCTGATGGGGATAGTCGTAAAGCTGGAGATCCACGCCGGCTTCCAGTCCCATAGCCATGGACTCCACACGGGTATCGGCCACAAAATGGCTTCCGTGAAGTCTGGAAACGGCAGTCAGGTCAGAGCGGACAAAGCCTGGCATATGCCATTGATCCCGCAGAACCTCTGTGAGAAGCTCATGGTCCATGGAGACGGGCACTCCGTCAATGGAATTGTAGGAACACATGACATCCGTGGCTCCGGCCTCGGCAAAGGCTTCCTCAAAAACAGGGAGGCATTCGGAAAAAACCTCATGCCGGCCCATGGAGGAGGGCGCGCAGTTTAAGCCTGCCACAGGGCTTCCGTAGCCGGCGTAGTGCTTCGGCTCGGCCGCTACGGCGTCGGAGTCGGAAAGACTCTCCCCCTGCATTCCTCTTACAATCTCTCTGGCAAATTCACCGCACAGATGGGTGTCTTCTCCAAAGGATTCCTCGGCGCGGCCGTAGCGGGGATCGCGGATTAAGTCCATAACCGGACTATAGGTTTCCTGAACACCCAGGGCGCGGGCTTCGGTAGCGATTGCCCGGCCCATGCGGCGGCCTAATTCCGGATCAAAAGTGGCGGCCAGGCCGATCTGCTGGGGAAAGCTGGTGGCTTTCCTGGTGTAGAAGCCGTGAAGAGCCTCTTCACTGAACAGAAAGGGAATCCCAAGGCGGGTCTGCTCCACGGCGTAGCGCTGCACCTGGTTAATCTGGGCCACAGTCATGCCCCGGGGCTGTATGCTGCCGGTGCTTTTTCCGCCAAGAAGCTCGTCCAGACGCTTCATATCAAGTTCAATGGCGTCGCCGGCCTCATCCAGCGTGGTGAAATCATGGCTGTAATACTGATCCGTCTGCATGATCATTTCCTCAAGGGTCATCTTGGACAGCAGATCCGAGAGCCGTTCTTCAAGAGGAAGTTCTGAATTCTTATATTTTTCCATTATAAAACAAACCTCCATATTATGGTGTGTTCGCGGGACACGGGCCAGACAGCTCTGGCCGGTTTCGCCTGTGTTATCTTCTAAGCCAGCCTTCCGGAAGCGTGGTCAGAGGCGGCGGAAGCACGATGGTTTTGCCGATTTCGGCGAAGGCGTCCGCCTGGTTCTGGTCGATACGACCATGAGGATTGGGGGAGAGATTCAGCATAAAACTGCAGTTCATGGGGAAATAGTTCTCCGTTTTCTCCTGAACCCACCGGGCATCGGCAAGAACGGCATCCGGATCCGTGGATCGCCAAAACCAGGTCCGGGTCAGTTTGTTGCAGGCTATGCCCGGCCCCTGAAACGCGCCGCTGACCTCCTGGCCAGCCGCGTTTTCGTAAAAAATAACATCCGTACCCGCCAGACTGTCAGAACAGCCGATATTCATGAGCAGACAGTTTGGCTGCAGAGACTTTACGAGGCTGTCAATCTCTTCAAAGGGCAGCGTTTCATAAGAAGGACCGCCCCACTGGGCGTTCCAGCCATCTGTTATCAGGAAAGGAATTTCCCCGTAATTTGTCAAAAGCTCTGTAATCTGTCCTTTGATCAGTTCCTTCTGGGAATCGGTGCAGGAGCGCTGCCCGATCTGTGCCGTAAGGTCCAGAATGGAAAAATAGAGTCCGGCCTCAATGCCGGCCTGGCGGAAGGCGTTCAGATAGGCTTCCACAACATCGGTAGTACAGGCAGCGTACCGGACAGAATGTCTGGAATAGTCGGTGGGCCACAGGGCAAAGCCTTCGTGATGCTTGGCCGTCAAAGCCGCGAAACGGCAGCCGGCGCTTTTGGCGATTTTGGCCCACTGCGCGCAGTCCAGCTGATCCGGATTCCAATCCAGCGGCAAAAACGGAAAGCGGCGGGGCGTTCCATCGTTTTCGCAGCCGTATTCCCAGTCTATTACGGGACCTGTCTGAAACTGGACGGAGGCGCTGTTAAAGTGAATAAAGGTGCCGAAACGCTTATTAATGAAATTTTTTTGAAGTTCAATGAGATCTGTCATGGATTCTCCTTTCCTCTGCCTGCAGAAGATTGCGCCTGAGGAAGGCTTCGCGACGCGGAAACGCCTTTCGTGGGCTTATGCAGGTTTACAGTGAGTGTATAGCAGAAAAATTGAGATGTCAATACAAAAATAATATTTTTGATATTTGTATTTATATATGAGGTTTACATGAAATCACGGCTATGTTATACTGGGAGAAATAGATTGCCGGGACGCGCGGCAGTCCGAAACAGATACGGTTAAAGCACAGAAAGAGAGAGGGGGATTTTTTTGTCAGAAAGTCTTTATTTTCAGATCGCGGAGACGATTCGCCAGCGGATCTTCAGCAGAGAGTACCCGGTGGGCAGCCAGATGCCCACAGAGAAGGAGCTGTCGGAGCAGTTCGGTGTCAGCCGTCCTACCGTCCGCCAGGCTTTGGATACCCTGGCAAGGGAGGGGCTTTTGATGCGGATCAAGGGCAGCGGGACCTTTGTGACGGAACCAAAGCTTGTCCATGAATCCACAAGCTTTGTCACGGGATACCGGGAGGAAAGCCGGAAGAAGCACCGGATTTTGCGCACCAGAGTAGTGCGCCTGGAAGTTGAGAAGGCGGAAAACGAGGTGGCGCTGGCTTTAAAGCTCAAGGGCAGCGCAAAGGTAAACCGGCTGACCAGAATCCGCCATCTGGAAAATGTAAACGGCAACGCGCCGGTGGTTTACACGACAGTATACGTTCCCTTTTCCCTTTTTAAGGAAATGAGTACCCTGGATTTCACGGACGCGTCCTTGTACGAGGCCCTGGATGGCCGGGGTCTTTCCGTGGTCCACGCGTCCAGACGATTGGAGATTGTCATGCCCCCGGCGAACGTGGCGGCCGGTCTTGGAATCAGCGGATTTGAGCCCACGGTATTTATTTCCTCCGTGGGCTATATGAAAAACGGCCAGCCCGTGGAATACAGCGAGAGCTATTATCCGGCCAGCCGAAGCAGCTTTTTGATTGAAACCAGGCGGTGAGCAGTCTGCTGTTTTCAGAAAGGTTCCTTGAGCAGTTCCCGTATGGTCTGCATGGACAGATCGATGGAGGCGATTTCATCAGCGCAGCGCTTCAGTTCAGAGCGGATCAGCTCCTCATGGGGAATGGAATGCTTGTACTTCAGCTGATGCTCTAATGCGGCCCAGAAATCAAGGGCGATAGTCCGAATCTGGATTTCCGCCTGGATACCGGATCCTGGCCCATCTGTCAGCGATACGATCATATGGCAGCTCCGGTAACCGTTGGGCTTTGGATAAGCAATGTAATCCTTGATCTGGCAGACGGAAAGCTCCGGTCGGTCTGAGATCCAGCGGCAGATCCGGTACACATCCTCCACAAAGGAACAAACCACGCGGATTTCCACGATATCGTGCATCTGCCTGAGGGCAGACGCGCAGTCCAGGGGAAGCCCATGCTTTTTCAGCTTTGCCATCAAGCTTTCCGGTGATTTAAGCCTGGAACGCACATACAGTACTTCGCCGGAAGGTTCCTCCGTCCCCCGGCCGGAAGCCGGGTACTGTCCGATGATTTCCAGAAGCCGCCCTATGGCCTCCTGCAGGGAGGGGAGGGCGGCACCATAATATTCTTCCATTGTCATATCGATACTCCTCCTCCAAATGAAAGCGGTCTTTCTTTACGCAAGCGGCGGTTCAGGCTATTTGCCCTTTATCGCGGAGGGAAAAACGGCCAGTATGGAGATTGAATCCGGATTCTTTGAAAAGGCCGTGATCTTTCCGCGGTGGGCTGCTACCACTGCCCTTGCCACCGAAAGGCCGATGCCGTATCCGCCGGTCTGGGAGTTCCTGGACTGGTCAGCCCGGTAAAATCGGTCAAACATATGTTCTAAAGTGTCGGCAGAGATTTGTTCAACAGAATTCTCCACTAGGAGCCGGACGGATTTGCCTTGCCGGTCCAGGGACAGAGAGATATTTCCGCCGGGCGGAGAGTACTTCACAGCGTTGTCCAACAGAATCGACACAAGCTGACGCAGGGCTTTTTCGTCTCCGCGCACGGAAAGCATAGGATGAATGCGGATCGAATACTCTTTTCCCTGTGTCTTCGCCAGAGTCTGGAAGGAGCGGGCGGTTTCCTCCACAAGCTCGGAAAAAGGCAGATCGATGGTTTGCAGCTGATGCTGCTGTTCTTCCATGCGGGAGAGGTAAATTAAGTCATTGGTCAGGGAAGCCAGGCGCGTTACCTGGGAGCGAATATCCTGAAGCCATTCGCTCTCGCCGATCTCCATTTCCAGTACTTCGGCGTCGGCGCCGATGATGGCCAGAGGCGTTTTAAGCTCATGGCCGGCATCCGTGATAAACTGGCGCTGCTTTTCATAGCTTTCAATAACTGGCCGGAACAGACGTCCGGAAAAAAGGATCAGCAGCAGCAGGACAGCCAGCATACCCACAAGGGAGATGCTTACGCTGGTAAGGAGAAAGGTTCGGAAGGTGGTGAGGCTTCTGCCGCAGTCCAGGAAGATAATGCGGACGTCGCTTCCTTCCGAATGCGTGACAAAGCGATAGTTGGAGAGAAAACCGCCGGTCTTTCCGCTCTCAAATACTCTGCGGGCGTATTCCATGGCCGTGGCTTCATCGATTGCCGCGATCCTGCCGGTATCTGTGGAAAGGATTTCCCCGTCGTAGGAGACCAGGACGGAGAAGTAACGGGATTCATAGGGCACCTCCGGGGAAAGCGGATCGCTGGGGTATTCAATATCCTCGTAGGATTCCGGAAAGCGGCCCTGGTTTTCGGCGAGGATGGTAAGCGTATCTTGCGCGTCCTGAAGAATGTCCAGATAATTCAGGATGTTTACTGTACCGATAATGGCCAGGAGCACCAGAAATAGGGAGAGCATGGAAACCGCGATCAGCTTGATTCTGAGGCTGCGGATCATGAGATTTCCTCCAGGGAATAGCCGTCGTTGCGCACAGCCTTGATGCGCACCGTTCCATGCAGGGCGGCAAGCTTCTTGCGCAGGTAGGAGATGTACACCCAGACCACATTGATTTCCGCGGAGCTGTCATAACCCCAGATCTTTTCCATGAAACGCTCTGTGGAAATCAGACGGCGGGGATTGCTTAAGAGCAGCTCCATCATCTGAAACTCCTTGTTTGCCAGCCGGAAGCTTCCGGTGGGCGAGGAAAGCTCAAAGGTGGCCCGATCCAGGGTGATGTTTCCCAGAGAAATCCGGGAGCTGGCCGTGCTGCCCGGGCTTCGCGTCATAGCGCGGATCCGGGCCAGCAGCTCCTGGATCGCGAAGGGCTTTGTGAGATAGTCATTGGCGCCGCTGTCCAGCCCAAGAACCTTATCATCCACCTCCGCTTTTGCCGTCAGCATGAGTACCGGAACCAGATTCCCCTTTTTTTTCTTATATGCTTTAATACCGAGATCCCGTCCGCTCCCGGCATCATAATGTCCAGGATTACGCCGTCGTAATCGCCGTTTTCCAGATACTCCATGGCTTCCAGGCCATTGTAAACCGTGTCAACGGAATAATTATTTTTCTTCAGGACCGCCGCTACGACTCTGGAAAGAGATTTTTCATCTTCAGCAAGCAATAACCGCATAATATACCGTACCTCCTGTAACAGGATTTTTGCCACGCTGTTTCGTCGTGTTTCCGTTAGTATAGCACAGGCGCCTTAATTTTACTTAAATTTCAGACGAACAAGAATCACAAAGGAGAGCACGGCCGCCAGCAAAGAGGTAGCGCCAAAGTTTACCCAGAGACCGGTAAGTCCCAGAGGCCACAGAATGATAACCAGAATTACCGGAAATACCAGGGCAGTCGATACAGAGATCAGGGACGCCGGTACGGGTTTTTCGATGGCCAGCATAAAGCTCTGGGTAGCGAAAGACAGCCATCTGGTGATGTAGGTGAAGCTGAAAATGAGGAGGGCCGACACCGCCATAGCTGCCACATCCGATGAGGAACCGCTCATAAACAGGGAGGCAATGGGCTGCGGAAACAGGAAAATCACGAAAAAGGAGCCGATGGATAAAATGGCGCTGGCCAGGTAACAGCATTTTTCAATGGATTTTACCCGGTCTTTCCGCTCGGCGCCCCAGTTATAGCCCACCGCCGGCTGGAGAGAGTCGCACATGCCGTACAGCAGCGGCTGAATAAAGCCGTCCACATACATCAGGATACCATAGACGGAAACGGCAGTTTCTCCGCCAAAGCGTATCAGGAGTACGTTCATTAATATAGAAGTAATACGTCCCGCGATATTATTTAAGAAGTTCGGGCTGCCGCAGGCTACGATCTGGCGCACCAGACGGCGGCTGAAGCGTGGTCTGGTAAAGTGAAGCTGCATTTTTCCAAAGAAAAAGGGAAAAAGAGCCAGCAGGGTGCAGACAATCATACCGATACAGGTGGCCAGGGCCGCGCCCCAGATTCCAAAGCCCAGAACGCCAAGGAACAAATATTCCAGACTGACGATCAGCACGGACATCAGAATATTCAGAACCATACTGGTCCGTATTTTTCCACAGATCCGCAGGTAGTTGTCCATGGCGAACACAATCGTGGTGAAAGGCGAGAAGAGAGCGTATACCCGAAGATACTGTACCGCCATATCCGCGAAGTCTCCCTCGGCCCCCATGAGCCGGATCAGCGTGGGAGCTGCCAGGAAAAGAATAGCGCCCACCGCCAGGCCCGCACCCACAATCATCAGACAGGCGCAGGAAAACAGGTTATTGGCTTCCTTTTCTTCCTTTCGGCCAAGACGGATGGATATGGGAACGGAGGACCCCACGCCCACCAGATCGGCCAGGGCGAAATTGATAATGACAAAGGGCATTGCGAGGTTCAGGGCCGCAAAGGCGGTTTCTCCCAGAAAACGCCCCACAAAGATGCCGTCAATAAGCTGGTAAAGGGCAGAAGCCAGCATACTGACGGCACCGGGGATCGCGGCCGTAAAGAACAGTTTCAGGGGCGTCGTTTCAAGAAATAATTTTTGTGAGTTCATACTTCCTGCATCCGACGGCGAAGCTCTTCGCACACTCGGGCGGAAAAGCAGTCAAAGGCATCGATAAATTCTGGGGAAAACCGTTCCAGCGTATCCTTCAGCGCCTGCTGTTCCGCTTCGCAGACTCCTTTCATAATGGTTTCGGTGTAGGCCTTTCCCGCAGGGGTCAGGCAGATGGTTTTTTCCTTCGTGTGGGTTCCGGGAAGCAAGGTCAGATATCCTTCCTTTACCAGATTTCGCGTGATGGTATTAATGGTTGTTTTCGGTATAAGCCATTCCTCGCAGACTTGTTTCTGCGAGTGGGGTTTTCCATCGTTGATGGCATAGAGAAGGGCATAGGTATTTTCATTGCTTCCCTGATTTTTGGAAAAAAGATAGTAAATGCCGTCAATGCGGTTAATCGCGAGCATCAGCCGCCGGACCGCGTCGGAATGGTCATCCATAAAATTCCTCCTTATCGCAGACAGCCGCGGACGCGGCTCTGGCATAGTCTTTTCATAACGAGTATAATACGAAAACGTACTAAAGTCAACTTCACAGTTTTTACTATTCACGGTAAAAAAAATAAAATTTCCTCTTGCCAAAAAGAAAGAACTGTGGTATTATATTTTTTGTTGAGGCTCCGTGGTCAAGCGGTTAAGACATCGCCCTTTCACGGCGGTAACACGAGTTCGATTCTCGTCGGAGTCACTTGACAGGATACATATTTTCATGTATAATGTCATAGAATAAAGTAAGGCGACATAGCCAAGTGGTAAGGCGTGGGTCTGCAACACCCTGATCACCAGTTCAAATCTGGTTGTCGCCTCTGAAGAGAAAGGACGATATGTATAAAGCATATCGTTCTTTTTTTGTGCGATACGCCCGGAGGGCGACCGCCGTGCTTGCACGAGCGGGCATCCGACGGGCAACGGACAGCGGCGCTGCGTGCCAGCAAAAATCTGTAATTTGTACATAAATATAGAGTTTTTTCCATTAACAAAGAAAAGAAAATAGAGTAAACTAAAGGCGGAGGTGTATTTTAGCATGCGATATACGAATTACCGTTTTCCGGTTCCGGAGGAGAAGGTAATCCGGCTGATTACGGATACGGACGCGAAAAACGAGGGAGACGACGATTTTGCTGTGGTACAGGCGCTTTTAAGCCCTAAGATTGAAAATGTGGCCCTGGTAGCCGCTCATTACGGCGCGGGCAAGCCTGACAGTATGGAAAAGAGTTTTCGGGAGCTTGAGACCGTGGTGGAGACCATGGGATTTTCCGGTCAGATTCCGATTCTGCGGGGGGCCGCGCATCCATTGAAGGAGAAAAGTACTCCGGTGGAGAGCGAGGGAGCAAGGCGGATTGTGGAGGAGGCCATGAAGGAGGACGACCGGCCTTTGTACGCTATTTTCCTGGGGCCTTTGACGGATATGGCCAGCGCCTATCTGATGGAGCCCAGAATTGCCAGAAGGCTGACTGTGATCTGGATTGGCGGAGGCCTTTATCCGGGCGGCGGAGAAGAGTTTAACCTGGGAAACGACATCGCGGCGGCAAATGTGGTGTTTTCTTCTCCGATGGAGGTTTGGCAGGTGCCAAAGAACGTGTACGAGATGATGGGGGTTTCCATGGCGGAGCTGGAAAGCCGGGTGCTTCCCTGCGGCCCCATTGGAGCGTATCTTTGCGGGCAGCTCTGGGAGCACGCCATGACGCCGGGACCCAGAAAGAGCGCTTTCCGCCCCGGAGAGAGCTGGGTACTGGGAGATTCCCCGGCTGTAGGGCTTCTTTTGTATGAGGATCGCTTTTCCTTTGAGTGGATGCGTGCCCCGGCCATCGGACAGGATATGAATTATATTTTTGATCAGAGAAACCGCCCGATCCGGGTGTATAAGAAAATCGATTCAAGACTGATTCTGGAGGATTTATACGCGAAGCTCGCGCTTTTCGCCAAAAATCAGGGAACGTGACAAAGAAGGCGTGTGCCGGACGGCAGGGAACCGGAAGGCTTCAGCCTATATAACTAGGAAGAAAGGGTTGCAGTTTGGTATGGCTGAACTGTTACAAGAAAGACTGGCAGGAGGAAAAAATCATGCAGTATAAAAAGGATTGGGAGAGTACGAAACAGAGATTCGCGGATTATTGGAAGCGGGACAACGAAGGAATGCCGCTGATGCGCGTGGTAGGCGTAAAACCGGAGTTTTATCCTTATTCTCTGCCCAAGGAAATCAAGGCAAAGGATATGGAAGACAAATACATGAACGCAAAGCGGATTGTGGCCAGCTACCGCAATTACTGCGAAACCCATGTGTTTCTGGGGGACAGTTTCCCCAACCTGAATCCGGATTTCGGGCCGGGCTCCCTGGCGGGGTATCTCGGAAGCGAGATTAATTTCCAGGAAAGAACCGTCTGGTTTGAGCGGTGCGTGGACGATTGGGAGACCTTCCCGCCTCTGAAATTCAACCCGGATAATATCTGGTTTAAACGCCATATCAAGCTTTTCCAGGAGTGCAAGGAGCTGATCGGGGACGATTTCCCCATCGCGATTCCGGATCTTATGGAAAACGTGGACGTGCTGGCTTCCCTGAGGGGCGCGCAGTACCTTCTGGACGATATGATCGACGACGTCCTGGAGGAGACCAATGTGATTTTGCCAAGGGTGCAGCAGGTGACGGATCTGTACCAGCAGTATTATGACGCTTTCTACAAATACGCGGAGTATGAGGGCGGCAGCGCCTACACGGTATTCCAGATCTTCGGGCCTGGAAAGACCCAGAAGCTCCAGTGCGATTTTTCCGCTCTGCTCTCCCCGGATTACTTCCGCATGTTTGTGCTGGATTCCTTAAAGCAGGCCACAAAGACCCTGGACAACGTGCTTTACCACCTGGACGGCCCGGAGGCCATCAAGCACATGGACGCTCTGATGGAGGTAGAGGGAATCGACGCTCTCCAGTGGACCAGCGGGGACTACGGCCCGGACGGCACGCTGCCTGAGTGGGATGTGATTTACGACAAGGCCCGGGCAGCCGGCAAGGCCCTCTGGGTGAAGGTGTACAGCGGAGAGTTCGACGACTGGATCCGCAATACGGAGCGCATTGTAAAGAAATACGGCTCCAAGGGATTGTACCTGTATTTCTCCGACATGCCTCTGGCCCAGGCCGAGGAGCTGATGGCTTACGCCCAGAAGAACTGGAGCAACGTAAAAGGAACGTTTTAGTACGGTTCCGCCTTGCTGAACCGTAACATTTTAACGTCACTCTTGACAACCGGTTCGCGCCGATGCTATAATGAAGCTCCAAAACCGGTACGGCAGTGGATTTTTCTGGCTTAGCCATTTTTCGCCACACAATTATGGATTTCGTAATTGTGTGGTTTTTTTTGTGCGCGACAAGCCCGGCAAGCGGCTGCGTGCCTGCGCGAGCAGGCATTTGACGGGCAAGGAGTTCGTTCTCCCGGCAGAGTCAAAACCCGCAGCAAGCTACGGGGCATCAAACTTGCAGCGCGGCAGAGCTGCGGGGTATTTGACCCTCGCGGCAGATCGGAAATCCGGCCGATGAGCGGTATGAAAAATATTCAGGAGTGAGAGAACATGGGACAGGAATTTATGAAAAAACGGCCTGTTTTCGGCCTTCTGCTGTCGATGTCGCTGCCTATGGTGATTTCCATGATGGTAAATTCCCTTTACAATATCGTGGACAGCTTTTTTGTGGCGAAGATCAGCGAAAAGGCCATGACGGCCCTCTCTTTGGTGTATCCGGTACAGAATCTGATCAATGCGGTGACCATCGGGTTTGCCATTGGAATGAACGCGGTGATTTCCTATGAGCTTGGGGCAGGAAATCAGAAAAAGGCGGACGCGGCGGCGAGCCAGGGAATCGTGGTGAATACCGTACACGGAATCGTGCTGACGGCGGGCTCCATTGCCGTGATGCCGGCGTTTCTCGGCATGTTTACCACAGACAGGGAAGTGGTGGCTTTGGGACTTCGGTATTCGAACATCGCTTTCGCTTTCTCTGTGGCCATCGCCCTGAGCGTTTCCTTTGAAAAGATCTTTCAGGCAGTGGGGAAAATGGCGGTGTCCATGATCTGTATGCTGGCGGGCTGCGCGGCGAACATTGTCCTGGACCCGGTCTTTATCTTCGGGATGGGGCCGGTTCCGTCCATGGGCATCGAGGGGGCCGCTCTGGCCACGGGACTTGGGCAGGTCCTGAGCCTGGCTCTGTATGTTCTGATTTATATTCTGCGGCCCATTCCGGTGAACATCCGCCTTCGCAGGGAGAATTTCCAGACCCGGACGGAAAAGAGGCTGTATGCCATCGGGATTCCCGCGGCCTTGAATATGGCGCTGCCCTCCTTCCTGATTTCGTCTCTGAACGGCATTCTGGCGGAATTTTCCCAGAGTTATGTACTGGTGCTTGGCGTGTATTATAAACTGCAGACCTTCCTGTACCTTCCCGCCAACGGAATTGTCCAGGGAATGCGCCCGCTGGTAAGCTACAATTACGGAGCCGGCGAGGGACAGCGGGTGCGGAAGATTTACCGGACTGCCCTGGGAATGATGGCTGTGATTATGGCGGCGGGAACCCTTCTGTGTCTGCTGATTCCCGGCGCTTTGATGGGACTGTTTACGGAAAACGGGGAGACTGCGCGCCAGGGAGCGGCCGCTCTGCGAATCCTCTGCGCAGGATTTTTGATTTCCTCGGTAAGTGTCGTGTCCTCCGGAGCCCTGGAGGGGCTGGGAATGGGAGTATCCTCTCTGATGATTTCTCTTCTGCGCTATCTGATTCTCATTATTCCGGGGGCTTTTCTGCTGAGCCGGGCGCTGGGAGCCCAGGGCGTGTGGCACGCGTTCTGGGTGACGGAGTGGATTACCGCGGCCGCGGCGTACTGGATCTGGAAGCGGAGAACGGCCTTTGGAAAGGACGGCCAAACCGCCGAAATTTAAAACAATTCCCAAAAAATTTGGGATTTCGGACGAAGAAAGCTGTTTGATGCTATACTAAGCATAGCAGCTTTCTTCTTTTTTTCGCGCAGCGCAGAGGAGGCGGGTATACATATCCATTGCCTTTGCCAGCGATGATACGGGAGGGATTTTTATGAAAAGTTTGAAGACGGCCGGTACAGAAAACAGAAGGGGGCTTATCTGGATTTCTGTGCTGGCGGCGCTGTTCGCGGCGCTTTTTCTGGCATGGCCGGGCGGGAGCCTGCCGGTTCATGCCGACGACCAGGCGGTTATAAGGAAGATAGGGAGCTTCATCCTATTCCTTTGGCGCCGCTTATGACTACCAATACCTGGACAGTCCCCATAAGTTCCGGGTGGTGGAAGCGGTCCAGAGCATTGCCCTGGAAGATTCCAGGATTTCTCTGGCTCCCGGCGGCAGCGCCAAGCTTAACTGGAAAATTCTTCCCAGCGACCCGTACACGGAGGCCCTGGCTCTGGAAGATCTTACCTTTTCCTCTTCGAATCCTTCGGCGGTTACGGTGGACGAAGAGGGGAATGTGAAAGGGATTGCCTATGGCACCGCGGTTATTACGGTGCGGTCGGCAAACGGAGCAGCCAACGGGATTCAGGCTGCCTGCACGGTTACCGTAGCGCGTCCCGGGGTCACCGGCATTCGCCTGAATAAGACCAAGGCCACTTTGGACGCGGGGGATACCCTGCAGCTGACCGGGACGATTTCCCCTGGGGACGCGGACGAGGCTCTGACCTGGTCCAGCAGCAATGCCAGCGTGGCAAGCGTTAGTTCTTCCGGAAAGGTGACGGCAAAAGGAAGCGGAACGGCAAGGATCACGGCAAAAGCCGGAAGCGCCACGGCTGTCTGCACGGTGACGGTCCGGAAAGCGCCTGAGTCGGTGAAGCTTGGAAACAGCAAAGTGACCATGACGGAGGGAGCGGCGAAGACCCTGAAGGCAACCCTCTCTCCGTCGGGCAGCAGGACGTCTTTGACCTGGAAAAGCAGCAATACAAAGGTGGCCCAGGTCAGCGATTCCGGCCGGGTAACGGCGAAAGCCAAAGGGACGGCAACCATCACGGTGACCACTGGAAACGGGAAAAAGGCGACCTGTAAGGTAACGGTGAAGGCCCCTTCGCCAAAGTCTATTAAGCTGGCGTCGAAAACCCTGAAGCTGGAAATCGGCGGGAAAAAGCGGCTGACCTATACCTTCTCCCCGGAAAACGCCCAGGGAAAGGTGACCTGGAAGAGCAGCAAACCCAGCGTGGCCTCGGTGAACTCCAAGGGGCAGATCACGGCTAAGAGAGTGGGAAAAACCACGATTACCGCCAGGGTTTCCTCAAAAGTGACTGCCCGCTGTACCGTGACCGTGGCGAAAAAGCCGTCCTCCATTAAACTGAAAAAGACCAGCCTCACTCTGAAGAGAGGAAGCACCGCGAAGCTGTCCTACAGCTTTTCGCCGTCCAATTCCTATGCCACGGTGAAATGGAGCAGCAGCTCCAAGGCGGTAACCGTTAAGTCAGACGGGACCATTGCCGCGAAGGCCATCGGGCGGGCGAAGATTACGGCTAGGACGTCCAACGGGAAGAAAGCTTCCTGTACGGTGAAGGTGACGGCGCCGGACGCGAAATCCATTAAGCTGAAGACGACAAGCGCTACGGTGGAAAAGGGAGGAACGCTGAAGCTTTCTTATGCTCTGAATCCCTCGGACGCCGCGGGGAAGGTGAAATGGAGCACCAGCAATAAAAAGGTGGCGATTGTGAACTCGAAGGGGCAGGTGACGGCGAAAGCATCGGGAACCGCGACGATTACGGCGAAGATTTCTTCGAAGGTTTCCGCGAAATGCAAAATTACGGTGCCGGTTCGCGCTACAGGCATTGCGGTAACGGACAGTATTCGCTTTGTGTCAGCAGGGGAAACCATTAACTTGACCGCAAAATTAACGCCGTCCAATGCGGTTGATAAAGTGACATGGATTTCGAGCAATTCATCCGTAGCGTCAGTAGATGGTAACGGAAAGGTTACGGGAAAGAAGGCAGGCATTGCCGAGATCCGCGCGGTGGCAGGAAAGTATGAAGCCGCCTGTACCGTTCAGGTTACGGAAGGACTTTGGCTGGATATTTCGGAAGGAGTCATTTCTGTCTACGGCGGAAACAGGGTGTCCCAGGGAGCCACTCGGAATGGGGTTTATGGATTTGAATACTATACTTATGATACCGATACGGGTGTGACCATTGTTCAGAGCAATAAGGATAAGAGCTATAATCTTGACATAGGTCAGCACATGGATACGACAGATGGAGAAAAGATTCGGGTGATTCTGGGAGGAGCTAAGATAGACTGGCTGTCTATATGGAGTAATGATAAAGTTATTCTGGAAGCTATGGAAGGGACAGAGAATACAATTCATGGCATAGGCTATAGCTGTCAAGATGATGCCAGCTCACTTACCATTACCGGAGAAGGAGCGCTTTCTATACAGAACGAAACAGGCCCGGCGATTGCGGTAAGCAAAAATCTGACGATCACTGCCGGAAATTTAACGGTTCAGACGGCAAGTGACACGTGTCCGGTTATCGGGCGGAGCGTTACATCTACTACCAAGGATCGCACGATAGAAAATATCAAAGTTTTGTCGGGAGCGAAGGTTACGGCTGTTGGCGGCTGCAAAGCAGTGGGAATTGCCGGGGAAGATACGACAGAGAAAGGAATCTTTATCGCGCCGGGGACATTAAGTTATCGAAAAAACGGATGAAAAGTCTTGTGAGCAGTGTAGTCTGGCGGATTTAAATTCAGGAACAGGCGCGTACCAGAGTATGAGTCTGCGATTGGCACAGGCTTTACTCGGAAAGTCCGCCGCTGAATAGGCGGCATGTATACAGGTTTACTTCTCAAGTGAGGTGTTATTATGAAGAGCGTGAAAAGAAAATGGGCAGGAAGAATATCCCTGCCGCTTCTGCTGATCGTGCTGTTCGCGGCGCTTTTTCTGGCGTGGCCGGGAACCGGAATGTCAGCCTGGGCGGCGGATGACGACGTAGAGATCAACAAGGTAAATAACATTTATTACGATGGGGACGGGAACCGGATTGTCATGGAAGGCGCGACGCTGAACCTGGGGCCGGCGGGAGCTGTCTACCATGACGGCGTCGTGAGCGCTTCATGGAGGAGCGGCAATTCCAGCGTGATCCGGATTTCTGGAGCCAGCAATGGGCTTTACTGCACGGCGGTGGCAGTGGGAACGGGCGTCTGCACAGTGACGGCCACCACGGATTCCGTTTACGTGCTGGACGGTCTGATCTGGGATTACAAGACGATGGAAAGCCCCCATAAGTTCCGGGTTGTGCCGGAGCTGCAAAGCATTGTTCTGAACGACAGGGAACTTTCTCTCGCGCTAAACGGCACGGCGAAGCTTTCCTATCAGTGTGTTCCAAGCGATCCGTATACCAGCGCTCTGGCAGAGGTTGCTTTCGCTTCCTCGGATACTTCCGTGGCGACGGTAGACGAAGAGGGAAATGTCCGCGGAATCCGCTACGGGACAGCCACGATTACGGCGCGTTCGGCAGATGGAAAGCAGGCGGTATGTACGGTAACGGTGGAACGGCCAAAGGTTACGGACGTTCGTTTGAATAAGACAAAGGCGACTTTGAACGCGGGCGCGACCCTGCAGCTTGCCGGGACGGTTCTTCCCGTGAGCGCGGATGAGGAGATTGCCTGGTCCAGCAGCAATACGAGCGTGGCCAGTGTAAGCGCCTCCGGCAAGGTTACGGCAAAGAAAGGCGGAACGGCAGAAATTACGGCGAAAGCGGGGAGTGTGACGGCAAAGTGTACGGTGACAGTTCGGAAAGCGCCGTCTTCGGTGAAATTTGGCAGCGGAAGCGTGACGATCACCGAGGGCTCTTCGAAGACCTTAAAGGCCGTTCTATCTCCATCCGGGAGCAAAACGTCTCTGACCTGGAAGAGCAGCAATCCAAAGGTGGCCCAGGTCAGCGATTCCGGAAAAGTGACGGCAAAGGCCAGAGGAACGGCTACGATTACGGCAACGACCACCAACGGAAAGAAAGCCTCCTGTAAGGTAACGGTGAAGGCCCCTTCGCCAAAGTCCATTAAGCTGTCTTCGAAAACCCTGAAGCTGGAAACCGGCGGGAAAAAACGGCTGACCTATACCTTTTCCCCGGAAAATGCCCAGGGCAAGGTGACCTGGAAGAGCAGCAAACCCAGCGTGGCCTCGGTGAACTCCAAGGGCCTGATCACGGCTAAGAGCGTGGGAAAAACCACGATTACCGCCAGGGTTTCCTCAAAGGTGACTGCCCGCTGCACCGTGACCGTGGCGAAAAAGCCGTCCTCCATTAAACTGAAAAAGACCAGCCTCACCCTGAAGCGGGGAAGCACCGCGAAGCTGTCCTACAGCTTTTCGCCGTCCAATTCCTACGCCACGGTGAAATGGAGCAGCAGCTCTAAGGCGGTAACCGTCAAGTCAGACGGGACCATTGCCGCGAAGGCCATCGGGCGGGCGAAAATTACGGTCAGGACATCCAATGGGAAGAAGGCTTCCTGTACGGTGAAGGTGACGGCGCCGGACGCGAAATCCATGAAGCTGAAGACGGCAAGCGCTGTGGTGGAAAAGGGAAAGACGCTGAAGCTTTCTTATACTCTGAGTCCTTCGGATGCCGTGGGAAGGGTGAAATGGAGTACCAGCAATAAAAAAGTGGCGATAGTGAGCTCGTCCGGGAAAGTGACGGCCAAGGCAGTGGGAACAGCCACGATTACGGCAAAGATTTCTTCTAAGGTTTATGCGAAGTGCAAGATTACCGTTCCGGTACATGCCACAGGTATTTCCATTGCGGATTCGCCGCGTTATGTGGCTGCGGGAGACAGCCTCTCTCTGACGGCTAAGATAACGCCCTCCAATGCGGTGGAAAAGGCAAAGTGGACTTCCAGCAATCCTTCGGTTGCGTCAGTGGATTCAAACGGAAAAGTAACCGGAAAAAAAGCAGGCACAGTGACGATTCAGGCGGCGGCAGGGAAATATAAAGCAAGCTGTACTGTCCAGGTAACGCCCGGGCTTTGGCTGGATATTTCAGAGGGACTCATTTCGCTGGGGTCGAGAAACAAGGTATCTCAGTACGCCACGCGGAACGGAGTCTACGGGGCGGAAACGTATACCTATGATCCCGCTGTCGGAATAACGATTGTGCAGAGCAAAAAGGGATACAGCAATGACCTTCAGGTGAGTCAGCAGTTCGATAAGAATGCCGGTGAGAATATGAGGATAACTCTGAATGGAGTTACGATCAATCAAATCTTGATTTGGTCAAATGATAAGGTGACGCTGGAATGCATGGAGGGAACTTCCAATACGATAACAGACGGAATCATTTATCACTGTGAGGACGATGCCGGAAGCCTGTCCATTACAGGAAAAGGGAGCCTAAATGTGAACAATGACGATAACGCAGCTATCCGGGCGCAGAGGAATCTGCTCATTTCCTGCTCAAACGTGACCGCGAAAACGACGGATTCTGCCAGCCCGGTAATTGGCTGCCGGATCATATTTTCTTCTGATAAAGACCGCACGGTGGAAAACATTACGATTCAGGCCGGTTCTAAAGTAAAGGCCATCGGAGGATGCAAGGCAGTGGGAGCGAGCGGAGGAAATACGACAGAGAAGAATATTCAGATCGCTTCAGGCGCACTGAGCTACAGCAATTAACAAAACGTAGGGAGAGAAAACACGCGGTTGCGCAGGCCGGGAAAAAGTAAGCAAGAGAAGGGGCTGTCTGGAAATAGGCAGCCTCTTTTGTGTATAGAAATACAGAGAAAACTATGCTAACATAATATTCAGATGTTTTCTGTTTAAAGATGGACGATGAAGCAAAGGGGGAAGCTTTTATGACACAGGACGGGAAAATCAAAAATTCCAGAGAGCTGGAATTTGCCGTATTTTGCATTGAAAATGTTGCTGCCAAACTCGGTGTGAATGCGGAAAGGGTCTATCGGGCATTCACCGAAAAAAGCGATATTCTGAATGGCTATATTGTGCCGGAATATGAAATTCTGCATACCCAGAGCCGGGAATATATCGTGGATGACCTCCTGGATGTGATGAAAGAAAGGGGCGTGGAGGTATGAATGCGAACCCGATTTTACTACAGAAAAAATACAGCCGTGTCATAGAGCTTTTTGCCAGGCAGCAGGGCATCACATTGGATGCCGCGCTGGAATTTTTTTACCATTCCGAGGTGTATCAGCTAATCCGGGATGGAGTTTCTGATATGCACTGCATGAGCGACGCGTACCTGGCGGAGGAATTGGAGCAGGAATATCAGGGGACCGATTATAAAAGAGCAGACGATACGTTTTGACGTATAATCTGCTCTTTCAGAGAATCCGCGATGTTGCTGTTCATGGACAGGCTTTTCCTATGCTGTTCCTGACAGCGTTTCACAGAGCCGAACCGTTACGCTTTTTGAATCCTGCTGTACTTAAACAGCTTTTTATAAGCGGCTGCCTTTTTCGCCGGCGCCTTGACAACGGCTTTCGAGGAAATCTTCCCGAAGCACTGGCTGCCGGCGGTTTTGATTTTGCTGGACGAGATTTTTACGCTCTTCAGCTTGGAGCAGCCGTAAAAGGCCCTGGTTTTT
>DVIQ01000008.1 GCA_018711185.1 Candidatus Limivivens intestinipullorum | reverse complement strand
GGCGTTCTGGATATTTAGTTTCTGACCAGTCCTATATCGGGGAATGGTCTGTTAAGGTTACCTTTTTTTGCTCTGTTGTAATAAATTTAACTTTTTTCATATCACCTCTTGACATTTCTTAGCTGGACTTACGAAACCAGTCTTCTCTCTTTCAGCTTTTCCCTGGCATTCCGGTAATCCGGGTAATAGCGCTCCACTTCTTTCCAGAATTCCGCGGAATGGTTCATATATCTGCGGTGGGCCAGTTCGTGTACCACCACATAGTCCAAAAGCTCCTGGGGCAGGTAATAGAGCTGATAATTAAAATTCAGGTTGCCCCTGGCGCTGCAGCTTCCCCACCTTGTCTTCTGATTCCGGATGGTAATGGTTCCCCAGGAAACGCCCATCTTTTCGCCGTAGAAACGCACCCGTTCCTGGATTTTCCGGCCGATTTTTTCCTTCTCCTCCCTGGTAAGCTCCGCCGGGGGAACCGCCCCAGTGGAAAGACGGGAATCCATTCGTTTCAGAGACAGCGCGTGCTTTTCCCGAATCCATCCGGCGTGCCTTTCCAAAAACGCTTTCAGCTCCCGATCGGAAAGCCCTCTGGGAATCCGGGCAAGAGCCTCTCCGGAGGGCCGTACCTCAAGGCCAATGCTCTTTCTGGCGGAGCGCAGAATCCGTACCGGAATTTCTCCCGTCTCCCCAGGGATTCTATATTCTGTAATCATACGTCCTTTCTCCCTTCCCCGTCGGATGTCCGCCCGCGCAAACACGGCGTCCACCCTCCGGCAGATCCGCGCGCAAGTGTTTGCGGCTGCTGTGAATAACGCAAGTTCCTTTCGCGTTTCTTCCCTAGATGCCGAGCAGCTCATATAATTCCACACAGGGATGTTCCGGGTCCGCCTGGAACACGTCGATATGCTCCAAATCCGCGCTCCGGTCGGAAAACGCCGGAAACAAAAAGCCGCAGAAGGGCTTTCCAGGCTCATAATCCCCTTTTAAGGGGCAGAAAGCGCAGATCAGATATTCAAAGACTTCCTCAGACTCCCAAAGCCTTTCATGATCGGCGGCCTTCGCCGGCACATCGTAGCGGTCGTGAAAGACAAAAACCGCGTAGTCTTCCCCGACCCGGAAGCGCCTGCCCGCCTCCTCGTAAAAAGTCTCCAGCAGCGCGTCGTTTTTCAGGCCGCAGCCGCGTATTTCCATGAGCAACCGGTACATGGGAGTCTGCTTTCCCTCCCCGGAAAATCGGTACCGCTTCAGATTCCTGTTCGTCTCCGCAAAAGGGATTTCCTTGGCAACCGCCAGATTCTTTTCCCGCTCTCCAGGCGTCAGTTTGAGGAAATTTGTGTTAAAAGTTCCGTCAATCTCCCCATCCATGTCAAGATAAGCGCCCGCGATCCTGGTAAAGGAAGTGCGCTTCACCGTCATGCGCCGGGTAAGCTCCAGCATATCCTCCCGATTAATTTTTGTCTCTCTCATTTCCGTTCTTTTCTCTCTCCATAATATCCCAAAATTCTCTGGGAACGTCCTCCTTGCTCCTGTTTTGATGAACCTCGCAGGTGCCGGCTTCCCTGGCTGTCTCGTAATACCACTTTTTATAATCCAGCATGTGCAGGGTTTCCTTCATCTGGGTGATCTTCTCCAGAACATTCTCCCGCTGACGCTCGATCAGCGCAAGCCGGGCCCCGATGGTGGAATCTCCCTGCGTACACAGATCCATAAAATATTTAATCTCTTTTATGGGCATCCCCGTCTCCTTCAGACACCCGATCAGAGAAAGCCATTCAAAATCCGCGTCTTTAAACATCCGGATTCCCCCATCGGAGCGCTCCACAAAGGGCAGCAGCCCCTCTTTGTCATAGTAACGCAGCGTGGACGGTGCCACGTTCAGCTTTCTGGCCATCTCACCTATCGTATAATACATGTTCTTCCTCCCAGCTTCTGCCGTCTTCTGACCAGCTTCCAAACCGTGATTTTCATTTCCTAAATATTATAGCAACGGATGCCACACGCGTCAATCATCACGCCATAGGGATGCCGCGTGACTGCGGGCCAATAGGCTTCAAAAACACCAGCGAAAAAAGTGATTGTCTGCCGGAATCGCTTCCGGCAGACAATCACTTTTCTTTTTTGAAAAATTCCGAAACTCAGTTCGTTTTTCCCGCGGCGTTTTTCACACACTGTATCGCGTTCAGACTTCTGGGATACCCGATATAAGGAACACACTGGGACACCACCCGCAGCAGAAAGTTCTCGTCGTTTCCGATCTGCATATTTCCGGCCGCGTGAGAGGTAAGCTGCGGCTCACAGCCGCCCTGGGCCAGAAGAAAGCAAAAGGTAATCATCTCCCGCTGTTTCAGATCCAATCCCTTCCTGGTATAGTAATCTCCAAAACAGTTCGCGGCCAGCCAGCGGTTCATATGACCGCCCTTCCAGAAATCCTTCATGCCGTCCCCGAAGATATCCACCTGCGCCTGGGCGCCTTTTTCCAGACGGTCCTCCATCGTCGTGGTGGCCTGACCTTCCAGAGGCAGCGCGATTCCCAGGTCTTCCAGGCAGTCGTTTACCGCCTTCAAAAAGGGGCAAACCCTTCCGTACCCAAGATATGCCACCGCCTGGTAAACCATTTCCTTTACCATAACCGGTGTAAGTCCGTTCTTTAACGCGTCAGGAAGAATCTCCCGAAACGCGTCGATGCCCTGACTTCCTGTCAGGACTGACAGAATCGCCAGATACCTCGTGGGAGCGTCCAGCTCCTGGCCCGGCTCCTGCACAACCTCCGTCAGAGCGAATGCCTCAAATTTCTGGGCAAACTCCGGGTCTGTTTCCTTAAAACGCTGATCAAACATTTTTTTCCGCCTTTCTATCTGCAATATCTCAATTCAGAAGCGCCAAAATTCCATCGCCAAAGGCGATTTCAAGTGGATTTTTGCAGTTCGTTTAAAGCTTCCCATACTGCTCGTCATCCACCGGCTCAAGCCATTCGTTGGACGCTCCCTCGGCGGGCACCTCCACAGCCAGATGCTGGAACCAGCTGTCTTTTGCCGCTCCATGCCAGTGCTTTACTTCCGGAGGAATATTCACCACATCGCCGGCCTTTAACGCCTGGGGCTCTTTCCCCCACTCCTGGTACCAGCCACGTCCTCCGGTTACCAGCAGGATCTGGCCGCCCTTGTGATGGATATGCCAGTTATTGCGGCAGCCCGGTTCAAAAGTCACATTGCCCACGCCCACTCTCTCTGTGGTGAGCATTTTCAGATAGCTCTGTCCGATGAAGTACTGAGCGAACGCGGTGTTCGGCTCGCCGATCTCAAAAACGTTTCCGCCGCCTAAACCCTGTTTCATTTTTTCTGTATCCATATAGAACGCCTCCCGTTTGTAATCTAACACAGATATGATCTTTTTATCTGTCTATATTGTATAACCGGCTGAGGCTATAGGCAAATACTTAGTTTACATGACGGAGTATGCCTGAGATGTATGATTATTGAATACTGCTGTCCCTGACGTGTCCATATTTTAAAGACACTCTGTACTTCTTTTTGATACTTCGGATGCCCGCACTCCTGAATCACGTTCTTACGGTCCGCGCAGCATGTGCGCGGACCTGGACTGCACTGTTGCAATATTTTATCACAATTATTTCAGAATCTCTTGTTTTTTCCTCTCCGGAATGTTAGGCTATATCCAAAAAGAAATCCACTATCGGAGGAATCTATTATGAAGTACAAAATCAGCTGGCTGGTCGGCAAGGTCCTTGCGCTGCTGTATATCGTCGCCGCAGTGCTGCTCTTTACCGTCCTTGTACGCACCAACATGGTGCCTGTCCTGTATCTGGGCATCATCGGAGCCGTGATGGCCATCCTGGCTGTCCTGGTGATATGGCTTACCTGGAACGGCAGGCACAAAATCCGCTATGCAGTCGGCGTTCTGCTGGCGCTTTTATTCGCCGGGCTGTACGCAGTGGGCTTTTTCTATGTGAACCGGACCCTGGAGGCCGCCGACCGCATTACCACAGTAAACACAGAGGTTACGGAAATGGGTGTTTATGTAAAGGCAGACAATACCGATGACTTTTCCCAGGAGGCAGGTAGGTATTCCTACGGCATCCTTTCCAGCCTGGACCGGGAAAATACGGACGATGCCGTGGCGCAGCTTAACGAGGAACTTGGCATTTCCATTTCTCCTGTGGAATACGACTCCCTTCCTTCCCTGATAGACGCCCTGCTGAACGGGGAAACGAACGCCGTGGTTCTCAATTCCGCTTATCTGGATGTTCTTGAGGAAATGGCAGGCTACGAAGACATCCGCAGCCAGATTAAAGAAGCCACCATCACGCAGGTGAAAACGGAGATACCCCAGGCCGCCGCAGAAACGGAGAAGGCGGATACCGGTACCCAGACCGGCAGCCAGTCCGTATTTACGCTCTACATCAGCGGCGTAGACAGCCGTTCCAGCGAGCTGGTTTCCAAAAGCCGCAGCGATGTAAACATCCTTGCCGTGGTCAACGCGGATACCCGCCAGGTTGTACTGATTTCCACTCCCAGAGATTACTATGTACCTCTCTCCATTTCCGGCGGCGTGCCGGACAAGCTCACCCACGCGGGAATTTACGGAGTACAGGTGAGCATGGATACCCTGGCGATGCTCTACGGCATTGACATCGATTATTATTTCCGGGTGAATTTCACGGGATTTGAGAAGATTATAGACGCCCTTGGCGGCATTACCGTGGTATCCGATTATACCTTTGACTCGAAAAACGAGGCGGGTTATCACTTTGATCAGGGTGAAAACTACATGGACGGCGCCGCTGCTCTGGCATTCTGCCGGGAGCGTTATTCCTTCGCCACCGGAGACAACCAGCGCGGCAAAAATCAGCTGGCGGTCATCCGCGGCGTCCTGAACAAGTGCCTCAGCACCGATATGCTGCTCAATTATACCCAGGTACTGGCCGCGGTGGAAGACAGCTTTGAAACCTCCGTACCCTATGACGTACTCAGCTCCCTGGTTCGAAGCCAGCTTGGCAGCGGCGGTTCCTGGAATATCGTAAGCTACAGCGTAACCGGCACCGGCGACAGTCAGGTACCGTATTCCATGAGTCAGAGCGTATATGTAATGATTCCGGACGAATCCACCGTAGCCACGGCCAAGGAGCTGATTCAGACCGTATTAGACGGAGGCACGGTGACAGAGCCCTGACTTGACTGCTGCAGAAGCTCTAAAATATCTTTTTTCTCCGGCATCACCCGCAGCGCGCCCTTTCTGGCGGTGATCAAAGACGCGGCCGCGTTGGCAAACAGGAGCATTTCCTGAAGCTCCTGCTCCGTGGCCGGTTCCATACCGCGCTCCAAAAGCTGATGGAGCATGCAGCCCATGAAGGTGTCCCCCGCTCCGGTGGTGTCCCGGGTATCTTCCCGCAGAAACGCTTCCGCCCGGGCCCGGACTCCCGCCGCGTATCCCCTGCTGCCAAGCTTTCCAAGGGACAGGAAAATCCATTTGATCCCCGGAAACCGTTCCTGAATCCACTCTGCCGCCCGGTCCATGTCGTCTCTGCCGGTAAGCCAGGAAATCTCATTGTCCGAGATCTTCAGGATATCGCAGTATCCCAGGCCTTCCAGGACCTGACGCCTGGCCTCCTCCATGGAATCCCACAGCGGCGGGCGCAGATTCGGGTCAAAGGAAATGGGAACACCATTTTTCCGCGCCGTTTCCAGCGCCCTTTTCGTGGCTTGTCTGGCCGGCTGGGCTGTCATGGAAAGTGTTCCGAAGTGGAAAATCCGGGCGCTTTTAATCAGTTCTTCCGGAACCTCCGCCTCTGTCAGCATCAAATCTGCGCCAGGCTTCCGATAGAAGGAAAAATCCCGGTCTCCGTCCGCAAGACGGCGGACAAAGGCCAGGGTTGTGGGCGTCGTTTCATCCGCCCGCAGCCCTTCGGCAGAAATCCCTGTTTCTTCCAGAGCGGCTTTTAACTGTTCTCCGAAAAAATCCTTTCCCACCTTGCCGATAAAGGCCGTCTTTCTCCCAAGCTTCTGCAGCATCGCCAGGACATTCCCCGGCGCGCCCCCGGGGTTCGCCTCAAACAAAAGATTTCCCTGGGGGCTTATTCCGTTTTCCGTAAAATCAACCAAAAGCTCTCCAAGAGCCGTCACATCATACTTTTTCATCTTCATTCCCTTTTTCTCAGCGGCTTTCCGATTTTCTGACTTCATGGCAGGTCATGCTTACTTCGGCTTTCCCCTCTGTCTCAAATACAATCCGGTCCGCTTCCAGGGGCGTGGGAACCAGAGAGGTCAGAACGCTTTCCCCGTCGTTTACAAAGATCTCCGCCGAATATTTATCCAGAAGAATCCGCAGCTTCAGCCGCCCCTCCTGTTTTCTTACCGCAATCCTGCGCAGGCACGCGCAGTCTCTGCGCACCCCGCAGCCGGTGCGGTCAAAGGTCAGCACCGATGTCCCGGGATCATAGGAAATCACCGTCTCAAAGCGCTCATTCTTTGCCACAAAAATCCGGAACGCTTCATAGCTGCCCGCTTCCGCCTCCACGGTAAGATCCAGGGTTCTTCCGGAGATTCCTTCAAATTCCCTCTGTCCCTGAAGTTCCACATGGCGGTATACGATTTCCTTCCCGTAATATTTCCAGATCTCCTCCACGGGGTTCTGGAAAATCCTTCCCTCCCGTAGGGTCAGTTCTCTTGGAAAGGTCATCATTCCGTTCCAACGGAATCCGTCCAAAAGCAGATCCGCGTCCCAGGATTTCATCCAGCCGATGAGAATCCGCCGGCCGTCCGGCGCCTCCAAGGTCTGGGGCGCGTAAAAATCCAGGCCGTAATCCGCGCTCTGAACGGTTTCCCCGGAAAACCGACAGGTTTCCCGGTCATAGTCTCCCAAAAGAAAGGCCGCGTTGTTTCCGCCGTGAAATTCCAGCCCCTGAGCCATCATATCCTGGGGAGACAGCAGCAAAACCTGGCGTCCGTCCAGAGGGAAGAAATCCGGGCACTCCCACATTCTTCCCAACCGGTTCTCACATTTATCCAGCATGGAATGAAAGCTCCATTTTTCTCCGTCCCCGGAGGTGAAAAGGGCAATCTGTCCGCTTCCGTCCTCTGCCCGGTTCGCCGCCGCCGCGTAGAATACGCCGTTTTCCATCCAGATTTTCGGGTCCCGGAAATCCTCCCGGCTGCAGCCCGCAGGCAGCATATCCCCGGTGATCACCGGATTTGCCGAAAGCTTCACATAGTTCTCTCCGTCCCCCACGGCGATGCACTGATTCTGGCGGATCACTTTTTTCCCGTCCGGCCCCATGTGCTCCGTTACGCCGGTATACATCAAAATATGCTTCCCATCCGCCTCCATGGCAGTGCCTGAGAAAACCCCCGCCTCGTCGTATGGCTCATCCGGCGCCAGCGCCGCCGGCAGATACTCCCAGGTCACCAGATCTTTCGACCGCACATGGCCCCAGTGCATGGTATCCCAGTGGGTTCCGTAAGGATTGTACTGGAAAAACAGGTGGTAATCCCCTTTATAAAAGGAAAATCCGTTGGGGTCGTTCATCCATCCGATGGGCACCGACATATGGAATGCCGGTCTCTGGAACTCCGGCACCCGCGCCGCTTCCCGTTTTTCATAGGCTCTCGCTTTTTCTAATTTCTCACTGTGCATTTTCTTCCTCCCTGCTGCCTGTCTGCGCTGTAGTTTCTCCATTTAATGATTCCTGATACTGATCAAAATATTTCTGCTTGATGGCCAGATAGTCCGACAGCCCGTATTCTTCCATTCTCTGGAGATAGCTGTCCCATTCCTCCTCGATACCCCCGTTCAGAATCCAGTCCGCCTTTTTCTGCTCCGCGTACTTTTTAATGTCTGTGTCATACTGGGACACCTTGTTTGTATCGTCAATGCTCATAAATACATTCGGGTAGACATATTTGCTGTGCATATCCGCAAGGTACGTCTCATGCATGTTATCGAGACGCCATTTCGCGTCGTCCGGCTGCGTCACATAGACATCATAATAATCATTCAGCACTGCCAGCGGCCCGTTCACAGACTGGGCCTGGCGCACCTCGACCGGAGACTCGCCCGCCAGGTCCAGGTGCCGGAGCATCTCCTCTCCCTGGTCGTTGGTGCTCAGCTCAAAGATATTGGCAGCGTCCTCTTCCCCGTAGGTTCCCCAGTTATTCTGGACGGACTGCAAAGGTGCGTACATCTGGTCAATCCAGGCGGCCGCCAGCGCTGTATCCCGGCAGCTTGTGGTGAGTACGCAGCGCCCCCGGTCAAAGCCGCTAGTTTCGCTTCCGTTCTGCCGGGTGATGTTCACCAGGCCGTCGGGTCCTGCCAGGGCCGGAAGCATCACATAATCGTCATAATTGTCGATATTCGCGATATCCCAGGTAAAGCACAGGCCGTACCGGTGATTCTTTCCCTTCGCCACATAGGTGGACCATTCCTGGGTGAAGGCTTCGGGGTCCACCAGATTTTCCTCCACCAGCTTGTGGAGCCACTGGATTCCTTCCTTATAGCCCTCCTGCACGCAGGTATAGATGACCTCGCCCTCGTCCGTCACCGCGAAGTGATCGCCGGTATCGCCGTACCCCTCGCCAAAGCCGTTGATGAGGATTGCCGGATCCTGATCGCCGTTGTTAATGATAAAGGACATGGGGATTACGTCTCCCTGAATGTCAAACTCCTCCTGGAGCCTGTCCGCGTTGTCCCGGAAGGCAATGAGCACCTGCTCCAATTCGTCCACTGTCCGGGGAATGTCAAGCTCCAGAAAATCCAGCCATTTTTTATTGATGTAGGGAATGTCACCGATGGCCTGGATCGCCTCCTTTCCCTCGCCCAGCTGTTCAATCCAGGGGAAGGAATAGATATGCCCGTCCGGGGCCGTGCACATGGTCCGGTATTCCGGATACTTCTCAAACACCGCCTGCAGATTCGGCATATATTTGTCGATCAGATTCTCCAGAGGAATGATGATTCCCTGCTTCGCGTAGCGCAGCAGATCGTAATCGCTCATTCCCGCCGTAAACAGGCCGTCCGGCAGGTTTCCGAACTGGGCCAGCGCCAGATTCTTTTTGTCCGCGAACTGGTCATCCACAAAGCAGGTCCAGTCAATATGTACGTTGGTCTGCTCTTCCAGGCGCTGGAAAATCAGCTTTTCATTGGGCTCCTGGGTTGTGGTGGCAGGAGCGCTTGTGATAAAGGACAGTTCCCCTGTCTCTTCCAATGGGAAAGCCACCTCCGCCGCCGGCGTATCGGGATTTGTGTCCGCGCGCATGGCGCTCCGGTTGCTGCAGCCGGACAGAGCCAGCGCCGCCAGAGCGGCCAGACCCAAAACGGCCAGATTCTGTTTTCTCATTTTCATCGCAGTTCGCCTCCTTAACCCTTAATGGAACCGGCCATGATTCCACTGTCAAAATATTTCTGGAAGAACGGATACATAATCAACAGAGGAAGGCTGGATACCACAATCGTGGCATATTTCAAAAGCTCCGCCACCTTCGACATCTCCGCCGTACTCTGAATGTCCGCGATCATACCCGGCTGGGGCGTATTCTGCACAAGAATGGAGCGCAGCACAAGCTGCAGGGGCTGCAGATTCGCGTCGTTCAAATAAATCATCGCGTCAAAGTAGCTGTTCCACATACCAACAAAGGACCACAGCGCCAGCACGGCAATGATGGGCTTGCACACCGGAAGCATAATCTTAAAGAAATGCTGTACCTCGCTGGCGCCGTCAAGCTCCGACGCTTCCCTGAGTTCTCCCGGTATGGACTGGTAATACGTCCTTGCCAGAATCATATTCCACACGTTAAAGGAACCCGGCAGGAGGATGGCCCAGACCGTGTTAACCAGATGCAGGTTGTTGATCAGGATAAAGGTGGGGATCAGTCCGCCGCCGAAAAACATGGTGATAATAAAGATCACGTTGAAAAAGTTTCTTCCCACAAACTCCTTCTTTGACATGGGATACGCTGCCAGCAGCGTCACCAGGACGGAAATAAAGGCAAAGGCCACGGAATAAAACAGGGAGTTTCCAAAGCCTCTCCAGATCATCTCATTTTCCAGAACTCTCCGGTAGGCGTCCAGGGTCCAGTCCTGAAAGCGAAAGCTGATGCCCTGATTATTCAACACGTTCGGATCCATAAAGGATGCCATAACCACATAGACCAGGGGGACGAAGATCACCAGCACAAACAGGCCCAGCAGAGTATACCCGACTCCGAGGATGACGCGGTCCGACATTCCAAGCTTCATTCTTTTTCTGGTTTCCATTTCTCATCCCTCCTTATAATCCCTGGCCGTCGTTGAGCTTCTTTACCACCTGATTTACAAAGATCAGCAGGATCACATTGATCACCGAATTGAAGAGGCCCACTGCAGTGGAATACCCGTAATCGCCGTTTAACAGACCGATCTTATATACATAGGTAGAAAGGATCTCCGAAGCCGGAAGGTTCATGTCCGTCTGCAGGGCATAGGCTTTCTCGAAGCCGATGCTCATAATATTTCCCGCCTGGAGGATAAACTGAATCACAATGATATTCTTGATGGCCGGAAGCTCCACATACCAGATCTGCTGGAGGATATTGGCTCCGTCCACAATGGCCGCCTCCTCAAGGTCTTTGCTGGCATTGGAGAGGGCTGCCGTGTACATGATGGAAGACCAGCCCGCTGTCTGCCAGATGCCGCTGGCGATGTAAATGGTCCGGAACGCCTCCGGCATGGTCATCCAGTTGGTATTAATTCCCAGCAGGGAATTTAACGGTCCCACCGGCGACAGGAACATCCGCACCATACCGCAAAGTACGATAACCGAGATAAAGTTCGGCGCGTAAATCAGAAGCTGAATGTTCTTTTTCACGCCGGTTCTCCGGATCCGGTTCAGCAGAAGCGCCAGAAGAATCGGAATCGGAAATCCCCACAGCAGACCGTAAACGCTGAGCTTCAGTGTGTTCAGCAGATAATCCGCGAAATCCGGCGACGACAGAAACCTCCGGAAATATTCCAGGCCCACCCAGGGGCTTCCCAGGATTCCCTCGATAACATTGTAGTCCTCAAAGGCGATCAAAACGCCTCCCATGGGTCCATACTTGAAAATCAGTGTCAGCAGAAGACCCGGCAGAAGAAAGATCACATATAACTGCCAGTGACGCTTTACATACTTCCATTTTTCCGCCGGCGACCGTTTCGCAGCCGCCGTGCCTTTTCCCTGAAAAGCTTTCATCCTGTTTCCCTCCATTTTTACATTTGCATCATTTCGTTTTTTTACACAGTCCCCATTGTTCAAGCTCAATGACCAGGAATTCTATCGTCTGCGCAGACTCCAAAAGGCTATTTGTATATTTTTCACATAATCGGCCTTCTGTTTTTATGCATTATCACATGTATACTTTTAATTACCCGGTCATTTTCTAAACAAAATGTATGTTGACATTATAGTAGCAGATCTTGTGTGCATTGTCAATATTATTTTTTACATTTACACAAGCGAAATTATTGCTTTTGCACAGTCAGCCAATTATCCGCATCCCGCTTCCAAGTCCGCAATCATTCATTCTGTCTGGCCAAGCCATTGAAGCGGGTATAAATGCAGATGAAATATCCAACGAAGCCGCGGCTCAGGTTTCTTTAAGATATTTTACATTTGACAAATTTGTCAAAATAGTTTACATTAAATGTAACAATATTTTTGAAAATGAGGATGATTATGGGAAAAAGGGTTACGATACAGGACATTGCAGACGCTTTGGATCTGTCCCGCAATACAGTTTCCAAAGCCTTGAATAATACAGGCGTGCTGGCGGAAGATACCCGCCAGAGGATTCTCGCCAAAGCGGCGGAAATGGGCTACAAACAGTTTATTTACCTTAAGCCGGAGGCCCAGGGTCTTTCCCGGGCGCCGCAGGTCCGGGAGCTTGCCCTGCTGACTCAGAGCATGCCCAACAGCTCTCATTTCGGCTCTGCTCTTCTGAATACTTTTCAGGAGCAGATCAGCCGGAAGCATTACCGGCTCTCGATTTTTCTGGTCCGCCAGGAGGAGATCGATTCTCTGCGGCTTCCTCTTGGACTGGATACCCAGAGGATTTCCGGCATCCTGTGCATGGAGCTTTTCCATGCCGGCTACAATCAAATGCTGGGCACTCTGGGCATTCCTCTGCTGTTTGTGGACAATGCTTCCTCCCTTGATTTCTCCCGGGTGGATGCGGATTTCCTTCTGATGGAAAACCATAACAGCATTTACCGGATCACGAACCGGCTCATTAAAAACGGATGCCGCCGTCTGGCTTTCGCGGGGGATGTTCACCACTGCCGCTCCTTTTTTGAACGTTATCAGGGCTTCCTGGACGCCCTTTCCGCCAACGGCCTGACCCCCGCCCTCGCTTCGTTCGCCGGGCCGGACGCTTTCGCAAACGCGGAAAATCTGGCGGAGCTGATCGGCCGGACGCAGGAGCTTCCCCAGGCCTTCGTCTGCGCCAATGACTTTGTGTCCATCGATCTGATCCGGGCCCTCAAAAAGCGCCGGATCCGTGTGCCGGAGGATGTGCGGATCGTCGGCTTTGACAACTCCATGGAATCCCGCATCATTGAGCCGCACCTCACCACCGTCCACATTCCATCTCCGGAAATGGGCTTTCTGGCAGCGGATCTGCTCCTGTCGCGCATTGAACGGCCGGAAACGCCGTACCGGATCATGCATGTGAGAACTGCCGTCAAATACCGGGATTCCACGGGAAGCCTCACGCCTGAAGAGGAAGCGGATTCCCTATAAATCGGATAGGGAAGGCCCCGCCTCCCCTGTCCTATCATCGCAATGCGTCCAGCTCACAGCATAGCTGGTCTTCGCTCCGCTCCGGTCGGTGCTGAGCGCATGCCACTGGCACGCAGCACCGCTGTCCGTTGCCCATCGGATGTCCGCCCATGCAAGCGCGGCGTCCACCTTCCGGGCTTATCGCGCAAAGTAAAGCCGCCCGGAACGCGCTTTCAGCGTTCCGGACGGCGTTTTCTTTATCGATCAATTTTCCTTTGCCTGTCAAACAGCCAGCCCATAATCTCCGGATCATGGGCGAAAAGGCCGCCGCCTCCGTGCTGGTTTGAGGCTCCCCGGCTCTCAAAATATGCCGCGTCCTTTACATCCAGTACCAGAAGCTCGTCGATTTCCTCTTCCGTAAGCCCGGACTCCTGGTAAAGGCTGTGCAAAGCGTCATAGGCTTCCCGGGACGGCTTGGAACCGTAATACTCATCGTCCTCTCCCACAGCCAGATAAACCGGCGTGCGGCTTGCGGTTACCGGCTCGTACTCCCCGTCCCATTGAGAACTCACCTGAAGGTACGCGGCAAAGAGCTCCGGCCGCATGCCCATAACCAGAGACATGGTCTCTCCTCCCCCGGAATATCCCTCCGCATAGACTCTTGACTTGTCAATGTTATAATTTTCCAGGAAATATTCCGTCAGGGCAATGGTCTGGCGGGCAGAGGTTTCTCCCCAGTCCTCAAGCTGCAAAGCCACAACGATCATCTCCGGATTGTACTCCTGGGCCGTAAAGGCAAAGTCCTCCTGCCTAAGGTTTTCGCCAACGCCCTGAAAATACAGCCCCTCATAGCCGGGCAGCGTTAAAAACAGGGCGTACGCCTCACTTCCGTCATACGTATCCGGGATGTATACGCTGTAATGGATCTCTCCCTCCTCCTGGGAATGGAGCACATTATCCACCACAAAACCCCGGTATTCCTGGGTTCCCTCTGTCACATAGCCGGCGCCGGAATCTTCCCGGCTTTCGGAGGCCTCCTGGCTGTCCGCGGCTCCCTGACCGTCGGCAACGACAGTTTCTTTCTCGGATGCCGGCGCCTGCGCCGAGTCTGCCGCCATCCGCGTATCGGTATCATTCAAGGACTTTTCCATAGAAGCCGTTTGGGTTTGCTGGGTAAGGAGCGCGCTCACAGCGATTCCCGCCCCAAGGCAAAGGCCCAGGACTCCGGCTGTCTTTCGTCCCCTCTTCTTCTCTGTTTTTCTCATAGACGCCTCACATGCATTCCATCAGAATGTCATAGATTTCCTTCCGGTCAAGCTTCCTGGGATTGCAGGGAATGACATTGCAGGTATCCGCCACCTCTTTGAGCAGCTCAGGGGTAATCTCGGTTTTGGATTTCAGCTCTGTCAGCTTCGTGGGCAGCCCGCACTCCCGGATAAATGCCGCCAGAGCGTCGATTCCTGCCTCCGGGGTGTCCGCGCCGAAAACTTCCTTTGCCAGTCTTCCGAATTTCTCCGGGGCATCCTTTACGATATGGCGGTAGTAAGCCGGATGAATTACCGCAAGGCCCTGTCCGTGATTGCAGTCTGTGTAGGCTCCAAGCTGGTGCTCAATCTGATGGGCCTGGAAGTCCGTCACCCTGCCCACCTTCAGGATTCCGTTCTCCGCCATGGCGGAATCCCACATCAGGTTGCCCCTTGCCTGGATGTCCTCGGAATTTTTCAGCAGCCGGCGCATATTTGTCACAGTATTGCGCATAATGGCCAGCGCCACGTCGTCGGACACGTTATCCTGGTCGGAATTTCCGAAATACGTTTCCATGGCATGGCTCAACGTATCGAAAGCCCCCGAAATCACCTGCATTCTGGGTACCGACATGGTGTACGCCGGATCCAGGAACGCGAACCTGGGCGGAAGCGCCGCCATAGGCAATCATTACGCGCTCTCCGTAACCGGATACCGCCTCTGCCAGATGCTCCTTCGCGGCTCCTTCTCCAAAATAGACCTTCGTGGCATACTCATAAACAAATTTCTGCATAACTGCATCTCTCCTTTCAACTGCTGCTTTTATTATAGGCGGCTTTTCCGGCGAACAGAAGAGCAGATTCGTTGTTCAGTATATACCATCCGGTTTTGATCTGCCGCTGAATTTTTGAAAAAAAGAAGAGACAATTCCGCGGAATCCGGGCCTTTTTAAGATCCGAATTTTCTGCTGGACTGTCTCTTCTTTTTTCCTTTTCGTCCGAATAAGGCGCGGCTTCCTTCCATCATAGAAGGTGCCTCTGTTCAGCACCGCCGCGCCCGGCAATTTTGTTCAACCGCCTTCGGTGATCTTTTTTAGTGGCACTTGCTCCATCCGCAGCTCTTGCAGATATTGCAGCCTTCTTCAAAGACCAGAGGTTCTCCGCACTCGGGGCAGTACATCTGATCCGCCTCGGCATCGCTGCTCACCGCTCTGGGCTTCGGCGCTTTCTTCGCCTTTTTGCCGGCGCTCGCCTTCTCTCTGCCTTCCTTTTCCGCAAGCTCTTCCTGCATCTCGTTATACATATCCATCAGGGCATTCCCCACGGCCATGGGGCAGCACGCGCCCTTGCTGGTATCCTTCCGGGTCACTCTTCTGGCCGTGTAGGAGGGGCAGGAACCGCTGGAATTGAGCTGATCCACAATGGTTTCGATGTCAATTCCGCCTCTGGCGCTGATAGAAATCATACGGGAGAGTCCCACCATAAAGTTATTGCAGCCGCCGGTGGAGCCCTTGCTCAGATACGTTTCCAGAAGCGCTCCGGTATGGGGATCGAACAGGGCAATGCAGTGCAGGCTTCCGCAGCCGGTCATAAGCTTTCTCTTCTTGCCTACCACATCGTCCGTCACCAGAAGGATTTCTCCTCGTTTCAGTCCTTCGCCCGCGGACAGCTTCTTCGTTTCCTTCTTGGCGTTCGTATTCAAAATTCCGATGCGCTTGCAGCCGTCCCGGAAAATCGTGATTCCCTTCAGGCCTTTTTCGTAGGCATACAGATACAGATTTTCCGTCTCTTCCACCGTAAAACGGTTGGGCACGTTTACCGTAGAGCTGATGGAAGCGTCGATGTGCGTCTGCCAGGCCGCCTGCATGTCGATTCTCTGACGGTAATCCAAGGTCATGGCGGTCACGAAGTAATCCGGCAGTTCCGTATCGCTCTTTAATCCGTGATGCTTCATATAATTTTCCACAATCTTTGTGTAAACCTTATAGTACACATCCGTTCCGTGGAGGGATTCGGTTTTCCGCTCGTAGTAATTGGCGTAAACCGGCTCGATTCCGCCGGAAATCCCCAGCATGGTGGACAGGGTTCCCGTAGGCGCGATGGTAAGAAGCTGGGAGTTGCGCAGGCCGTATTTGCGCACCAGTTCTCTGGTTTTCTCGGAGGTGTTCGTTTCGAAATACGGAGTGCTCATAACCTCCTCGACGCGGCACGCCTCGTAGGCTCCCTTTTCCTTGGCCAGTCTGGCAGAGGCCGCGATGGCCGCGTCCGCCATGGCAAAACCGATCTTGTCGCACATATCCACGGCGTCCTTGTCCCCGTAAGTCAGCCCCAGCTTGATCAGGCAGTCCGCCAGACCCATGATGCCAAGACCGATCTGGCGCCATTTGGCCACGCTCTCCTGCTGCTCTTTAAGGGGATGCAGGGGCAAGCCCTCCTCCAGTACCTCGTTCAGAGCGCCCACAGACACCTCCACGCAATGACGGAAGCCCTCAAAGTCAAACTGCGCCGTGTCCGTAAAGGGATCCTGGACAAACTCTGACAGGTTGATGCTTCCCAACAGGCAGCTTCCGCCCGCCGGCAGGGGTTCTTCGGCGCAAGGATTCACGCCCGCATAGGTAAATTCTTTGGTATTGCTCAAAAGGTTCCAGCCCTCCACGCGGTCCCAGAACAGCGCGCCCGGCTCCGCGTAGTCCCAGTTCGTCTCCGCGATTCTCCGGAACAGCTCTCTGGCGTTGACGCTGCGCTCGATCACCTCCCCGGTGGCTTCCCTGGTATAGTGCAGCAGATACTCCTCGTTCTTCTTCACCGCTTCCATAAAGTCCTCGTGAATCCGCACGGAAATATTCGCCTTGGTCACCTTTTCCAGATCTGTTTTCAGATCGATGAACTCCTCCACATCCGGGTGGGAGCAGTCAATGGAAATCATCAGCGCGCCCCTGCGCCCGTTCTGGCCGATCAGCGCCGTCACCAGAGAATACAGCTCCATAAAGGAAACGGAGCCGCTGGTCTCCTTGGCCGCGTTATTGATTCTGGCGCCCCGCGGACTTAACTTGGAAATGTCCACGCCGCAGCCGCCGCCGTAGCTGTAGGTTCTGGCCAGCTTCTTGGCGCAGTCGAAAATGCTCTCGATATTGTCTTCCGGCGGATCCACCACGTAGCAGTTGGAGTACGTCACCTTCCGTCCCTGCTTGTCCAGTCCTCTGTTGGAAAGAATCCTTCCGCCGAACAGAAATTTTTTCTGACGGATATACTCGGCAATCTCCGGATTCCCGCCGCTGACGCGGCCAATCCACTCGTCAAAGGTCTCGTCCTCATTGCGGTATTTCTTTGTCCAAATATCGGTTCCAAGCTGATTCTCTTCACCCAGCCATTCTTCTATCGTCATTCTTCGCTCCTCTTTCTTTACGTAAAGTCAGGCTCCGAAGCCGCCAGGGGCCCCGCCGCCCGCAACATACACAACGGTCCGGAAAGCTTCTCTGTCTTCGGTTTTCGTCGGCAGCAGAAACTCCAGACCGTTACTGTATCAAATGTTAGCATCTGGGGCGAAAAATATCAAGCCCCAAAAAATCTTGGAAATTCGAATCCAAATTCTGCCATCCGGACTGTCAATGTCCGCGTATACCGATTATTATGTGAATTTTATGTTACAGTTCAGCCTTGCTGAACCGTAACTGCGAAAATCCATTTGAAATCGCCTTCGTCGATGAGATTTTCGCACTCCTGAATCACGTTCTTACGGTCTGCGCAACATGTGCGCAGACCTGGGCTAAACTGTTGCAATTTTATATCAAATTCAGTGTCCGGACGGCTTACGGCCAAGCAGGCTATGTTCCTGCGTCAGATCCGCGTAAACCAGCCTGCACAAAATGATAAGCAGAGGGATCAAGGCGATCCATATGGCTTTTTCCAGAAACGTTCCGCAGAAAATAGTCAGAACCGCCCCGCCAAAACAAAATCCCAGCAGCATTCCCACATGGACAAGTCCCCGTTTTAAGGCCGCCCGGTCCCGTTTATGCACCACTTTGGCGAAGGCAATCCCCACCTGGCGCACATGGTTCGTGCAGAAGGTGGTAGCCATGGGAATCCCTTCTGCCTGCCGGAAGGTATTGTATTGCATGGAGGCGATAAAGTTAATGGCCACCTGCACGATCTGATCCGGCGCGCTCAGCGGAATAAAGCCGATGAGGAAAAGCGTCAGCGTTTCAAAGGCTACCAGGTAGGTGTCCCACCGCAGAAATCCCGGCTTCTTTACCGGTGTCGGAAGCAGTTCCGAGAGCACCGCGCCGGAAAAATAAGCGAAAATCGGAATAAAATAATAGCAGCCCTGCCTCCAGTTCCCCTTGCCGAAGGCAATGGACATCAGCACAATATTGGCCGTCTGAGCATTGCAGAAAACGCCTCCCCGCAGGTTATAGGTGTATGCTCCCATCATGCCGGCGCTGATCATCAGCAGCAGATAAATACTTTTGTGTTCGCAGGCCAGGTATTTCGGTTCCTGCGTATTCGCGTCTGTTTTCATTTGCTTTCACCTTTCCCGCGGCCCGCCCTTTGCCGGACGGGCCATTGCTGGAGCTATTATACATCCAAAATACAGGGAAAGCAAATTTTGCGTTATATTCACAACAGCCGCAAACACCTGCTGTTTGCGGCGTAAGAAAATGATTCAGGCGTGAGCGGGCGAAAATGCCAGCTTCCGTTGGTAGATTTTCTTTCCCGTTTCCTTTATAATTTATTTGCATCCTGGCGCAGCCCAGGTCCGCGCAGTCAAAAGGACCTGATTCACGAATATTAATTTTATACAGGAGGTTTTCATCATGAGTCTGGGAAAAAGTCTTTATCACGCCCGCAAAAAAAGCGGATTATCGCAGGAGGAAGTGGCCGGGAAGCTGGGCGTAAGCCGGCAGACCATTTCAAAATGGGAGCTTGACGAAACCCTTCCCGATATACGCCAATCAAAGAAGCTCTCCCGCTTATACCATCTTACGCTGGATGAGCTGATCGATTTTGACATTGAGCTGAAGGAAATCGAGGAAGCCATCGACAGCGTAAGCGAGACAAAGCAGCGCCAGATCGACTGGACCGACGTGTGGGGGAAAAAATATCCTGTGCTTATCAGCTACCAGAACACCGTGGATATTCAGGATTACGCGATGCGGCTCCACGAATTGCTGGACAGTCTGAAAAGACGCTACGGCTACAACGATTTGGACGCCATGCTGGTACTGAAGGACATTCTGGGCCACACCTGGAACGCCAAATCTATTCCAAACAGGAAGGATGCGCCATGATCGAAATTTACTACGCGGAGGACGACGTGAGTATCGCCCTTTCCGTCAAAGAATATCTGGAACGTCAAAACTGCATGGTATCGATTTTCGGCTCTATTGCCGACGCGAAAAACGCGTTAAGAAACCGGCTCCCCTCGGTCCTTTTGCTGGACTGGAATATGCCGGACGGCCAGGGCCGGGAACTGTGCCGCTGGATTCGCGAACGGCAGCCGGAGCTGCCCATCGTTTTTCTGACGGTCCGGGGCGATTCCAGGGACATGGTCTTAGGTTTTCAGAGCGGGGCGGATGATTACGTGGTCAAGCCCTTTGAGCTGGCCGTCCTCTATTCGCGCATCCTTGCCCTGCTTCGCCGGGCAGGGAACCAAAAAGAAACGAAGCTGTTCTGCGGCGATCTGACCCTGGACAAAGAAAAGCTGGCGGTCTTCTGCCGCCGGGAGGAAATCGCCGTAAGCCGCCTGGAATACCGGATTCTTTTGCTGCTGATGGAAAACAAAGGCCGGACTGTCACCAGACAGCGGCTGCTGGAAGAGATCTGGGACAGCAGCGGAAATTATGTCAATGACAATACCCTGACGGTTACCATGAAACGCCTGAGGGAAAAGCTGGACAATCCCCCCTGCCTGAAAACGGTCCGCAGCTTTGGCTACCGTATGGAGGACGCCTATGAATGAAAAAAGAATCCGAATGGCCCTTCGCCTGTTCCCGCTGTTCATCGCCTTCCTCTTCGTTGTCTGCGCGGGCGTCATTTGTCTGCGCAGCCATCGCCAGACCGCCTTCGCGCAGATTTCCGCTTTCAGCGAACAGCTCCTGGAAGCAAATCCGGAACTGGAACAGACGGTGCTTTCCGCCGCGAAAGAATACGTTTCCCTTACCAACCGGGAAATAAAGGAAAATCAGTTTCTGTCCCGGTACGGCTACCGCCCGGAGGACTTTCGCCGGGATCTTTTTCCGGAACTCCTCCTTCTCTTCTCCATTCTTTTTCTGTGTACCGCCTGCGTCTTTCTTTTTTCGTCAGCGTATGGGGAAAAGCGGAACCGGAAGCGAATCGCGGAATTGACAGACTATCTGGAGCGGGTAAATACGAACGCGGACGGAACCATTCTGCAGACCCGTGAGGACGCGTTTTCCCATCTCCAGGACGAGCTGTACAAAACCGTCACCTCCCTGTATCAAACGAGGGAAAATGCGGTGGCGGCAAAAAAACGGTTCGCGGAAAACCTGGCAAACATCGCCCACCAGCTAAAAACCCCCATTACCGGGGCCTCCCTCTCCCTGCAGCTTCTGGCATCCGTCCCCGATGCCCACACGGAACAGATGAAAAAGCATCTGCAGCGCCTTACGCTTCTGGAAGAAGCTCTGCTGACCCTCTCGCGGATCGACGCGGGCACCCTTCCCCTGTCCCGCACGGAGGTGGATATCTACACAGCGCTCTGTCTGGCGGCGGAAAATCTGGAGACCCTGCTTCAAAAAAATCAGATTTCCGTGGAGATTCCGGACAAGGGCTGCGTCGTCTTTTCCGGGGATATGGAATGGACCATGGAAGCCCTTATGAATCTTATGAAAAACTGCATGGAGTACGCGCGGCCCGGCAGCGTCGTCCACTGCGGCTACTCCGAAAATCCTCTGTACGCGGAAATTTCCATCTGGGACGAGGGCCCTGGATTTGACCCGGAGGACCTCCCCCATCTTTTTGAACGGTTCTACCGGGGCAGACATGCCGCCGGAAACGGAATCGGGATCGGCCTGGCCCTTGCCCGTTCCATATTTGAGCTGCAGAACGGAACGCTTTCGGCCCGGAACCTTCCGGAAGGCGGCGCCTGCTTTGAAATCCGGCTCTACCGTCACTGAGCTGTCACTTTTCTTTGTTATACTGCAGGAAAGCAAGCCCCCTGGCGCAAGCGTTGCCTGCTGTCCGGGAAGGCGGTGCAAAACCAGTAACAGTTCAGCCCAGGTCTGCGCACATGCTGCGCGGACCGTAAGAACGTGATTCAGGAGTGCGAAAATCCCATCGCCGCAGGCGATTTCAAATGGATTTTCGCAATTACGGTTCAGCAGGGCTGAACTGTAACCAAAACCAGCAGGTGTTTGCGGCTGCTGTGAACAGTAAGAAAGGAGTCGTTGTGTCATGGAAATTCTGAGATGCGAAGGTGTCAGTAAGGTGTATGGCCGCGGGGATACCCGGATCACGGCATTGGATCACGTAGATTTGTCGGTTCAAAAAGGGGAGTTCGTGGCGATTGTCGGGGCGTCGGGCTCCGGAAAGTCCACGCTTCTGCACATTCTTGGCAGCGTAGACAAGCCCACCGAGGGAAAGGTTTTGGTGGAGGGAACGGATCTGTCCGCCATGAACCGGACCCAGGCCGCCATTTTCCGCCGCAGGAAGGTGGGGCTGGTCTATCAGTTTTACAACCTGATTCCCACCCTTACGGTCCGGAAAAATATACTCATGCCTCTTCTGCTGGACAAACGGAAGGCAAATCCGGACTATTTTGACCAGATCGTCCATTCCCTGGGCATTGCCGATAAGCTGGATTTTCTCCCCCATCAGCTCTCCGGAGGCCAGCAGCAGCGGGCGGCTATCGCCCGGTCCCTGATTTACCGCCCGGCCCTTCTCCTCGCCGATGAGCCGACGGGAAATCTCGACCGGAAAAACGGAAAAGAGATTATCGACCTGCTGAAATTGTCAAACCGGAATCTGAACCAGACAATCCTTTTAATTACCCATGATGAGCGGATCGCGCTGGAAGCGGACCGCGTCGTAACCATAGAAGACGGGCGGATTGTAGGCGACCAGCTCCGGGATTCGGTCACAGGGAGGTAAGAGAGATGTGGAGAGAATTTTCCAGAGAATTTATCCGGAAAAACCGGGCTTCCAGCATATCGGTCATTGCCGCGGCCTTTCTGTCCGCGCTGTTTCTGTCCCTGCTGTGCAGCCTGTTCTTTAATTTCTGGCGTTATGAAATCGAGCAGATTACTTTGGACGAGGGCGGCTGGCAAGCCCGTATCACCGGGGAATTTGGCCGGGAAGCCCTCTCGGTCATTGAACAGTTCGCGAATGTGGAAAAGGCGGAAATCAATGAGGAGCTTTCCGAAGGATCCGTTCTCGCGGTGGATCTCTGCTTTCAGAATATGCGGACCGTCTATGAGGAGACGCCCCTGATCGCCCAAAGGCTGGGAATCGACGGCAGCGGGATCACGTATCATGAGACGCTGCTGTCGCGGTATCTGATCCACGATCCCCTGGATTCCAGCCCGCCGCTTCTTTTGAGCTTCTATCTGGCGGTTCTTCTGATCGTGTCCGTATCCTTTGTTTTGATTATTCATAACTCCTTCGCGTTGTCCATGAACGCCCGCGTCCATCAGTTCGGCATTCTTTCCGGCGCCGGGGCGACACCGGGACAAATCCGCGCCTGCTTAATGCAGGAGGCCGCGGCCCTCTCCCTGATCCCTGTTCTGGCCGGAAGCCTCCTTGGAATCGCGTTAAGCTTTGGAACCATACAGCTGATAAACCGGCTTGCCGCCAGCATTCCTGGACGGCATCAGGCAGTTTTCGCCTACCATCCGCTTCTGCTGGCAGTCACGCTTCTGGCCGCTTTCCTGACGGTGTTCTTTTCCGCCCTGCTGCCCGCCCTCCGTCTTGGCAGACTGACGCCCCTGGAAGCGATCCAGGGCAGCGGCGAATTCCGGCTCAAAAAAAAGAAGCGTTCCCGCGTTTTATCCCTCCTGTTCGGAATGGAAGGAGAACTGGCCGGGAACGCCCTGAAAGCCCAGAAAAAGGCCCTTCGGACTTCCACCCTGTCCCTGACCCTCTCTTTTCTTGGCTTTACCCTGATGCTCTGCTTTTTCACCCTTTCCGGGATCAGCACAAACCACACCTATTTTGAGCGCTATCAGGACGCCTGGGACATTATGGCAGAGGTAAAAGACACGGATCTGGACCGTTTCGCGCCGGCCGAAAAAGTTCTGACATTACAGGGCGCGGACACCGTGCTCTATCAAAAGGCAGAAGCCCTGTGCTCAGTACCGGAATCCGCCGTCAGCCATGAAGTAACCGCTTTGGGCGGACTGGAAGCCGTCGCCCAAAACGCGGTCAGCAAAGACGGGACCGACTATCTTATCCAGGCCCCGATAGTCATCCTGGACGACCGTAGCTTCGCAAAATACTGCGAACAAACCGGCATTGAGGCTGATCTGTCCGGAACCATTGTACTGAACCGCATCTGGGACAGCGTAAACAGCAATTTCCGGTATAAGAGCTACGTCCCCTTCCTTCTGGAAGACCAGGATACCATCACGCTGCGAAACCCCGCCGAGCCGGACAGCAGCGCCGCCGTTCCGGTGCTTGCCTATACCACGGAACCGCCGGTTTTAAGAGAGGAATACGCGAATTACGCCCTTGTTCAGTTTCTTCCCCTCTCCCTGTGGAGGCAGATCAGCCAGGCCATCGGGAACGCAAAGCCGAATGTTTTCATACGCGTTCTCACGGAAGAGGAAGCCACCCTTTCCGATCTGAACACACTTGGAACGGAGCTGGCAGCTCTCATCGGCCCGGAGTATGCCGTTGAGATGGAAAACCGCATCCAGGAGCGCCTGGACAATGACCGCATGCTGCGGGGCTATATGCTTATAATCGGCGCATTCTGCGCTTTGCTTGCCCTGATTGGAATCGCCAACGTCTTTTCCAATACCCTGGGCTTTGTCCGGCAGCGGAAACGGGAATTTGCCAGGTATCTGTCTGTAGGAATGACCCCGGCAGGCATGCGGAAAATGTTTTTCGCCGAGGCCCTTGTCATTGCCGGCCGTCCGGCGCTGATTACCCTGCCCCTTACGGCGCTGTTCGCTGGTTTTATGATACAGGCAAGCTACCTGGACCCGGCGGAGTTTCTGGCAAAAGCCCCGGTTGTACCCGTGGCGGTCTTTCTTCTGGCCATCTTCGGCTTTGTGGCCCTGGCCTATTATCTTGGTGGGAAAAAGCTTCTGAAATGCAGCCTGGCGGAGGCGCTGCGAAGTGATTTTATGATATGATTTCGGGACGCGAGCACTTGACCCATCCGGTAAATTCTTTTACAATTTACTTGTCTCAGAAAAACTATGCACTTATCAGATATTAGGAGGAGGCTTTGCCATGAAAAAAGTAAATGTGGCATTAGTAGGACTTGGCTTTGGCGGTTTTTTCTCGGCAATCTATCAGAAGCATCCGAATGTTGGAAGACTGGTTTTGTTTGACACCGACAAGGTGCGTGAAGAGAATCTCTGTCAAAAACTTGGCATTACCGAACGGGCGGAAAGCTTTGAAGCGATTCTGGAGGACCCGGACATTGACGCGGTGCATCTGGTCACTCCCTTTACGCTTCACGAGGAGCAGAGCGTGGCCGTCTTAAACAGCGGGAAACACTGTGCCTGCACCGTACCCATGGGGCTGACCCTTGAGGGAATCCGCAGAATTGTCCAGGCGCAAAAAGCGTCGGGCAAAAACTATATGATGATGGAGACTACCCTGTATACTTATCCGTTTTTCTACGCGAAAGGAATGCTGGACGCAGGGGAATTTGGAACGATTCAGTTTCTTCGGGGGTATCACTATCAGGATATGGCAAAGTGGCCGGATTACTGGACAGGCCTTCCGCCTATGTATTACGCCACCCACGCCATCGCGCCGATTTCCGTGATGGCAGGCGCCAGAATTCAGAGCGTCCGCTGTGAAGGAAGCGGACGTATGAATCCGGACACGCAAAAATACTATGGGAATCCGTACCCGGTGGAAAGCGCCATCCTGGAATTTGAGAACGGTCTGAAGGGGGAAGTGACCCGTTCCCTTTTCGAGACGGCCCGTGAATACGTGGAGGGCTTCGACGTTTACGGGAGCAAAAAGACCTTTCAGTGGGGCTTCCGGGACCATGACAAGCCGTATGTGACCACTCTCCTGCCGCCCAGAGAGGGAGACCGCGGCGGCCGGTGCGAGACGGAGGTCGTTTCGCTTCCGGACTTTTCCGGCAGCCTTCCCCAGTCCATCCGGAAATTTGCCGTTTCCGGCGGAGACTTTGACCCGCTCAATCCCCATAAATCCTGGAACAAAGAGCTGGGAGCGGGCCATCACGGCGCCCATCCCCATCTGGTCCACGAATTTATCTCAAGCATTGTGGAGGAACGGAAGCCCTGGATCGACGAACAGCGGGGAGCCAATATCACGGCTGCCGGAATCTGCGCCCATCAGTCGGCCATGGAGGGCGGTGAGAGAGTGACCATTCCGGAATTTTAACGGAGTTCCGTACCTTTACAGGATCGCCATGGCTACTGTTCCCGCCGTCAAAAGAGTTAGACCCGCCATGGCTTTTCTGCCAAGCTTCTCCCCAAACACAAAGTAAGAGAAAACCACGGTCACCAGCACGCTCAGTTTGTCGATGGGCGCCACGACGCTGGCCGGCCCTTCCTGGAGCGCCCGGTAATAGCACAGCCAGGAGGCTCCTGTGGCGATTCCGGACAGGCAGATGAAGGCCAGCTCCTTTTTTTCGATTTTCGCCGCTTCCTTCTGCTTTCCAGTAACAAACACCATGAGCCAGGCCATCACCAGCACCACCCCGGTCCGAATGGCCGTGCCAAGATTCGATTCCACCCCGGCAATGCCGATCTTTCCGAGAATCGAGGTCAGGCTGGCAAAAAAGGCGGAGCCAGCCGCGTAGAGGAACCATCCGCCGCGCCCGCTTCCCTTGGTTTCCTGAACATCCTTCTTTTCAATCATCAGCAGAATCCCCGCCGCGATAGCCGCTGCCGCCAGAGCCTTTGGCGCGCTGATGCCCTCCTGCAGGAAGAGAACCGCCAGGAGAATCGTCAGTACCGTGCTGGATTTGTCGATAGGCACCACCTTATTGATATCTCCAAGCTGCAGAGCCCGGAAATAGCAGAGCCAGGAGGCCCCGGTGGCCGCGCCGGAGAGCGCCAGGAACAGCAGGGTTTCCCCGCTTATAGACGAAATCTGGTCAGCAGAGCCCACGATCCCCACGATCAGCCAGGAGAAGAGCAAGATCACCACAGTCCGCACCGCCGTGGCCACGGTGGAATCGGTTTTCCGTATGCCGCATTTTGCAAGTATCGAGGTAAGTCCTGCGAAAAGGGCAGAACCTGCCGCATAGAGGAGCCACATTCCTTATTCCTTCTTTCATGCTTTTTCTTCCTAATCATACTCCTGTTTTGCGCTTCTTTCTACCCTTTTTCTGAAAACTTTACAAGTTTCTCTTGTTATTCTCCAAAATATTCCCGGATCGTCTGCATCCGCTCCGTCTGAACCACATGGAAGGGACAGCGCTCATTACAATGTCCGCATCCCACGCAGTCCCCAGCCTTCTTTTCCAAGTTCGCGTAATGGCTTTTCGCCAGGGCATCCCCTGCCAGGGCCAGATCGTAATACTTATTGATCAGCCCCACATCCAGCCCCGCGGGACACGGCTGGCAGTGATTGCAGTACACGCATTTTCCCTCGGCATCGCCGGGAACCAGGCCTCCCAGAATGGAATAATCCTTCTCCTCCGGCGCTGCCTTCGCGAAACCCAGAATCCGTTTCAAATCCTCTCTGCCGCGCACTCCCGGAAGCACCGTCAGCACACCGGGCTTATCCAGGGCGTACTGAATGCACTGGTATTCCGTCAGAGCCTTTCCAAAGGGTGAAGTCCCCGCGTTTAAAAGCTGTCCGCCGGAAAACGCCTTCATTACAGAAATTCCAACGCCCTCCGCCTCGCACCTGCGGTAAAGCTTCTGCCGCTCATCCAGACTTCCGATGGCATACTCGTCCTCATTCCGGTAATCATAGGCCGGATTGATGCTGAACATAAGCATGTCCAGAATCCCTGCGTCAAGAGCTTTCCAAACCACCTGGGGCGTATGGGAGGACATGCCGATATGCCGCACCACCCCCTGCTTTTTCAGTTCAAGAATGTAGTCCAGGGTTCCGCCTGTCAGGGCCTTTCGCAGATCCTCCTCCTCATCCAGACAGTGCAGGAATCCAAAGTCTATGTAGTCTGTTTTCAGCGCCCGAAGCTGCCAGTCCACAGACCGCTTGATGGTATCCAGATCCGTCGTCCATCCGTATTTGCCGTCCGCGTAATCCGCTCCGAAATGAATCTGAAAATATACCTTGTCCCTTCCGCCTGCCATGGCACGTCCAAAAGCGGCAAACGGAACCGCGTCGGCAGAGGCCATGTCAAAATAGTTGACGCCGTTTTCCAGCGCCAGGGTCATGGCCGCCTCCGCTTCCTTTTCTCCGGCCATGCCGATGGAACTGGTGCCAAAGCCCAGCACACTGATTTCTTCGCTGCCGTGTGGCAGTCTGCGATATTCCATAGAAAAACTCCTCCTGTCTGCCTTTTGCTGCTGTTCACAGGGCCTGTGCGATGCGGTGTGAACATTTCTTATAAATGCTATTGTACCTGTATTTTCCGGATTCCGCAAATGCCTGTACTGTATTCTGTCTCATGCCTGTAATCAATGGTTCTTACCGTCTGCGCGGACTGTCAGAACGTGGTTCAGCATGATGTTTTTTCCATGCCTGCGCAAGCGCCCAGCTTTGCATCTCTGAATACATCTTTCCTTTCATCTGCCCGTATTCAACCCATTGCAAAACATGGTCCCCTTCTTTGGGATCCTGGATCTTTTCGATCAGTTCGCCGGAATAATAGTTTTGAATCGGATGAAAATAGCCTATCCGGGAATGCACGAGAAAACTCTCCGCCGAGCATATGTACTTTTCAATCTTTACCTGAAAGCCCGTTTCTTCGAGGCTTTCTCTCTGAATACACTGCCTGTCCGTTTCATTCTGTTCAAGGCCGCCGCCTATGAAGAAGTACCCTTTCGGTGTTTTTACAACGCCAACTTTCCCTTCTCTTATCGGAATGATATACGCTCCTCTTCTGTCATAATATTCCGCGTTTTCTTTTATCCCAAATACCTTATTCATAGGAATCCTCCGCATAATAAAATCGCCCGGCCCGGACTGCTCTTACAGCAGCCGTGCCAGGGATTTCGGATAAGCATATCTTCGCCTCCTTACGTTTCCTCCAGCTTCCAGCCGAAATCGCCGTGATAAATCATCTGCCGGGTCATTCCCCCGTCGATGCAGATATTTTCCCCGGTGATAAATCCGGCCTTATCCGAACAGAGGTACAAAACCATATTCGCGATATCCATGGGATTCCCCACGCGGCCCGCGGGCTGCTGAACCGCGTCCGGCCCGGCGTATTCCGTATACGCGGTATCAATCCAGCCGGGCGAAATGGAATTTACCCGTACCTTCCCCCGAAGGCTCACCGCCAGGGCGTGCGTCAGCGCCGAAATTCCGCCCTTCGCCGCCGTATAACTTTCCGTCTGCGGCTGGCTCATGCGGTCCCTGGAAGAAGATATGTTTACGATCGCCGCGCCAGGCGCGAAATACGGAAGAAACAGTTTCGTCAGGTAAAATGGCGCTGTAACGCCTACCCGCAGGGCATACTCAAATTCTTCGTAGGTGCAGTCCTGAATCCCCTTCATCAACGGAAGGGCATTGTTGATCAGAAAATCCACCTTTCCATATCCGGCAATAACCTTATCCGCGAAGCGCCTCAGCGTCTCTTCACTGGCAATATCGCCGGTGAAAAAATCATTTGGACGCTTGTCTATGATGCAGACATGAACTCCCAGTTTTTCAAACTCCCCGGCTATGCATTTTCCGATGCCGTGGGCTCCGCCGGTGATGACAGCGGTTTTGTTTTGGAACATGTTCTGGCCTCCTTTTTCGCTGGAATTTCTCGTAACAGTTCACCCCAGGTCTGCGCACATGCTGCGCAGACCGTAAGAACGTGATTCAGGAGTGCAAAATCCCATCGCCGCAGGCGATTTTAAATGGATTTTGCATGTAACGGTTCAGCAGAGCTGAACTGTTACAATTTCTCCGCTATCTATTCCATTCTTTGCCTCAATGTGTCACTTTGCCGCGCTCTTTTTCCACCGCGCGTAAAGCGTCAGATTTCCCGACGTATTTTTGGAAATCCTGGCAATCCGTTTTTTATACCCTTTGTCCCGGTACCATCCCTGGAAAACATAGCCTTTCCTTGCAGGCTTCTTCAGGGTAATCGTTTCTTTATAGTAGGTATCCGGATTCCTTCCGCTGTTTTTCCCTCCGTTCAGTTTGTAGTGGATCGTATAACCCACCGTTACTCTGCACTTTGCCGTCTTTCCGCTTCCGTCCTTCGCCTTTGCGGTGATCACCGCGGTTCCGGGCTTCTTTGCCGTTACTTTTCCATTTTTTACCGCCGCAATCCCCGGATTGGAAGATTTCCAGGACACTGACCGATCCGACGCGTTCTTTGGAGAAACAGCCGCTTTCAGTCTATAGGATTCTCCTTTTTGTAATTTCAGGGATGTGCGGTTCAGCTTCACAGAAGAGACCTTCTTCTGTTTCTCCCTTACCTGAATCCGCACCGTCTTTTCAGGCATATAATACCGGGAAATTTGTCCCTCTCCTCCCACGTTCCGCATATTGCAGAAATAACACGGCATGACCGGCCGGAAGCGGACTTTTATCTCAACCGTCCCCGCGCCTGTAAATTTCAGCGTTTCCGACGCGCTCAGCGTCCGTGAAAAATTCCCTCTGGACCGCTTTACGAGATTCTTTCCCTTTGTAATCTCGAACTCCGGTTCATAGGCAATCGTATGGGTCTGTTCATCCGCATACGCAGGCTTGTTCGCCTGGCTTTCATACCGCTTGACCTCCGCCACGCGCATTTCCTTCAAAGCGGTGTTCTGCAGCTTCGCTTTCAGCTGAAAGCTTTGTCCGACTTTTGCCTTGGACGGTGCGTTTGTCTTTATCACCGGCTTTTCAATCGTTACCGTATAAGGCTTCCCGATTTTCTGCTCCGTCCAGTCTCCGTTCTCCTGCTCCATCAAAACAGCCTGAAACGTAAACTTTCCGGGGTTCACCGCGCAGTTAAAGACTGACGGAACAAAAGCTTCCCTGACGTTTTCTATTTCCCACGCGGCGTCGTAGGCATGGGGCAGGGAAAAATATGCTTCCCATTCCTCATCGTCTCCGTCCAGCAGCAAAAAATCTCCCACCGTGTCCCCGGAAAGATTTTTCACCAACGCCACCGGAACACCGGAGGTTTCACCCGGTGTTTCAAAAAAAGTATAGCCAATCTTTATGGTCCTGGGAATATCCCATTCCACAGTGCTTTCTGCCGCGCAGGCAGAACCGGCCGTGAGCATTGCTCCGGCAGCCACAAACCAGCATACATTTCGCAACTTCATTTTCCCATCTCCTGCTCTTATAAACGCAATCACGTTTCCTCTATGCCATCATTAAAGCACGTTTTTCATTTTCGGATCGTTTTTCACCGCCCGCTCTTCTTGCCACCGCGTTTCCGGTAGTCCTCATCGATTCGTCTTTTCCATCCATCCCCCAGCGCCGCGCTGCTCCGGACAGCCGAGATAGCCTCTCCAAGCACTTCATAGTTCAGCTTCGTTCCCTCTCTGTCCGAGTGATAATTTACCGCCCTGTCCCGGCTGATTCCGAACGCTTCCGCCGTATTCTCCGCGTCAATGTTCGCGCCGAGAAACAGAAACTCCCATCCGTATCTTTCTCTCTGACGCCGGATCATCTTCCGGACCTTCTCCGCGGTGTAGCGGCGGCTGGCGTTTTCCATGCCGTCTGTGGTGATTACAAACATGGTATGCTCCGGCACATCTTCCGGCCTCGCGTACTTGTGAACGTTCCCGATATGATGAATCGCCCTGCCCACGGCGTCCAGAAGCGCCGTACAGCCTGCCGCTATGTAGTCGTCTCTGGTCATCGGCCGGACATTCCGGAGCTTAGCGCGGTCATGAAGCACCTTGCAATCATTGTTGAAGAGAATCGTGGAAATCAATGCCTCTCCCTCTTTTCGCTTCTGTTTCTCCAGCATGGAATTAAAGCCGCCGATGGTATCAATGGCTGTCCTGAGAGCCTGATCCTTCGGATAACCGTAGATCCCGGAGGAAATCAGG
>DVIQ01000073.1 GCA_018711185.1 Candidatus Limivivens intestinipullorum | reverse complement strand
TAGTACAGATGCAGATGCTCCTTAGCCCTGGTCATTCCCACGTAAAACATTCTCCGCTCCTCCTGAAGATCCGCGTCCAGGACAGCCTTTCTGTGGGGAATCGTCCCCTCGTTGACATCCACAATAAACACGATGGGAAATTCCAGTCCCTTGGCGCTGTGGAGGGTCATAAAAGAGACGGCGTCCTCCTGGCTTTTCTGCTCCTTCGCCTGCTCCTTTAAGGCTTCCGCGTACTCATCCATGTGGTCAAACCATTCCTCATAGGTGGAAAAACGCCTGGCGGACTCCTGAAGCTCGTTTAACACCTCATGAAGCTCCTCCGGCTTGATTTTCCGGTACTGAGCATATTCCGTCAGATAGTCCTCATAGCCGATCCCCTTCCGGATATAGTTCACCGCTGCGTAGGGCGCCATTTTCCCCATAACCCGCAGGTCATATTCCAGGCGGTCGATCCGGTCCACCATCCAGTCCTTTTCTCGATAAAAATCCCGAAGCCGGTCAAAGGAGACCACCGGCTCGTCCAAAGCTTCCCGGCTGATATAGCGCTTTGGCCGGTTCATGATCTGCAGAAACTCCTTCCGCTCCCGGTTTCCCACTGCCATACGGATATAGGACAGCACGTTTCGGGAAATCCAGTGCTCATAGATGTTTGGCAGGGCGTCCCGCATGGAAAAAGGGATGTTGTACTCCATGAATTTTTCAACCAGCGGGCGGCCTGCGGTGTTCGTTCGGAACAGCACGGCCGCGTCCCGGTAATGATATCCCTGCACCAGATATTCCTGCAGTTTTTTCACCACAAAGGTATTCTGCTGGGGCGGATTTGCGAAGCCGTGAACCTCAATGCGGTCCCCCCGCTCTCTGACGCCCCGGATCGACTTCTGATACCGGGCGGAATTGCAGACAATCACCTTTCCCGCCGCCCGGATAATATTCTCCGTGGAGCGGAAATTCTCCGCCAGAAGAACCACTTTGGCGTCCGGGTAGTCTTTTCGGAAATTCAGCATAATTTCCGGCCGAGCGCCCCGGAAACGGTAAATAGACTGATCATCATCCCCCACAATGAACAGATTGTTTTCCGGAGCCGCCAGAAGGCGGATAATATCATATTGAAGCTGGTTAATATCCTGGAATTCATCGATGAGAATATAGCGGAACCGCTTTTGCCAGCCCGCGAGAATGTCCGGCCGGCCTGTAAGAAGCTCGTAGCAGTACACAAGCATATCGTCAAAATCCAGAAGGCCGGCTCCCGCGATCCGCTCCTGATAACTTTTATAGATGCTGCGGAATGCCTCTTCCGGGCAGTTCTTGGAATAATAGTGTTCCAGAGCGATCCGGTCGTTTTTGATCATGCTGATCTCGGAGGCAATGCCGGAGAGAAACTCCGATTCATCGTCGATCTCCAGCTTCTGTCCGTCGATGATCTCTCTGAGAATCTGGTATTTCTGATCCTCCTTGAGGATATTCGCCGCCGTGTAGCGGTAAGCCTGCTTCAGGATCCAGAAAAAGACCGAGTGGAAGGTACCGAACGTCACCGGCACATGACGCCCGCCCATGGCCTGGGCAAAACGCTTTTCCATCTCCCTGGCGGCCGCCCTGGTGAAAGTAATCACCAGAATGCCCAGAGGATTGGCCTGGCACTGCTCGATCAGGTAGCGGGTCCGTCCGGTTATCACCGTAGTCTTTCCGGAACCGGGCCCTGCCAGACACAGGCAGGGTCCGTCCACATGGGTCACAGCCTCCCGCTGGGCCGCGGTCAGCTTCTCCAGCGGATCCCCCGGTACGCGCTTCAAGCTGCGCTCCATACTTAAATGCTCTCCTGGATTCTGGAGACAGCCGCGCGGATTCTCTTTAAAGATTCCTCTTTTCCGAGAACTTCAAGGATCTCTGTGGCGCCGGCAGGCGTCATCTGCCGGCCGGAAAGGGCGATGCGCACCGGCCACATAACGCGTCCGTTTTTCCATCCCTTCTCCTCCACATAAGCCGTAAGGAGCTGATAGAGCGCGTCGTTGCTGTAGTCCTCCTGGGCCTCAAGTCTTGGCAGCACCTCAGACAGGGTCTCCAGAGAAGTTTCCAGAGTGGACTTCATTTTCTTATGGGTGTACAGAGAGAGATCATACTCCGGCACCTCCTCAAAGAAATCGATGAGAGCCGGGATATCCGGGAACACTTCGATCCTGGTCTTTACCATCTCCGCGATCTTTCGAAGATCCAGATCCCTGTGGATGGTCTCCCGGATGTACGGCAGCGCCCTCTCGTAAAAACGGTCGAAGTCCATGGCCTTTATGTACTCTCCGTTCATCCAGCGCAGCTTTCCGATGTCAAAGACTGCCGGGGACTTGCTGATATGATGGTAGTCAAAGGCCTCCACCAGCTCCGGCAGGGAGAAAATTTCCCGGTTGTCCTGGGGGCACCAGCCAAGGAGGGCCACATAATTTACCACCGCTTCCGTCACAAAGCCCTGCTCAATCAGATCCTCGTAGGAGGAGTGGCCGCAGCGCTTGCTGAGCTTTTTGTGATTCTCATCCGTGATCAGCGGGCAGTGTACATACACCGGAATCTCCCAGCCAAAGGCCTCGTACAGACGGTTGTACTTGGGCGCCGAGGAGAGGTATTCGTTTCCGCGCACCACATGGGTAATTCCCATCAGATGGTCGTCCACCACATTGGCGAAATTGTAGGTGGGGAAGCCGTCGGATTTAATCAGGATCATATCGTCCAGCTCCGCGTTGGGCACTTCGATGACGCCATAGATCTCGTCCTCGAAGCGGGTGGTTCCTTCGGTGGGCATATTCTGACGGATCACAAAAGGCTTTCCGGCAGCCAGGTTCGCCTCCACCTCTTCCTTTGACAGGTGCAGACAGTGCTTGTCATAGACCACAATCTCTTTTCCGGCCACTTCCTGCTTCAGTGACTCCAGCCGCTCCTTGTCGCAGAAGCAGTAATACGCCTCGCCTTTTTCCACAAGCTCCTTTGCGTACTTCATGTAAATGCCCTGCGCCTGGCGCTCGCTCTGTACATAGGGGCCCACGCCGCCGTCCTTGTCCGGTCCCTCGTCATGTACCAGGCCGGTCTCCTCAAGGGTGTGGTAGATAATGTCCAGCGCTTCCTCCACGAACCGCTCCTGATCCGTGTCCTCGATGCGAAGCAGGAAGTCCCCTCCCGCATGCTTCGCGATCAAATACGCGTACAGCGCTGTTCTTAAATTTCCCACATGCATTCTCCCCGTTGGGCTTGGGGCAAAACGCGTTCTGACTCTACTCATTTTTTCGTCTCCTTCTCTAAATTCCCGCAGGCAGCAAAAAACACCTTTCGGTCTGCCAAACATTATATACCGAAAAGTGTTTTTTGTACAGCGCAACTATTGTTCTCCATCGCCGAAGGCGATTGCAACTGGATTTTCGAGTTATGATTCAGCAGAGCCGAACTGTAACTCCCTGAAAATATCCGCCACATGTTCCAGACGGCTGGCTCTCCAGGCATTGCTTCCGCAGAAAAGAAGGCCTTCCTCGGTGCGCCCCTCCACCGCGTTGATCAGCGCCTTGGAAATGCAATAGGGAATGGAGGCCCGGTCACAATGCTCCAGACACTGGTAACACCGGCCCGTAACGCCGTGATTGTCCTTCACCGTCTCCAGAAAGCGGTTATGTATGGCCCTGCCGGGCAGTCCCACCGGGCTTTTTACAATCTCAATATCCGCCTCTCTGGCATCAAGATACGTCTGCTTGTAGGCCATGGAAGCGTCACACTCGTAGGTGGTAACAAACCTGGTTCCCATCTGGACGCCGTCCGCGCCCAGCAAAAGGGCATGATCCATGTCGCGGCAGTCGTAGATCCCTCCGGCCACCACCACCGGAATCTCCTTACCGGCTGCGTCGGCCTCTGTCTTCACAAGCCGCAGAATGCCCAAAATTTCCTCCTCATAACGTTCCGGAGTAAAAACAGAGAGCTGTTCCATGGAAAACCCCAGATGCCCGCCGGCGCGAGGCCCCTCAATAACCACAAGATCCGGCATACGGCGGTATTTTCGCTTCCAGAGTCTTAAAATCACACTGGCCGATTTCACGGTGGAAACGATGGGGGCAAGCTTTGTCCCGGCGCTTCCAACAATGCCCGGCAGATCCACCGGAAGGCCCGCTCCGGAGATAATCAGGTCGATCCCCGCCTCCACGGCCGCCTTTACATATTCCGCGTAGTGCTTCGTGGCAACCATGATATTTACCCCCAGAACGCCGCCATTCGCCAGGGTCCGGGCCTTTTTGATCTCCTCCGCGACTGCTTTTAAGTTCGCTTCCAGAGGGTTCTTTTCAAAATCCGGTCTCCGATAACCGATCTGCGCGGTGGAAATTACGCCGACACCGCCGCAGGAAGCAACCGCCCCCGCCAGCCGGGAAAGGCTGACGCCCACGCCCATGCCCCCTTGGATAACCGGTACTGCCACGCGCAGGCCGCCGATATTTAATGGTTTACGTTCCATTGTGCCTCCTACATTCTGCGGAAGCGGTCATAGCGGTTCTCCGCCAGCTCTTCCGGACTGTAATGGCTCATCCGCTTTAAAAAGCTGCGGATCAGCTCTTTGATATAAGCCGCGGTCTCCGGCATTTTTTCCGGGGTAATGGGTTCCTCCTCAGGAATCACCTGTTCGATGATCGCCAGTTTTTTCAGATCCTTCGCCGTGATTTTCATAACCTCAGAGGCTTCCTTCGCGCGCTTGCCGTCCTTCCAGAGAATGGAAGCAAAGCCTTCCGGCGAGAGGATCGAATACGTGGCGTTTTCCATCATCCACACCTCATTGGCTACCGCCAGTCCCAGAGCTCCGCCGCTTGCGCCCTCGCCGATTATAATGGAAAGCACCGGCACCTGCAAAGCCGACATCTCGTAAAGATTCCGGGCAATGGCTTCGCCCTGGCCACGCTCCTCCGCGCCGATGCCGCAGGCGGCTCCCGGTGTGTCCACAAAGTTAATGATGGGCCGGCCGAACTTCTCGGCCTCTTTCATCAGACGCAGGGCCTTTCGGTAGCCCTCCGGAGAGGCCATGGCAAAATTCCTGGAAATATTTTCCTTTGTATTTTTCCCCTTCTGCTGGCCGATTACCGTCACAGGGGAGCCGTCCAGCCAGGCAATGCCGCCCACCACAGCTCCGTCATCCCGAAAGGCACGATCCCCGTGAAGCTCCATGAATCCTTCGAAAATGCCGTGGATATAGTCCAGGCTGATGGCCCTGTCGGAGCGTCTGGAAAGCTCCACATGCTCCCAGGCCGATGTCTCCCGTCTCAGGAGACGCTTTCCGAAAAGACGGCGCGGATTCCTGGAGGGAGTATCCGGCTGAGAAGACTGCGGAAATTCCTTTTCCTCCCAGGAACGGTAATCCTGCTTTTCCTGGTGAAAGAGCAGAAGCTCTCCCAGAGTTCTGCGCAGGTCCTTCCGCTCCACGATTCCGTCGATAATTCCTTTTTCCACCAGGAACTCCGCCCGCTGGAAGCCTTCCGGCAGCTTTTCCCCAATGGTCTGGGCAATCACTCTGGGACCGGCGAAACCGATAAGGGCGCCCGGCTCCGCCAGGATAATGTCTCCCAGCATAGCAAAGCTTGCCGTCACGCCTCCGGTGGTGGGATCCGTCAGGACCGTCAAATAAAAGAGACCCGCGTCGGAATGACGCTTGATGGCTGCGCTGGTTTTCGCCATCTGCATCAGAGAGACAATGCCCTCCTGCATTCTGGCTCCGCCGGAGCAGCAGAACAGTACAACGGGAAGCCGCAGCTTGGTGGCCCGTTCCACTGCTCTGGTGATCCGCTCACCTACCACATAACCCATGCTGCTCATCATAAACCGGGCATCGCACACGCCGATTACCGTCTCCACACCGCCGATGGTGGCTTTTCCCACCGTCACCGCCTCGTGAAGATGCGTCTTCTCCCGAACCGCCGCCAGCTTTTTCTCATATCCCGGAAAATCCAGGGAGTTTTTGTCTTCGATGTCCGTCTCCCACTCCTCAAAGCTATTCTTATCCACCACCATGCGGATTCTGGTTTTCGTCTTAATCCGAAAGCAGCCGCCGCACTTGGGACAGGAGTAAAAATGCTCCACCACATCCTGCTTATAGAGCATTTCGCCGCACTTGGGGCATTTTACCCAAAGGCCTGCCGGAACAGACGGCTCCGGCGTTTTGTTCTCCTTCTGCGTCTCCTCTTCCCCCGGAGCGCTGTTTTCCGGCACTTTTTCGGTCTCCTCTTTCCTCTCTTCCGGATCTGCCGTCCGGCTGATGGTAAGATAGGAGGTCTTTTTAAACATATCCCGCAATTTTGCCATGTCCGTACTCCTTTTTTAAATCCTGCGCGCCCGCGGCAGCCTGTCAGCCGCCGCGGCTGTGCCCTCCAATATTGCAGCCGTCAGTTCCTTACATGTCCGGGAACTGCTGGGAAATAAAATCTGTCGTAAAATTTCCCTTCTGAAACTCTTCGTTGTTCAAGATTTCATACTGGAAATCCAGATTCGTCACCACCCCGTCCAGGATCAGCTCTCCCAGGGTGCTCCTCATTTTCCGGATCGCTCCGTCCCTGGTGTCATCGTGGACAATTACTTTGGCGATCATGGAATCGTAATAGGGCGGAATCTCATAATCCGTATAGGCAGCGGAATCGATGCGGACGCCGAATCCGCCGGGAAAATGAACCTCCTTAAGCGTCCCCGGGCAAGGACGAAACTTCTTATAAGGATCCTCCGCGTTGATCCGGCACTCGATAGCATGCCCCCGAAGCTCCACCTGATCCTGGGTAATGGAAAGGGGAAGTCCCGCGGCGATATAGATCTGCTGTTTTACCAGATCCACACCGGACACCATCTCTGTCACCGGATGCTCCACCTGGATCCGGGTATTCATTTCCATAAAATAAAAATTTTTGTCCCGGTCCAGAAGGAACTCGATGGTGCCAGCGTTCTCATAGCCCACTGCCTTTGCGGCCCGGACAGCCGTCTCTCCCATGGCCTTTCGAAGTTCCGGCGTCAAAACAGAGCAGGGAGATTCCTCAATCACCTTCTGATGATTGCGCTGAATGGAGCAGTCGCGCTCCCCAAGCTGAATCACATTGCCGAATTTATCCGCCAGAATCTGAAACTCCACATGCTTTGGCCCCGCGATGAATTTCTCGATGTACATGGCGTCGTCTCCGAAGCCCTTCACCGACTCCAACTGGGCGGTTTTGAAGTTCTCCTCAAAATCCTCCGGGCCCTCGGAAACGCGCATGCCTTTTCCGCCGCCGCCGGAGGAAGCCTTGATCATAACCGGATAGCCTATTTCCTCCGCCAGGGCGCGTCCCCGCTCCACGTCATAGACAGCTTCCTTTGTGCCCGGCACCACCGGGACGCCGGCACGCATCATGGTAGCTCTGGCCTCGGATTTATTTCCCATTCTGCGCATAACCTCCGGAGAAGGGCCGATAAAGGTGATGTTGCACTGACGGCACATCTCCGCGAACCGGCTGTTTTCCGACAGAAAACCAAACCCCGGATGAATGGCCTCAGCCTTTGTGGCGATGGTCGCGCTGATAATCTGCTCCATATTCAGGTACGACTTGGCGCTTGGCGCCGGGCCGATGCAGACCGCCTCGTCCGCAAGCTGGGTGTGCAAAGCCTCGCTGTCCGCCTGGGAATACACCGCCACGGTTTTAATTCCCAGCTCCCGGCAGGCGCGTATGATCCGCACCGCGATCTCTCCTCTGTTGGCAATCAGTATTTTCTGAAACATTCCAATCCGCCCTCTCAGCCGATGGCAAAGGTCAGCTCCGCGGAAACGGCCACCTTACCGTCTACCGTGGCTGTGGCCTTTCCCACGCCCATCGGCCCTTTTTTCTTAATCATTTCCACTTCCAGCATCAGCACATCTCCCGGAACCACTTTCCGGCGGAATTTGCACTTGTCAATGCCGCCAAAATACGCGGTCTTTCCTTGAAATTCCGGGCACTTCAGCATAACCACCGCTCCCACCTGGGCCAGGGCTTCCACGATCAGAACTCCCGGCATCACCGGCTCCTGGGGAAAATGGCCGCCGAAATACGGCTCGTTATAGCTTACGCATTTCTTTCCAACCGCGCGTTTGCCTTCCTCCAGCTCCTCGATGGTATCGATCAGAAGCATCGGCTGCCGGTGCGGGATGATCTCCATAATTTCCTTTGTCGTTAAAACGGACATAACTGCCTCCTATCCGATGATGAACAACGGCTGGCCGTATTCCACCATCTGCTCATTTTCCACCAGAATGGCTTTCACCACGCCGTCGTACTCGCTCTCCACCTCGTTCATCAGCTTCATGGCCTCGATAATTCCGAGAACCTGCCCCTTTTTCACAGAATCCCCAACCTTTACAAAAGCCGCGGAATCCGGATTCGGAGCGCTGTAGAAGGTTCCCACCAGAGGAGACTCCACCATGTTTCCCGCAGGAAGCGCCGCTTCCTGGCTCGGAGCCGCCGGGGCCGCCAAAGGCACAGACACCGTCTCAGCCGGCAGCGCCGCCATCTGGACAGGGGCCGCCGCGACCACCTGCTTTTCCTTTTTCTTAACGGAAAGCTTCAGATTTCCCTCTTCGTAATAAAAGCTCGTCACGCCGGACTCGGAAACCTTATCAATAATTTTCAAAATGTGATCCAGTTCCATTACGCGTCCTCCCGGTATCTCTTCACAAGAATGCTGGCATTGTGGCCGCCAAAGCCCAGAGAATTGCTCAGAGCGTATTCAAGCGGCAGTTCCACGCCCTCTCCCTTTACATAATTCAGGTCAAGCTCTTCCTCGCTCTCCCGCAGCCCCACAGTGGGATGAATATACCCTTCCTGGAGCTCTTTTACACAGGTAAGAAACTCAATGGCTCCGGCCGCGCCCAGCATATGCCCCACCATGGACTTGGTGGAATTAATATACATCTGGTATGCGTGTTCGCCGAACAGCTTCTTAATGGCTCTGGTCTCGAACAGATCATTGTGATGGGTGCTTGTTCCGTGGGCATTGATGTACTTGACATCCTCAAGGGCAATACCCGCGTCCGCAATGGCGTTTTCCATGGCTTTTGCGGCACCCTCGCCGTCCTCGGCAGGCGATGTGATATGGTAGGCGTCGCTGCTGGTGCCGTATCCGGCTACCTCCGCAAGAATCGTAGCGCCCCGTCTTTTTGCGTGCTCAAGCTCTTCCAGGATAACCACTGCCGCGCCTTCGCCCATGACAAAACCGCTGCGGTCCTTGTCAAAAGGAATGGAACATCTGGCAGGATCCTCGCTTGTGGAAAGAGCGGTCAAAGCGGTAAAACCCGCCACGCCCAGAGGGCAGATGCTGGCCTCGGTTCCTCCGGCAGCCATCACGTCCGCCTCCCCGTACTGGATGCTGCGCATGGCTTCCCCGATGGAATTGGTTCCCGTGGCGCAGGCCGTCACCACATTGATGCTTTTTCCCTTTAAGCCGAACATAATGGAGACATTGCCCGCCGCCATGTTCGAAATCATCAGGGGAACCATCAGAGGATTGACTCTGGACGGTCCCTTTGTGAGGATTTTCTCATGTTCTTTTTCCGTCACCTGGAGGCTTCCGATTCCGGAACCAATGGACACCCCTACTCTGTAGGGATCCTCTTCTTCCATGTTCAGGCCGGACTGCGCAAGGGCTTCCCTGGCGGCGGCCACCGCGTACTGGCTGAAGAGCTCCATCCTTCTGGCGGATTTCGGGTCCATGTAATCTTTTCCCTGGAATCCCTTCACCTCTGCCGCCAGCTTTACCTTGTAATCCGTGGTGTCAAACTTTGTAATAGGGCCGAATCCGGTCTTTTTTTCTTTTACGCTTTTCCAAAAGCTCTCTACGTCAAGCCCAATGGGCGTAATCGCGCCCATTCCCGTCACTACTACTCGTCTCATGTTTTTCTCCTCCATCAGATCGCCATGCCGCCGTCCACGTGGATGACCTGGCCGGTGATATAACCCGCTTTGTCAGACGCCAGAAATGCGACGGTCTCCGCCACATCTTTGGGGCTTCCGAAATGTCCCAGCGGAATCTGGGCCACAGCGGCTTCTTTTACGCTTTCTGAGAGCACGCTCGTCATATCTGTGTCAATGAATCCCGGAGCCACCGCGTTTACCGTGATCCCGCGGCTTGCCAGTTCCCTGGCCATGGTCTTTGTAAGGCCGATCACTCCTGCCTTTGAAGCCGCGTAGTTCGCCTGTCCCGCGTTTCCAAGGACGCCGGAAACAGAAGAAATATTAATGATTCGGCCGCTTTTCTGCTTGAGCATCTGCCTGGTCAGATGACGGATGGTGTTGAAGGTTCCTTTCAGATTCGTCTCAATGACCTTGTCAAAGTCCTCCTCTGACATTTTCATAATCAAACCGTCTCTGGTGATCCCGGCGTTGTTCACAAGAATGTCGATATGCTTATAAGCTGCCACCAGCTCCTTCACCATGGCTTCCGTCTGGGCAAAATCCGACACGTTGCACTGAAAGGCCGCAGCCGAACCGCCGTTTGCTCGGATTTCCTCAACCGTCTCATCGGCCCGCTCTTTTGAGCCATTGTAGTTTACAATCACGAAAGCGCCGTTCATGGCCAGAGTCTTCGCGATCTCCCGGCCGATTCCGCGGCTCGCTCCCGTCACAAGAGCCACTTTATTTTCCAGCATACTTTTTCCTTCCTTACTAATGAAAGTCTGCCGCTCATCCGGCGGCATAGACTCGGGGTGAAGCGTTTCAGCGGCATACGGCTATGGCCTTTTCAAGGTCCGCCACCGTCTCCACATTGATTCCCTGCGCGCCGCGGTTGATCTTCCGCAGAAAGCCCGTAAGCGTCTTTCCAGGGCCAAGCTCCACAAAGAGCTCCACGCCATCGGCGATCATCCGCTCCACGCTCTGCTGCCAGAGTACAGAGGAAGCCACCTGCCTCGCCAGAAGCCCCTTGACCTCGGAAACATTCGTCACATAGTCTCCGGTCACATTCGTCAGATACGGAATCCGAATTTCGCCAAGGCTTACGTCTTCCAGGTATTCACCCAGCTTCTTTCCGGCATCCGCCAGCATGGCGCTGTGGAAAGGCCCGCTTACCTTCAGTGGCACAACCCTCTTCGCGCCGGCTTCCTTCATAGCCTCGCCGGCCGCGGCCACAGCGGCAGCCTCGCCGGTAATGACAATCTGTCCGGGGCAGTTATAGTTTGCCACAGAAACCGTTCCGGGCGTATCCTGACAGATCCGGGCGATCTTCTCTCCATCCAGTCCAAGCACCGCGGACATAGCGCCGCCCTCCGGCACAGCCTCCTGCATCAGAATACCCCTTTTTCGAACCACCCGGAACGCGTCCTCCATGGCCATGACGCCGGAGGCGATCAGGGCGCCGTATTCCCCAAGACTTAATCCGGCATTTACGGAAGAGACAATTCCCTGCTCCTTTACAGCCTCCAGGATTGCCGCGGACACCGTCAGCATGGCAATCTGGGTATACTCTGTAATGTTTATTTTTTCGTTTTCTTCAAAACAGAGGGCCGGAAGATCCAGCCCTGTCGTCTTTCCCGCCAGATCAAACACGGATCTGCACACGGGTATCTGTTCGTAAAAATCCTTGCCCATTCCCACATACTGGGCACCTTGCCCGGGGAACACAAATGCGATTTTTTTCATATCTTACCTCTTCAGAAGCTTCTCCGCCTCGTCAAGGATCTCGTCGATGATCTCCTGACAGGTCTGCTCTTTGGAAATCAAACCAGCAATCTGTCCGGCCATTACGGTTCCATGTACCACGTCCCCGTCCATAACTGCCTTGCGCAGAGAGCCAAGGGTCAGCTTTTCCAGCTCTTCGAAGGGAGCCCCTTCTTTTTCCAGCTTCAGATACTCTCTGGTCATCTGGTTGCGCAGACAGCGAATCGGATGGCCGTGGCTCATACCAGTCACCTCGGAATCGATATCCTTGGCCTTGATAACCCGGTCTTTGTAATTCTGGCTTGCGATGGACTCTTTAGCCACCACAAAACGGGTACCGATCTGAACGGCCTCCGCTCCCAGCATCATAGCCGCCGCGAAGCCCCTTCCGTCGCCGATACCTCCGGCCGCGATCACGGGAATGCTCACGGCATCCACTACCTGGGGAACCAGCGTCATCGTGGTCTGTGAACCGATGTGGCCGCCGGACTCCATACCCTCTGCCACAACGGCATCCGCACCGTATTTTTCCATCCTGCGGGCCAAAGCTACGCTTGCGACTACCGGGATTACCTTCACTCCCGCGGCTTTCCACATGTCCATATACTTCTCCGGATTCCCGGCGCCGGTGGTAACCACCTTAACGCCCTCTTCCGCAACCACCTTCGCCACTTCGTCCGCATAGGGACTAAGCAGCATAACATTGACTCCGAAGGGCTTGTCCGTCCGCTCTTTTACCTTATGTATATAATCCCTTACCACATCCGCCGGCGCGCTGGCGGCGCCGATCAGGCCAAGTCCTCCTGCCGCGGAAACGGCGGAAGCCAGGTTGTACTCGGCAACCCAGGCCATGCCTCCCTGAATGATCGGTTTTTCAATTCCCAGAAGTCTGGTAACTCTTGTTTCCATAGGTGCCTCCTGTTCCTCTAGACTCATATCTGCGAGTTATGCCTCTACGCCTTTATTCTTGAGATAGTCCATAACCGCCCCTACTGTGGTCAGGCTTTCCAGATCCTCAGACGGAATCTCCACTGAATACTCATCTTCCAGAGCCATAACCAGCTCGAACAGATCCAGGGAATCCGCTCCCAGATCGTCCTTAAAGGAAGTCTCCTCTGTAATGGTGTCAGCCTCGCAATTTAACTGCTCCGCGATAATCTCTTTCATTTTTTCTAACATGATTGAATCTCCTTTTATCTCTTTCTTTTTATTTTGGAATCAAATATTTTGATGTTCAAAGTATATAGCCGTATACACGCTTTGTCAAGCATATTTTTTCATTTTATAACAGTTCAGCGTTACTATTCACAGCAGCCGCAAACACTTGCTGTTTGCGGCGTAAGAAAATGATTCAGGCGTGAGCGGATTCCATTCGCGAAGCGAATTTTCAATGAATCCGCGATGTTGCTGTTCACGGACCGTAGGGCCGTGAATAGTAACGTTCAGCTTTGCTGAACCGTTACTTCATTTTCTTCTGTTCAGGAAGCGGCAGGGAGGGTTTCCTCTTCCTGAATGCGTATCTGTCTGGAGACGCTGAGGGCCAGGGTCATCTCTCCCATAAGAAACAGGACCGAAGTACCTCCGTAGCTTACAAATGGCAGGGTAATGCCCGTGGTGGGAATGATATTCAGAACTACCATGATATTCAGCACCACCTGCAGCGCGATATGGGCAAACACACCTGTAACGATCAGGGAACCCAGCCGATCCGGCGCGTTCTGGGCGATAAAGAGCAGCCGGTACAGCAGAAATACGAACATCAGCGTCAGAATCGCCGCGCCGAACAGTCCCAGTTCTTCACAGACAATGGCGAAGATCATGTCGTTTTGCGCCTCCGGAACTGCCCCGAGCTTCTGGGTGCTGTTTCCCAGTCCCTTTCCGAAAAAGCCGCCGGAGCCGATAGCATAGAGGGCCTGAAGGATCTGATATCCTCCCAGGTCCGAATATTTTTCCGGGTCCAGCCACACCATGATACGGTTCAGGCGGAAATTGTCGCTGGATGTAAGCCCGGCGGCAAAATAGCGCACCGCCACAACCAAAACACCCAGGAGCACCGCTCCAAGAGCCAGATAAGACGGTTTTGTGGAGGGATGTGCCACAAAAAGCAGGATCACTGTAATCCCGGCTATAATCAGCGCCGTACTCAGATTCTCCGTAAATACGTACGTGAACACAGAGGTAACCGCCCCCAGAAACAGAACCAGGGCAGTTCCCTTCAGCGTTTTCAGATTCCTCCCAAGCTTTACGATCACATAGGGTAAAAACAAAATGATCGCGATTTTCCCGGCCTCCGCCGGCTGGAAAGACAGCGGGCCGATGTAGATCCACCGTCTCGCGCCGTAGATGGTCCTTCCGACGAATTTTGTCAGTACCAGCAGAATATTCGCAATCGCGTAAACCCATGGAGAAAATTTCACAAAGATATGGTAATCAATCTGAGAGCCCACAAGCACCATCACGAGACAGACCGCGCTGATGATAGCCTGTCTCCGGAAATAATACATATCATCCCCTTCAAAGGTTATGCTGGCTTCATAGGAGCTTGTGCTGTACAGCATCACAAGGCCAAAACAGGTCAAAAGAATCAGGCTGGCAAGCAGATTATAGTCATAATAGCGGAAGCTGTTCCGGGTCTTTTTTCTCTGGCTGCTCTTTTGCCTCCCTTGTGTCATAAACAAACGCCTCCTTTTTTCGTTTCCTTTGATCATACCACACTTCCGCCGAAATAGGAATACCGAATCACCAATCTTCCCTGTTTTCATAAACTAATACTGTGGCAGTTCGGATAACCTGACGGTTCCTGAACAGCGGAAGTCCCGGCACGCGGGACTTCTGTCAAAGCCCTGAATATGATCTGTATCTTTCAGAAAGGAGTCTTTATGAATTATTCAGACGGCTGTCCCTGTAAGGACAGCGCAAGTCCTATTCTGGCCAAGGATCTGCCTCTGGCCATCGCTTATGTGCCTATGCAGCAGTTTGGAGAAACCTTCTCCCTGTGCCAGGGCCTTCAGGCCGGGACCATCTTTCCGGAACTCTGCCTGCCGTTTTGCGGGAAAGGAGGGGCCTGCAGATGAATGGTTTCAATAACGGTTCCATGCAGAACCGCCGGCCGGCCCAGTGCGGCTTTCCCAACCGTCAGACAGGATGCGCAGCGATGCGGCAAAGCAACAGCAGCTGTATGAACCGGCAGAACCCGAATCCTTCCTGCGGATGCGCCCAGCACAGGCAGAATGCTTCCGGGGAACGCGCCCAGAACCAGCGCAGTGCTTCCTGCGAATGCACACAGAGCAGACAGAATGCTTCCTGCGGCTGTAACCGGGCTTCGCAAAACAGCGTTTCCGCCGAACGCAGGATGCCCCGTCAAAACATTGCCCGCCCGTATACGTCAGGACAAAATTCTATGTTATCCCGGCAAAATGTCTCCGCCGGACAAAGCGGCGCCGCGCAGCCGGACCGGACCTGCCCGCCGGACGCTATGAATAAAGCGCAGCTTTTGGATTATCTTGATCAGGTAAGCTTTGCTGTAGATGACATTCTGCTTTATCTGGACACTCATCCCTGTGACCGGGAAGCCATGAAGTACTTCCGCGAGCAGTCGGAAAACCGAAACCTGGCCCTGAAGGAATACGCAAAGCGTTTCGGGCCTCTCACCATAGACACGGCCGTCCTGTGTGAGGAAGAGAATTGGGAATGGATCAGTCAGCCCTGGCCCTGGGAAGGAGGATGCAACTGATATGTGGAATTATGAAAAGCGTCTGCAGTATCCGGTGAACATCAAAACGCCGAACCCCAAAATCGCGCAGATCATTATGAGTCAGTATGGCGGGCCATATTACTGTAACAGATAAAAAGATATTTTTAATAATTTTACAAATTCTCGAATACTTCGACCGCCTCCTTTTGGACCGTAGGGGTTATGTGGGTATAAGTCACAATAGTCGTCCTTACGTCTGCATGACCAAGGCGCTCCTGTACCATTTTGGGATGCTTACCGTGAGCAAACAATATTGAGGCGTGCGTATGTCTGAGTGTGTGGAAATTCCTTTCCGGAATTCCCGCCTTTTGGCACAGTTCTCTGAGCTGTACCGAAATATTCCATGGTATTCGATACTTCTCAGGATCACACGGAGACGAAAAAACATATTGTGAGGCGGGCGATTGCCGTTCTTGCATCTCAATCAGATGCAATGCTAGTTTAGTGTCAATGTCTATTCGCCTTACGCCGGAAATACTTTTTGTCGTTTTGATTTCCACTTTTGTGCCCGCTCGGCTTTGAGTGCGTTGGACTGATATAAATTGTTCGTCAAAATTTATATCAGTCCATTTGAGCGCGAAAATTTCACCCAGACGCATACCTGTTCGGAATGCTATTACAATTCCGTCCTTGACCCAATCCGGGCCCGGTTGCCCCAGAAGCCGATTAATTTCTTCCGGCGTAAATGGGTAGATTTCTACCCTCCGTCTTTTGGGTATGGCACAGGAATACACTGGATTCTCGCTGATATAGCCCATTTTTATTGCGAAGTCAAAGCAGAGCTTCAGTGTTTGACAATACCTATTTACGGTTGTACTTGACACTTCTGTTAAAAGGTACCTAACCAGAGCTTGAATTGTTTCAGTATTTATATATTGTATAAAGGTACTATCTTCCACAAAACGTTCTATACGCTTCTTCTGCTGCAAATATCCATAAGCTGTGGATTTTGCTATTTCTATACAGTGATAATTATACCACTCGTCAAATAATTCACCGAACGTAATATTTTCCTTATTTTTATTGTTTGTATTCATAGCTGTCTCCTTGCGGACACTGAGGCAGCTATGCTATAATATAACTGCCTCATTTCTGGGGCGCGGCTGTGTGACCGTCCAAAGTATATCACAGCCGCTTACTTATTGTTTCCGAGTTTGTCGCAATTTTCGAACTTACTTCCCGTCCATTTCACAAATTTCTTTATCGTGTTGTTTCCACGATAATCCTTTTGTCCCCAGCCATATACCTGGCCAATTACGGGCTCGAATACTACAAGATCGCCATCGTCTCCTTCGATTCCGGTATAAGTTCCGACGTTTTTTGAAAAGTCGTACTTTCCAGTTTCGGTCATTACGCACACCCAGGGTGTACCGTAACGCCTTTTGTTATAGCTTTCGAAATGTTCGATCACTACATTTTTGATTTTTTCTGCCACTTCTTTCGCCTCCTTCCATGCGGCACGGAGGCCATCTGAAATTGTAAATCCAGCTGTCTTTACTAAAGACCAAGCCCTTTTCATTATTTTCGCTAAATCGTATTTTTTCATTTTCGTGACCTCCTTGCCCTTGATGGTTATATTGTACTCTATTTAGTAGAGTATGTCTATTGATTTTATACATAAAATAATAGAGTATATCATAATAAATTTTGTGCACTATGTACATTGTTTTTAAGAGTATAAAATGATATATTTAGATTGGGTTATTAGGAGGAGGTGAAATTGTGATAAAATATAAAAGGAATATAATCGAAATGATGGCTGACAAGGGATTAACAACATATATTGCGAGAAAACATAAAATCTTTACCGAAGCACAACTGCAACAGCTGAGAACTAACAAATTAGTTACCCAGGATGTGCTGGACAAAATTTGTACAATTTTGGAATGCCAACCCGGCTTTTTGCTTGAATATGAATGCGACGAAAAAAATAAAGAATTTGAAGAAATGATATCACAATACATCAAAAAATAATGTCGAAACTTGCGACGAAAAAATATAGATTTCCGCATAGTGTAGTGATATTATGATTATAGACCACAGATAGATCATAAAAAGAAAGGTGGATAGAGACGAAAAGACTCGCCGAAGGGGTTCCGGCGAGTCTTATTTGTTTTCATATCATGCCTTTTTCAGCCGCTCCTGTCCGTCATGTACGGCGCAGAGCCAGCCGTTCTTTATCCTGATCCATCTATCTCCGTCCGGCTTCTTATACACTTCCAGGGCTTCCACGACATTGCCTTTCTTCAGCTTCACTTTGCCATCGGAAAGCTTAACGACCTTCTTCTTTGCGGAAGCCGTCAGGTCCTTGTATTTCCGGTAGCCTCCGGAGGGTTCCGTGCGGATGTAGTTGTCCACCAGGAGGCGGTATTTCTTCCCGGCCTTAAACTCCGATGCCTTCGGCAGCCGGATCTCCTGGCCTACTACGATCAGACTGGGATTGCTTATGCCGTTATAGGCAGCCAGCTCATCAACTGTGTACCCGTACTTTTTGGCAATGCCTGAGAGGGTATCACCGTTCTGCACCGTATACACGTCTGTATCCTGGAGCGTTTCATCAGCCGGCACGATGCTGTAATCCGGCCGGCAGAACTTTGTCCCCGGAAGCTGGCTGTTGTAATAAGACTTGGCGACCACCCCGCCGCCGTTTGGTGTGATGCCGGATGCCCCGGAGGCATTTCCCTCCACCGTATAAAACAGGTCTCCGTCCACTTTGGTCACAATACCGGTGTGCGCAAAAGTGCCGCCACGGTAAAAAATCACAATGTCTCCCCGCTTGGGATTGGCGTACCTGGTAAACAGGTTTCCCAGTGTCGGGCAATAGGTGTAGGGCCAGTGCTTCAGCAGCTTTTTAGCCATGTCCAGGCCAAACGCTCGCATGAAGCACCAGCTCACAAACGCCGCGCACCAAGCCTGTCCCTGCCATTCGGGTTTTACATCTCTCCAATACTTTGTGTAATTCCCGGAGCCAGCATTTGCCGTCTTGCTGTCAAGCTGGCTGTTGCTGGCCTTTTCCAGATAGCCCACTTCTGTCTGCGCGATGCCGATTACTTTGTCGATTGCGCTGCTCATAAAATATCTCCTCTCTTGGATTACTCGCTGTCCGCCGTCTCCGCCGGAACTTCCGGGATGCCGGCCACACTTGTGGCTACAGAGATCACGCCGGACAGTACGGTGGCCGATGCCACCATGGGCCAGTCCACGGCTCCCAGGACTGCCGCGGAGCCGACCGAGGCAATAAAAGTCTGCGCCATAGTTTTGACCGCCCGGACTCCGGCAGCTTTCAGCCATTTTTTCGTATTAACAGATACTTTCAGTACACAATTTTTGAACATCGAAAATCCCTCCTCTTCTACTTTCTGCTATGCATCAATTCGCAGAGCCGTTCCGTATCGTCCATCTGCACAACCGCCAGGCTGGTCATGGCTGGCTGCACGTCCGAGTGGACATATCCATCACCGCCCAGGTCCTCATAATCGCCAAATATCCTCCAAAATGCGTCCGCTTCCATTGCGGACCAGGATTTCATGGGATTTTTCTCAGCCGATGTATAATATCGATACGATTGCAGTATACGGTCCCGGATTTTATTGAGTTCGCGCTGCTGGCCCTCTTTTTCCATTTTCTCAAGTCGAGCGTTCTGTTTTTCCTGGCCGGCCCGCAGGTCATTGATCGCTTCCGTAAATTGCCTCTGTATATCAATACTCTGCTGATGCCATTCCGGATATCTTTCGGCCTGATCGATCACTTGCTGGATGCGGCTGTCCTTTTCTTTCTCGGATATGGCCTTGTCAGAAAAATATGTTTTAACCGCTTGATATACTTTTATCAGGAAAACAATCGCGGCTATGGCGATAACAACCCACTCAACTGTTACATTGCCAGCCAGTTTCAAAAAACTTTCCACTGTCCCGCCCATTATTCCACATAGGCCTCGCCAGTGATTTCCATGTACTCGTCCTCTGTGATCTTGCCGGCAGTCACAAATACAGCCACGTCGTTTTTGTCATAAATCCCTTTGTCAAAATATCTCTTAACAATCTTATACATATTTTTCCTCCTTTGGTTTGATTTTGAGTTAAAGAGCAGCCACCTGATTTAGCAGGATTTCGGCAAGCACTTCATCAGCCGCATTCTGGTTACTCAGTATTTCTGCCTGGTTCAGCAGGATCTCCGCATTGATAAGTTCCTGCTCAGAAACCTCTTCTTCCGATTCTTCGGGAGTGTAAGGCACCCACTCCCCATTGATATACTTCTTATTCTTCAGGTCAAAGTCATCTGCAATGGGGATCATATTGGACTTGTCTACCTGACCGCTCAAGCGGCTGTCGCTCACTACAAACCCTGTAACTATATTTATCTGTGCGTATCTTTGCATTTTTTCTTTCCCCCTTTTTAATAAAACTCAATTACCTGCCAGCTACCACGTATTAATGAGTCAGCTCTATTGCAAGAGTTCGATCCAATACGGAGCGTTGTGGACGTTAATGACTCTAAGATACTAGGAGCAGCAAAGGTGGTGCCTAGTGCTCCATTTATTAGGACAATGCTTTTTTGGGGATTGATTGCACTGATTTCAATGTCAATAGCATAATAGCTTGCAGTCCCGCTTATTATGTCGTCCTCTAATATGTTGAATATACCGGACTGTACACTCTTTACCATTCCCTTGGTTGTCCAAAGGCTGGCGATATAGCTCAATTTCTGGCTAAGCGTCCCTGTTGCAGACGCGGTATTATTAACAGCAGTGTTATTGCGTATATCATCGATATAACCAGCCCTGGCGCTGGTCCACCGGCCCATATGGGTAGTGAGATCTGAAATCAGTTTATTCAGTTTCCCAAAGATTGAACCCGCCGTGGCGCTTCCGCCAGTATCCCCGGCAGCGCCGATCTTATCCGTGTTGGTTTTAATCGTATCAATATAGCTGGCTCTGGTGTTGCTCCAAGAGGAAACATGGGAAGCCAAGTCAGAAAGGAGTTTGTTGAGCTTGCCCATCACAGTCCCCGCTGATATGCTTCCGCCGCTGTCTCCGGCCGTACCAATCCGGTCGGCGCTGTTTTTTGCATTGGCATTGATCGTATCAATGTACCCGGCTCTGGTGCTGCTCCATCGGCTCATATGGGTGGCAAGGTCTGAAATCAGCTTATTCAGTTTTGCCATCACCGTCCCCGCTGATGTGCTTCCGCCCGTGTCTCCGGTAGTGCCGATCTTATCAGAAGCGGATTGTGCCGCTTCTGATCCCGAAGTAAGGGCTGCTTTTTCTGCCGCCGTAACAAACTGGTGCTCTGAATCTGTTTCCACATTTTCCGCCTTGGCTCCAATATCCAGGGTAATCTCTGTCCCGTCTGCCTGCTTCTGCCTGATCTGCTTTGTCACCATTTTTTATCTCTCCTTTCCACAAAATTGCCCGGAGAAATTCTCCGGGCAATACATATCAAGAAATCAGGAAGCAAACGGAGCCCGCCGGGGCAGATGCCGGAAGCTCCGAATCAAAATAAACGTTCGTCTTCGCGTTCCAGGCTGTTTTTTCTGCATCACTCACAAACCGATGCGTTGCGTCCTGGGTGATCATGGACGCGGCGTGAGTTGAGGGATGCGTATACACGGTATCCGTAAACTTTGCGTTCGCAGGTACATCTGCCTCAACCGTGTGTCCACCGACGGTATCCGCATTACCTCCGTTAGCCGGCATACTGGTGGGCTTGTTTTTGATGTACGCGTCGCTGGATGCGCTGTTTTCGTCCCAGTCGCTCTGCACGTTCGCTTCAGCATTGGCCGGCGCATGGGCTGCCTGGCTGTGGTCATACGCGATTTTGCCGCGATCACCGCGGTATGCCGTAGACGCCGTCTCACCCAGCGCCAGGCTGGCGGAAATCTCAACATAAGACGTACCGCCCCAGCGATAGGTTTTGTTGGTATCCTTGGCTACATAGATCTTTCCAGCCTCGCCGGTCTCCGGAAAAGCGGACTGGCTGTCAAATTCCAGGACGTCATCCACATAAGACGGCAGCTGCGTGGACGGCACTTTACCGGTGCTGTCCAGTTCTGCGACACCGCTTGCGGCGCCCTTCTGGCTTGCCGGGATCGCGCTTACGTCGGACGCGCTCAGCGTAATGTCCGCTGAGAGCGCCTTGCCATTAACCTTCCGACTTGTAGGCACTTTTCCGGCTAAGTTTGTATCTAAGGCGTCAACTTTTGCCTTGTCCCCATCCGTATAATCGTTTGAGGACAGGCCTTTACCTTCTTCTTTCTGGACATAATTGTTCAGACTGGACATATTCCCTTTCGGTACTTCGTCCCAGCCCGTGCCGTTGTAGATGTACTGTGTATGATTTTCTTTAACATACACATGCAAGCCTTCGGTGGCGGCATTCAAAGTGACCAGCTCATCCCGTTCAGCAAGCGTATCCACCTGTCCTCTTGGATCCAGCAGCGCCTGCGCCTGCAGTTTAAAGCCGCTGGCAACCGCAATACCTTTCTTATCCGCAAAACTCATATTCTTTTACCTCGCTTTCTTAGTGGTTAAACGTCATCTTAAAGTTTGACACAGTAGATGCGTCATTGACATACGCATAATAGTCCACTCCATCAACAGAGACTTCGGACTGTGCAAAGGTACCGGTCACATCAAAGCTGTTTGCGTCCAGGATCTTTGTAAGAGCGCCATAGGACTTCGGGTATGCGTACAGCATCCGCTGGTTGTTACAGGTGTAGTTTACGGACTTGTTGCCCTTTGCCTGCACCATCTTGGTTGCCGCTTTAATCAGAGCTTCATTTACCGCGGCTCCTGCAGCAACCGGTCCATAGTAATACGGGCTGACAAAGGTAAACGCTCCGGTATTCACAGTAATGGACTTATTCTCGGCATCCGTAATCTTAACCTTGAGCTGCTTATTCGTCGTTACTGTCAGAGCGCTATCAAGAGTTACGGTGTTGGCCCCCGCCTGAATGCCACTGGACAGGGTACCCAGGACATTATCTCCGTCCATAACTTCAATTTTGCTGATCGCGGCGCTTCCCAGCGTGATATTTACTGTGACGGCTGTCACCTGCTTGGATGTTCCGATTTCGAAAACGCCGCCGTTTGTCGGGGATGCGGTGGCAGTGGCGGACGGCGCTACATACGCATGGAGCATCTTGTTGATCATCTCAATCGCTTCTACTCCGCTGCTGGGCGGTACATATCCCTTTGGCACGCCGCCAACCGTTACCGTAGACGGAGTCTGGTTTTTATACAGAGTGTCGTTTTCCGTCGCGTTAGCCTCTATGCCATCCAGTTTCTTTTTATCCATCGCACTCATAAAACCGTCCGCTGACTGCGTTGCGTCGGAATGGTCGTGGTTCTTATCCGCTTTATTTGTGATTGCGGTATTAAGGGCATCCGCCACATCCTCATGATCCGCGATGTAGTCCGCAATCTCCTTGAGGGTGTCGTAAGTACCAGGTGCCCCGCCGATCAGATCAGCGATCTTCTCATCGACGTAATCCACAATCGTTTTCTCCTCACTGTCCGAGTCGCTCATCAAGACAGCGTCAGCCACTGTTTTCTGGAACCATTTTTCCCATACCGGGCTGCTTTCTGTACCGGTATTCCGATACGTGAATACTCTTTCTTTTGCCATTTCTTTTTGGTCCTCTCTTTCTTTAATTTATTTTTGCTAAAAAGGCAGTATCGTCAGGAGCATCTGCCTCCTTTGATACTGCCAATTTGCCATTGGTTATTACGGGTACCTCCGTACCATCTGCTGTTGCCCCGGAAGATTCCGGCGTCTCCGCCCAATACTGTGCGTCCTCCGGGGCTGCCGCGCTAAAGACCATGTTGCTGTAAGATGCCGCCTCAAAGTTTTCCGGAAGCATCCCTTCTACGATAAACAGGGTATCTTCCAGTTCCAGCTGAGTGTCTGCCGGTCCTATCCTTACCTTGCCTCTGCTCATTTTGCTTAACTGTGCTTCCAGCAGGCTTAGTTTTTGCTGCAGTGCAAGCAGGTCCTCTGCCAGCGCCACCGCTCCATTATCGACCTGGATCGTAACCTCCGCTGCATTGTTTACCGTAGCATAATAATCCTGGATAATTTGTACCGGATTAAATCCATTGTATGGCGGCATGAAGTCCCCGTTTTGCCCGGTAGTAACGGCAATACTGTAGAGGATCTCAGTATCGGCATTGCCTGTCTCACGGGCAAAAAGTCCGATCTCGTTTATATAATATCCTTCTTCGATCAATGACTCTTTCGATGCTTGATCCTGATTGGAAATCAGAGCGGTAATCTTTACACTGTGAGTGTTGTGGATCTCTATACTTGACAGCGCATACGCATTGCGTAATGATTTTAGGCCAGACCGCTGCTGCAATGCTTGGATGGTTTTTTCGTCGTCCGCATAGATCCCATCTCCAACGGCCATTCGCGTAAATTCCATTTTGCACACTCCGGACTGCACTCTTGTCAATAGTGCAGCTCCTTGGTCTGTCATAACTGCGCTGCTAAATGGCTGCGGCATGTTCTCTACCCCCTTTCCGTTATGATTGTAAAATTGCGGCGGGGCGGTGTCTTGTTATCCCCGCCACTCCTGTGTTGATGTCTTGGAGAGTCTCGGCTTGTGTTTCGTACCCATCTATGATCGCGGCAGGATGGTAAACCGCAAACAATCCGCAGCCCGAAAATATTGTGTGTTCCGTATGCCGTTCGATTTCAAGGACTTCGATATGGCTTCTTACGTTCTTTATTTTTTTTATGATCTCCCAGAAATAAGTTGCCATATCCTCATCCAGTACCGCATCCGTCCTTACTTTGAAGTGATACGGGGTGCCGTTGTACTGAAACCATTCCTCAACCTGCGCTTTTCCAAGTATGCCCTTCAGTACGTTTAAGACTGCCTCTTTTGTCCCAGCGATTCGTTTCACATTAAGCGCGTTCTTAATAAGGTTCCGTTTCACTTGCAGACTGTAAGACTGGTCATACCAATCCACATCCAATTCCCAGGCCATTTCATCGCATTCCGCTTCGGTGAGATTATCTATTTCGTCCCATGTGCGGATTGTAGGGATTCTGCGGCTGGGGATCCCTATAAGCTCATTTACTGCCTTGCTTAACGCGATTGCAGCCTCATCATCGCGCATAAACGCCGGAAGCAGCCGTATAAAATCAAGATCCGAAATCTTCATTCCCGCCATATGCGCCTCCTAATCTTTGACTCTATGAGAGACCTTCAAGTTTCCGGAAAACTTCGCTACAGTCGTACTCGATAATTCTGTATATTCTGGTTTTATGATGTTTACCCGTGTTGCGCCTGTTAGTCCTTCTGCCCAATGGGGACATAGGATAAGTTTGCGTAAATAATCCGGGTTTATATCTTGGTTCAGGGAAGAGCCCTGCCAATAAATATACTGGCTGATTGCCCCTCCAACACCTTCAACATTTTCGATTACTTCTGATTCGCGCTCCCTTGTAGTGTAATATTCCAGTTCGATGTCGTATACGCATGTGTCCGGAGCTTCGACTTGAACCATGTCTGTAAGAGGGCGTACATTATCTGCGGAACATGTCTCCAGCACATCCTTTAATATATCTTCGTCGGGGAGCTCTCCTCCGGCGCATATAGGTACGATCTTGACTCGTCCATACATGTTTCGCGTGATCTCAATTCGAACGCTCTCTACGTCTGTGAGCGCGCCCGACAGGCTAAGCGTCAGGAGTTCATCATCATATGCTGCTGTATAGTCTACGCCCTCGGCCGCAATCTCCCCGTCCGCTAAATAGACCTTGAGAGTACTCAAAATAAGGTTTGCTCCTCCCTGGAAGGCGTGTTGGTCATATACTGGCAGAATACGGGAAACGGTCTCTGTTTCCGATTCAACAACCGCGTCCGAAATGCGGGGATTCGCGCTCATCGCCCAATATTTATAAGCTTTCGTTGGGCCTGCCGTACTTAAACGATTTTCCGCTTCCCGAATCCTTTCCCGGTAGGCTTCATCTCCCTCTCGGTCACCGCCTCCTGTTGTTGCTTCGGTATTTGTTACATAATCAATAAGCGGAGCATCGGATATGTCCACGATCTGGGCAATTTCTCCCACTCCAATATCATTGTATTCTGTGCCGCCTTTTTCAGCAGTTGCGCCCACCTCGACGTATAGGCTGCCGGCATATAATACGACGGTATTGTCTGTCAGGAAATAATGAGTAAAATCGCTCGTTACCCTAAGTCCTGCAGGTATGATGATATTGGAATCCATCGTTTCGAATATTCCAAAGCGCAGAGTCGTTGTCGCAAAGGTCGGATCAAGGCGCGCAGTGTCTCTGTTTTCGCCTAAAGCGTCCAGGACGTCTCCCCGCGCATAACGGAGCATTTTTTGCCGGCATGCATCATTTACACTGTTGTACACGGATACAATTACTGCGGCTAAAGCATCTCCAAAAATGCGGCGCTCATCACCCGGGTATAAAGGTTCCGAAACTCCGTTTTCCAGGCTGCTTATTATGTCTGTATGTATGTTTTGCGCACTGGTTTCAATAAATTGGAGTTCGCTCAAACAGCATCATCCCCTTTCTTGCTTGCAAGATCCACGTTTAGGACATAATCACCCCAATCAAAAGCTGATGTATTAACATCGTTGACATTCAGCCGCGGTTCGTAAGTTTCAAGCACCCATTCAATGTCGGCTGCCGCCGCGTCTGCTGCGTCAGGCAGGTCAATCAATGTCCCGTCCATTCCCCTTAACCTGTCATATGCGATTTCTCCGCGTGTAATCCGGAGAAGATTCACAGCGCATATTTTAGGTTCTCCATTCCCTTTTGATCGCATAGCCGGCCCCTTTCATATCATCGTGACATCGTTTAGGTACACCCATTTGTCGATTCCGCTGAGCAGTGCCTTGTTTTGGCTTTCGTTGATTTTGCTTACCGAATAGCTCCGCTCTTTTTCCTTCTCTGTGATTGTCTCTCCGGCAATGTCCCGATCTCCGACAACCTGCACATAAGTTCCGATCGTGATTGGCTTTTCCTGCAGCTGTTCGATCTGCACATTGTCCGGTTTTTTCTGCGATTTTGACTCTGCACTGGCCTTGACGCTTAATGCAGATGTGCTTACTTTCACGCTGGTGGTATCCGGGTCATATTCCTTAAACTCAAAAGACAGTGTCGCCAAACGCATGCGGCCGAGGTCGTCTATTTTTACATTGCTTACTGATACTTTCCGCAGCTGAAGCTTTGGCCCCAGCTTTTTCCCGCCAAGATACAGGTAATCTACCTGGGTGACTAATTTTTTCCAACTCTCAATCTCATCTCTGACATCTACGCCCGCGCCGCTGTGCAGCACTGTCGAAAAACTGAGCGAGAACAGATCCATACCGCGTTCATTCGTCGTTTTCTTTTCTTCTGTGCTGGAATTATTGTCGGCTGCCTGTGTATAAGCGAAAGTCAGCCCTTCCAGGGCAAGCACCTTCTTTGGGGATACAGCCCATGTTTTGGTTCCCCATTTTGCCATTACTGTCATTTTTATTCTCCTTTTGGCCTGCCCGTAGAGCTGCTCCCTGATACAATGTCATGTGTATGCGCCGAGAGGCTGATACCTGACGCAGATGTAGAATCAGTCCGCAGGCGTGGAATATACTCACCCCACTCTCCATCCGCCCGACCAAGAAGCAAACCTGTCGCATCGTCAAACTCCGCGTATACCACAAGAGTCCCTTTTTCCAGTTTTCCCGTATCGCCCCGAAGGTGCCATGGGATCATAATCTTTGCGGTTGGTTTCGCTTCCGCGTCGGAAGGAAGTACTCTTGCGGTATTTCCCTCGATTCCAGCGATTGTTCCTTTGCATATGATGCCCATTAATATCCCTCCAATATGTCACGAAAATATATCGTCGTTTTATTCCCTCCGTAATCATGCCGGACCTTATAAACGAATACTGTGCCATCCCACATGCTTGCTTTTTTGGTCGTAAGTTTAATTAGACTTGCCGCCGCATAACCGGTTACAAGCGATTTTGAAAACTGCCCTGTCCGTCCATACTTGTTTGCGTTGCGGAGCAGCCCCCTGGCGAACCGGGCGGCCTCGGCGTCACTGGTGACATGCAGCGGAACTTGTGGCCGCAAAACAGCCGATCTTGAATCTGCGGTATATCTGCCAGAAAAGCTCCCGCTTGCTATCTCACAGGAGCCGTACATCCTATCCCTGTTATCCACATAAGAAAACACACCGTTCTCATCTACAGACAGACTTCCGGCAGGCGCCTGTCTTTCCAGATAACGCTCATCGTATACTAACAGTGAACCGTCAAATACCAGCATTTGGCAGCCTTCCAGCATACAAAGGTGCGAAAAAAAAGCAAAATCACTCTCATTATTTTGCTGGATGTATGGATACACCTGATCGGCGCATCCATAATTTTTAAAACCCAGCCCATGATTGCCCGCAAATTCACTTGCAAGCTGGAGGAATCTTACTCCCTCCCAGCTCTTGGATTTTTTCGTTTTTGCCGTTCTGGGCAAGGACATAGCCCGGATAGTAAATAAACCATTTTCTGGTTTCATAGAGTACAAAAACATCTTTCCGGTATCCCCTGCGCCCTCCTTAAAGCGTATCGTATCTCCGGCCTGCGGCTGCCACTTGCTCCAGATGCCTTTCACATCGTTAAACCGGATTACGAGAGTATCCGCCTGTTTTTCTGCAAACATTTCATGCACACAGTAATTAACTGACACATCTTTGTATATGTCTACGCCATTATAGTACAGATTCATCCGGTCGCCTCCGATCTTCTCCACGGCGGCAGGGTTTCTGGCGTCTCAGCGTCCTCGATAAGCGGCAGCCGCAGGTGGACATTTGCCTCGAAGATCAGCGTATCCGCATAGTCCGGATTAAACTCGATGATGTAATGTGCCAGTGTCTCCTCGTCATACATCTGCAGAGCCAGAGCATCAAAGGTATCTCCCTCCTGCGTGATGTACTCTAAGTAACCCGTTACCCTACGCATAAGACGCCTCCTCCCGCATTTGAACAAACTCTTCCAACCAATCGAAAAACTCTGCTTCATGAGCTTTAAGCTGCGCCATAAAGGCATTTTCGTCCGCAGAACCGTCCATCTGTATTTGCGGGCTCCATGAGAATCCGGAAAAATCGTAATAAACTACCGGTCTCGCATCGTTCGCCAGGCTCCCCAGGGAGAAATCCTCAATCGCAAGCAATTTCCCGGCCGTGGCGGTCAATCCTGGCGCTTCTCCAGTTGTGCTGGCGCTGTTGAAAACCTCCTGGATCATAGTACTGAGCTTATTCCACAGCACCTCCAGCGGCACGACCGCTTCGTCTCCGGCTTCGCCGCCGGCCAGGCCGAACAGCGTCGGCTCTGTTAAAATACCGCCCTCCTTGTACCAGGATACGGAGATCTCAGGCACTTGGGGCGGGTTAAGGGACAGTGTCCCGGCCACGTTGAAATGCGGCAGGTCGATATGCGGCAGCTGCAGCTGCACGTTTGCGAACATGCTGCTGATCGCTGCAAGTCCGGAAGAGACAACGCTCTGAGCATTTGCCATCGCCGTCTGGAAGGATGTCTGTACGGTCTGCGTCGTGCTCTGCACGCTGCTTTTGATGGACGCTCCCGAAGTCGTAAACTGTGTGGAAATACTTGCCAACATCAGCGTGACCACGCTGGCCGCCAGGGTCATGGCTGCCAATACGTCCGCGTTGATGTTTTCCATGCTGGCCGTCACGGTCTCCTCGATTCCAGAAAGTTCCGTGCCTACGGATGTATTTAATGCCGCAAGCGATTCCGGAAGCCCGCCGGCGCCGCCAAGCGCGTCCCAAAATCCGGATAAATTCTCAAGATTCAGCCCATTAATCATTGTAAAAAAGGTGCTTGCGTTGTTCGCGAAATTGGCCAGCTCTGTCCCCATGGAACCCAGCTGACTGACACCGCTCCAAAATCCCTTTTCTGCGACATCGGTATTGATCTCAATATTGCTCAGCGTATTAAACAGGCTGGAAATCGGACTGAAGTCCGTCCGGCCTCCAAGGCTGTCGAAAAATGCCGCGATATTCGTTCCGACTTCCGGGAGCTGGCTGGATATGTTGGTCAGCCCGGTAGAACTGTCACCGGCAAACCATCCGGCGATCCCGCCCTCCTTCGGCATGGTTTTGATGCCCGCAAGCGCTTCAAAAAGCGCTGTCAGAGAAGAAAATCCGCTTTCCGGAATGTTTGAAATTGCCGTCAACGCGGAAATCATACCTTCGCCGGCAAGAGACTGAATACCGGATGCAATCTTAGAGAAGTCTACCTCTCCCGTAAACCATCCCACAACGCCGCCGTCTTGCGGCAGGGACTTAATCCCGGCCAGACATTCGAACAAGGCGCTTGCTTTCGTAAACGCGTCTTCCGGGATGCTCTGGATTGTCGTAAAGAACCCCGCGGCGCCTGCCAGCTGGTTAAGGCCCGTGGACATTTTTGCGTAGTCCACCTCACCCTCAAACCAGCCTATAACGCCGCCTTCCTTCGGCAGGGACTTAATCTCAGCCAAGCAATCAAATAACGCATTTGCTCGTTCAAAACCGCCTTCCGGGAACGCCATAACTGTTGTGAAAAAGCCGCTGAGCTCTGTGGCCATAGAATTGAGGTCTGTCCCCAGCTGTGTGTAATCAATGCCGCCTGTAATGATGCTTACGATTTTCTCACCGGCGATCACCGCGACAAGCGCCGCCAGAGCCCCGGCAAAATCTGCCACGCCGCTTACGTCCACGCCGGAAATCGTCTCAAACATCGGCTGTATTGATGCGGCAAAATCCGAAAGGTTCGCGCCGATCTCCGGGAGGGAATTGGTTATGCCCTCGCCCAGGCCTCCTATGACGGAGCCGGAAACCTCGCCGATGATCCGGAAGATTTCGGAAAGCAGGTCTCCTCCGCTTGCGATAAACGTCTGGAATCCATCGATTTGGTTCAGGGCCGCGAATGCCGTCACAATGGCGGTCACGCCGCCAAGTGCCAGTGCGATGTCTCCAAGACCTGTCAGCACGGCGGAAATCGGGATCTTGCCGATCACGCCGGACAATCCTGCTAAAGCGGACCCCACTGCCCCGGTGATGCTGATTGTCGTCAGCAGCTTGGCAAACGTCCCGGAATCGCACAAAGATGTTACGGTGGGCGCGATCAGCGCGATCGCCGTCGTGAGGACGCCAAGACCTCCAAGGACAATGGCCATATTGGCAAGCCCTTTGGTAGCCGTCGCCACGGGGATGTCTCCGATCTTTCCGGCCAGGCTTGCCATACCGGCGCCAACCAGGCCGACAATACCAATAGCAGCCATCAGACGGGCAAATTCTCCGCTGTCACACATGGAGGTTATCGTAGGCGCCACCAGCGCGGCCGCTGCCGTAAGCGCGCCAAGTCCGCCCAGAATAATGGTCATATTGGCCATGCCTTTGAGCACCGTTTTTGTGCTTGTTTCCGCTAACTTTTTAAAGCCTCCGAATAGGCCGTCTCCGGTCGATGTGCCTCCGCCAATGCCGAGGGAATCAAAAATCCCGCCAAGCTTCTTGCCTTTCAGGAGTCCGACTAATTTGCCGATCCGCTTAACGAAGGATGCAATCTTAAGTCCGGCGATAGCCGCGCCGATTGCCCCGATCACCGCGCCCAGAGTCGGCAGGCGCTCAATCAGATAGTCAACAGCAGGCCCGATATTCTCATTAATAAAGTCCACGCCATCTTTTAGGATCGGCGTAAGCTTCTCGGCGATTGGCTGGAGTATCTCAGCGCTGACGGTCCGGCCAAGCTGGGACAGGGAGCTTTCCAGGTTATCATAGGCAGCACTGTCTAGCTGTCCCATGGCGTCCACCGTGCTGTCAATCGCCCCTTCGGCGTTTCCCATGGCAAGCACCGTCTCCGCTCCAAGATCTTCCCACATGGTACCGAAAAGGGCCACGCCGATCTGGTTTTTCCAGACTTTGTTGTCTACCTCTCCCAAACGTTTCAGCGTCTCCTGGAATGCTTCTGATGCACTCTCGCCGCCTGCGGTGAACATATCTTCCATTTCTTCAACATCAAGGCCAAGGTCGCTGAATGCCTTTGCAGTCGAATCGGAATCGTCAATAACACGGATGCCAAATTCTTTAACTGTATCGCCCAGTTTGTCGATGGAAAAGGTTCCGTTTTCTGCGCCGTTTGCAAGCACATTCATCATGTCGTCGGCGCTCATGCCAAGTTGCGAAAAATGCACGGAATACTCGTTTAAGGTGTCCAGAAGGTCACCGTTCTGGTCCAGACCATTTTGAGCGCCCTGCACAATCAGGTTATATGCCTCGTCTGCTGAGATCCCGAATTGATCCATCATGCTGTTGACCGTCCGTAAGCTCTCCGTCACGTCATAGCCGAACACATCATCCAGCACAATCGCGTTTTTTGTCACCTGCGCCAGCGATGCCTCGTCCAGGTCATCTGTCATCTGGATAACCGTTGACATGGCGTCGGACACATCGCTTAAGCTCTCCCCGTAATTGGAGTTATAGACGTCGTACATGACGTCTTTGTACTTTTCCATTTCGGCCGAAGACGCTCCCGTCCTAGCTTCCAGCATCGACAAAGAGGAGTCGCCCTCAAGCATAAGCGTCTCAAGGCCTTCCTTTGCTTTATCGATCCCGTTGGAAATTAAGTCGGCCAGCACGTCCTTCATGACCGTGTAGCCGTCGCTGGAATCCGCGGCCATCTGTCCGGCGTCTTCCAGGGACGCGCCAAGCTGCTCCGCCGCCTGGTCCGCCGCGTTCAGCCGCTGCCTGCTTGTCGTCAGGTCTCCGGATAGCTGTGTAATCTGGCTTGCCAGCTTCCTGGCTTCGTCGGAGCTTTCCCCCTGTTCCAGGGCGACGTTCGCGTAGGCGCGGCGCAGGCTGGCAAGCTGCTCCTCCTGGCCCGCGATCTGGCTTTCCAGGCGCTCGTAGGCGTCCCCGGCGTCCTTCTGGCTCTCGGTGAGCTTGTCAGCCGCCTCCTGGGCCGCCTTCAGGACATCTTTATTTCCATCCAGCTCAGCCGAAACGTCCTGGATATGCTCCGCAAGCTGTTTTGCCGACTCGGAGCTTTCGTCTCCTGCGACCACAAAATCCTCATATCCTTGCTGGAGCTTTTTCAGCACATCCTCCTGGGTGCTGATCTCCATTGCCAGCTTTTCCGCGGCTCCGGCGGTGTCAAGCGTCTCTTTACTCATTTCATCCAGGCGGTCAATGGCTGCCTGGATGGATTTCTGCAGTGATGGACTGAGGACACCGGCTATCTCAATGGTTGTCTCTAACGTTTTCCCAGCCATGTGCCTCACCTCCTCCTATGTTTCGGCCTGAAAGATGGCTTGTTCTTTTCCGCGCGCTTACGTTCCTCCGCCAGATCTTCGGCGGCTTCCGCATAGTCGATTATGAAATCGGTTATTCTTCTGCCTCCGAGATCGGTAATGCTGGTATGGTAGATCCTTGCGTAGTCTCGATAAGCTTTTCGGAGTCGTCGTCCGGTTGCCCATCCTCCGACCGTAAGATAAAATTTCTTCCGATTGCCATGACATCGATAACATCCCGGCCTTTGACCTGGGCCAAATCGTCAAAGGAAATCTTAGGATTTTTCGCGATAATCGCCGCAAAACCCATATACAGATGAAGGGAAAAATCAAGTTCAACGGTAACGGATATGTCCCGATAGCTTCCCGCGGCCTTTTTCTTGGACTCGGCCATCGCAAAAAGCTCTCCTGTGATTTCGTTTGTGTCATAGTCCATTTCCGAGACGTAAGCCCCGTTGACCTTGATCGGGTTTTTCAGTTTTATAGTTCCTTGCATGTTTGCTCCTTTCAAGAGAGCCTGCCGGATAATCCAGCAGGCTCTTATAACAGGTTATTGATTTTGTTCATGTAATCGGTTCCGTTGACCCTTAAGATACGGCTTAACCGGTCAACGCACAGATATTCGTCTCCGCCCGTGTAGATCTGCAGGCGGGTTACGGTATGGGTCAGTTCCACTTCTGTTGCGGAACCAACTTCCACGCCCAGCTCCGGAAGCGTCAGGGGGATGACCCGGACGAAAGCTTTGCAGCCCTCCGGCTTCTGCTCCCCGTCCGATTCCACGACATTCTGGACCCAACGGAATTCCAGCGTCTGGTTTTTCAGCCTGGCCATCCGCCGCAGCCCCTTATCGATGCCGATTTTGGTGATTGACAGCTCCATATTTTCAAGCAGGCCGATAAGCGGCAGGCTCATGTTGCCCATCGCCTGTACGTCTGCCGTCATAAACTCAAGCCCAGGAAGGGTAAACGATACATCCCTTGCAACCAGGGTATTGTCGGAATATACTGTATCGGCCACCACTGGGCCCTTTAAATCTAACCACTTTGACATTTCCTGCCTCCTATTCTACGCCCTCAAAAAAGGCACCAAACCCATCATCGGTATAGCATACATGAGCCGTCCCGCTCTTAAACGGCGGTGTTGTCGTGGCGCAAATATCCCAGACAAATTCTCCGTTCATCATGTTATTTACAGGGTTTTTGGTTTCAATAAACTCTACTGTTGGTGTACCAATCAATGCCCCGATACCGCAAAGTGTATCCAGTTTCTGCTTCTCGGCGTTCAAAATTGTATCCCGATCCTGTGGCGTCATAGGCGCGTCAATCTCCGTGCCATGATCAATTTGAAAACTGTTGGTAATATACACCAGCATCCGCAGGGTCGCGTCAAAAATCGCTCTGGCGTCCATGTCCCCGTTGTATTTGTAAGCTGCCGTATGCGGCCCCCAGAGTGCCCACCGGCCAGTCCAAAAGCAGGCCGTCGTAATACCTTTTTCATTCAGGCTGTTTGCTTTGGATTGATCAAACCCGCGGGAAGCGGAATCCTCTCCAAAATACTGCGCTGTCGCCATAATTGCTTTATTGGATGGACTCTCGTAGGGTACGCCATCATTCGCGAGATCCGTACGCAGCATTGTTGCGCTGCCTACCGTCGAAAGGTGGTATACCCGATCTCCATACTTAACCATTGGCCAGTAAATTTTGCTGTATTCGCTGTCGTATCCATTTTCTTCTGCCCAGGCCATCGCCTTCGCAATGGTATCGATCTTCTCTCCTTCGGCATCTTCAAGAGGGATATCCGCGTTTACGAAGCCATCCCAGTGGCCGTTGAGTTTCCGGACTGTATTTGTCATCGCCTTATAGATTTCCGGAATATGGCTCCATCCCGGCGCGGCAAGGATATTCAGTATCGCATTATGATACTGGTACAGCAGGGACATTGCGTGCAGGCCGGTGTACTGCCCATCCTCAGTTTCTTCTCCAATGATGTCCGTCATTTCCACTGCCGCTGTATCCACGGTGTTGTAAGTACATTCCAGGCTATCTTCTTCCATGTCTTTTAACAGGTTGACTACAACGGTGCCCTTGGCAAAGTTATAAGTCAACGAATAGTCAACGCCTTCTGCTTTATCTGCGATCGCGAAGGTATCCAGGATAATATCGGAACTTTCAAACTCTGTTCGATTGTTCTTGAAGGTCAATGCCTTCGTTGTTGCGTCAACGTTCCGATGCGTTTCCGGATCAAGGACATTAACCACGTAGATCGGGCCGATATTGCCCAGGCTGTTATCAAAATGCTCTGCGAATGCTTCGCAAAGTGAAAAGCTCTCCCAGTCTGCGGCGTATCCGAGTTTTGTCTGGGCGTCAGACATACTTTCAAGCTTGACGGGCATGTTGACCAGCTCTTTTTCGGCGTAGCCACGTACCAGGTTGATCGGCGCGGTGCCAATATAAGCAGCGACAACATTGCCCTGTGTAACATCTGTCACCCGGCTGTCGCCGATTTCGCCATAAGTACCATGCTTATAAGGCATATAAATCATCTCCTTTTATAAAAAGTTTTCATATTGTTTTGGTGTTGCAGTTGTAACACCGCACTCAAGCGTAAAGGTAATCCAGTTGTGCCAGTACGGGTAATAATCCCAGATATTCCCGTCTTCAGTAAACAATCCATACTTGACTCCTTTTTCCTTAACAAGACGGTGTCCTGCGATATACTCTGCGTTTTCAATTTCCCGAAGTATTAAGTCAGCAAAATTGAAAGAATCTCTCCATCCGCTCATGTTCCGATGGTATGTTTGCGCTTCTTCACCGTTTTTCCGATAATAGGTATGCCCTCCAATGGCCAGCTTGTTTTTCCTGGGCCAGTATATCTCTTCTCCGTGTTCTCCCGGATTCCAGCAGGCCAAGCAAAGCCGGAAATTTAACTGACGCCGTTTAATTGTCAGATCATCGTTTCCTTCCATGAGCTGCGCGCACACGGAAGGAACCGGCGCCGGTACACCCGGAGGCAGCCGGTCTATTGCCGGCACGTACAATGGCCACGCCGTGGGATGGATATACTCAACCTCATAATCCTCATCGTTTAGGTCATCGTTTGGAAGCTTCAGTTCGATCTGTGGGCATACCTCTTTTTCCAGCCAGTCCACAATCCGGTCAATACTTTCCGTTAATAACATAAGTCCCCTCCTATGCCGTCCGGTTCTGTTTCAGGGCAACCTCAATCATGCCCATATCGACACCCGTGTTCGTGACAATCATTTCCCGCCCGTCTACATTCAGCAGCCGGCCCGGATTCATGTTTTTCGGGAAATCCTCGCGCCTTCCGAAGATCAAAATATCTGCGTCCACAAGACCTAAAATCTGACCTTGTTTGAGCTTCGTAAGCTCATTGTTGTCGATCACAATAGGGATTTCTTTTCCTTCAATTCGGTGCAGTTCGGCAAATTCTTCCAGATTCAAGAATACCGTATCAATATCCTGCTGAATTCGTTCCTTGAAGTTCATTCTCCGGGTCCTCCTTGTCCTCCGTTTGTGGCTCTTCTATGTACTCCGCAACGCCGGCTGCAACCAGCTCTGCTTCCCTGGAAGCAGGCAGAGAAAACGGAGCTGACCGGCTTGTCATCGCCTTAATAGCTCCGTTTATTTTTAGGCCATAAACGCCCTTTATCATTTTTATCATGTTTTCTCCTTATTCCGGATCCGCGGCATTAAGCTGAGGGGGCTGATCGTCATCTTCCGGATCTGACGTATTGATCTGCTGCTTTGGCGGCTTTTTTTCTTCAGCGTATTCCGCAACACCCAGATCAACCAGTCTGGCAGCCTGTTTATCATCACACGCAAAAACGCCGTCCTCCGCCGTTTTAAGCATATGGCGTTTTACTTTATTTTTATCCACATAGGATATTCCGCACCCGCCGCAAATTACCCTGATTTTCTTCATTTCGCACCTCTCTTATTCCGTCACAACTTTTGCCGTAATAAAAGGATTCTCGTTGTTTGGCATACAAAGCGGAGCGGAGCTAAGCGTAAGCTCGCGCACATTGTGCGTCGCATCACTTAAATATTTGGGGACATCCATCGCCGCGTAAGTGTGGAACTCTCCATCTGCCTGCTCTACCTGGGTAATGGCTCCATACACCGTCCGTCCGGCAGCCGGGGCTCCTACTGCAATCGTTCCGGCAGGGATGTACGGCGTTACAGTCCCATCAACTTCCGTGTAGGTGTCTTCGTAGCTGAGAAAATCCATCATATGGCCCTTTATGTTGAGGCGACAAATGCGCGTTGCGCCCGTCGGCAATGTTTCCGGGTCCACACCGCCAATCTGATAGTTGCGGTTATCAAGCAGTTTCAGCAGCCATTCATTGCTGAGGATAATATCAGCCACATCGGGAGCCACAAGCACATCCGTAGCCGCAAGCCCGCGAGACGTAAGCATGGATACCATAGCAGCCACATCATTGATTATCTGCTTTCCGGACGCCTCAGTCGTTGTCCAGTCTTCTTCAGGAGTATAGACTGCCGGATTGCTGTCCCCATCATAGTAACGTACTTCTCTTTCCTGGAAATTGTGGAAATCATCCACATATTCGTCCATAAGGCAGGCGTTTGTAAAAATGACCTGTGCAGCCATAGCTTCTTTACGGCGTCTGTTCATGTCGCGCAGTTCGTCCAGATCGCCAAGCATAATCACTCCCTGGCGCTGCTGTGGCGTAAGCGTAGGATACAGTGCCTCTCCAAAACCTCTCTTTCTGAGATCGTCAATAGTAAGAGGGCGTTTCGGCGCAATGTAGGACGGCGTGAAGCGTCTCATAGTGTATCCGTCGCGCAGGATTGTGATTCCGCCTTTTCGTGGCGCGACAAAAGGCGACGCTTTTTTGTGTCCTTTCCGGTACTCCACCAATACATCATCTGTGGCAAAAATGTCCGTTGCCTCATTTGTTGGAAAATACCGATCAAGAAGAAACGTATGCAGGGGCGGAAGCTGCTGGACAGAAGTCAACAGTGTGTGGGTATCATAAAAGTTAAAAGGCATTTGTCTGTCCTCCTTTTCAAATTTCTACCGCGTCAGAGATCAGGATTCCGACACCGCGCAGCGCTTCTTTATCTGCTGCGCTGAAAGTGTGTTCATCGTCCATAATCAGGGCGTTGCTGTTAAAGTGTCCGGTACGGTATGCCACCGCTGTTTCGTCGTTGGCAGTTCCCACGGTGACGTCCTCGGCCAGTACGCAGTTGGCCGTCAGTGTCTCGTTGGAGGCTGCCGCAGTGCCGAGGATTACATATTTACCGTCTCCGGCAGTTCCTCCGGATAAGGCCAGCACGGTGCCGCGTTTGTAGGTCGTCTCAGCGGATCCCTTGCGGATCACAACGGAAAAAGGTTCCGCCGGGGGATATAAACCGTTAATCAGGTTATCATAGCCGACGGTGCCGAGGGTTTCGTCGAGTCTGTTACTCATTTCTGTGTACCTCCTTTGCTTGCGTTATAGGCGGCCACTACCGCCTGAATGTCTGCCGCGTCCTGTTCTTCCTTGGTGGCAGGTGTGCCGCCGTTCGGAGCCGCGCCTACTTTGGCAGCGCCGGACGCTGCGCCGTCTGCCGTGTAGTTTTTGAGAAACTGCTGCCCGGACGCCGCGCTCTGCTGCATAACGCGAAAACAGAGCTCCTGAGCAGTGCAAGGCTTATCCCCGTACTTGGCGTCATGGACAAGCTGCTGATCCGGAATGGATGCCGCGATTGAGTCAATGTCCGCAAGACGCCGGCGTTCTGCGGTTACGGCATCGGTAGTCTGAGTCTGTGCTGCATTTCGGGCTTCCTGCTCGATCTGGCTTACCAGTTCCGGCTCCTGTGCCCTTAATTCTTCGAGTGTCATGTGGTGTTTACCTCCTTCTGTTTTTGCCGCCTTGTTAGTCGGCCTCATATTTGCCGCCGGACGTCTTGCCGGTTTGGCGCTTTTCTGAATCGGGATAGATCCCGGAATATTGTGCAGGCCCTCAACATTGTGGCCTACGCCGTTGACATAGAGGACTTTCCGGTCTGCACTCATGCTCATACTCGGTTCTTCTTCGTCTTCTTTTAAGGCGTCTGCAAAACCTTTGTCAAGAGCTTCCCGCCCGGTCATCCACGTTTCTTTTGTCATCATATTGCGCAAGGTGTCAACGCCCAGTCCCGTTTTCGCGTCGTAGATTTCAGCAACGGCTTTTTCGCTGGCGTCCATGCCCTTAATGAGTTGTTTCATATCCTGTATGTTCAGGCTGTCCGAGAGCATGACGCTGACGCCGTGGATCATAATCAGGGAACAAGGGTATACGGTCACGGTATCGCCGGCGCACATAATCACACTGGCGGCGCTGGCCGCGATCCCCTCTACAACGACGTTCACGTTGCCGCTAAGTGTTTTCAGCGCGTTGTGTATTGCGATCCCGGTGTACAGATCGCCTCCGCAGCTATTGAGTTTTACGGTGATGTGAGCTTTATTTTTCACGGCCGCCAAGTCTTCCATGAAGCCCTCCGGCGTAATGTAAAGGCCGGGTTCCGGTTCGCCCGTCCACCAGTCAATCGGCCGCTGGCTCATAACATCGCCGTAGAGTATGATTTCGCCCTCGTCTTCGCTGACACTGGCCACATTCCAGAATTTTGTCGCCGTAGCTGCGGGATCTACTGCTGGGTCCATGTGTAAGCTATTCGGTGCTTTCATTTGCTGTCCCTCCTTGTATGGATTGTCTGATCTGCTCGCTTATAATAAGGCCCCGCAGAGCCTCAGCGCTCCTCCTGCGAGTATTTTCGGGGCTGTGCGGATTATTGTCTTCCTCTGCCAGCTCTCCTTCTTGCGGATCCTGTGTTCCTGAGCCGCTCCCATTTTGGTGCGGATCCGGCGCGTTTCCTCCGAGCTTTTCGTTTTCCCTCTGGAGCTGTTCGATGTTAGAATCCCATTGCCCTCCATTGAGGCGGATCGTGCTTTGCTCGTGAGTGGAAAATCCCTCACTGCACGCAAGGATCTCTGCAGTGATCTCTTTGACCGGATCGAGTTGCCCTTGAGACGGCCCCAGCCACTCGCTACCGAGATAAGCGGATCGTATCATAGGATTATCAAAAAATCCGGGTGCATAAATTCGGCCGCGGGCCACAGCCTCGCTCATCCACACTTCATAGCATGGACGGCAAAAATCGTCTGCCAGCCATTCCCGCCGCATCTTAAATGCTTTCCATGCCTCCAAAAGAGCCGCACGGCTGGCGCTGTATGAACTGTTAAACTGCTTCAGTAGAAGATCAGCCGGTATTTCCAGAGCTGCGCCGATCTGCGTGCTGATTGCGGCCACAAATTTATCAAAGCTGCCATTTGGGTGCGTGGGATTCGCGAACTCTACATCTTCACCGGGCGCCATGATATTGATCTGCCCTGGTCCCATGCTGTAATCGTTTGGCCCTCTCATCTCTCCGGGCATGTCCGGATCCGTCTGATTAAACGGGTTTTCATCGGTTGGAGCTTCTGTTTTGATGAATGCAGTGTAAAATGACTCTACCACCGCGGCCATAAGCTCGGACTCTGTGTATCTGCGGATCTGCAATAACGGCTCGATAACCTGTGCCAGATAGCTGACGCCCCGGTACTGATCCGGGCGCTCAGTATCAATTATGTGCAGCACGTTCGGAAGTCCGGTGTGCTCCTGGTAAGCCAGCACCCGCGCCCATGTTGTTTCAGGTGCTCCGAGTTCGAACGGGTAGTTGCTGCGGATATGATAGGCTACCACCATGCCGTTGCTGTCAACCTCCACGCCGTCGTAGATCGTGTTCCCGTTCTCCGGGTTCCTGCCGGTCGTATAGGTGACAGATCCACCGGATCCATAACCTCCCGGCGTTGCAATCCTGTCTGACTCAATCAGATGGACGCGCATCGAGTAGGGGAGCAGCCGAGTGACAGGGTACTGTTTAATCAGTCCAATGCAGTCACCGGACAAAAGCCATGACACAAGGGCGAGCTGTTGGAGTCCGTAGAAGTTGTTCATTCCGGTCGCGTCGCAAGCCTGCTTATTCTTTGCCCAGAGTCCAAACTCCCGCTCTGTGTTTTTCTGCCAGCTTTCAGCCTGTTCCGGCGAGAGACCCAACACTTCGCGGTCAATTCGGCTTTTCAGTTGGAGCCCGACTCCTACCACGTTTGTACGATTGGTTTTGACTGCCGAAGTGGCAACAGGGGCAGCCATGTACAGCATACGAGAACGCTGCCGAAGGGTGAAATTGTTAAAATCTATATCTTCGTGTGCGGATCCGCTTGGGGCGTTAAAGCCTTTTACAGCCCGCTTCCTCCAACTGGCCCCGGCTTCTCCGTATCCTTTATTCTGCATATGTATGCTGTCTGGGACATAAAGTCCACGTTTCTTGTCAAACTTAATTTTTCTCACCCCCTTAAACTACCAATCCCGCGGCACAACACCTATCGCTTTGCGCGGCGCGCGTCCTTCGAGCTCCGCTTCCAGCTCTCGTATTCGAGCGCGTAGTTTCTCGATCATCTCCTGGATGTCTTTCAGAGCAGTATTGTAATATTGGATATTCCGCGATCCTATTCCATAGCTTTGCACGCCGCTTTTGCTCAGCATATCCGCCTCGCGTTCCAAATAAGCCTCCAGGCGCTGGCGCGTTTGGTCAAGTTCGTACTTTATGACCGTTTTCGATCTCATTTTCTCACCTACCATTCGTCAAAATACTGATCGGCGTTATTTCTTCGTGTCCGTGTCGGAGCTGCCTTTTTCTGCTGCGTTTTCTCCGGTAGATTTTTCAGCCTCCGTTCTACGGCTTCCATATCTTTGTCAAGGGATCGAAATCCTGCGATTGCATAGTTTCTGCAGTCAAGGGCCTCATTCCGTTCATGGCCCGGGATTTTTACCCACGCCCACCGCTTTCCCTGTCTTGTCTGCGTAAGTTCCAGCTTTTCAGACAGCAGGCCGTTAAAGTAATATGAGTCGTATCCGTAGGATTCTCCGCGCGGGAAATGGCAGTATTTTGCGCCCGGTTCCTGCACCTTAACATTCGACATAATGATTTCTTTACCTGCGTCAACTCCAAGGGTGTATAACCAGCAAGTAATTTTCTTGTTATTTTTAACCGCTACTTTTGTGGGCGGACGCGTATACGGGATTCCGTCCCCACTTTTTCCCTTGATTGCAAAAACGCGCTTATTTTTTCGTTCCCGGCACCTTATATATACTTCCTGCGTATAATGTCCGCCGGAATCTATGAAAGTAACGGATATCCGCAGGCCTCTTTGGCTATCCTTGAAATGGTAGACATGGTCAATCACATCATCAAGCTGCTGCCAAACCTCGTCAGAGTCCGGTTTTCCCATGATGATGCCTTTTTTTATCCCCCATGTTTCACCGTAATATCCATGACCTACCACCTCATACTCCAATCGGTTATCCTGTGTATCTACGCCACAGGTCAGCACCAGCACACCCTCCGGCAGTTCGACCGGAGAACCATCGGCATTTGTCCCGTAATCCTCTCTGCGTGCCAGCATAGTATCTTCGTCAACCGTATCCCCGCGATCTTCCCAAAGCTCACCGAGTTTTGTGTTATACACAACTTTAAGTTTTTGAGGATCGTCTCTTGCCTGTAAAAATTCAAGCACAATTTTTTCCCAGGGAGTCCATGGCGAGGAAAACGCGTTAAGCCAAAAAGACCGGATGCCTTTTTTATAGGCATCCGGGTTATCGGCGATCCATTTTGCCGGCTGTTTCCTCATGATTTCTTCCGGGACTGCGCATCCGCAATGCGGACAGGCCCAGGTGATCGGTTTATCAATGGTGTAGGTCTTTTTCCCTCTGATCTTCTTGACCGTGTGCTTATAATGGATACGGTCAAATATGATTTCTCCGTATTCCCCGCACTCCGGGCACTTATGACACCAGCGTTCCTGTGTGCCTTTATAGTACGCAGTTTCGATGTTCGAGAATCCTTTAATCGTAGGAGTCGATACTTCAACGGCTTTCGCGTTGTAGAATGTCGTCTGCCTGGCTTTTGCCAGCTCCCACGGATCTCCTTCGGTTCCGGCGCTGATGGCCCAGCGGTCCCGCTCGTCGCCAATGATATATCTTGCCGGGATAGATGCCAGAGCGGAGGCACTGTTTGAGCCTGTAATCGTAAGCATTCCACCCGGAAAAGACTTCTGAAGGATTGTATTTCCGGAATCTTTTGATTTTACGTCCGAAACTTTTTCCCGCAGCACCTTGCTGTCTCGAATCATTGGCGCAATACGCAGCCTGGAAAATTTTCTTGCGTCGTCCAGTGTCGGCTGTACAAAAAGAATTGACCCGGGATCCTGGTCAATAATATACCCGATAATATTTAGCTCCAGCTCAGATTTACCGACCTGCGAAGCCGCTACCATTGCGATTTCATGGATTTTGGGATCCGTAAAGGCTTCCATCGGTTCTTTCAGGTATGGGGTTCTGGCTGTTCTCCATGGACCAGCTTCTGCGGATGTCTCCGGTGACAAACGCCGGTGCTTATCCGCCCATTCATCCACAGTCAGTTCTTCCGGCGGTTTGAACTTTTTTACCGACTGTCCTATGGCGATATTTAGCCGTTTTATGGCCTTATTCGTCATCGTCCTCAGACGCGTCTCCCCATCCTTCGCGTTCTCTTACTCTCCGCCGGTATACCTCGTCATTGTATTGATAATTTGCAAGCTCGTTGAGTATTTTATAGCATTCTGATCGGATAAGCGCCGACGCCTCACTGGCACTTTCGACTTGCACGATGTCCATTGCCAGACGTCCGGGAAGGGCCATAATCATGCTGCGGATAGTATAGACAAGATCGTCCGTTACCGCTTCTACATCCTCGCTGCGATGCATCTTCCCTTCCAGCTCTTTCAGCTGCATTTCCGCAATCTTTGCTTTGCTCTGTTTCAGATCCGCTTCTGCACGGAGCTTGTCTGCTTCAGCCGTTTCCGCGCCTACTATTTTGGCGGTACGGCTATTTGCCCGCTCGCGCAGGTATCGGATGTATGCCTGTATGGTTGGAACCAGGTCAAACTTATAAGGTCGCTGTGATACCGCGGGAAGAATCCCTTCTTTCGCAAGCTGTTGTATCCGCCGCGGATCAAGCTCGAACATTTGTGCGATTTCTTCCGTGCTTTGCAGATTCTGTTTCGATTTTTCCATTGCGGCATCACCTCCTTTGTGCCACTATGCGAAACGAAATTGTCAGAAAAATTTTTTTCCAGTCTAGCCACGTTTTGGGCTCGCCAGCTCCGCAGGCGGTCCCGGACCGCGACAGTACCTTTTGTCACTTCATCGCCTGATGGATGTGGTGATTAAACCGCTTTTCCACTCCATTGTTAATCTGTTCTTCTACAGCTCCGCGGGCTCTGCCATCGATCATCTGAGGAACGGAGACGGTTCTCACAACCTTGATGGGATATTTGCCATCGCTTTCGCGCTGCCACGGAAGAACGGGTGAGCTCTGGGACTTTGACCCATCTTTATTTTTCTTTCCGCCTCTTCCAAGGAATGTGCCGGCTCCAAGTGAAGTACGCTGTCCCTTTAAGATCGTTGCCTTTACGACATACTTCTTTCTTGCTGGTCTTTCAGTCGGTTTCATTTTGAAATGCAGCGGAGTTAATGTTCGTCCTTTGTACTCTATGGAAATGCCATCTACCGCTACTCCGGTTACATTGATTCGCAGCTTTCCTCTGCTTGGCTTCTGCGCCGCTTCGTCGATAGCATCTCGGTCCACTCCATAATATTGGCGTACTCCCTTTGATACCCAGCCGGGAACCCTGTTTTTTATATCAGATGTCGTTCGCTTAATTGCTGTCTTCCCCTTATCTTCCATTTTGTTTAAACGTTTGGCCAATTCTTTCCCACGTCTTAAACTCACGGTTATAGAGCCGGTATCAATTCTTTGATCTAATGTAGTCAGGTTCTTTTTACCCATCCTCTTCCCTCCGTTCCGAAGGCATTCTGATTGTTTTTTTAACAAAAACGTCCCGCGCGGTGGCGGGACGTGATGAGGGAGAAATATTTTGTCGCCTTGGAGAAAGGCGAGTTGCAGGGGCAAGATTCGAACTTGCGATCTCCTGGCAATGAACCAGGTGAGTTTCCGGACTGCTCCACCCTGCGATGCTGCCACCCATGAAGAGTGGCTATATACTTTAGGAGGTCTGCAAAATGGTTTTTTACATTCGTTTTGCATGATACCATATTAGCACATTCAAAGCGGACATATCGGACAAATTCAAATTTTTTCCTGTTTTTTTTCAAAAAATCTTCCTGCTGCTTTTCTCACACTGTCCTCTGTGTGTTCTCCACCTATGTAATCAGCCACCTGCTGCCAGGTCATGCCCTCAATATACCTGAGCCGGATGATTGTTCTCACCCGGCTGTCCTCGATGCTCTCTATGTATTCCTCGACTTCGAGCAGCTTTCTCGTCAGTTCATCGCGAAACAGATCCATTTTCATGCGATAGAGCAGGAGCTTGTTTCGGTTACGGCTGTACTCCTCTTCCGGGAAGCCTGAAATCTTCACAGTGCCAAGAGGCTTCTTCCCTTTCTTCCCCTTCGTCACGCTATCTGACACCATGTCATGAGATAAATCATACAGCCGTCTTTCAACCCGATCTATCTTGTCGGCAAGGTATTTAATTTCCGTCTGTAAATCCACGTACTGCTCTAAGATATGCTTCACTCCTGCTGTCCTCCTTGTTTATCTTTTGACTACTCTGTGTTCCAGGTCTACATACTGGAAACTGGTGCGGTGGCTGTAGGAATCCAGTACGCTGACATAAGCGGGATACGTTGCGACCACCGTGTACTCTTTATACTCATTAATGTAACGCTTCCCGTAGCCGATGAAGCGTGGGAACTTTAGTATAAGCTTCTGACCTGGATGATATTGCCGGCGCATAAGAGGGATATCTTCTATCCTGTATCGTACAGGTACATTGCCGCCGGTTACATATTCGTTTCTTTTGATCTTTTTCATGTTCTCCCTCCTGCTGCCGTCAGTCGCCTCTGCCAAACTTTTTCATAATTCGTATTGCAAATCGTTCACATTTTTCTTCCAGATTTATATCTTTTTCACATATATCCTCACAATAGAGGTTAAATTTTTTCGCTATTTCATGAATTGCATGCAGGCCACCGTTATGATATGTTTCGGAATCTTCTTCCGTGATCTCTAAGTTTCCAAAAGCGGCTTCCGCCATTTCGATTCCTCTTCGTACACCTTCATGAAATTTAATAATCTTTTCGCTTTCTCTCGTTGCGATAATGTCCTGATCTCTTTTACGTTCCTTCAAATATTCAAAAATTTTTTCTTTACTGGTTTCTTTCATTGTTCTCTTCCCCTTTCTTTTCAGGTTGATATGGTTCCGGTCTGGGCATCCATGCAATGACCAGATGATCCATTGTATGCGGGCTCTGATTATACCAGTGTCCCTTCCAGAAAGAATAATAGCGCACATCGGTAACGTCACCGAGATCTACAGTGACCGGATATACATAGGCGTCTCTTGTAATAGGATTCACCAGATTGTCCGGTAAACCACGTTCAACGGGAATCCAATTATCTTTCCGTTCAATATTACTCATGATATATCCCCTCCTATGAAATCAAATATACTCATTTGTACAGGATCGTTCCTTCGTTCCTTACGAATTGCTTCAAGTTCTTTTATTCTGTCGTTTCCAAGCCATTTCATTGCGTGCCGCCGATCAAGACTATTTTCACCCAGTCCAGAAAAGCCAACTTCCATAATCTTTTTTTCCAGCTTTTTGATTTTCTTTTCCTGATTTTGCTGCCGCCGTTCTCTTTTCTGCTGTTTCGCTTGCTTTTTTAAGTCAGATTCGTGTATTACTTCGATCCCGTCCCGGATATCTTGGAGATCCTGCATCAAGTCACGGCTTTCCCGCTGCTCAACGCGGATATTTAAAATTTCCACTTGTCCTTCTCGCCGACAATGGCTTTCCTGCTCTTCCACGATGCTTTGCTTCGCTGCTCTTTCGCAGATTGTCAGTGACTTTGCGCTCTCGAATAATCTTACTCCCTTAATTATTTTTACAATCTTTTCTCCGTTGAAAAGGGTCCCGTCATTTCTGATTTGCGTGATTTTTTTATCGTAAAATACATTTCCTTTTTTGCGGCTGACCGGCGTGTGTGTTAAGTCGCACATATCCCCCACATGCGGGCAATGGTGCGCGCAAGATAATACATTGTAATTTTGACTCCATTTACCATCCCAATCATCATAGTGCGCATGGATCCTGCAAACATGGCCGCCTTTTTTGCGGCAGAAATCATCGTATTGCTGTTTTACTTTTGCATTATAATCCTGGTATGCCTTATCTACACTCATTGCGTAATCATACGGATCCTCTGTTACGTGGCAATCACAATGATATGCTGTTGCCCTTCCGTCCCCGAAAAGAGGGCTGCGCAGATCACACTCATGCTTTCGGTGCGGGCAGCAAATTGTCGGGCAGTCGTTTTCGGGACTCCAAAGGACGCCCATATATGACATATCGCCGTGACAAAACTCAGATCCCTTTACATATAACCCGCAGCCTGTTTTGAACACCATAGATTTAAGATAATCTGGTGTAAACTCAAATCCATGACTCAGGTTTTGCAATGGGTCATTCCCCCACCGACTACTTGGGATCCTGACATAGTCCGGATAATGCTCAGCGGTATATCCTGCTGCCAGAAGGCGCTGCGTTAATAAATTATATTCCATAGGCATCACAATCCCTGGCATGGTCTCATGCCGAAGAAATTTTCCATTCTGCTTCGCAGGGCGTCTATTTCCATGTCGTACTCTTTCGCAATGCACTTTTCGCAGACCGGATGCTTATATGCCAAAGTTTTTGACAGCCGTTTATCCCAAGTATTAAGCTGGGAGCCGCAGACATGGCAATATTCATTAAGCCATTTGACTTTCATATTAATCACCTTTCAAGTTGTTTTCTATGGATACCGTTATCCGACGTTTCAGACGGTTCTTTTATTTCCTCAATCTTTTTCCTCTCCTTCTCATCGACAACGCCCCATGCAGCTGCAACAGCTTCCTGAAGCCTCTCAGGCTCATTTTCTTCCATCTCATTTTCCATTTCCAGCTCAGAATATTTATATGCCATCTGGATAAGAGCGGTAACTTCATCTACGGCAAGATCAAATCGGTTATTTCCGTATGGCGTTACAATATCAATCTTCATTGTTTGTCTCCTCGCTTTCTTCTGCATCCGGCCCTTCCCCATACTGCTCAGCACATGCCTTGCTATTAGGAAATAAAAACATACACGCACCGCCTGTTATCTCGCACCCATATCCATGCCACTCATCTGTGTGATAAGCTGCTTTGCATTTTCCTGCCGCCATCTTCTATTCTCCTTTCGCCTTATTAAGATTCTTTTGCATTAGATTCATGTTCCTGCTTTTCGATCACCTCCACGTTTTCTCTTGGCACTTTGCATAAGCCAGCAAAAAAGGCAGCCGTCTCTTCTGTATATTCCTGAAGTCGGAAATTTTTTAAATCATTTGCTCGCAAACAGATTTCTGCTTCTGCATATCCGTCCTCTCCTCCATGGATTTCCGAATCTTTTATTTTGAAGAACACCCGAATTGTTTCGTGCTGTTTTTCTTTCATCATTATCCGTCCTACCTTTTCTCTTATGCAAATTTCAGCTGCCCGCCAGGCTCCTGTGTCATTCTGTCGGGGCGACAGATCGGTTGTCTCTTTGCTCTGCACAGCTCAGGAAGGTTTGCTCTTACCAATGCCTCCGGAATCGGCGGGCATACCGCATTTCCACATCGTTTTACCTGCTCTGACCTGGGATAAGATTTCCCGGAATAGTCTCGATCAATTATGTAGTCATCCGGAAACCCTTGGCATCCATAAAGCTCCTTTGGCTCCAGCATCCGCAAGCCAATGTCGGCGATGCGATAATCCACTCCTTGTATTTTTACAATGCCGAATCGATCATGTGGCGTTATTGTATCCAGAGGATCCGTAACAGATTGTCCTATTCCTTGACCGTAATACTTTATCAGGAAGGTCCGAACTTCGCCGAAATGTCCGGCTCCTGCCGTGACCGTTGGGAGCGGCTCTGTAATGGCTTTCCCATCGCAATGATTATTCATCTGGATCAGGTTCGCTGTGATAATGCTGTTATGATCCCAAGATGTTACTGTGGGAAGTGGATTCTCCAATTTATCACCTGCCCCGGTGTATCCTCCGTCAAAATATTTGTGCAGGAACGCAGATACAAGCCCATATCGGTTTGATCCGTCCACCGTCATTATCGGGGCTCCAATCCCTTGCCCCCTCACCTCATGTGCTGCTGTTTCGGAATGATATTGGATCAGCGCATAGGCTTTTTGATTTACGATGAATGGTTCCGGATTATCCAGCACGAACTTCTTCAGGCCCCGCGCGATCCTACGCATAGTATTTTCCGCCAGCGGCCGCACCGCCCGGATGCCGTATTTTTCCTTTATCTCTTCTGCTGTATCAAAAATAGACGGGCATGGCAGAGAAAAATCAATTTGCGTATAAGCCCCGGCATACGGTTGTAATCTTCCAGACTTTACCGCTTCGCTATCTGCCGGCGCGTGTGTCGGCTCCGGCCATGTAATAGGCCGCCCATCGCACCTGGCAATCAAGAAAAATCTCTTGCGCATGGTCGGCGCTCCGTAGTCTGCAGCTACAAGCTCTCTCGTCTGCACTTCGTATCCCAGGTCCTGCAACTGTGAGACAAATTTCCGGTATGTATCCCCTTGCTTTTCTTTTATTGGTCTATGTCCCCTATTCAACGGTCCCCAGGTCTTAAATTCCTCCACGTTTTCCAGCATGATGACCCGCGGCCGAACCAGTCCGGCCCACCGGCAGGCTACCCATGCAAGGCCTCTGATATTTTTATCCTTCGGCTTGCCGCCCTTGGCCTTTGAAAAGTGCTTGCAGTCCGGGGAGAACCAGGCCAGCGCAACCGGACGGCCGCCGCATACCTTGACCGGATCGACGTCCCAGACAGATTCGCAGTAATGCTTCGTGCTTGGGTGATTCGTTTTGTGCATCCGGATAGCTTCCGGATCATGATTAATTGCAATATCAACACTCCTTCCGGTCGCCATTTCTATTCCGGTGCTGGCTCCTCCTCCGCCTGCGAAGTTGTCCACTATGATTTCCCTCACGTTTTTCACTTCCTTATATCTCTTTTCCCGGTTGTGAATGTCCCCAGGTTGCCATTAAAGTACTCACAGATACGGCAGCGCTTCTGTACGTGTCGGTTTCCTGCTGCCATAAGACCGGGGCAGCCATGGCCGTAAGTGTAATAGCAGTTTCTCATTTGATCCCGCCTTTCTCGACGATCTCTATTGCAGATCTATAAGCCCGCGCTTTTCCGTCTGCAAGACTTTCGTTTTGTGTAAAACCTCTTTCCGCATAAAATTCCATTCTCTCTTCGCTGATGGTGGCCTTTATCATTAATTCGTTAATCACTTTTTCCTTGTCAAAAGCTGCTGGCTCTTTCATAATCAAGTCGTTTATCAAGGCATTATAATATTCAGGCGCAAACTTATTCAGGTTTTCAATTAGGTTTTTCCTGCTGATTAAATCACTCATTCCTGTTTCCCTTTCTTTCTACTCCGAAATCAGATATTGATATCTGATTAACCTGCTCTTTGTTCAGGTTCTTCATATTCCCGCAATATCCGCCTTATTGCAGTTATAAACGGCTTTATGCTTATTCCCTCCATCTGGCATACCATCTTTTCAAAATCAAGCTCTTTTTTAAGCCTTGTAAGGAACGAACGCCTTGCCTCGTTTTCCAATGCCAAAGAATCTATATATTCTTCTTCAATTTCTTCATAAATATAAAGACTTACAGACAACGAATAGTCATTTTCTTCTACTGTTTCCCGTAATACTGTCTCTATTTTATCCCCGTCTTCAAAAATAATATCTGTAGTGGTTTTATTTTTTTTGAGAACAACAATGCAGGTTGAAATCGACGTATCTTCAAATGTATTTCCGGGAACATTGACCACTCTATCTATGTAATTATTCTCCACAAACCACTTCCTGATTTTTCCCTCTCTTTGTCCCCTATAAAGAATCCCAGGGAACTCCAATACAACAGCAATCCCATTATCCGAAAGATGGTGGAGGATATGCAGCATAAAAGCCCAATCTGCTTTTGAAGGCGGCGGCAATACCGGAGCACAGGAAAACCGTTCGTCTTCTGCTAATTTATCTGGATTCCATTTTGTGGAAAACGGAGGGTTTGCAACAATGCAGTCAAAGCTCATTCCCTTGAATCCATCGTCAAGAAGTGTATTCCCTGCATATCCTTTAAAATTAGGAATATCAATCAAAGCTAGCTGCTCTCCATCCAACTCTTGGCCATATTTTTTCACGTTTTCGTGAAATATTCGCAAAAGATTTCCTGCTCCGCATGTTGGATCATATACCGTTTTAGGTTCAAAATCCACATATGACTTTAATTTTTCAGCCAGTGCCGGTGGCGTGTAAAATATCCCGTTATCCTTAAATTCCTGACGTATATTCTTAATACTTTTCTGTTTCATGACCCTCCATGCCCCTTCTGCTTCTTACCGGTAGCATGATGGACAGAAGACAAGGGCCTGCTCCTCATACTTGTCTGAACTTCTTCTTCTGTTGGAACAATCACAATATTCCTTTTAGATGTAGCTATTTGTTTCGCTATCATTGAAATAGCTTCCATTACTTCATCTGCTGTTTTGTACTCTTTTAATTTTAAGATCATTCCATCTTTAAGTCCTAAAGATATTGTCCTGGTATCTCTTCCTGGAAAGATATCCTTTATACAATCAGCATTGATTATTGTTCCCCTGCTCTTTTCATACAAAAACATCATTTATCTTCCATTCCCTCTAAATTCTCATTCCAATTTAACGCCTGCCCGCAGTCCCAGCAATAGTTATTGTTTTGACGTTCATTTGCAAATTTTTCTAAGCAGATATTTCCGCATTTAGGGCACGTATATGTTGCCTTTCCGAAAAACTTCGGTTTATAATTTAACCTTGGTTTCTTCGGCTTCTGCTTCTCCACCGCCGCCCGGCACTCTTCCGCGGTTCCGATCTCCTCATATTCTGCGCAGGAATCAATCATTTCTCCAATAGTTCCGTGCTTCTTCGCAAGATCAATATATTTCTTTGCTCTTGCAAGTTCTTCCAACTTTCCGAGTCTTCGGTAATTCTGGATTTCTTTGAGGGCGGCGATTGCCATGTCGAAAGTTTCGCTTTCTTTTTCTGGATTTTCAAAATATCCAAGCGCATACAAATCATTTTTCATTTCATCCAATTCCCTGATAGCTTCACCTTCCGTCATGTTTATCATTCCTTTCTGCGCCCGTCAGGCACCTGATTCCGTCCCATTCAATCATAAATCCGCAGTTCGGACAATAATTCGGCGTAACATCCCGTATTGCAGCTCCGCAATTTCCGCATTTCCAATAGTCGTATTGCCTTCGCTGCGCCTTGTATAAGACAGGTTTTACTGCATCCAGCTTCGCAAATTCATATCTTACCCGGTTTACTGTCCTCTCATATTCATCCCAGTTTTCTTTTGGCAGGTGATCCTGGATCTCGTCCGTAAGAACTTCCAGCGCCCGCTGTTTCGATACACATGGACCATATGCTTTACTCACGGTACAATTCCTCCTTGATCTGTTTGTCCGTCAGAATAATCATCGGCTCAAAATACCGCCGGAATACTGCGCCAGTCTCCGTGATGCTCTCGCATCTGATCCAGCGCTCCGCTTGACGTTTGATGCCGTCAATGACGGTTGTGTGTTTGTGGAGGTAGGTTTTTCCGGGGATTAAGTCTTTTTTATTCAATCTGTACCTCCTATAAATTCCCATAGACTCATTTGTTTAGGCTCCTGCTGCTGCTCCCGGAAGAACTTGCAGGCTCCCCATTTCGGATTCCAGACCGCTGGGCCATATAATTGCGTGTATAATCTGCAGGATGCTTCCTGCTGCCGGTGGCCCCAGCGGGTTTTTCCGGTCTCTATATAGATATGGCCGCACTCCTCACAGGTGTGCTTATAGTCGCACCCGCCAGAGCGCTCATACATTTCGCTGATTCTTCTCATTCCAGGGCCTCCACTTTGTTTAAAAGCCATTTCATGGCATCTACCATCTCGCTTTTTCTGATGGCATTATGTGTCGCCATATTTGCAACAATGGAGATTGCTTCCAACTTTTCATCATCTGTGTACGTTGTTTTTTCCAGATCTCCAAAAATCCAGCATGCAGTCCCTACAGTCATGTCATTTCTCCTTTCTCACGCTTCCGGAGCCGGGGCAAATCCACCCGCTCAACCGTCGGGATCAGGACCCCACACCGGCCACATTGCCGGAGGCGGCGGACCCTATCTTTTTCAGGGCGGGAATCCTTGACTTTCGTCTTTCCTCCGCAATATGGGCATATCATTTTAACCTTAACGCCTCCATAGCCTCTTCCGTCTTTTTCGCCTGGTTATCCCAGTATTTTGCGCTCCATTTGTTTCCTTCTCTTGCGTATGCGTCTCTGAGCTCGATTTGCCTGTCCATCTCTTTTTTCGCGCAGGCACTCAGCCGATCGATCTGCTCATTTGTCAAGGTTACGGTTCTTTTTCTCTCCGCGAAGCTCATAGTCTCCCTCCTCATATCTCTTCCGGGCTTTATGCAAGACCCAGGCCAATGTAAGATAAATTCCGGCCATAAATCCAATTCCAAAACACACAAAGCAACCGATCATCCTCCATGCCTCCTTAAAAAATCCAGCCTTGCCCTATCCCACCCCTGCAGCATCTTTGCGATCCCTGCGTCTGTGCCGCCCTTTGGACGGCTGGGGATCTCCTCAATATGCGCATCGCGGATCTTATATACCGTATCCGGGGATATATTGTATTCCTCGGCAATCTCTTTTTCATGCTTTCCCTGCGCCAGAAGAAGTACGATCTTCCGTACTGCCTCCGGTGATACCTGTTTGCCCTTCATGCTTCTCCTTTCCGGGCCCCGGCGGGGCCCTTGGAACCATGACATAGTTACGTGTGATATATTAACCTCTACAAGGGAGGCGCCTATAAGTAATTCCGCCCGATGCGGGCTACAAATTCCTCGCGGGAATGGGTCTTTTCGAACTCTTTTTGTGCCTGCTGCTGAAGATACCTCATGATTTCAGCATTCTGATGCGCGGCGGAAGGTCCCTCACGGTGATGCGGTACGCATAAGCGACACCAAAATCCCAGCTCCTCACTGACGATCCGGTTTGGTCCCGGAAAGATATGGTGTTTCTCTGTGTAGCCCCGGAAGGAACGTCCCATCATGGCGCACAGATAGCAGCTCTTATCCCCCGGCGCCTGCAGGATGCTCTTGCCGTGTTTCTTTCGTTTCTTCATCCAGTCTTTTCATCTCCTTTCGCATCTCTGCCTTCGCTGGGTGCGAATCAATGTATTTCCCCGTCACCTGATGCCGGCGCATCTCCCATTCGGTCCGGTGCCACAGCGCTTTATTGGCAACTTCTTTCCCCTGCCGGTTTGTCCATCCATTTTCCGCCCAGGCTTTTACCCAGCCGTTTTCCAGGGCTGCCCCAAGCAATTTATTGTTTGTCCATACATGGACCTCGCAGCCATACTTTAATCGTTCAAGGGCCAGACGCAGCGTAATGATCGCCGCAGCGTTGGGGGTCCCGTCAAGGAATGGGTATCCGCCGATTACCGCCTGCTGCCCGTCCCGGCAGTAATACACGATGCGCCATGCGCTGTGCGCTTTCCGCTGTTTGATGCCGGATGGAACCTCAATGTAGAGATCGACTTCTTGCATTCTTAAGCTCCCTTCTGCGCCGGCGGTCATAGTCGGTTTCGTAGAAATATTCCTTCCCGTCCTTGTAGAAGAAATACGTGGTTCTTCCTTTTGCTACTGCCCCAATGTATTTCCCACGAGGCCCGTCCGGAAGAGACCGGGCAATGTTCATGATCCTTTCCATATCCATAATTTCCTCCGTGGACACGTTCTCTACTGGGATTTATCCATACTTTTCTGCGATTTTATATATCTGCCGCGGACAAACTTGTAAATTTGTCCGTGATTTTTCGAATAAAATCGGCTTCCTTTTGGTTGAAAACCGGTATTGACGGTGTCTTAACTGTTTAACAATTGCTTTTCCAGCTCATCAAAGTCATACTCCCGCTGGTGGAAGTTATTGAAGTTATTTTTTCTGGGTATCGCCCTCGGCGCCGGCCAGAAATTTTTCCATCCTCCGGCGATTGCCCGGTTTACGATATAGATGCGTTCTTGGTCGTTCTCTCCATAGTTTTCAAGCTGTCTCCGAAGCGCCTGCTGCTGCTCCGGATAAATCTTTCTTCCGCTTCGCTCCTGAACCGTCAAAAACTGCTGGAAGAGTTTTTCCAATTCAGGGTTGGGGAATGGCGTATATATTCTTTTTTTATTTTCTTTTATTTTCATAGGACTTCCCGGAGAAGAAAGCGGAGTTTCTTCCGAATTAATTCCGTTTTCTTCGGAAGATAATTGATTTTTGGGTGCATTTAATAAAGGCTCCCCGTCCTCATTTTTTTTGAGGAGCCAATATTTATCGCTATAGAGCTGTCTCTTCATGCGCTTTACGGCTATCTCGTAATAGCGACGCTGAATCCCTTCAGAGGTGATAACACCCTGCCCAAGGAGGCGCTCATCAAAGAGCCCTAATTCCGCGCAGCGGTGTATCACTTGCACGACAGCCTTTTGGTTTCGGACCCATTTGTTTCCGATGCGACGTATGACCATTCTTGATAGCTTGTCTTCAGATATTTCCAGGTAATACCCCTGAGCATACACAATCGTTAAAATCACTTCATATACCACAACGCCGAGGGGACCATACTCATCCATGAGATCAAATATCTTATCATCGTCGTAAAAATCAACCATCTTCGGGAAGTAGTCCAGCCCTTTTTTATTAGGAGCTCCCATACTACCTCCCCTTTTGTTTACCGCCGCCGAAGCGGCGGGGTAAAATTAAGCGATAATGGTAATCGAATCAGCCATATCGATCTCTTCAAGCTGCTGCTCAATATAAGACTTGATATACTGCATCGCCTGGTTGCGCCATAAGCCGCCTTCCGCTTTGACAATCTTGAAGCAAGGCTCACCTTTTTGTTCGCCGATCCGGAACACAAACAGCCCGTCCGGCTGCGGAATCTCCAAGAATGTTCTGTACGGCGTCAGGCAGGCGGGGTTTGGAGGGATGATGTCCGCTCTTGAGGCTACTCCGCTTTTGATTGTCGTCTGCTGGCTTACGCCATCATCCACACAGTTTTTCGTTGATCCGCTCTGGACGTTTCCAGCGATCTTGAGAATCGTTTCGAGATCCCCAGCCGACACGAAATCGGCCCGCATCTCGATCAGGAAGCTTTCCTGGTCATACCAGGAATCGAAGCGGAATTTCGGCACAATGGCATTGCACTCGAAGAGGTTTTCCCTCTTCCTCTCCTGCGTCAGCCCGGAATACAGAGACACCTTTACAGGGCTTTCCACGTGACAGATCATGCCGCTTCGAAGCTCTCCGCTGCAGTTTTTGATGTAGTCCACCAAAGCGGTAAGCGTAGAAGCCCCAATCGGCTGTGCCATCGGCTCTTTATCGTAAGGGTTAAGCCTCCGATCACAATAGGTACGCCCGTTGATTTCCAAAACTTTCGGGTTCATTGCAGCTTCCTTCAGATCTGTGATGTACTGTAGCGCTTCTTTAATCATGACTCTTCCTCCTTATGCCTGTTTGGCCTTTCTCATATCGATTACATTGGTTTCACGAATTTCCCCGGTTGACGGATCAACCTCCATGTCCTGGAAGCTCATCTGGCCGGGGATCTGGTTGCCGATCTCCACAGCGTCCACCTCACCGGTTTTCAGGTCTCGGCCCATGGTCATGACGGTAAGAGCTCCCAGAGCCGGCGCGAGCGTAGATTTCGCCTGAATCGCAGTAGCCACAAAGTCCCTCTGCTCATTGGGTTTTAAGGTGATTTTTACCGTAATCTCCCGTTTTGCTGTCGGTACAGTGTTGGGGTCCTGGATGTTTTCCGTAACCCGCTTCATTTCCTGGTTAATCAGATCGCTGAGCGCGCCGCTGGCGAACTCTTCTAAGTTGATGTGTTTCATGGTATCCTCCTTAAATTTTTTTATTGAAATCATCCCAAAATTTATTTATAATGAGGATGATTCATTCATTGTTTTGGCCCTGATTGCTTGCCGGCGCAGGGCCATTTTCCAATTCTTCGGGTGTTGCGTCCCGGACGTCCTCGATCCAGATCACTTTGTCACCTCCCTGTGCGGAAGCAGCACTTTGTCGGCGTCCGTCATCGCATTGTCGCGCACCGCTTTCGGGATCAGCTCTAAGTCATAGTACAAGTCGGCCATGGTCCACAAAACGTTCGCCGCCATTTTGGCAGATAATTCCGTGGTAGCCTTGTTTACAAGGTCACGCTGGACGCTGATCCTCACCAAGCAATGTCTCTTCATTGCATCGACTGTCAAGCTCCTCACCTCCCTTCATCAGCCCGCAGCGCCATGCCTCTTCAAGGAGGAATCCTGCTGCCGCCACGGCAACCATCGCCGGGATCCATGTCCCGGAATCCACCATACAGCCGGAGACCATCAGGGCCGCACCGGCTATGTATCTCATGATTTTCATAGGCTTGTCCTTTCCGCCCGCCATCAGGCGAGCTTTTCCTTTGTGTCGGTCACTGTAACGTCAAATCCAATATTTGCCGCCGCCCGACGAATTACTGTCTCAACGATTCCTGCGAAAACCTCTGGATCGACGTCTTCCTGGTTGACCCATTCCCCGTTAATTTTCACCATGCTGATGATTTTCGGCTTTTCACGCTTCATTGAACACACCCCCTCTGTTATGGTATGCATTTACTGGAATTTGGTTCCGTTGCTATTTATCCGAAACGTGCGGATTAAGCGAGTAACAAAGGCTCCATGGTTCCGGAAGCTCCGGAATCATCCCCGTCTCAATGTTCAGTTCACTCTGAATGTTGAGATAATTTGAAATGATCGCAGGTGGCGCATTCTTCCATTCTGTTCACCTCACTTCCCAAGCATTGACTTCTGTTTCATTTTCCCATATTCTTAAAGTACAGGCTCCCGCCAGAGCCGAGTTTTAAGAAAAGGAGGTAATACTCATGGCAGAATATTTATGCAAAAAGCTAAAAATTGTTTGTCCATCTTGCAAAACAACTATAACCATTCAGATTCCAAGCAATAATAAAGAATTCGAGGACTTAATTAAGATGGCCAAATCTTTTTGTTGCCCCACATGCAAAAAAGATTTGGAAAAAAACGTGATTATCATGCTGGCAAACATTCAGGCGTACAATCAAGTGTCAAACAAGCTTTTTGATGCAGTACAACGTACCGGTTTTGAGATTTACATGAGCTAATCGTTTTTGAGCTTTTCCCTGGCAGTCAAGATCTCCGCAAAACTTACTGCCGGGGAATACTCTTCTGGATGCCGATAAACATAGTCTCCGATCGTTTCAATAGCGAGATCTATCGAAGCCATAACTTCTTTGTTTATACATTTTTTGGAAATACTCATTAATTTCACTCTTTTAGAGAGAAGCTTTGCGAGCCGCTTTGATTCTTTAGCAAAATTAAATCCGCTTAACCAGCGATATATACCTTTACACTTCTCTTCGATAGCCGCATCGATAGCGTCTATATACTTCTGATCCATTTTTCATCCTCCTTAATCCGGAATAATCGCCTGCCCGATCTGTGCCATAACAGCCAGCGTGTCAAGCTTCTCCCGGCCGTGCTGTCTGACGGCCAGTTCATCCAGCTCTTCCAGGCGCTTCGAAAGGATCTCCATTGCCTGCATTTTGATTTCCAGTCCTCTGTTTTTGTATACATAAGACTTGGTGTGATTGTTCATGTACTCCTGTTTGCCGCGCTCGGCGTCTCTTGCTTTTTCTTCTTCAGATACTGGTTGATTACTCATTTTTTAATTACCTCCCAAATCTTTTCGTAAATATTGAAATTCCTTTCATAATATGGTAAATTAGCGTTAATATATTGGACGTTACGAAAGGAGCCTTACCATGGATAATTTAGGCAAGCAACTTGAACTAATTAATCGTTCCTGTGGCGATATACTATCAGACCCATCCATTCAGAAAAAGTTTGATGAAGCAATCGCATTAATTGAAAATCAGGATTTACCGGAAATCGCAACTGCAGCTCAGAAAACTGTTTCTTCATCGCCTAAGCTTGATTCCTCGGTATATACACTCATAAAAAAGGCCGAGGACATATTAAATAACTTTGACCAGGACTCCCTTGACTCTGCAATTACCACATCAATTCAAATACAAGATTTTATTCAATCTATGGAGAACGATCCAGCAGTCGAATCACCTTTAACGGAAGAAACAAGTAAACTGTTTTCCGATACAATAAAGATGTTTTCTGATGCTGTAGCCAAAACTGAAAAGCCATCGCCAGTTAAATCTGTATTGATCAAGGCGCTGAAAAATATTTTTATGAATCTTGTAGTAGAAATAGTTTCTTCCGTCATCTTGAGCGCCGCCGGGCCACAAATAGATGAACTTGTTAAAGTTATGAGTCAAGGTATACAGCCAGTTATCGCTTTGCTCACGCAAGAAGATGAAGCGGCAATTACTGCAGAAGATCTTCAATCTCTTGAAGAACTTGAATCTGCATATCAATTAGATCCGCTGTTTTCGAAGAAACTTCAACAATCTGAGCCTGCTGCTCACGAAATGCCTCCATCCCGTTCTGATTCATGTACGAATGATAAAGACAAATAAAAATAATAGTTGAAATAAATGTAGCCACTATTTCTATAACAAGATTTCCCCAATTTGTTTTATTTTTCACTTTTATCTCCTTTCTGATCGGCAAACTTTTCCAAGGGAACTTTGAGGGCTCTACAGATAGCAAAATACTCTGTGGCCTTCAGTTCTCTTTTGTTGTGGAGAATGGGGCTGAATATATTCATCGGTAAGCCAATGCGGTCTGCAACGAAGGAATATTTTATGCCCTTCTCATCCAGGTAAGCTTTTATTCTGGTGCCGAGTGGTTCACTCAATTATTCTTCACCTCTTTCTGCTCATTGAATTTCCCTTCTTCTCTCTTTTTTCTTCCATCGCTTTCGAAATATTCCCAGAAAATATCCAGGCAAGTGGCATTCAATGTCTTTCCGTGATACGCAGCTCTATCTGAAATCTTTTTATAGAGCGATTCTGGAACTGAAAGACCTAGCCGGCGTTTCTTGTGCGTCACCTTTGCGTCACCTCCTTTTGAATGCATTATATCATTGCGTCACTTTTGCGTCAATATGTTTTTTGACGAATTTTTTGTGCTATAATGACGACACAATAACGCAAATACGAAGGAGGACTGCCGCTATGACATCTGATCTGCCACGCTACACCTTACGGATACCGCAGGAATATCTGGCTAAAATCCGCTATATTGCTGAAGAAAATGGACGTTCAGCCAACAAAGAGATCGAATTAATGATTAAGCAGCGCATTAAGGACTATGAAAACTCTCATGGTGAAATTGATCTGTCCGAAGCTGCAAAATAACGATTCAGTATGTACAACATGATCTGATTCACATTCGTCCCCCGCCTTACTGCTTCCTGCCGCAGAAGTCTGTCAAGTTCTTCGCTGGCTCTTATGGTAAGGCGGATTGCTTTTTGGGGCTCCCGTTCCATCCCTCTCACCTCCCTAAACGGATGAATATTTTATGCCTTTCTCATCCAGGTAATTCTTTATTCTGGTGCCGAGTGGTTCACTCAATGGCTCTTACCCTCCTTCCTGATCTCTCATCGCTTTCTATGTTTTGTGTCATAAAATATTTACGGTTTTATCGTAATCTAACGGTAAAAAAATAAGCTGGCTGTATGAAATTCCATATACTTCTTCTATTTTGCGTAAAACCGGAATATCTGGATAACTTTTTCCTCTTTCATAATTTCCCAAAGTATCCGTGCTAACACCTATTAGTTTTGCCGCCTCTTCTTGTGTATATTTCTTCATTTCGCGAGCTGTTTTTAGTGTAAAACGCGCTTTACTCAATTCCAAGTTATGGCCTCCTTTCCCTTCCTGCCCTAACTATACTACGGTTTAATCGTAATGTCAACGGTTTTTTCGTATTTTTTTAAGTTTATCTTGAAATTTTTACGGATTAAACATATAATAATATAAGAAAGGAGGGCAGTACATGAGTGATTTAGGCAATCGCGAAATTATGGCCAAAAATATTCAATATTATATGGATCTGTATGGCAAAAGCAGAAAAGAGATGTGCGAAGCTCTCGGAGTTAAGTACACTACATTTACAGACTGGGTCAAAGGAAATTCTTATCCAAGGATAGATAAAATTGAATTAATGGCAAATTATTTTGGCATTGAAAAATCTGACTTGGTTGAAAAGCATCGTTCGCAAGACAATACTGATGAACACGTAGTTCAAAAGAAAAGCAATAAAGGGACTTTAATTAAAGTATATGGTCGAGTTGCTGCCGGTATTCCGTTGGAAATGATTGAAGATATTATAGATACAGAAGAGATTCCTGCTGACCTGGCCCGCACTGGCGAGTTCTTCGGGTTGCAAATACATGGGGACAGTATGGAACCCAAATTTTCTGAGGGCGATGTTGTTATTGTCCGAAAACAGGATGATGCTGAGTCTGAAGACATTGTTATCGCAACGGTGAACGGAACCGACGCAACTTGTAAGCGGCTAAAAAAATATAAAGACGGTATTGCGCTACTTTCAACCAATCCTGCCTACGAACCTATGTATTTTACAAATGAGGAAATTGTAGATAAACCAGTCCGTATTATTGGGAGAGTCGTGGAGCTCAGAGCGAAATTTTAAAGGGAGGGATCACTATATGATGTATCCATTTATAACTCTTAACGATGACACTGAAATAACTCACTCCGAAATGAAACCGGATGGCCGTGTTAAGGTTTATATTGAAACACCTGATTTAAAAGATGGTTTTCACGATGCTACTTGCTGGCTCCCAGAGTATACATGGGAAGTCCATGGATATTCCGAAGCAGAATTGGCATTTTTCAAGCAGTTGATTCGTAATAACGCGCATTTGATTATGGAGTTTTCCCAGGAAGGAGGCGTGCTGAATGCCGCAAATTCTTAGGATCGGGCCATACATTATCTACTTTTGGTCAAACGAATGCAATCCTCTGGAACCCGTGCATGTCCATATAGCGGAAGGCCGTGCCACGGAAAATGCGACGAAAATATGGATCACCAGTACAGGAAAGGCTCTGCTTTGTAATAATAATTCCCGTATTCCTCCGAGAATTTTGCGGAAGCTCATGCGTGTCATTGAAGCAAATAATACATTGATAATAGATAAATGGCTTACCCAATTTGATGAGATACGCTATTTCTGTTAGGCTTCCTGCTGCCGGTTGAAAAGCTGATTGCATTGAATTGCATTTATTATCCAAACGCAGAACAGCGGGAACCGGATTTTAAGACCAGAAAGGGGCGTTAAGAATGAAATGCTATTCATGCGGAGCTGAAGCAAAAAAATCTACGACAACGAGTGTAACTGATCTGAGAAATTGTCTTATTATTGTACGGAACGTGCCTTGCTATAAATGCACAGAATGCGATGAAATTTATTATACCGGAGATGTAGTAGAACGCTTAGAAAAAATTATTAGGGAAGCGGAAAAGATGTTGCAAGAAGTAGCTATTATGGATTATTCAAAAGTAGCATAGGAGTGATGAATTTATGGCACTGTCGTTCCCTGTGCGGGAGCTCCTGCTGCCGGATGAAGTGTTAAATGAATATGGGAATAGGGAATTTACGACAGAACAAATTGCAAGAATTACAGGGTATCATAAAAAGTTGATTGAACTAAAACTAAAGTTTTAAAAGAGCAAACATTATCCTTTTTTTGCAACTCACATTGATATAATGCCTATCATATGATATTATAACATTGTTAATGCATCATATTATTTATATTTAGAAATGGAGGGAAAATTATGGCAAATGTATCAGACATTATTTTCTGTCTTAATGCAACAAACAGAGAAGGAGAAGGGCCCTGTGCTACAACAATATTAGCTGCATTAAATCCTGAATACATACCAGGACTTTTTACATTTTCTGTTATCATTATTTTACTGGATATTGATTCTTCTTCGGAGCATCAATTAGTGGTAGATTTTGTAAGTCCTACTGGTGAAAATGTAGTCCATATAGAAAGTCCACTTCCAGTGATAATAAATGAAGGAAGTAATTTACCCCCTAAATATAAAGGTATAAATATCGCCATGGATTGGAATAATGTTAATTTAAAAGTTTCTGGTGAATATACTATAAAAATAACTGTAGATGGTAATTTTCTAGAAGAAAAAAGCATTTATGTGAAGGGGAAAAATGAATAATGAAACAGTATTTTTCTTTTACATCTACTGTAAATACTAATAACATTCAGGTAGAGACGAAAAAGGAAAACAACGTAATAGAATATGACTTCACTACTATGAATAAGTCTGAGGACATTTTTGCGCTGGCAAAAGCATTTTTATCAATTTCTAAAATGACAAACAAAAAATTACAAAAACTTTGTTATTACGCAAAAGCATGGTATCTGGCACTTTATGATCGTAATTTGATTTCAGAACAATTTCAAGCATGGGTTCATGGAGCAGTTCAACCTGCATTATATCAAAAATACAAACGGTATGGATATAGTGATATTCCTAAATTTACTAATATCCAAGAAATTCCTGAAGAATTCCTTTCATTTGCAAAAGAAATCTATGCTTCTTATGGTCATTTGACGGGAGATGAGCTTGAAAGCATTAATCACCAAGAAACTCCATGGATAGAAGCAAGAGGAGATTGTAAACCTTGGGAAAACTGCAGTAATGAGATATCTGAGGAAAGCATGAAAACATTTTACAGAAAGATGATGGTATAAATGAATGTGATACCGACGGCAAAAATAAAAAAAGAGACGAGAATTACACCAAATAATATTAGAATAGAGAATAAGCACGAAAAAGTCTTATTTTCATTCGAAGCTGTTGAAAAAAATGAATATTTTAATTTGGATGGTACATGTCAAAATCGGGCTGCTGATTTGTTTGATACATTGCAAAAGGTATCGGGAATAGAGTTAAAGGATATATACGCCGGAAAATATTCTGGAAAAACATCTCCATTTCGTATCCATCGACATGGAGATGCAAATCCCCCATGTAAAATTCCGCCTAATATTTCTTTAGAAGATATGTGGCAGATAAGAATATCCATAAGCAAAGGAGGGATTCACGGGATTTTTTCCGATAATATTTTCTATGTAGTCTGGTTTGATCCACAGCATAATTTATATCCTGATAAAAATCATGGAGGATTAAAGAAAGTAATTCCTCCATCAACATGTTGCAAAGACCGTGATATAGAAATTGAACAGCTAAAAGAAGAGATTGATAGATTACAAAAGGACTGTGAATTTTGGGAAAGTTATGCCCAAGAAAAAGAAGAAACTTCTAATATACAGGGAGTGTGAGGATTATGCTATCTGCTTATTCGGCGTGCTTTTTCAAGGAAGATTCCGGCTACTCCGTTATTTTCCCTGATTTGAATTATTTATCTACCTGCGGATCCACGCTTGACGAAGCGCTTTCAATGGCTGTTGACTGCCTGGCGGGTTATCTTTTCTGGCTCGAAAAAGACGGTGAATCCGCTCCTCCTGCTTCCGATAAGGTTGATCTGGAAGCAGTTGCTTCGGAATTGGAAATTTCGTGTAACGGCGCTTTTGTCAATGTCATTACGGTAGATGTCGCGGAATACGCCAGAACCCATTTTGAAAAATCTGTAAAAAAGACGCTTTCCATTCCCGCCTGGTTAAATGATGCAGCGTTAAAACAAGGGATTAACTTTTCCCAGGTGCTCCAGGAAGCTTTAAAGAAGGAATTGCATTTTAGCCAAAAACAGGCTTGAAAGGAGTGATACCATGGCACTGCCACAGGAAAGAACCTATACCTTAGAAGATATTTACAACCTTCCGGAAGGAACCAGGGCGGAGCTTATTGACGGCCAGATTTATTATATGGCCCCGCCGAGCAGGACGCACCAGGAAATTTTAGGAGCACTATATCGAAATATTGCGGACTATATTGATGCAAAAAAGGGAGATTGCAAAATATACTTTGCACCCTTTGCTGTATTCCTCAACAAAGACGATATAAACTATGTCGAACCGGACATTTCCGTGATCTGCGATCCGTCGAAGCTGGACGACAAGGGCTGCCACGGCGCGCCGGACTGGATCATAGAGATTGTATCGCCTGGGAACCCGGAACATGATTACTTTACCAAACTCTATAAGTACAGGCTGGCCGGCGTCCGGGAATATTGGATTGTGGACCCCCGAACAAAAACCATTACGGTGTATTTCTTCGAGGGAGACATATGGGCGAAGTCATATACTTTTTCCGATGCCGTTCCGGCGAATATTTATGATGATCTGACAATAGATTTTCACCTACTTAGTTTGTAAGAAAAATTTTACTTGACAGTGGCATCCCTGAGCGATACTATTTATTTACATTTAAAGAATATCTCTTCTTTTAAATGCATATCATAATGGAACGTACTCGGGTGTCCTTCGGGCCCCGGGTCTTTTTATTTTGGAGGAAATTTCATGGATAAAAAGGTTTTTAAAACGCTCGATCAATTGATAGAAACTCTTAAATCTATTTTGGGGCAGGCTGGGCTGTAAAAGCCCGGCCATTGCGAAGGAGGTCTCTATGAAATTAACCTACCCTGCTTGTTTTTATCCTTGTGAAGAGAAAAAAGGCGGATACACTGTCGAGGTTCCCGATCTTCCAGGCTGTGTCAGCGAAGGCGATACGCTGGCAGATGCCATTATAATGGCTACAGACGCGGCCTCCGGATGGGTTCTGGACGAATTGGAAGATGGAAAACCAGCGCCAAAAGCAAGCCATTTAGAAAGCATTGTTCCGGACGAGGGTGGCTTTGTAAATATGCTTGTTTTGGATATGGATGCTTACGCTAAAAAATCAAAAGGAAGTGTGCGCTGAATGGAACATGAGTTAAGCTTTGGAGCGCTCTATATCCGAGTATCGACTGACAAACAGGAAGAATTATCCCCGGACGCGCAGAAGCGGCTCCTGCTTGATTACGCCAAGTCCCACAACATCCTTGTATCTCCGGAGTTTATTTTCATCGAGAACGGCATTTCCGGCCGAAAAGCAGATAAACGGCCGGAGTTCCAGCGCATGATTGGGCTTGCAAAGTCGTCCGAAAAGCCGTTTTCTGTGATCCTGGTGTGGAAGTTTTCCAGATTCGCCAGGAACCAGGAAGAGTCTATTGTCTATAAGTCGATGCTGAAAAAGCAATGCGGAATTGATGTTATCAGCATCACGGAGCCGCTGATCGACGGCCCCTTCGGGACCCTGATCGAACGAATCATCGAGTGGATGGACGAATACTATTCCATCAATCTTTCGGGCGAAGTTATCCGCGGCATGACAGAAAAGGCCATGCGCGGGGGCTATCAGTCAACCCCTTCCCTGGGTTATGCCTCCCCCGGCCCCGGAAAGCCCTTTGTAATCGTCCCAGAAGAGGCTGAGGTTGTCCGCTATATCTTTGACCAGTATGTCAACGAAAAGCGTGACCCAACGGCAATCGCCAGGAGCCTGAACGCGAAGAAGATCCTTACAAAGCGTGGAAATTTGTTTGAAAAGCGAAATGTCACTTACATTTTAAGAAACAAATTTTATGTCGGGAAAATTATCTGGAACGGGATTGAGCGGGACGGCGTACACGAAACCTTTATTCCGCAGGAACTTTTCCGGGCCGCGAATGACCGCCTTGAGGCCACGTATTCGCCCGCACGGCGAAGAAATGTCTCCACCTGCAAGCATTGGATGTCCGGGCTTGTGAAGTGCTCTGTATGCGGCGCTACGCTTGCGTTAAACGGTGGAAAGGATAAATATTTTCAGTGCTGGAAATACGCGAAAGGATTCCATCCGGGCAGCTCACACCTCAATCCCAAAAAGCTTGAGGCTGCCGTGATGGATTACTTTGAGACAATCTTGGACGGCAAAAGCTTTTCTTTTAGGTATCGGCCGCCCGCCGTGGTGCAGAAATTTGACGATCTGGCGGCCCACAAAAAAGAGCTGAATAAACTATCAGCGCGGGAGAAACGTATCCGTGAAGCATATGAGGCAGGCATTGACACCCTCGATGAATACAGGGAAAATAAGCAGCGTATTGCTGAAGAGCGGAAAAGACTGACAGATCTGATAAATGCCTCCGGCCAGGATCGCCGGGATGAGCAGGCGGACCGCAATGCCATGCTTGCGAACATCCGAACGGTGTATGATGTTATAAAAGACGAGCACGCAGGCTACGAATTAAAAGGCGCTTTTATCCGGACAGTTCTGGAAGACGTTGTCTGGAACCGGGCGGAAAATACGCTTACCTTCCACCTCTACTTATCCGGGAGCCCGCAAATATAGGCTCCCGCTCTTTGCAAATCCCCTGATTAAAATTTATCTGTTACGGCAATAAGGCGGTCCCGACGGAGAAATCGGCGCTTCCATGCGCTATCTGTCCCAGCGCTTCGCCATGACCAGCCGGATCGCCATGGGAACACTGACCGATATCGGTATCGAAGCACCGGAAATGTTCCCTTTTCTTACTCCCCCCCTCTGCGCGCGCTCCATACGGCACAAACTCAGAGCCGCCGCAAAACAGGGAATCTGTCATGCGGCGGCTCCATTCAATTTACACCTTATTTCTATCTCTTGGGCAGGTAGTCCGAGGCTGTACCTTAAGTCAAAGCCGGTCCCCAAGGCCGCAGGCGATGGGAGCGCGATTTCAAATGGATTTCGCGAACACCGCGCCGTCCATGGGCGGAATCACGGCCTTTGCCTCCGCCTGCGCCCCGGTAAGCAAATTCGTCCCGGAGGCCTTTACGGCAGCCGGAGCGCTTCCGTAGTTTAAGTAAAAGGTATAGCGGAACCGGTCATCCTCCCTTACGTGGCGTTCCACATTGGAGGGCAGCGGGTCAGCGGAAAGGCCGGCTTCCCGGCAGATCTTTTCCAGCAGCCCCTTCAAAGACGCGTCGTCCAGCCGCGCCCCCACATACCAGGCCGCGCCCGTTCCCCTTTGCTTTCTTGTGACGGCAGGGAGTCCCTTTATGTAGTCTTCCGTAAAGGTTCCCAGAATTTCCGCGTCCTTTACTCTGAGAAGCTCCGCGAAATCCCGCACTTCCCCGATGCTTTCATCGTCGAATTTCACATAATTTTTATCGCCGGGATACAGGCTGTCGATTTCCTCGCTGTACAGGCCGAAAAGCTCCGTAAGGCCGTCCCCCGGGAATCCGCCCAGCCAGCAGAGGGTATCCTTGTCCACGTATCCCGTAAGGTATGTGGCCAGAAGATGGCCGCCCTTGTCCACATAGTCCGCAAGGCGTCCGGCCGTGCCGTCCCCCAGCAGGTACAGCATGGGCGCCGCTACAAAGGCATATGCTTCCAGGGAATCGTCTCTGGATACGATCTCTGCCTCGACACCAAGCTCCGCCAGCAGCCGGTACATGGTCATACAGGTCTGCTCATACTGCTTCTTCTCCTGGCTTAGTCCCTTCATATCCTGGATTGCCCAGCGGTTGTCCCAGTCAAAGAGTACGGCAGCCTTGGGCTTTACAAGGCTGTGGGAGACCCGCTCCAGCTTTTTCAGCATCTCGCCCGTCTCCTGGGTTTCCAGGAAAATGCGCGTATCGTCTCTCCCCAGATGATCCACCACCGCCCCATGATACTGCTCAAAGGAGCCTCTGCTCTTTCTCCACTGGAAGTACTGGACGCTGTCCGAGCCGCAGGCAACCGCCTGGAGCGCCGCCAGCTTGTGCATCCTGGGCCGCTTCATTTTGTTAAACGCGTGCCAGTTCACCGCGCCGGGCACGCTTTCCATCAGAAGGAAGGGCCTGCCTTTGCTCATGCCCCGCATCACCGCGTGGTCAAAGGCATTCTCCATGCAGGTGTCGTACAGAGATTCATAGTCGTTGTGGTACCTTGGGTAGCTATCCCAGGAGATCACGTCCAGCTCCTTTGCCATCATCCGGTAATCCAGTCCGGGATACAGTTTCATGAAATTCGTGGTCACCGGAATCTTTGGGGTCAGGCGGCGGAGGGTCTGGATTTCGGATTTCATATAGTCGGTCATATTCCAGGTGGTGAACCGCTTCCACTCCAGATTCAGGCCCATGATGCTGGTTTCCCCGTTGGCAAAGGGCGGCTCCACCTGGTCAAAGCGCTGGTATTGATGACTCCAGAAGGTGGTCCACCAGGCATGGTTCAGCTTTTCGATGTCTCCGTCAAATTTCTTTTCCAGATAGGTCTGGAAGCGCTTCTGGCACAGGGGGCAGTAGCAGGATCCGCCCAGCTCATTGGAGATATGCCACAAAAGCAGGCCCGGATGGTTTCCAAACTGCTCTGCCAGGCGAGTGTCCATCTCCTCCACTTTCTTCCGGTAAGCCGGGGAACTTGGGCAGTGATTGTGGCGCACGCCGTGATGGCGCACCCTGCCCCACTCGTCCATTCGAAGGGCCTCCGGATACGTCTCATCCAGCCACACCGGTTTTGCCCCGGAGGGGGTCGCCAGGATCGTATGGATTCCGTTTTCCCAGAGGCGGTCCATGATATCCTGCAGCCAGTCAAAATGATACTCACCCTCCCTGGGTTCCAGGACGGACCAGGAAAAGACGCCAAGGGTCACCACGTTTACCCCGGCTTTTTTCATCATCCGGATATCCTCCGCGAGAATATCCGGACGGTCAAGCCACTGTTCCGGGTTGTAGTCTCCTCCATGGAGAAGCCCTTTGTTTTTAAGATCAATCATTCCGATTTCCTCCTTCGCTCCAAGACCAGAACGTCCCGCGGCTTAACAGCCACGCGCCCGGAAACCTGGCCTCCCTTTAAAAGATCCGTCAGGGTTTCTTCCCCGAAATCCACCCAGGATTCCTCCAAAGCGTGATTGATGGCAAAGACCACGCTTGCCTCTTTGGAAACCCGGTTTGTGATCTCCACGCCCTTTCCGGCGGGATACAGCGGCGCGATGCCCTTTTCTCTGCAGGCCAGTCCGATAAAATCCTCTAAAAAGTCCGGGGCGGGTTCCGTTCCAATATAGTAGGCCGTGCCGCTGCCGTAATCATTTCTGGTGACGCAGGGCTCGCCTTGATAAAAGTCCTTTCCGTAAACCGCCAATTCCTTCGCTGTCCTTACATGAATCCGGTCGCACAGAAGCCCGCACTCATAGGCGTCTTTTGAATCTTTTCCAAGCCAGTCTCCCTTTAAAAGGATCTGGTTTTTCTCCTCCGGAAACAGGGCGTCCGTCTCTTCCACCCAGATACCGAACATTTCCTTTAAAAGGCCCGGATATTCCCCGAAGACGCACCGGTCATTCTCGTCCACCAGGCCGGACATCACCGTGGCAATCAGGGTACCGCCACGCTTTACAAAGGCCTCCAGCTTTTCGTAAACGCCCTCCTTCATCATGTAAAGCATGGGCGCGGCCACCAGATCATAGGCGTCCAGATCCGCGTCCAGGCGCACGATGTCCACCGGCAGATTCTGCTCAAAGAAGGCCTGATAATAGCGGGATACCGTTTTCAGGTAATCCATATCTTTGGTGGGACCGCTGGAAAGCTCCAAAGCCCACCAGTTTTCCCAGTCAAAAAGGATGGCCGCCTTTGCCCGGATCCGTCCCTCCAAGGTCTTGTTACCAAGGCCTGAAAGCTCTTCTCCAAGCTTGGTAAGCTCCCGGAAAATCCGGGTATTTTCATGGCCCGCATGGCTGATAAGGGCGCCGTGGAACTTCTCCTGTCCGGCTATGGACTGGCGCATCTGGAAAAACAGGCAGGTGTCCGCCCCGTGGGCAATGGCCTGGTAGCTGAGCTGGCGCACCTCGCCCGGCCGTTTGAGCTTATTGTAGGGCTGCCAGTTCTGCTGATTCGGGGACTGCTCCGTAAGCCAGTAGGACTGTCCGTGCTTTAAGCCCCGCATGATCTCGTGCTTCATGGCCACAAAGTAAGGCGGATCCAGAGGCGACGGATAATTGTCCCAGCCCACCATATCAAGATGCTCTGCCATTACGCCCTGATTCAGCTTTTTGATGTATCCGGACATATTTGTCATCACGGGAATCTCCGGATTGTATTCTCTTAAAACGGAAGCCTCGTTCTCAAAGCATTCCGCCGTGGAATCGGTCAGAAAGCGCATGTAGTCCAGCTGCACCGCCGGATAAAAGCGGTAGTCGTCGTTGAGCTCCGTGGGAAGCATCACTTCCTCGAAGCTTCCCACCACGCGTCCCCAGAAGGAAGTATACCAGCGCCGGTTCAGCTCTTCCACGGTTTTATAGCGTTTCTTCAGCCACAGCCGGAACTTGGCCTGGCAGGTGGGGCAATAGCAGGGCGTCCCGTACTCGTTTGCCACATGCCATGCCGCCAGGGCCGGGTGATGGGCGTACCGCTTTGCCATCTCCCGGGCGATGGCTGCCGCCCTCTCCCGGTATTTCAGACTGTTTACGCAGAAATACACCCGCATGCCGTGGGTCCGCTTTCTCCCGGCCACATCCACCGGCAGAACCTCCGGATACCTGGCGGAAAGCCAGGCCGGCTGGGCCGTGGTGGGCGTCGCCAGGCATACGTGGATTCCGTTCTCCCATATTTTGTCAATGATCTCATCCAGCCATTCGAAGTGGTATTCTCCCTCGTCCGGTTCCAGCTTTGCCCAGGAAAACACCGGCAGAACCACCAGGTTCACGCCTGCCTTTTTAAAAAGCTCCATATCCTTTTCAATGGTCTTCGCGTCCCACTGATCCGGATTGTAGTCGCCGCCGTAATAAATTCTGTCCGCTTTTTTCACAAACGCTCTCCTTTCTCAATAACCGGGGAAGCCAGAAGGCCCGTGGCCTCGATCTGAAGATGGGTGGACGCGCCGTCCCTTATCTCCCATACCAGCGTGTTCGTCACATCGATCACCAGGCTGTTTTCCCCATCCTTCAGGGCCCCGGTAATCTCTATTCTTCCGGGGAAGCCCGCCAGGTATCCCAGATCCTGCCCGTTTAAGAACACCCGGGCCGTGTCCCCCGCCTGCGGAATCCCAAGCCAGTATTCGGCGTCTTTGGCGCGCTCCATGGTAAACGTCCCTTCGTAGCGGAAGGTGCCCACAAATCCGGTGTCAAAATCCCTGCCGTTCATGTTCGGGTAAGGTGTTCCGGGCATCCGGGTAAATACCGGCGCGAAATCCGTCTCCTGTCTTCTCCTCCGGGTGATCTTCCATTCCAGATCCAGCACCTGCTCCCCGGCGCGCCCGGGCTTTTCCGGAAATACGCCGTCCCTGCGCGCAAAGACGTAAAAGGCCGCCTCTCCCGGCTCCAGATCCAGGGAAAGGGTATTGTCCTCCAGTTTCCAGGTCTTTGCCGTATTCGCCCAGAGATCCGCCTCTGTGACAGCCTGATAAGGCCCTCCCGCAAGGCGCACGGAAAGCGCCGCCTTCTCTGTGGTGCTCTCATTGAAAAACATGGCGAAAAGGCTGTCCTTTTCCGGCACGGCAAAGGCGCGAAGCCACGGGAACGCCCGGTCTGTTTCGAAAACAGGCCGCGCCGCGGCCCGTACCTCCCCGGCCAGCTTTTCAAGGGATACCCGGCGCAGCCGCTCTCCAAAGGCAGTGGGAAGCGCTCTTCCCAGGGTGTCTTTTTCCGGCACGGTTCCCACCGCGAACACCGGAAGCGTCTTTGTCCGCATAACCAGCTCTGCCGCGGCTTCGGGAATCCGCTCACAGCCGGGCAGGATCAGAACCGGGTAGCTTTCCGTGCCAATCCAAAGCCGCCCGTCTTTCTCAAAGGCGTCCTCCAGAAGGTCCGCCGGCACAATGTCCGCGTCCATCTGGTCTTCCAGCAGCGCGCGCATGGGCTTCTGGAAAAGCATAAAGGGCTTTCCGGTCCACTCCGCCTCCGCGTGGTACAGAACGGCCGCGTCCCGGAGGGGCTTTTCACCGGAGAGAAAATGGGCCGCCCGGTTCATATAGCGCATCAGGCAGGCAAAAACCGGAAACTGAGGATTATTGCCCTCCGCGTAAAAATGCGGCGGGCAGTCCCGGTCAGGGAAAGACATGGAAAAAGCATGGGGCGTGAAATGATTGATTCCCCGCACCAGCATGTGGTTGGCCAGCCATTTCATAAAGGAGACGCCCTCCGCCCAGCCGTAATTGCCGAAAATCTCGCACAGCGCGCGGTTTTTCATCTTCGCGTCCAGATGGGCCATGGAACTTCCAAGCTTCGCCAGGCCAAAGTGGAAAAACTCCCCGTCGGAATCTCCAGCGATCCACTGATGGATTTTCTCCGTAAAGCCCGGCACAATCTGGTGATGGACCACATCGATGCCCGCCATATCCTGTCCCTGCATTTCGCGGAAATAGTGGCCGATGCTGCACCCAAGCCTCGCGTGGGCGTTGTCATCCTCAATGATGTGGCCGATGTACTCCACCCCCCGTTCTCTGCACCACTTCCCCACCTGGCCGCTGAAGCAGGTATAGACCAGCTTGGTGACGCTATCCATGTACTGGCTGCGGATGCGTTCGGTCTTCTCTCCGTATTCATACCACAAAGCCGGCAGGTTTTTCCGGAAATCCTCTCCCCAGAGCCTACGCAGCATGGCAAAAAGCTCCCCGCTCCAGGGCAGACGGATGTTTGCCTGGCCCGGGAGGCAGTCAAAGGGATAGCCCGGCACATTTCCGATTTCCGGCTCATCGGAGAAAAAGCCGGCGAAGGTTTTGCCAAACTCGCTTTTATATCTTGCGTAATGGGGCTCATACACCTCGTCAAGGAGAACCCGGACTGATTCAGAGTCCAGAAGGTTCATGTAATGATCCCGGCCGCCCCCCTTTCTGGTGGTGAAAAACACAAACAGGCGGTAAGGTCCTGGCGGCAGGTCATAAAAGACAAAGCCATCGCAAACCCGGTCCGTTAAGTCCAGGACGCCGTCCCCGGACACGGCCAGGGTTTCTCCGTCCGGCTTGGGGCAGGCTAAGATTCCCAGAAGCTCTCCGTCCGGAGCCAGAAAATTTTCCACCAGGGAAACGCCGTCCCGGCAGGGGCCGCAGATATCCACATGGCGTTCCGCCAGATAGATCTTGGAAAGCTTGGGATGCTTTGTCTCAAAGGCGCCGTTGGCATAGCCTGTGGGAAACTTCCGGTCGTCCAGCACCCAGACGCGCATTCCTCGCTTTTTCGCTTCCTCCATGACGCAGTCTAAGTTCTCCCACCAGCCCTGACCTGCGAAATCCGGATGAGGTCTGGATTCCACGCAGATCTGCCGGATGCCGCAGTCCGAAATCCGGTTGATCTCTCTTCGTATTTTGTCGTTGTCTTCTCCCTTCAGCCACAGGAAAGGCAGGATATAACTGTCCTCCCGCCCTTCCAGAATTTCATCAAGGCGCTTCATTCAAACCTCCTGTTCCGGGACAGGAATCCGAAATTCCCAGGTTCCTGAGCCCACCGTCTGTACTTCGTTCTCGCCGGTTCGTATATGGGCCGTCAGATTCGCCGGCACCTTCACTTCAAGGACAATCTGTGTCTCCTCCCGTTTCCAGTTCACGAAAAGCTTTCCATAGGGGTGGAATACCCGCACATGACAGTAGCCCATGTCCTCCGGGAAGTAGGGCTCAATATCCACCTCCCCGAAAGGACGTTTTCCGTGAATCATCCGGATTCCTCCAAGGCCCGCGTAAAACCACTCCTCGATGCCTCCCAGCATAAAGTGATTCTGGGAGCCGTGGGGATTTCCGGGCTCCGGGCCGTCCCATTCCTCCGTCAGCGTTGTGGCCCCGTTCACCACCTGATAACCGTACCCGGGCGTGTCCGTCTGATTCGTCATCTCATTGATGAGATCAGAAAGTCCGTTCTGTATGGCCGCCGTAATCAGGAAGGGATGGCCCACATCCCCGGCCGTAATCGCGTAGCCGCGGTTTACAATGTCTCTGCGGAGCTGTTCGATGACTCTTTGCCGTTCCTTTTCCGGCACCAGGCCCACCACAAGGCTCATGGCCTGAGCCGCCTGGCTGCCTGTGGCGTACCGTCCGGTCTGGTCGTCGTAAAACTGCAGATTGTACTCCCGGAAAACCTCCTCCTTCAGGCGGGCAAATTCTCTGGCGTCGGAATCTTTGCCTAGAGCCTTCGCGGTCCGCTCCATGACGCACAAATCATAGTAGTAGATACAGGTTGCCACCACCGGAACCGGCGTATTCTGGGAATGGGGGCGGTTTGGCCCGATATCCAGCCAGTCTCCCAGACCATGATGCAGCACATGGTGATGAGTCCGGCTTGTCAGGTAATCCACGTAACGTTTCATCACGTCATAATATTTTTCGGCTGTCTTGGTATTCCCGTACATCTGGTACATATACCAGGGGTTCAGAACACAGGCGCTCCCCCATTCCGGGGAATCCACAAAGCCTTCATGATACCCGAATACCACATACTCCGGGCAGATGTCCGGCACCAGCCCCGTATCTCTCTGGGAGTCCGCCATGTCCTGCTCCGCTTTTTCGTAAAGACACTGAACGTCATAGTTGTACATGACGCCCGGGGCGATCAGATGGGTCTGCTCAAGCCAGGGAAGCTTCTCCCTATGGGGGCAGTCCGTCAGGTAGCTTTTCATATTGCTGAGAATCGCCTGGCATACGATCTTGTGAATGTCATTAAACAGGCTATTGGAGCAGTGGAACTCTCCCGTCTGCTCCACATCCGGATAAATGAATTCTCCCATAATCTTTTCAATGGCCGGCATGTCCGCAGACGTGGCCGCGGTGTCCGGAACCGCCCCCTCCACCTGCAGGTAGCGAAAGCCCGTATAAGTGAAATCCGGAGCGAACTCCTGGACGTCCTCATCGTTCAGGAAATAAGTCCAGGCATAGGGCCTGTTGTTCTGAACCGGCACAAATTCATTGTCCAGAAGCTCTCCCGGCGTCATCACGATTTTTGTTCCCGGAGCCGCCTGATTTTTTCGAATCTGAATCCTGGCCCATCCGGAGAAGTTCGTCCCGAAATCATAGAGCCAGGCGCCTTTCCCGTTTTTGCGGACGCTGTACGGACGGTAGCGCTGCATCACCCGCATAGGGGCCATCATGGAGGCCCTGCGCTTCCCGGCCGGGGGCTCCACTTCCGTCACCGGAATCCAGGACGCGTCCTCCCGGTAATCTCCCCTGGAAAAACCTTTGCGCTCCAGTCGTCCGTCATAGTCTTCGCCACCGTAAATGCAGCAGAACTTTATGGGGCTGGGCGCCATCTTCCAGGTCTTGTCCGTGTACAGACAGCCTGTGCTCCCATCCTCACAGGTGTAATTTAACTGAACGTTCAGCTTCATTTTCCCGTAAGACCGGGCATAGTAAACATAACGTCCTCCCGGCACATTGTACATGCCATCCCCAAGCTTTACGCCGATGGCGTTTTCCCCCTTCTGCAGAAGCCCGGTTACGTCATATACTGAGTAGAAATTTGTCTTCCGGTAGTCCGCCCAGCCCGGCTCCAGGACACGGTCCGAAACGGGTTTCCCATTTATCCAGCATACATGATGCCCCAGACCGCTGACAAAAAGGCGGGCTCTTACGACCTTTTTCCCAAGGCCGAAGGCTTTCCGGTAAAGATGATAGCAGAAATCCTCCGTCTCTCCGATATAGATTCCTTTCCAGTCGCTATCCGCCAAAAGCCCTGTTTCAAACCAGGAAGCCTCGCTGGTTTCCGAGGAGCCGTCGCTGCCTTCCACTTCTACGCGCCACTCATAGCGGGTATCGGAACGCAGCCTTTCTCCCTGATAAGGTATTTGCACCATCTGGTCTGACAGGACTTTTCCGCTGTCCCATGCGTGGACGCCGTCTCGGACCACAGTGATCCGATAGCTTTTCTGCCTCCAGTTCTTTGTATCCGTTAAAACATTCCAGCTAAAAACAGGGCTGGGCACGTCGATTCCCATGGGCGTCTCTCTGTTTTCCGTGCGCATACGTATAATCTTCATGGCTGCCCCTTTCCTTTCCGGCTATGAGCGCTGCCGTCCATAACCTTTTTTGACTTGAAATGCCCCGTAGGAATCTACGGGGCATTTGTAATTTAATGAAATACATTTCTCTTTGCACCGGCGGCAGGAGACGCAGGACAATCCCGTATCTCGCCGGCGTCCACTATGGCCATCCAGCCGATTTTTCGCTGCCGTCCCGGTGTCTTTTCCGATGCCGCTTATTCTGCCGCTTCGGTGGTTTCTTCTACGGCTTCCGTAGTCTCCTCGGCTGCTGCGTCGGTTGTAGCTTCGGTTGTCTCCTCAGCTGCTGCTTCCGTTGTAGCTTCGGTGGTTTCCTCAGCTGCCGCATCGCTTGTAGCTTCCGTGGTTTCCTCAGCTGCTGCGTCGGTCTCTTCCGGATGAACAGTTTTCTCATTCAGCATTTCAATGATGCCGTCAAAGTCGCTGCTGGTCTGGCTCTTGATGTCAGCGATGTAGGATTCCCATGCGGCGTCGTCATCAATATCCATCTGGCCAGTGATAAACTGCGTCGCAAGCTCTCTCGCTCTCAGATCGCAAACGCCGTTGTACGCAAGCTCTGCCTGAAGGCTGGACTCATCCGGCGTCAGGTAGGTAACCGGCGCGCGGTCATACGGGGATACGGAATCTTCGCCGCCGTTCCGGTCGGACTCAACCCAGTACTTGCCTTCATAATAGCCTTCTTCCGCGTTCCACCAGGGCTCCGGATTACTGGATACATCCAGCATCGCGTTGAAATCAAGGGGAGTAAAGGGGATACCGGTACGGCATACGCTGGAGGACATCAAGCCATAGTTTCCGGACTGAACCGCCGGCTGATCCGCGCTGGTGATATCATCAGAGAATACCTTCGTGCCGTCTTCCGCAACAGTATAAGTCTGGCCTTCAACACCCCAGTTCATCAGGTTAATCATCTCATCAGAATACTGATAGTCAATCATAGCTACCACGTATTCCGGATTCTCTACAGACGCGCTGACATAGATACCCATCGTATTGGACAGAGATTTGCCAGGCTGTCTGGAGCCCCATTTCCAGGGAGTGCCGTACTCTTCATTTTCAGGCAGGAACGCCAGGCCCCACTGCATTCCTTCTTCCATAACCGCGTTGTTCCAGCCCGCAGCGCTTCCGGACCACAGGGTCGGGCAAACTACAGCCGTGCCTACAGTGGCCTTTGTGGTGCCTGCATTCGTATCTGCCGTAGCAAATTCCGGATCAATATAGCCTGCCTCGTAAAGCTGATTCAGATAGCGGAGCGCTTCTCTGTAATTATCTTCAATCGGGCCGTATCTCCAGGTACCATCATTATAATACAGGCAGTCCCAAGTATGGAAGATACCTACAAATCCGCGGATCAGTCCGTAATCTTTCGTACTGTTCATGATAACGTACTGCGCGTCCAGGGTGCCGTCATCAATCGCTGCCTGCAGCGTCGCGCACAGCTCAGTGAACTCATCCAGAGTGGTGGCCGGTTCAAGGCCCAGCTCCTGGAGAACATCGAAACGGTAAGCGAAGGAGGTAAAGGACTGTGCGCCCTGGATATCATCGGGATTGTAGAAGCCGTCCATGAAATAATACATAGAGCCGTCCTCCAGCTTCGCGAAGTTCTCTCCGCCGTTTGTATCCGCCATAAATTCCGGATAGTACTTCATGTAATCCATATAGTTAGCCAAATTCAGCAGAATGCCGTCCTCGCCGTATTCATTTACCGCGATTCCTTTCGTAACCGTGGCCACATCCGGAATATTTCCCGACTGAAGTACCACCAGTTCATTGTTTGCGTAATCCGTAGAGTTTGTGCGTGACCAGGTGATGTCCAGCGTGCAGCCTAAGTAATGCTCCATGGCCTGCTGCCACAGTTTCTGGATTTGCGTATTTTCAGAGGAAAGCTGATAATCCGCAATGCTGACATTCAGGCTTAAAGTTCCATCCTCCAGTTCCGGAAGGGCAATGCCATTGTCCGCGGCCGTAGCGAACGTGGAGACATCCAGCGTCAGCTCCGGCACGGAGGAAGGATCATACATGGTAGTCGCGGATGAAACCACTGGTGTTCCAGCCACAGTCGCCGCCGCCAATGCCACAGCAGTTACTTTAGTAACCTTGTTCCTTTTCATAGTAAACCTCGCTTTCTTAAAAAAATTTATTACAGCGGTTTCGGTACGGAAAACATTCCGGCCAAACCGTACGCTGTTCCTTGTGAAACGATCCCTTTTGTCAGCCTTTTACAGCGCCCACCTGCATACCCTGGGCGAAATATTTCTGCACAAAAGGATAGACGATCAGCACGGGAACCATCGTGGCGATGATACAGGCATACTGGACATTCTGCTGATTCAGCATACCCTGTCCGATCATCAAGGAGGTATTGCTCATATTCGACAGACCGGAAGCGAACACGATTTTTCTCAGAATCATCTGAATCGGCTGTTTACCCGCGTCAGAAATATACAGCAGCGCGTCGTAGTAGCTGTTCCATATTCCAACCACAGAGAAAAGTCCGAAGGTGGCGTACAAAGCCTTGGAAAGAGGCACGTAAATGTACGTAAGGATGCGGAACTCCGAAGCGCCGTCGATCTTCGCCGCCTCACGGATTTCCATGGAAATTCCTTTATAGAAGGAGCGGTACACAAACACATTGTAAGCGCCTACCGCGTTTGGCAGAATCAAAGACCACCAGCTGTTCATCAGGCCCAGGTTCTGAATCAAAAGGTAAGTAGGAACCGTGCCGCCGTTAAAGAACATCGTAATCAGCAGAAAAATTGTCAGGAACTTTTTCAGGATAAAGTCCGGAACCATCATCGCGTAGGCCAGCATAGAGGTGCAGACCAGGTTGACCGCCGTGTAGCCAGCAGCGATAATAATCGTATTCAGGTACGCGCCCCAGATATTCTGCTCCTGGAACAAAAGCTTATAACCTTCCACCATAATCTCCCGCGGGAAAAATGTTACCTGTCCGGTGGATACCATCCGGTTGCTGGAAAGGGAAACCGCCAGTACGTTCAAAAACGGATAGATAAAGATAACGCACAGAACCGCCATGAAGATAATCAGCGCAACGTCAAAGACGCGGCTTCCGTAGTGTATTTTGTTTTTTCTGTTTGTTTTCACAACTGTCTTCGCCATATTATCCCTCCATTACCATAAGCTGTTTTCCGGATCCAGTTTCCTGGTAATGGCATTTGTGCCGAACACCAGGATAAAGCAGATCACTGAAAGAAACAGGTTGACTGCCGTTGAATAGGAAAACTGTCCCTGGACAATACCGGTCTGGTATACATACGTTGAAATCGTATCAAGCTGGCTCCGGTTTGTATCGTTCTGCATAAGAAGGATTTTGGTGTAGTCCGAATTCAAAACCGTTCCCACATTCATGATTAATAGGATCGACGCCGTAGGCTTAATGGTAGGCCAGGCAATGTTCAAAATCTTCTGCCAGCGGTTCGCTCCATCGATATTGGCCACGTCATAGAGGGTAGTATCCACATTGGACAGCGCCGCCAGATAAATGATGGAACCCCAGCCAACTCCCTGCCAAACAGCCGAGCCGACAAACTCCAGAAGGAAATATGTGCCGCCGTTGTTCATATCCACTCTCGCGAGTCCAAAAAACTCACGAATGTCATTAAACAGGCCGGTGGTAGAGCCGAAACCGTTCAGCATAGAGCAGATAACCACCACGGAGATAAAATGCGGAATGTAAGAGATCGTCTGTACTACCCGTTTGTAGCCGTTTCCTTTCAGCTCATTCAGGAGAAGCGCGAAAATAATCGGCGTTGGGAAAGTAAACAGCAGAGTTAAGATACCAACTTTTAACGTATTCCAAATAATCTGTCCGCAGTTTACGTTCTGGAAAAATCTGGTAAAATTCTGCCAGAACGGATCCAGCCACTCGCTGCCCCATACGCCTGCCGATGCCCGGTAATCCTTAAACGCAATCAAAATTCCGTAAATAGGTATGTACTTAAAAATAAACACCAGGGCGACGCCGGGAAGCGCCAGAAGAAACAGCTGCCTCTGCCTGACGATTTTTGTCCACAAGGATTGTTTGTTTGCTGCCGGCACCGCGGCCGTCTTTGCTTTTTTTCCTGTCATTGGGTTCCCATCCTTTCTTTTTATATTATTTTACTAATTTTTTATAAAAATACCATGGATTGATTATGTATTTTACATGGAATATTCTTCTCCCTTTTTTGAATTTCTGTATATTTTTCTATAATCGATTGTAGAATTTTCCATGCGGATGGCACGGGACTTTTTGCAGACATATTCTCTGACAGCAAAATGCCTGGCTTCTGGCAGGGCGCAGGGTACTTCGTCTGCTTCGGTTAAAAAGAGACCGGGCACGGGATTGTTCCACCGTGCCCGGTCTCTTGCTCCACTCTATTTTGACGTTTACTCCGCCGCTTCTGTTACAGCTTCCGTGGCCATCTCTTCCACCGCTTCTGTTGCAGTCTCTTCCGCTGTGGTTTCAGCGGTTTCTTCTGCCGCAGCGTCCGGATGTACGGTATTTTCGTTCAGCATCGAAATGATTCCGTCAAAGTCGCTGCTGGTCTGGCTTTTAATGTCCGCGATGTAGGATTCCCATGCCGCGTCGTCGTCAATATCCATCTGACCGGTAATAAACTGGGTGGCAAGCTCTCTCGCTCTCAGATCGCATACGCCGCCGTAAGCAAGCTCTGCCTGCAGGCTGGACTCATCCGCCGTCAGATAGGTTACAGGCGGGCGGTCATAGGGAGATACGGAATCCGGTCCGCCGTTTCTGTCTGTCTCTACCCAGTACTTGCCCTCATAATAGCCGTCCTCTGCGTTCCACCAGGGTTCCGGATTGCTGATAACATCCAGCATGCCATTGAAGTCGATGGGATTGTACACGATACCGGTACGGCATACGCTGGATGCGGTCAGGCCGTAGTTCGCGGACTGAACGGACGGAAGATCCGCGCTCATAATGTCATCCACATAAACCTTGGTTCCGTCTTCCTCTACCGTATAGGTCTGGCCTTCCACGCCCCAGTTCATCAGGTTGATCATTTCATCGGAATACTGGTAATCAATCATCGCCACTACGTACTCCGGATTTTCCACTTCCGCGCTCACGTAAATTCCCATGGTGCTGGAAAGAGATTTTCCGGGCTGTCTGGAACCCCACTTCCAGGCGGTGCCGTACTCTTCATTTTCCGGCAGATAAGCAAGTCCCCACTGCATACCCTCTTCCATAACCGCGTCATTCCAGGTAGCGGCGCTTCCGGACCAGAGGGTCGGGCAAACCAGTGCAACGCCTGTGGTAGCCTTCGTGTTTCCGGAATTGGTATCCGCGGTAGCGAATTCCGGATCAATGTAGCCCGCTTCATATAAGCCGTTCAGATACCGGAGCATTTCTCTGTAGTTGTCTTCAATGGGACCATATCTCCAGGTGCCGTCATTGTAGTAGAGGCAGTCCCAGGTGTGGAAGATTCCCACAAAGCCTCTGGGAAGACCATAGTCTTTTGTGCTGTTCATGATTACATACTGGGCGTCCACCGCGCCGCTGTCGATGGCTTCCTGAAGCTTCGCGCACAGCTCGTCGAACTCTTCCAGGGTTGTGGCCGGTTCCAGGCCCAGCTCCTGAAGAACATCGAAACGGTAAGCGAAGGAGGTAAAGGACTGGGCGCCCTGAATATCATCGGGATTGTAGAAGCCGTCCATGAAATAATACATGGAACCGTCCTCCAGCATGGCGAATTTCTCGCCGCCGTTGGTATCCGCCATAAACTCCGGATAATATCTCATGTAGTCCATATAGTTCGCCAGGTTCAGCAAAATGCCGTCCTCGCCGTATTCGTTTACGGCAGAACCCTTTGTAAGGGAAGCCACATCCGGAACGTTGCCGGACTGCAGGACAACCAGTTCATTATTCTGGTAATCCGTGTTGTTTGTACGCGACCAGTTAATATCCAGGGTACATCCCAGATAATGCTCCATGGCCTGCTGCCACAGCTTCTGAATCTGCGTCCCGTCAGAGGACATCTGATAATCCGCGATGCTTACATCCAGACTCAGAACGCCGTCTTCCAGCTCCGGAAGCTCGATGCCGTTGTCCGCCGCGGTAGCGAAGCCAGAAACATCCAGCGTAAGCTCCGGAACGGAGGTGGGATCATACATGGTTGTGGCGGATGCCGGGATTCCAGCAGCGGTTGCCGCCGCCAGAGCGATGGCAGTCGCTTTTACAGCTTTTGTCCTTTTCATAAGAAAACTCCTTTCATTTAAGAAACCGCCGCGGCGCCTCCGGAAACGCTCCCGAAATATGCCTTCCGCGGCTGATTTCCCGCTTTTTATTTAATTTTATCAATTTTATGGATGGAATCCATAGACCGTTTATGTATATATTATGGATATTTTTATGATCTTTATAAATATTTATGAAAATTTCCATGGCTTATTGTAGAATATTCCATATTTTCCTATTTAACTTTAGGGTAGAATAAGGACAATGGAAAGGAGGTACATTTATAAGAGCATACAAAAGGACCCGCTTTCTGTCTCTGAAAAAGCAGCTTCTTTTTACAATGGTATTCTTTGTCAGCTGTATTGTCCTGGTAACCGTATATACCTGTCTTCGTTATATCCGATTGTATACCTCTGTTTTGCAGAACAATTTAAGTCTGTATTCCATCCAGGTATCCAATTCCATTGACGAGGTATACAATACTTGCCACAGTATCGCTTATTCTCTGTCTTACAATGGCCTGGTGCAGAGCTATCTTACCGCCGAAACTCCCCTGGAAAAATATGAGGAATACAGTCAGGCATACAGCCAGATGACCGGCATGATGGAGCTTTCTTCCTATATTAAAGACATTGCGCTCATAAGCGCCTATGGAAATACCATCGCCGTATACGGCGCGCAGGAAGCTTACGCCGATTATTTGGGGGGGGCGCCGCTTTCCGGCAGTTCCCTTACTTCACTGGGACGGGTCACTGTAAATCAGACGGACTGCCAGCTTCTTGCCATGACCATTTACCAGCTGGATGAGCTGCAGTCCAAAGAAATCGGAACGCTGTTTCTTGCAGTGGATGTGGATTCCTTTTTCCTGGAAAAGCCGGACGCTTCCGCCGAGTATATACCGGAATACGTTCTCGCGGACAGCCGCGGCGTGATTCTGTACGGAGACAGCCGGTATCAGCCAGTTGTAAACGCCGATACGGAAGAGGAAAGCTTTGAGCTTACCGTTGACGGAATCCGTTATCTGATTCATCAGTATGATTTCCACTCCGCGAACTGCCGTCTCTACGTACTGATCGACCAGGATCTCTTTGCCTCCCAGGGCAACCGGATCGCCTCTTTGCAGCTTTGCTGCATGGGAATCCTTCTGGCGATTTTTTTCGGGATTCTGGTCCTAAGCTACCGTCCTCTTATCAATTCTCTGCAGAAGCTGACCAGCTTTATGCTGGATATTACAAACGGGAAGCAGCAGAATTATAAAGAAGGCATCCGGATTGAGCAGGGGGCGGTGGGTTCCACAGAGGTTCGGGATATCACAAACGCGTTTAATTCTATGCTTCAGCACACTTATGAACTAAACCACACGATTTTCGAAAATTATACGCATATGTACGAAATGGATCTCAATAACAAAAAAACGGAAATCGCGTTCCTTCGAAGCCAGATCAACCCGCATTTTTTATACAATACGCTGACCATGATCTGCGGAATGGCCTCCGCGGGAATGACTGCGGAGATTATTGATACGACCAATGCCCTTTCCTCGATCTTCCGCTACAGCATCAAAGGCGCTGAGATGGTGACTCTGGAAGAGGAGATGGCAATCGTACACTCCTATCTGATGATTCAGTCGTACCGTTTTGAAGACCGCTTTACCATTACCTATAAACTGGCGGAAGATACTCTGAAATGCATGATCCCAAGAATGGTCATTCAGCCGATTGTAGAAAACGCCATTGTTCACGGGCTGGAGCCAAGCTTAAAGCCAGGAACTCTGGAAATCGGCTCCGGCAGGAATCCTGAGAAGGGTTATCTTTCCATTTGGATATTTGATACCGGCATCGGGATGAGCCAGGAACGTCTTTCACAGATACGAAACGCAATTCTTCAGCCTGTTCACAGAGCGGAAAATACCATAATGGATTCCTATAAGAGCATGGATTCCGCGCAGCATGACAGCATCGGTCTTTTGAATGTCAATACCAGAATGGTTCTTTACTTCGGGGAGGAATACACCATTGTGCTGGATTCTGAAGAAGGAGTCGGCACCAACGTTCAGCTCAGGATTCCTTACCGCACATCAGAACAGGAGGAAACAGAAGATGTATCAGGCAATTATTGTGGATGATGAAAAGTGGGTTATCAAAAGTCTCATCGCAACTTTGGGAGACCAAAAGTATTTTGAAATCGTAGGAGAATTTTATACCGGGACTTCCGCCTATTCTTACATACGGGAATACAAACCGGATCTGGCTTTTATTGATGTTCAGATTTCCGGAATGAATGGGCTGGAAATTCTTCAGACCGCGAAGGAGGAACGGCTCCCGACGCTTTTTATTGTAATCAGCGGCCACGCGGAGTTTGCCTATGCGCAGAAGGCTTTGTTTCACAATGCCATCAGTTATTGTCTGAAGCCCTTTTCCAGGAATGAACTGCTGGACTCTCTGCTGAAAGCCTACCGGATATTGGAAGAGCGCAATGCTTCAAAAGCGCCGATATCGGAAGCTCCGAAGGAGACAGAACGCATCATGGTAGAAAATAAAACGGTTCAGGCGATGCTGAATTATATTTCCGAGCATTTTACTGAAGACATCTCCATCCAGCTGCTGGCAGATATTACCGGCATTACGCCCAATTACGCCAGTCAGCTGTTCAAGGAGGAGACAGGAAACACATTCAGCAATTATCTCACAAACATCCGGATTCAGAAAGCTTCAGAGCTGCTGAGGGATACGGATATGGCTATTTTTATGGTTGCCGGACAGGTAGGCTATAAAGACTACTTCTATTTTGCCAAGGTTTTCAAAAAAATCACCGGCCATACGCCCAGCACCTACCGGAGCGCCTACCGCTCTGAATCCGCTCCAAAGGAGAATGTCCATGAATAAAGGAATGCAGATTAGCGCCGGCTGCCTCGCGCTGGCGGCATCCCTGCTGCTTGCGGGGCTTCCAGCCAGCGCGACCGGTTCCCGCCAAAGTGAACGAATCGAAATCTCTTTCGGGTATTGGGATATTGATACCATGGCCAGTAGCCAAAATCCTGACGGCCTTACGGCATTTCTGGAGGAAAAATTCGGTTTTGCCGCGGACGCCGTCTCGTTTAACTGGAACAGCTATCAGCAGCAATACAAAATTCTCGCCACAGCCGGGGATCTGCCGGATGTATTTACGACGGTCTTTCTCTCCTCCAGCGACGCGGATAATACGGCCGCCTTCAATCAGATGGTGGAAAACGGATCGATCCGGCCGATTCCTGAGGATTTGTCGGAATATCCGAATCTGGAAGCACTGCTTGAAAGGTTTGAAGGGCTTCGCGGAAGCGACGGACACCGCTACGCGATTCCGCATCCGGTTTTTGAAGAACCGATTCTTTCCAGCTCCGACGCGGCTATGCTGGTTCGCCGGGACTGGATGGAAAACCTTGGTCTTGAAAATCCCGAAAGCATCGAAGACTTTATCAGACTGGCTGCCGCCTTTGCCAACGAGGATCCGGACGGAAACGGTCTGGACGACACCGCCGGCTATAATGTCAATTCACTGAACGCCCTCGGAAAATGGGTCATCCTTGGCATCGCGCCGGAGTGCAACGTCTATTCCTGGATTGAAGCCGATGACGGCACATTCTTTCCGTCCTGGCTTACCGAGGAATTTCATGATGTGGTGTCCGTATATAGAACGCTCTACGAAACCGGAGGACTGGATCCGGCTTTCTGCACCAAAAATCCGGCGGCTGTGGTGGATGATTTCGTATCCGGCCGTCTGGGCGCCCTAGAATTTAAATCCTCGGTCAACGCCCTCGCGGAGCTGGAAGGCCTTTGGAATGCGAAGAATACGGCGCCCTTCGCGGAATGTGTGGACGTGCTTCCGATTTTTCCGGCAGCCGATGGGAAACGGTACAGCAACTCCAGCAATTCCTTCTGGTCCGAGACCTACATCAGTTCTTCCGTAACCGATGAGCAGCTGTCCATCATTTTAAGTCTGATGGACTATCTTCTCTCGGAAGAAGGAAGCGCTCTGTATACCTTTGGTATCCCGGAAGAAGATTACACGGTCGGGAAAGACGGCGCACTGGTATCTCTCCTGGAAAGTGAGGCTTCTTCCTCCCACTTTGAGTCGCTTAGAGGAAAATATCCCTCCCTGGAGCTCTGGATGAACCTGGCAAACACTGGCTGGGGCCGGGACTCCTTTGAAATTTCCCAGGAAAACTGCTTTCTTTACGGAGACGCGGCTGCGTCTCTCGCGAAAAAAGCCCTGGACGACTGCGCGCGGAACACGATCCAGGTTTCCAGGCCCTATGATTTTCTGACATTTCCAAAAGAACACGCGTCCTTTGACGCGGACGCCTTTGACGCCTTCATCCAATGCATTATCGGCACGGAGGAACCACTTGAAATGTGGGAGGCGGCCCTCGCGCAATTTTATGACCAGGGTCTGGCCGGCTATATCACGCGGCAGAATATACTTTATAAACAAAGCCGTTAACCAGCGATGGCGGGATAACGGCGGCAAGGAGATCATATTATGCATGGAATCACTTTAACCACACGGCCCTCTGACTGGGAAATCATCCAGCAGGAGAACGGCTTTGGCAGCGTCCTCCTTGAGGGCTCCTATCAGGTTCACCCGGCTGCCATTGAGGTGGGCGTAGAGAACGTCCGTCCCGTTTACCGGGTCATGAACGAAAATGACAACACCTGCGTCATCCCCTGGACGGAAATGGATCACCAGACCAATCCGGATTTTTCCGGTGTTTTTTCACACACCGCGAAAATTCCGGCAGGAGGGCTATACCGGATTGAGACGAGTCTGGACACAAAAAGCACCGTTCCGGAAGTGTCCTGGCTTTACCGGGGCGATACCGCCCTGCACATCGGCGTAGGCAATCTCTTCCTCATTGCCGGCCAGTCAAACTCGGCCGGCCACAGCTGGGATTACGCCCTGGATCCGCCCACGCTGGGGGTTCATCTTTTCCGGAACCGGGGTGTCTGGGATCTGGCTACTCATCCCATGAACGAGAGCACCGGCGGCGGTTCCCTCCCTAATGAAGAAATGGGAATCCCCGGCGTGTCTCCCTATCTGTCCTTCGGCAGGAATTTTCAGAATCTGAGCCGCTGCCCTGTGGGCTTGGTTCAGACTGCTCTCGGCGGATCCCCCTTAAGCCGCTGGCTCCCTGAAAGCGGCGACCTCTACCAGAATATGCTGAACCGCATCGCCCTGACAAAGGGAAATTATGCCGGCATACTCTGGTACCAAGGCTGTTCAGACACAGACCCCGACAATGCTCCTCTCTACTATGAGCGTTTTTGCCGGATGGTGGAATCTTTAAGGAAAAGCCTTGGCTATGACATCCCCTTCTTCACCTTTCAGCTGAACCGCCAGGTGGACGGACTTCATGACGAATGCTGGGGCATAGTTCGGGAAGCCCAGCGCCGGGCGGCAAAGGAGATTCCCGGCGTTTATATTCTGCCTACGGTAAACTGCTCCATCTCCGACGGCATTCACAACAGCGCCCATGCCAATGTCATGCTGGGAGAAAAGCTTGCGAAGCTGTGCGCCCACATCTTGTACGGGCAGGAATCCTTCTTCGCGCCGGAGCTGTCCGGGGCGGTGCTGGAGGAACCAAAGGTTCTGAAGCTGACGTTCGCAAATATGCGCCTGGGCTTTGTGATGTATTCCGGCGCCGGAGAAAACAGCGGATTTTCCATGGCGGATGAAGACGGAGAAATCATAATCGAATCGCTTCACAGTCCCCGGGAGTGCAGGAATACCTTGTATCTCCATCTTTCCAGAGAGCCAAAGCCGGACGCGCTCTTATCCTTCTGCAGCGGGGCAAATCCGACTATGGTGCCGCCGGTGGATGAAGTGACCTACCTGCCGCCCCTGGCCTTTGACCGGATTCCGATTTTTAAAAACTGAACGAAAAGGAGAGTTCTTCATGACACAAGAATACCGCTGCGGATGGGATTCCATTAAACGCAAGGCCCCCGGCTGGTTTCGGGACGCCAAATTCGGGCTGTTCTTCCACTGGGGTCCCTACAGCGTTCCTGCTTACAAGGATGAATGGTATTCCCGGAATATGTACGCCAAGGGACTGCCCCACAATCTTTATCACGAGAAAACTTACGGAAATTTGAAAGACTTCGGCTATAAAAATTTCTACGAGGGCATGACCGGGGCGAAATTCGACCCGGAAGCCTGGGCGGATTTGGTTGTCCGCTCCGGGGCAAAATACGCGGGCCCCGTATCCGAGCACTGCGACAATTTTTCCCTCTGGGACAGCCGGGTAAATCCCGTAAACAGCGTCAATTACGGTCCCCGCCGTGATATTGTCAAAGAGTGCTTTGAAGCCTTCCGCAAACGGGGCATCAAAACGCTGGCTACCTTCCATCACCAGTGGCTCTGGGGCTGGTTTATGTCCACCGACAACGAGGCCGACGTCTACGACCCGGCAAACGAGATCTACTACGGCCCCGCTCTTCCCCTGGAGACGAATCGTTACGAGCCCTACCGCTATCCGGATGAAAAATTCTGCCGTACCTGGGCAGAGAAAATCCGCGAGGTCGTGGATCAGTATCAGCCGGATGTGGTATATTTTGACGGACGTACCTTTATTATTGATGAAAAATACCGGTTTGAGGCGGCCGCGCATTTCTATGAAACGTCGCCGAACGGCATCATCACCCACAAGCTGGAGGATTTTCCCCGGGATCTAGGAGTCTTTGACATTGAGCGCGGAAGGGTGGCGGATGTGAAGCCTTTTGTATGGCAGGCGGACGAACGCCTGGAGGACAACATTACCTGGTGCATGGTTCAAAATCCAAAATACCGCCCAGCCCGGGATATCATCCATCAGCTTTGCGACACGGTGGCAAAAAACGGGAATCTGCTTCTGAACGTTGGTCCCTATGCGGATGGTTCCTTCCACCCGGACGCGGTAAAAGAGCTTACCGCCATCGGAGACTGGCTGGCGGTAAACGGGGAAGCCATCTATGGTTCGCGCCCCTATAAGGTGGCCGCCGAAGGGCCCACCAGTGAGCAGGACGAGGACTACGATACGGACAAGATCAAGGAGCAGCTCAAAACCGGCAACGCGGTGGACATTCTTTCCAGGCAAATGACGCCCCGGGATTTTCGTTTTACCACAAGGGACGGCTTTCTTTACGCAATCGCCATGGGATGGCCTGACGAGGGTTTCTGGGAGATAAAAAATCTGCGTCTCGGAGCGGAAAATGTTTCCAGAGTCTCCCTTCTCGGACAGAAAGACCACCTTTCCTTTGTCCAGACACCGGAATTTCTCTCAGTAAAAGCGCCAGACAAGCGGCCCTGCAGCCACGCCTTTGTTCTAAAAATTGAACGGTAAAGGAATGCTAATTTCAACACAAAGGAGAAAGACTATGACACAAACTTATCTGAATGCTTGGAATTCCTTAAAGCGCCCTGTTCCGGACTGGTTCCGGGACGCCAAGTTCGGCCTGTTTTTTCACTGGGGACCCTACAGCGTCCCCGCATACAAGGACGAATGGTACTCCCGAAATATGTACGCCAAAGGACTCCCCCACAACCTTCACCATGAAAAGACCTATGGAAACCTGAAGGACTTCGGCTACAAAAACTTTTACGAAGGTATGACCGGGGCGAAATTTGACCCGGAGGCCTGGGCGGATTTGGTTGTCCGCTCCGGGGCAAAATACGCGGGACCGGTATCCGAGCACTGTGACAACTTTTCTCTCTGGAACAGCAGAGTAAATCCCATAAACAGCGTCAATTACGGTCCGCACCGGGATATTGTGGGCGAATGCTTCCAGGCGTTTCGCGAGAGGGGAATCAAAACCCTGGCAACCTTCCATCACCAGTGGCTCTGGGGCTGGTTCATGTCCACGGACAATGAGGCCGACGTCTACGACCCGAAAAATGAAATCTACTATGGCCCCGCTCTTCCTCTGGAGACAAACCGCTATGAGCCCTACCGCTATCCGGACGAAAAATTCTGCTGGGTATGGAAGGAAAAGGTAGCTGAGGTAGTAAACGCCTACCAGCCGGACGCCGTGTATTTTGACAGCCGTTCCTTTATTATCGATGAAAAATACCGTTATGAGATGGCAGACCACTACTATCAGCACATGCCGGAGGGCATCCTCACCTATAAGCAGGAGGATTTTCCAAAGGACATCGGCGTTCTGGATATCGAACGCGGAAAGCTCGCGAACGCGAGACCGTTTGTATGGCAGTCTGATGACCGTCTGGAGGACAACGTTACCTGGTGCATGGTTCAGGATCCCAAGTACCGCCCGGCCCGGGATGTCATTCATCAGCTCTGCGACATTGTATCCAAAAACGGAAATCTGCTTTTGAATGTGGGCCCCTACGCGGACGGTTCCTTCCATCCGGAGGCGATCCGCCAGCTTTACGCCATCGGCGACTGGCTTTCCGTAAACGGCGAGGCGATCTACGGTTCCCGTCCTTATAAGGTGGCCGCAGAAGGTCCCACCAGCGAGGACGAGGAGGATTACGATACCGACAAGATCAAGGAGCAGATTAAAACGGGCAAATCCGCCGATTTCCTGGCCAAAAAGCTGACCTCTCAGGATTTCCGCTTTACCGTTCGGGACGGCGCCCTGTACGCCATCGCCATGGGCTGGCCGGAAAACGGCGCATGGGAAATCAAGTCCCTGCGGGCTGGCGCAAAGGACGTATCCCGCGTATCGCTTCTTGGACTGGACGAGCCGCTGAAGTTTGTCCAGACACCGGAATGCCTGCGTGTGGAAGCGCCCAACACAAAACCTTGTGATCACGCGTTTGCGCTGAAAATTCAGTAAAGAAACAAGAAGGAGGAGGTAAACTATGAACAGTCTCGAACGTTTTTACGCAACCATTAACCGGGAGCCGGTGGACCGCCCCGCGGCCTGGATCGGTATGCCCGACATTCACTCCCAGCCGGCGCTTTTTGACTACTACGGCGTGAAAAATCTTCATGAACTGAAGCTTGCCATCGGGGATGACTTCTACGCGGTGGAAGTTCCCTATCAGTCTCCCAACGCCAGCGCGATTTTCGCGGCCTTTGACTGGTACATGGACGGAAACGTGGACGCGGAAAACCGTACCCTTACCGCGGACGGCTGCTTTAAGGACGCGGAAGAAATCGAGGATCTGGCTTTCTTCCAGTGGCCGGACCCGGAAAAATACATTGATCCGGAAGAATGCCGCCGCAGGGTGGAATTAGCGCCCCCGGACAAGGCCGCCATCGGCATGCTCTGGGCCTGCCATTTCCAGGACACCTGCGCTTCCTTCGGCATGGAGACCGCGCTGATGAACATGGTGGCAAACCCGGAAATCTATGAGGCAGTGGATGAAAAAATCCTCTCCTTTTATCTGAAAGCCGCAGAAATCTTCTACGAGGCCACCAAGGGCAAGCTTCACGCCGTTCTGATCGGAAACGATGTGGGAAGCCAGAGAGGCCCCCTGATCTCCCCGGAAATGGTACGCCGCTTTGTGATTCCCGGCTGCAAAAAGCTGGTGGACCAGGCTCACAGCTACGGTCTGAAGGTTATCTACCACTCCTGCGGCTCCATTGTGGATATTATCCCGGATCTCATCGAGGCAGGCGTAGACGCCGTCCATCCGATTCAGGCACTGGCCGCGGGCATGGACCCGGAAAATCTGAAAGCGAAGTTTGACGGCAAGGTATCCTTCTGCGGAGGCGTGGACACCCAGTATCTTCTGGTAAACGGCAGCCCGGAAGAGGTACGCCAGAAGGTGCGCCAGCTCCGCACCATCTTCCCCACCGGCCTGATCATCTCCCCAAGCCATGAAGCCATCATGCCGGATGTGCCGCCCGCGAACATCCACGCACTCTTTGAAGAGGCCACAAAAATCTATTGAGAATCAAGGAGGTAACCGTTCCATTGACTGAACGGCTGCTTACACGGACGCGCCTGGGCTTTGCCCCAGGCGCGCCGCTTTTTCAGGAAGCCCCCAAATTTTTAAACCGCAAAAAGCTGCCGCAAACTACTGATATTACACGCAGTTTGCGGCAGCCCTATTTTTTATTCCCGTTCAGAGCAAGGTGTAATCGTTTACTCCTGGTCCGCGCAGCTTATGCGTGCCTGGTGGGAACTTTTACAATAATCTCAGGATTCTGCGGTATCGCTCTGGGCATCGATCTGTGCCTGTGCCTCAGCCCGGATCGCCTCCCATCCCGCGGCATCCAGCTCGCTTTTGATTGTCTCAATCAGCTCGCGCGGATCCTGCGCGCCCGTAAAGAATTCGTATCTGTACTTCTCGTAAACGGCACGGCAGTTTGCCAGCTCGGTCTCCACATTGCTTGTATCCATTTCAAATCCAAGCATAATCGACGGGGTAGCGGCCTCGTTCAAAGCCTTTACTTCTTCCCACTGTCCCTCGGAGCCTTCCTGATCCGTAACCGCGAAGAAGGTACCCTGCGTATAGCCTGCCATACTCCAATCGGTATTCAGCTTCCGAACCGTACCGTTTTCCGTGTACTCAAAGTTTTCACCCTCAACACCGTAATACAGCCAGTCGCGCACCTTGCTGTCAGTGTTTACAAGCTGCAGAAGCGCAAGGGCCTTGTCCGGATGCTCACAGCCGGAGTAGATCGCGCTGATGGAACCGCGTACGGACGTGTTGGACACCACCGTATCGCCGTACTGTACAGCCACGCAGTTTTCGATTCCGTTGTTCGGGCCCCATGTGGAAGCGGCCGCTCCGCTCCATCCCTGGGCCGTAAAGAAGGTTCTGTATTTGTTGGCATCGTCTGATGTGGGAGCGTCGCCGTTGATAATGCCGTCCACATACATCTGATGAACAATATCCAGCTTGGAAAGAATGTCCTCATCCTCAAGGGGATTGACAACCGTTTTCGTCTCGTCGTCATATCTTACGCCGAGGGCAGACAGGCCTGCGCCAAGCTGGTCATAATATGCAGTCACAAGGAAATCGGCCCCTGCCTTTGACATGTAATACGGATTGCCGCCTTCTCCCTCCTTGATTTTCGCCAGAGCCGGAGCAAGGTCCTCAAAGGTGGTGATGCTTTCGATGTCGATATCGTATTTATCCGCCACATCCTTGTCCCAGATAAAATATTCGGTGATGGAGCTGTCCTTGTACGTGGGAACGCCATAGATCGCGCCGTTTACGGAAACGGCCCGCCAATAATCCTCCGGGATCATAGAATACAGATCGGGAGCCGCTTCCGGAAGCAGTTCCGTAATATCCATCAGCACGCCCGTCGTAACCTCTGAGCTGTAGCGCGACTGATCCGTAAACAGAATATCAAAGTATTCGCCGGAGTTTGTGATAACGCTTCTGCGGTTATCCCAGTCGCTCCATGGAACAATCTCCATGTCCAGATTCACACCGATCTTCTCCTCCAGATACGGATTAATCTGCGCCAGCCACGCGTCATAATTTTCCGGCATACCATTGCCCACCTGAATCCATTTCAGTGTGACAACCTCTTCCTCTGCCGCTGCGGTTAGCCCTGTGGAAGCCATCATGCCAAGTACCATGGACGCGGTCAGGGCCGTTGCGAGTATCTGTCTCTTTCTCATTTCAAAAAACCTCCTTTTGCCTTATGCTGCCGGCGGCAGCTTTTTCTTTATGCGGGGCGGAACGTCTTTTCATCCCGCCTCGTTCCACGGAAACCGAAACCCGCGTTTCCGTATAGAACCAAAAGATCAGCCTTTTACCGAACCCACGGTGAGGCCGGAGATAAAGTATCGCTGGAAAAACGGGTAAGTACACGCGATGGGAATGATAATCAGGATCGCCATTGCCATCCGCGCGCCCTCCTTGGGCATGGAGTTCATATATTCTGTCATTGTAACGCCCATGGCCGGATTGTTTGCCATCACCTCAATGCTTCTCTGTATATGATCCAGCAGCGCCTGCAGGGAATACAGCTTTGTATTTGTAATGTACAGGGAAGACTGGAACCAGTCATTCCAGTAGCCAAAGGTCAGAAACAGCGCAATGGTAGCCAGCAGGGGCTTTGCCAGGGGCAGCACAATCCTTCCAAAGATCGTAAACTGCGACGCCCCGTCAATCTGCGCCGACTCCATGACCGACTCCGGTATATTAGTCTTAAAAAACGTCTTGCAGATCACCACATTGAAGGACGAGACAAGCAGCGGCAGAATCAGCGCCCAGATGCTGTCTTTCAGATGCAGAAGCTGTGTGTTTACCACGTAGGAGGAAAGCATACCGCCATTGAAAATCATCGGGATAAACACAACCATCGTGCAGAAGCCCTTCAGTCTGTAATTGCTCCGGGAAATCACATAGCCCATCATCGTTGTCAGCATCACGCCCAGCGCGGTGCCGGTCACCGTAACGACAAAGGATACGCCCAGCGCCCTCAGGATCATCGACGCTTCCCGAAACAGAAAGATGTACGAATCCGCCGAAAAGGACTCCGGAATAAAGCGGTAGCCGATATGCCGGATCGAGTCTTCGGAAGAAATCGATATGATAAATATAAAGATTACGGGAATAATGCACAGCAGCGCCAAAAATACAAATATCAGATTGAAGCACAGATTCGTCTTTTTGGATATCCGGTTCAGCTTGTTTGGAGCATCAGTAACCTCTCTTCTCTTTGCCATCTCCCTGCCTCCTTATATGATCGCGCTGTCTTCATCCAGCTTTCGCACAATTCCATTTGCCACCAGAATGGTGATACAGCAGGCCACCGACTGAAAAAACGTAACCGCCGATGTCATACCGATGGGAGTGGATGAACGGATCGCGTTGAATACATAGGTATCGATGGTTGCCGTCGTGTTGAAAATGGAGCCCGTAGCGCCCTGGGACAACTGGTAAAACAAACCGAAGTCCGAGTAAAAGACCTTGCCCACATTCAGAATGAACATCATGATAATGACGCTCTTCAGGCACGGCAGCGTGATATACCACACCTGCTGCCTCTGGGAAGCGCCGTCCACCACGGCCGCCTCATACAGCGTTGTATCGATGCCGGTAATGCTGGAAAGATAGATGATCATATTGTAGCCGGTGGACTTCCACAGATACATAAAAATCAGCAGAAACGGCCACACGCCGGCGGTCATATACCAGCGGACCGGCTCGCTTCCGGCGTCACGCAGCATACTGTTGATCAGACCGTTGTCCTGATTCAGAAACGCGTCCAGGAAGTACGCGACAACAACCCAGGACATAAAGTACGGGAAAAACATCAGCGTCTGATATACCTTGGATTTCCGTTTGCTGTGCAGAAGACTGATCATAATCGCCAGGCCCACAGATAAAACCATGCCCAGGATAATAAACGCAAGATTGTAAAGAATGGTATTTCGAAGGATCACAAACAAATCCTTTGATTTCAGCAAAAATTCAAAATTTTTAAATCCCGACCATGCGCTGTGGATTACGTTGTACAGAAAGCTTTTTCCGCCCGTTACACGGTAATTCTTAAACGCGATCACCAGACCGAACATCGGCAGGAAGCAGAATAAGATATACCAGATTGTGGTTGGCAGCGCCAGAATACTGAGTTCTGTGTCGTTCTTTGTCCATCTTGGTCTTTTCGGACGAACCTTTTTGTTTTTCTTCACTTTTTCACGCTTCCTTTCATTCTCTTTACCGGATTATCCGAAGTCCATCCGGTAAGCCTCTCCATCCCTGTCCTCTGCCCCGGCCTATTCCACACGCCCAGCCGCGGATTTTAAGACAGTTCCGGACATTTCCCTCTTTTTGTTCTCGAAAGCCGCCATAAGCTGCGGCGTCGGCTCCAAAAAGCCCTTCGGATTGTTACTTACTATAATATATATCATACTCCTGCCGTTCTTCTTTGTCAAGCAGTTTTTGGTTAATTTATATATTTATATCTCGTTTTTTGACTATTTTATTGGTTATTTTTATACATTTATCTCTTTTGTTTTTCTGCATTATGCATAATTTTATCAGTTTTATACAGGAATACAGAATAAAAATGCATAAATTGTTCAAATCCTTATTAGGTTTTCTGCTTGAGAGACACCTAAAAGTCAAGCCAGGAAAAACGATCTGCTCTTCCTGGCTCCTGTATTTCAAAGTTATCTGTATTGTAAGGATTCTATTGTATTTTTGATCTCTTTTTCATTATCTTTCAAAAAACGAAACACCTTGCCAGCATCCTTTGCAAGCTTTATATTGTCCAGTGTTGCAAAATAAGCTGTAAATAAAATTTCTATGCTCTCCATTACACAAGGCATAGCATTCTTTTCCTCTGTGCAGAGTGGAATCCTGCTTTCATAGCCTGAAATTACCGCCTTTACAATCTCCAGCCATTCACTTTTTGTAAAAAAATCATCGGTTTCTTCTGCAAGCAGTCCTGTTAAAAAGTAACACAAATCAAAAATTCGTATATTTCTTTGGCTTAAATCAAAATCGATGTATCCTGACAAATCGCCCTTGAAGAACAAAAAGTTTCCAAAATGCACATCCCGATGAATCAGCTGTCTTGGCAGGAAATTATATATTTCTTCCAAGTAAGCTGCCGTTTCCTTATATTCCTCTTTGTTTATAATCTGCCACTCATTTGCTATAAGCGCTTCCTGTATCCAGCCTTTCATTTCGCTAAGCAGGCTGTTCTCCCAGAAGTCTATTTCCTTTTCGCATTCCTTAAACGCGCTGTGCAGCCTTGCAATGGCACATCCCATTTTATAGGCCATTGCAGTATCCTTTCTGTCCGAAAGATTGCTCCCGGTCAGCTTTCTCGTCATCAGAAAATAAAAATTTTCAATCTCCGCATATTTTTCTTTTCTCTCAGTAGGAAGAATCTTTGCAACGGGAATATCACACTTTAATAATATTTCAGAAGTTTTTATATTTCGTTCCAGCTGCGTTTTATCCTCATATATTTTTAAAACATAGGCTCTGTTGATCTCCCATGTCGTCGGATAGATCTGTGATAACTGCTTTTCCTCAATGCCCCATAATGGCAAAATGTGTTCGATCATCTTTTCCATTTCTCGATATTCCCCCTTTTCTTTTACAATAATCCTGCGAATACTGGATTCTGACAGATGATAAATCTTTCCAAGATGCCCGTTGGTTTTTCCTTCAAGATGCTGCAGATATATTTGCTGATTTCTTTTTTCTAATTCAATCTTATAAACTGTTTTCTCCTTTATCCCGCAGCGGTCTTCCTTTGGTACATACAGATATCCTCCCTGAAAATACTTTTTTATGCTTACCAGCAAATCTTCCGGCAAAACATCTTTTGCGTTTACATATTTCATATAGATCTCTCCTCTTCTCCCTCTATTCTAGCAAATTTTCTATGTTACTGACTGCTTATGTCCGATTCTGTTTGAAATACAGACAACGGCGTACATCTGCAGGCGTGTCCGGCTCGTTGCCAGCGGGAGCAAAAAGGTTCTGCGCGGAAATCGCATTTCTCTGATTTCCGCGCAGAACCTTACATTTCATCCCCTGAAGGAGTCCAAAGTTTTCCATTCCTCTACCTTACAGTGATGCTTCTTTTTCTCTTTGTCATATCCAATTCCCACTAGGAGAATCCGCTCCGTTTTCCGCCTTTTTTGCTCCATTCTCCCCATAAAACTGAGCACATAATTTTTTTCCTTGATCTGCGCAATGGCCTCCTCCGGGGAATGATCCACTTTCAGTTCCAGGATGATTCCGTCCGTCGCCGCCGGAAGTTCCGGATAGAAAACGAAATCCACAAACCCTTTTCCCGCCTTTTCTTCCCGTTCCACCCGGTAAATATCCCTTGCCGCCAGATAAACCAGATTGACCACCGCGCTCAATTCCGTCTCATGATTGTAAGAAAGAATCGGTGTCTCTGTATCATGCGCCAGCTCCAGGATCTCCTCCATCGTTTTTATATCTCCGGCAAGGGTAGCCCGGAGCATCCTTTCCGATTCTTTTGCCAGACGGTATACATATCCCAGAGAAGCTTCCCGCTTGATCATATCCGCGAACTGATCCATCAGTTCTTTATTCGGAATCGAAACCGTTCCGTTTTCATAACTCAAAAATCCATACACCACCATGGCGGATAAAATTTCTTCTTTCGTTCTTAATTCCTGGGCGGTTGCTGCATACTCCTGTATCCTGACAGGCACGCTGGCGCCGGACACCATCAGCGCCAGATCATCTCTGACTGCATCCACATTATTTCGTATATAATAAAAAATCTCATCGTACGGGCCTGAACTGGTCCAATAATTTCCCAGATTATTGTTTGACAGAGACATGACCACAGAACGGGGGTTATATAATCTCTCGCCGGTTTTTGTGTGATAGCCGTCATACCATAACTTTAAGCCTTCTCTTGATACCTGGGGCGGCTTGCTGTTGTACTCTCTGTAGCGCTCAAACAGTTCATCAACTTCGTTTTCCGTAAATCCAAAATACTCCGAGAACCGTTCTTCAGACGCAAGGGTAAATTCGCTGAACATATTAAGTTCCGAACCGCTAGAGTACTTTGCAATCGGAAGGATGCCTGTCATATAGGCCAGTACCACATAAGGCTTATCTTTCAAAAGCTCCCGTAAAAAAGTCAGATATGCCTTCTTGTCCTGTTCCGTAATAAAGCTCTGATGAAAAATAAAATCCCATTCATCCAGTACAAAAATGAAACGGGCTGTATCATCCGACGCATAGATTTCGAGAAGAACGTCCGATACGCTTTCTCCGTCTTCGATCTCTGCCTTGGGATACGCTCTTTTTAAGTCTCTGACAAGCCGTTTTTCAATCCGTCCAATATATTCTCCGTAAGAGCCGCACCGCCCTCCAAGCTCATTGAGCGAGATCTGAATAACGGAAAACTGGTTCCGGTATTTTGCGTAATCCTTTGCCTTTGCGATTTGAAGCGTTTGAAAAATGTCCTGGGCGTCCTGGGCTTTTGAGAAAAAGGCTCCAATCATATTTGCCATCACCGTTTTGCCAAAACGTCTTGGCCTTGTAATGCAGATATGGTTATTCCCAGTCTGTACCAGTGGAAATAATTCTTCCAGCAGTTTGGATTTATCTACAAAATAGGTTTTTTCCGTCTCACTCTTATAAAGTGTGTATGCGGTCCTGCTGTTTAAATAAATGCCCATGCGATTTCACCTCTTATTGCTTTTCATTCTATCATCATCACTACCTCCCCGCAAGCAATTTTCGCACCGCATTTTATCTTCTCCGAAACACCGGCATGGTTTCCAGGCAGACTGCTTTCTGAATCCAGGCACCGCCCTTGTGCGTCTCGCCGGTTTCGCAGTCTTCCCAGACGGCGGTTTCTCCGGGCAGGTAGATCTTCCGCCTGTCCGCCTTCGCTTCCAGCACCGGAGCCACAAGAAGAGCGGGACCGTAGAGATATTCGTCCTCGATCTCCCAGGCCTGTTTGTCCTCCGGAAATTCGTAGAACAGCGTCCGCATAACCGGAGTTCCTTTTTCATGGGCTTCTTTCATCAAAGCTCTGGTATAGTCCCGCATCTGCTCCCGGATTTCCATGTATTTCCGGCAGATCTCATAGACCTCTTCCCCGTAGCTCCAGACCTCGTTGGCAGCGCCGGAGCGGCAGGTGGCGCCCCCTGTGGTCCCTACCTGGGGCTGCATTGGCTCCCGGTTTCCGTGAAGCCGCATAACCGGGCAGAAGGTTCCCCACTGGAACCAGCGCACAAACAGCTCGCGGAACGCCGGATCATCCGGATTGCCTCCGTGGAAGCCGCCGATATCCGTTGTCCACCAGGGAATGCCCGCCAGTCCCATATTCAATCCCGCCGCAAGCTGATTCCGCATACTTTCAAAGCTGGAAGCAATGTCGCCCGACCATACGAGGGCGCCGTATTTCTGGCTTCCCGCCCACGCGCACCGGAGAAGGTTCACAATATTCTTCTGGCCTTCCTTCTCCATGCCCTCATAGAAATTCCGGGCGTATTCCACCGGATAGATGTTTCCGATTTCCAGATCCGTTCCCAGATAATAGCGGTAATTGTCAAAATCATACGCCGTATATTCCGGTTCCGCCTCGTCCAGCCAGAATACCCGGATTCCCTTTTCGTAATAATTCTTTTTGATTTTGCTCCAGAGATATTCCCTGGCTTTGGGATTGGTGGCATCATAGTGAATGGTCGCCCCCTGGAAATTCATGCCCGCCCGGAGTCCCCTCTCTGTACGGATCAGATACCCCTTTTCCAGCATTTCCTCATAGTTTTCGCTCTCACGGTCCACTGTGGGCCAGATGGATACCATCAACTCGATTCCCATTTCCTTTAATTCCCGGATCATGCCCTCCGGGTCTGGCCAGTAGACAGGATCAAACTTCCACTCTCCCTGTCTGGGCCAGTGGAAGAAGTCAATCACGATCAGATCAATGGGAAGCTTTCTCCTCTTATATTCCCTGGCTACTCCCAAAAGCTCCTCCTGGGTCTGATACCGGAGCTTGCACTGCCAGAATCCCAGTCCGTATTCCGGCATCATCGGCACCGTTCCGGTAACCGACGCATACGCCTCTTCGATCTCAGCCGGCGTATCCCCCGCCGTTACCCAGTAGTCCAGTGCCTTTGTGGCGTAAGCCTCAAAGCTCATAATATTCCTGCCAAAAACAGCCCGGCCCACGGAGGGATTGTTCCACAGCAGGCCGTATCCCCTGGAAGACAGCAGAAAGGGAACGCTGGACTGGGAATTTCTGTGGGCCAGTTCCAGGTCCGTGCCCTTCAGGTTCAGATACGGCTGCTGGTACTGGCCCATACCGTAAATCTTTTCATTGGGGTCCTGGGATTCAAACCGCATTGTCAGGTGATAGTCTCCGCCGATATTCGGACGAAATTCCCTGGCTTCCACCTCGATGGCGCTGCATTTCGCGTCCAGCACATCTCTCCGGTTTCTCCAATATTCTTCCAAAAGGATTTCATTCTTTTGATTGTAGACAACAATCTTTCCGAGATGGGAAATCACGGCCCTGATTTTTCCGTTTACAATCTCAGCCCCTTCGGTGGTCTTTCGCACCTTCGCGCCGCCGGCGGCGGGCACGGACAAGGCCCAGTTTTCCTCCGGCATCCGGTTCGTCTTCGTCCCGCGGATGCGCAGAGCGTTGGCGCCCCACGCCTCGATCCACAGCTCCTCCGCGTCATAATGAAACCTGATTTTTTGATTTTCGATTCGCAGCATATGGTCCTCCTTTATCCTTTTATATCGGCAGCCTCTTATCAGCAGCCTCTTGGAAATATGGAAAAGCCCTCATGGGAAACTCTTTTCAGATTTCCATGAGGGTTTTTTCCATATTTGCTGCGCGGTTTCTTTGACAAGCAACTCTTGACTGCTTTTATTTTACCATTATCTGCGTATCCGCGCAAGCCATTCGTCCAAAATAGAACAGTTCAGCCCAGGTCTGCGCACAAGCTGCGCGGACCGTAAGAACGTGATTCAGGAGTGCAGGCAGCCGTTCAGCGGGACATGGCCACGGCGATTCCCCGTCCCTTGTCTCCCACCGCGCAGTAAAAATGATAAACGCGGCCCTGGTATTTCAGAATATAGGGTTTATGGGCAAAGGTCTGATCGAAGGATTCCGAAGGCTGAATCAGAGGCGTTCCCTCCCATTTTGTCCAGTTCACCAGATCCTTTGAGCAGGCGAAGGTATCGTAAGCTCCTCCGTCTTTCCCCACAAAATAATTCATAACCCAGAGATCCCTGTACCGGATGATCTGGGGATCGCCGGAAATGTTCCAGCGGTCCTCAATGCCCTGCTCCACCACCGGGCCCGCTCCGTAGCGCTTCCAGTTTCTCATATCCCGGCTCACCGCCATGCCGATGCGCTCGATGCCCCAGAGCTTCTGCTTGGCGTTATAATACATCACGAAGGGCCATCCCAGACGCTCCTCCTTGTCCCAGAGCACCGTGCTTTTGTAGAGGGTGACCTCCTCAAAGGGCCGGACGTCGGGATCATCCATGCGCAGGATCGGCTCCGGCGCCTGGGTCCAGGTCCCCGGTTCCAGGGTGTTTGACCAGGCAATCCCCATCTGAAGGGGGTCTGTCTCATAGCCCGGCAGACTTCCGCCGATGTAGGTCATCCAATACTTTCCGTCGAATTTTTCCACATCCTGAGGGCCTTCCCACTGAGGATTTAAAAGGCAGAGACCTCCGTCCGCCTGGGCGCAGTCCCAGCCCTCCTCCTTCTGGGAGAGAAGCCGTCCCTCCGTCTCCCAGTGCAGAAGGTCCGTACTCCTGGCCATCCAGGTTTCGTACCCGTTTCCGGGCACGTCCGGCACATGCCTGGCGTATACCATCCGCCAGGTGCCGTCCGGCATCCGGATCACATTGGGACAGTCAATGTTCACGCCTTCTTCACTCAGGATCATGCCGTATTTCACCGGAGTCTCCATTTCCCGGTAAACTTCTTCCATTTCTTCCCTTGAAATACCCATTTCTCTATCCATCCTTTCTCTGCCGCAGCAGCGGCTGTCCAGTCCGAAACCCTGCCGGGCAGTCCCCTTCCCGGTACAGATAAATGCCGCTTAAAATTCCCGCCGGCTTTACCAGATAGCTGTCCGTATACTGACTGCCGTCCGTGCGGTAGGAATCCGGCCCGTACCATTTATAATCCTTATCCGCGTTGTGCAGGGTTCCGAATCCGTTGAACCGGTTCCCGTACAAGGTAATGCTTACCCTGTGGGGCCCTGCGTCCAGGGTTCCCAGGGAAATCCGGTAGGGCGCGAAGCAGACAAGTCCCGCAGGCTTCCCGTCGGTTTCCACCTCCATAAGCGTCCCGGCAAACTGTGGGATTTCCAATACCCAGCTTCCGGTTTCCTCTGTGTCGAACGGGATCTCATACACCGTGTTTCCGGTGTAGAAGGGTCTTCCCTGCCGGGTCAGATCCCCAAAGGAGATCTCCTCCTCTTCCCTCAGGACAAAACCGCAGCCTTTCAGATCCACCTGAAAATCGCCCAGAAGGTACATCCATTCCAGATTCGTTTTCCTTCCAAAAGGCAGGGTTACCGTCAAAACATTTTCCCCTTTCTGAATTTCCGGCAGAAGAGCCGTTTTCAGGCATGGGTCCACGTACCAGCCCTGGGTTTGAAGGGAAAACTCCCGGCCGTTCAGGGAAGCGCGCATATGGGCCGTCTCCTCAGCCGCCAGACGCACGCCCTGAAGGGCGGCCTTTGAAGGAATCCTAAAACGCAGGGTCACCTGATTTTCCGGCTCCGGTTCCGGCGGCATACACCAGGGCTGTACCACCGCGTCCCGGCGTCTTGGCCAGCCAAAGCGGTCCCGGAGCAGGTTATCGATTTCCAGAATCGGCGCAGGCCCCTGGAATGGTTCCTCGTTTACGGCGTATTCCGCCGCATCCAGCAGGAGCGCGTTTGGCTCCGAAAAGCGTACCCGGTCCGGTCTCATCAAAGTCCGGCGTGTCTCTTTCTGAATAGCGGGTACGGCAGTCACCGGCTCCAAATCCGGCATAGAATCTCTCTGCCCGGTCGTGTTGTCCCGGTCAGCGCTCCGCTTGGCAGCCGCTGGCTCCAAGGCAAGAAGCATGCTGTCCTGGCCGTAGGCTGTCCACGCAAGCCAGGTATCCTCTCCCAGAAGCTTCGCGGGAATCTTTCGGATTTCTCCGGTAAGGGTATCGTACAGGGTCGGCTCCCAGCGCCCCCGAAGCCGGATACGGTAGTTTTCCGGAACATCCGCCCGGTTTTCTTTCCGGTCGCTGTGGCACAGGAACAGCCAGCGCTTCTCTGCTTCCTTGCGCATCTGGTACGCCAGTCCCCCGGCCGGCCGGCCGCCCGCGTCCAGAACTTCCAGATCCCGGAAGTCGCGCAGGGATTCCAGGATGTCATAACGCGCAAAGTCCGCCCGCGCGCACTGCGCGGCCAGCTTCTCTGCCCGGTCTGAGGGTTTCGCGTCCACAAGCTTCGGAATTTCTCCGGCAAAGATCACCCGGCCGCCCGCTGCCGCGAAACGCTCCAGAATGTCCAGCGTGGAGCTTCGAATCGTCCGAAGGGACGGCACCAGCACCGCTTCATATTCCATTTCTCCCACCTGCATGGAAGGCTGCCCGCCGCAGACACACTGGCCCGGAAGCATGGACTCGCTTAAAAAGTCAAAATCCACCAGTCCGTGTACCAGCCATTCCGTCAGGTTTACAAAGTTTTCGTCCAGCTTATCCCGCAGAAGCTGCGTCTGGTCGCAGGGACCGTAGGAAATCCAGAAGGACTCGATGGGGTGAATCACTCCCACCCGCGCCAGAGGCTTTCCTCTGGTCAGGGCCGTATTTACCCTTGCAAAGTGATCTTCGATATAATGGTATTTCTGGTACCAGGGAGACTGAAAGCTGATGGACGCCGGCCAGTCCCGCTTGGCCTCGCCCTCCATGGTATAGAAGGAAAGATGATGTACCCGCACGGTAATTCCCAGGGCCGCCTGCCAGTCGCCCTGCAGCTTATGCCCGATAAAATCAAAATCCCAATGCGTCGCGCCGTAGATCTCGCTCAGCACGCCTTCTCTGCCCTTCTGTCTCGCCACGCTCACCGCCTGCTTGGCCGTTGTAAATTCCTTTGCGTCGCAGAGGTTGTCGATGCCCGGAAGCTGCATGGCCCGATAGCAGCGCATGGCCTCGCCCAGGGCCAGCGTCTGGGAATACAGTGTCCGCTCCGACATAAAATGTCCGGTCAGGGCAATGCGATGCTCTTCGCACCAGGAAGCCAGGTTATCAGGGAACGCTCTGGCGAACCGCTCCGCCACATGATCGTGGTAATGATAGCGGTGAACACTGACCGCTCCGCCCGGCAGTTCCCAGAGAATTTCCGGCAGAATATCCAGCAGCGATACGCCCCAGGTCTTGCGGAACGTATCGTCCAGATCATCGGTAAAGGCAATCGTGGCATCCTCCGCGGAATCCGCGAAGGTCAGGGCATATTTCCCTGCCATCTGGGGTTCATCCGTAAAAATGGCAGGTATCCAGGTGCCGAATTCCTTGCCCACTTCCCTGGCGTACGCCTCGTGGGTCACCTGAATAAACCGGTCCACCGCCTGGGGATTTAAGGTATCCAGATAGGTACAGTCATTATACCAGGGGCTTTCCGGAGAAAGCCGCACATACGCCATGCGGATCTGTCTGCCGGCAGCGGGCCGGCCCTCCCGCTCCATTGCCTCCATATGCGAAAGCGCCGCTTCCCTGGTGATCCGCCGGTACTCCTTCAGATACCCGTCCTCCAGACAGATCTCATAGGAAGTCACATAATATCCCCGCGGTTTTCGCCCTTCCCTGACCGCCTGTTCAAAGGCTTCCCTGCTCTCGCAGTAACCCTCCTGGGGCTTTGCCGTAAGCAGCATGCAGCGGGCACGCCAGGCCAAATCCTTCGTCACCAGACCCCCGGCGGCGCCGGAGGGGTAGCGGTCCTCATCGTAAAGCCAGGAATACATCCCCCGCTTTTTCCCCTCCTCCACGGCATACCGGATAAAATCAAAGAATTCCTCGCCCAGGTAAGGAATCTGAAGTCCCGTTCTGGAATGGAGGTTATAGCCGCCAAAGCCCATCTGGTCAAAGACGGCAATCTGCCGCGCGGCCTCCTCCTTCGTAAGTTTTCCGTTTAAGGCCCAGAAAGGGGCGCCCCGGTACTCTTTTCCCGGATTCTGAAACTCCTCTTTTGTAAGCGCTCCATTCCGGCTTTTCTCATACAGCATCCTTTTCACCCGTCTCCTTTCGGCCGAGGCAGATCACCGCCTGGTTTTCATAGCCCTCTCCCGGCAAAATCGCATGCCTGCGGTAATTTCCCCAGGAGATCATCGGATAGTTCACCTGATTATTGATCAGCAGGGACGCAGGCTCCGGCCTTGTACCATCCAGAATCCGGAATCCCTCAATCACAATATAGCTGTCCTTCGCCTCCGGGTTTCCAAATCCCACCGGCTCAATGCGAAGGATATGTTTCCCTTTTTCAAGGCCATTCATGGAAAATACCGGGTAATGATACTTTTTGTCATAGCCGTCAGCGGACCCCGGAAAATCCACGCTGTTTACCCGCTGATCCACCCTGCCGTCAACAAGGCGTCCGTCCAGGAAAACTCTGGCATAGCCGTAGATCACATCCACCGGCCCGTACCAGACAATTCCGGTACCTTCAAAAAGAATCTCCGCGGCGCTTCCCGGCGTTTTTGACCACATCTCCCGGTAATCCGCTCCGCACTTCGCGTCCGTCTCCTGGTACCACTCTCCGGTATAGGAAATCCTCGCGTCATCCGCCCAAACCAGGCTGGCCTCCGGCTCCTGAACCTCTGCCCGGACGCTGTGGCTTCCATCGGACAGTACCCGGATTCCGGCGCCGTCTTCCGCCCGGAAGAGGCTGGCACGCAGAATATGCTCCTTCTGGCTTCGGAAATCATTGGTTCCCTTATAATCCACGTCGTATTTTCCGTTCAGTATCCAGCTCTCCATCTCGTCCTTCCATGGGATCTGCGGCTCCATCCCAAACCGGCTTCCTTTGCTGAAACGATACGCCGTTCCCTGATTCCGGCCAATGTGGTCCTTTGGATAGATGGTCCATTCTCCCTGCCGCTTCCAGCTCAGGGCGTCCATCCCTGCGGCGGCGGTAAAGCGGATTCCGATTTCATTGAGCCCCCCCGGCGTCACGCTTACACGCAGCTTGATCCGGTCCGGCATCGAGACCGCAAGCTTCTCGATCCGGTATGCCGTCCGGATTTTCCCCTCCGGCTCAAAGGTCATGACAAAGGAAACTTCCGCCTCCTGTCCGTACCAGCCCCGCAGGAAAATCCGGGGCGTGGCCCCTTCCGTCACGGTAAACTCCGTTTTTTTCCAGGGGCCGAGGTTTATGCCGGACATATGAAGATCCGGGCCCCCCGCGAGAACCTCCTGGCCAAGACTTACGCCGGAAACGATTTTCCCGGTTTCTGTGGAAAAGCAAAGGCTGCAGTCCTTCCCGGAAATCCGTACCTGTTCCTCTGTCCGGGAAACCTGCCATTCCCTTTCCGCCGTGTTCCCGGAATCCGGCCGTGTTCCGGCCGCGTTCTTCGCCTCCGCGCACGCTTCCCTGTCTCGGAATTCCCCGCAGGCGCAGGATGCCCGTCTCTCTCGGAGCCGCCTTGGGTCCCGCCGTCCTGCCTTCCAGGCCTTCCGCCTTCCAGTAAACCACCATCTCTGACAAATCCGTATGGCAGAAGCGGTTTTCCACCGGAATTTCCAGCTCTTCGTCCCATTTTATATGCTCTGTGTCCACAACAATGGGCGAATAGGCCTTGCGCACCAGATAAAACTCCGGCTTTCTTCTTCTCCATACGTCCAGGATGCCCCATTCAAGCTGGGTAAGGCCCCCGTTAAAGACGTTCGTCTCGTCGATTCCCGCCCAGATGGCGCCGCCCAAAGCGCCCTTTGTATTCCAGATCCGGTCCCAGAACGCCTTGATGCTGTTCCCCCAGAAATTCCGCACATTGGGGTCCCGTCGAAGCTCCTCCCGGTTATAGCATGGAATATGGGCATACTCGTCGTGAACCACCGGGACGTCCTTTCCCTCCATGATTCCCACGCTGACATTGTCCCTTTTCTCCGACAGATCGATGTTTAAATTGCTGTAATGAATACTCCATACGTCCACCGGCTCGTGGGAAAGCTGCATGGTCATGGGATAGCTGAATTTCGTGAGCCTGCCGGGGTCTGTCTTGTGGATATAGCGGTTCAGCACATCGAAATTGCAGCCGCCGAAGGACTCGTTGCACAAAGACCAGATAATCACGCAGGGGTGGCTGTAGTCTCTGGCCATGGTCTCCCGGAAATGGGACAGATACCGTTCGGTTTCTCCCGGATCTCTCTGGGTATACGGAGTGCTTTTCGCGATAAAAGCAAGTCCCAGCTCATCCTCCACATAGATTCCTTCCCGGTCGCAGGCCTCCAGAAAATATTCGCTTGGAGGATAATGAGAGGTGCGGATATAATTACAGTTGGCCTCTTTGAATAACCGAACGTCCCGGTCGATGAGCTCCTTTGTCAGACATCTTCCGTGGAGCGGAGAAATTTCATGGCGGCATACGCCGTGGAGCTTCACCTCCTGCCCGTTTACGAACACTTGATTTTCCCGGCGCGTAATCTGCCGGAAGCCAAAGGTCCGGTTTGTCCGTTCCAGCACTGCGCCGTCTCTGCAGACGCAGAGCTGCATCGTATAAAGCCAGGGATGCTCCGCGTCCCACAAAAGCGGGGCGGGAATCGGCAGATCGACTCGCGCATCCTCCGATGTGCCCTCCGTTTTTTTGCAGAAAGCCCCTTCCGGCACTTCCTTTCCCCATGGGTCCATCAAAATCCCCTGTATTTCGCAGCCATCCAAACCGGCCTCCACCGTATAATACAGGGATAGCACCGCGTCGTTCCTTTCCGTAAGAGCCGTGGATACCTGTACCATGGAAAGATAGGTTTTCGGCAGCAGATAGAGAAAAATGCTGTGCAGGATTCCGCCGTGGTAAAAGCTTCCCACCCGGTCCACCGTCTCGTCCACATCGATCTGCAGGCATACGCGCTCCTTCCCCTCGCAGGCCTTTGTGATATCCGTCTGCCAGGTCAGGAAACCGTTCCAGTGCTCCGCCACAAGCTCCCCGTCAATCAGAACCCTGGCATAGCCGTTGATTCCCTCAAAGTTCAGAAGTTTCACGCAGTCCGCCTGCCAGGGCAGAATTTCCAGGTTTTTCCGGTAGCTGTATTTTCCGCAAAAGCCCTGGGCCTCGTCGGCAAATGTTCCGATGCAGGAGGGCACTTCCGTCAGATGCCAGCTCTGATCCTCCCCTTGGTGGCGAAATTCCCACGTCCCGTCCAGGCAAAGCACGTTTTGCCGCATGGTTTCACAAGGCAGCGGCCTGGGCGCCAGCCTTGGAATCTTTTTATCAAAATTCCCGTTCATCGAATCGGCTCCTCCTTTGCTGTCAGCAATATCGTAACCCGGTTGGTCTTTCCTTCCCTCATACCAACGGGAGGTCTCATATAATTTCCTCTCACCAGCCGTCCATAATTAAAATCCCGGTTCAGGTTCATTCTCATCCGGCGTCCGTCCTCTTCCCTGATCACTTCCAGGAAATCCACGGACACCCAGGTATCGTTTCCGCCGGGCGCTTTTTCTCCCAGTACCTCTACCTTTACGGTGTGCGTACCCGGTTCCAGCCCAAGGGCCTCTCCCATCAAAACCTGGTAGCGCTTTTCATATCCCCGGCTTGCCGCCGCGATTTCCACCGGCTTGGGGAACGCGCTTCCCCGTTCCTTCACAGGCCTGCCGTCCACAAAGATATGGTATCTGCCTCCGATATGGTCCACCGGACCGTACACCCGGATTCCTGTGCCGCAGAAGGTATATTCCAGGAAATCGCCTTTTTGCCGGCTGGCCGTCTCCGTGCCGTTTCGGTCTCCGGCGCCGTCCTCCATGGTAAGCCACTGGCCATGATAACGAATCCCCTCGTCCCGGTCATCGATCAGGCACTCCGGCGCTGCCTCCTCCTTCATGCGGATGCTTAATGGCTCAGCGGAGAAAATCCGAAGGCCCGTGCCCGCGCCGTCTGTCACCCACGCGTCCCGGATATGCTGCTTCATGCTCTCAAAATCCAGTCTGTTTTCCGCGGCAGCCGCGCCCTGGGTCCGTCCGATATGATCCGCGGGATAATCCTCCCAAAGTCCTTCCCGTTTCCATTCAAGCCGCCTCATGGATGCCGGAAGCACATAAGAGATGCCGAATTCATCCAGTCCGCCGGGGTCCAGTCCGATCTGCGCCTTCACCCTTGGCGGCAGGGGCCGGATACGGTCCGTCACCGTATACGCGGTTTCCAGCCGGCCGTCCGTTCCAAGAGAAATCCGATATTCCATGCGGCAGACGCCCTTGACCCGCCCGGTCAGGTGAACGCGCACACCCTGGGCGGTCTGTACCATCTGCTGGCCCTCCGGCTCCCATTCTCCCGGCAAAAGGCGCTCTGCCGTAAGCCAGGGACCGTTTTCAATGACCTTTTCTCCCCCGGCCCATACGCCGTCCAGAAGTCCGGTGGTTTTCGAGACAGCCAGGGCGAATCGCCCGTTCTGACAGGTCAGATGTGTCGGCGTCTCCGTAAGCCTGTAAGGCCCTCCGGTTTCATCCCCACAGGCTTCCCGGCTGCGCTCTGCTTCATCATCCGCCCCGCTGGCTTCCCGGCTGGCATCTGCGGCATCCCGGTCCTCTGGCCAGATACCGGTTTTCCATCCCTCAAAGGCCTTTTTCAGATGAAAGTATTCCGGCTTCGGCTCATGATTTTTATCCAGAATCCCCCACTCACAGTCCTCCAGAAGCGGCGAAAAGCTTCCGTCCTCGTCACAGGCCCCAAGCACGGACCCGCCAAGGGCTCCGGGTGTTTCTTCCATCTTTTTCTGAAATCTCCAGATGCTCTCGCCCCAGAATTCGTGGATTCCGTAGTCCCGTTCGATCTCGTCCCGGTTGCAGAAAGGCAGGGGCGCGTACAGATCATGCAGCACCGGTTTCTCCTGTCTTCTGGCATGGCCTGTCACGTAGCCGGCCTCATTTTCACTGCCGTTGGCATGTCCGATTTCCATGTGGTCATACATCACGTCAAAGGGCTGCTTCCAGTCCACATACTGGACACACCACACATCCGGCTGAAGATCCGCTGCCGGAATGGTCATAGGGTAGCTGAAAGCAAGCAGGAGTTCCGGCGCCAGTTCCCTTGCCATGGAGGCGCAGACGCGGAAATTGCTGCCCCAGACGCATTCCGTTCCCGGACTGATCAAAAGGCCGCTCACATGACTGCGCAGTTCTCTTACGAGTTCCGAAAACTGTCCCGCGTAAAGGGCCCTGCAGTCCGGCAAATCCTGGGTGGGCGGCCCGCTTCTCCCCACGGAAAAGGCCGATGCCGACTGGCAGACCAGAATTCCCTCCTGGTCACAAAGTCCGAGAAGCTGGCTGCTGAAGGGGTAAAACAGGCTCCTCAGATAATTTACACCAGCCTCCTTAAACCGCTTCAAATCCTTTTTCAGAAGCTCCTCGTCCAACCCCGGCTGTTCTCTGTAGCAAAGCCCCCGCAGCTTCAGGGGCTGTTCATTCCAGTATACCTGCTGGCCTAAAACCCGGACCGCGGCAAATCCAACCTTCTGGCGCGCTTCCTCCAAAAGAACGCCGCCGCGGCAAAGGGTTAGCGTTAGTTCATACAAAACCGGATGCTCTGTATCCCATTCCCGCACCGCGGGGCATTCCAAAACCGCGCGCACACTGCCGTCGCGGCTCTCTACTGGAAATTTTCCCAGGGCCTTCCGGCCGTTTTCTCCTTCCAGGCACACCGAAAGCTCCAGTCCGTCCGTCTCCGTAACGCCCCCAAGCTTTGCCAAAACCGTCAGCCTCCAGGAAGCTTCTTTTTCTGTTTTCGTTTGAATCTCCGATAAATATGTACGCGGAAGCCGCACCAGAGAGACTCCTCCAAAGGTTCCGGCCTTTTCAAAGGGATTCAGCTTTCCTCCGCCGTCTCTCGTGCAAAGGGTCACTGTCCGCTCCCCCTCTTTTCCTTCCAGCGGCACATCCCAGTCGGTATATCCGCCGTAATGCTCTGCCGTCTTTACTCCGTCAAGAAAGACTTCCGTATCGCAGCCCACCTGGTGCATTCTGAGAAAACATCCGCCGTTCTCTCTGTCGCCTGCCGTAATCTGCCGGGAAGCCTTCCATACCCCCTGTTCCTGTTCAATTTTCCATCCTTCCAGTTTCTGCACCGGTTCCTCATCTGCCATAATTCTGTGGGGCAGCGGAATCAGTCCTCTGTCAAATCTGCGCCAGCTATTCATGAAATCTCCTTTCCGCATTCCTGCACGGTACCGGTTTTCCCGTCACAGCTTCACAATTCTGAGTCGTGACAGGCATCCGGCCATTGGAAATCGCTTTCTCGTTATTACAACGCATTCATCCCTTCTGTCCGGGAAGGTACTGACAGTTGTCTTTGTGTGTAACTATTATAGAGAATTTTCACGAAATTTTATATGTAGACTTCTCGGATATTTATGGAAATTTCATCACTGTGTTTCCTTCCGTCTGACAGTTAAGGCGCGCAGCAGCGGTAAATTTTCAGCAATGCAGGCTGACAATGGAACCGGGTCATGTTATAATATATGGATGCCGTGCGACGAGGGATATCCCCGCCAGCGCCCGTGTTTCTGCTGATTTTTCTTTACCGGCGGCTAAGAAAGGAGCCCTCTATGATACACGTAAGTCACGTAAGCAAACAGTATACGGTGAACCGGCTCCCGTCCGGTCAAAAGCGCCGATTTCGTTTCTTTCCCCAGAATCAAACCGTTTATGGTGTAAAAGACCTCTCATTTGAAATTGAACGGGGTGAAACCGTAGGCTATATTGGTCTGAACGGCGCCGGAAAGTCCACAACCATCAAACTTCTGACCGGTATCCTGAGTCCCACAGAAGGCGAAGTAACCGTTGCCGGCATGGTTCCGTATAAACAGCGGAAAAAGCTTGCCTCCAAAATCGGCGTCGTCTTTGGCCAGCGGAACCAGCTTTGGTGGGATCTGCCGCTGATCGATTCTTTTGAGCTTCTGAAATCCCTCTATTCTATTTCGGCCAGCGATTATAAAAAGACTTTGGATGAGCTGACGGAAATCCTGAAGGTTCCGAATTTCCTGCATACGCCTGTACGGCAGCTTTCCCTTGGGCAGCGAATGCGAGGGAATCTGATCGCGGCTTTGCTGCACCGGCCGGAGGTGCTGTTTCTGGACGAGCCTACCCTTGGCCTTGACATTGATTCCCGGTATGATTTTATCCAGTTTGTCAAGTCCCAGAAACAGATAACCGTATTCTTAACTTCTCACAACATGCAGGATATTGAAGAACTCTGCAGCCGGATTCTCATTTTAGACAAAGGAAGCCTGCTTTACGACGGAAGCCTTGAAAACATCTATAACGAGAATTATGGAAAATACGTGATCCATGCCAAACTGAAAGATTCCGAATCCGCCGCGAAAGCCGGATATTCCACAGATTCCCACGGTGTGCTTCATCTGCAGGCTCCCGCCGAAAGGGATAAGGAACGGCTGATTCATGAAATTTTAAGCAGCCTCCCGGTGGAAGATCTTTCTATCTCCGAAAACAGTCTGGAAGGCTATCTGCTGCACAGGAGTAAGTCCCATGAAACAATTTCTGACCATTAGCCAAAAAGCCTTCAAACGAATGGCCTACTACAAAGCCCAGAATCTTCTGAGTATTTTTACAGCGCTCCTGGGCATTCTTATGATGCAGTTTTTCTGGCGCGCCTTATACGGTGAAAATTCGGTGATTCACGATACCTCCGTCCGGCAGATGCTCCTTTACTCTTCCATGAGCTGGTTCTTAAATTTATTCAATCATGAGGAAATGCAAAATGAAATCTTAAGTGATGTAAAAGAAGGAAACTTCATCTGCAAACTGCTGTATCCCGTGAATTACCTGTTTTATATGTTCAGCAAATCCTGCGGCTGTCACCTGTGGAGCTTCTTCTTTAAGGGCATTCCCATGCTGCTTTTCATCCTTCTGTTTGTGAATCCCGGACTGAACCTCTCCGCCGGAAGTATCCTGCTGTTTGCCGTCTCCGCCATACTCGGAAATCTGATTTTATGCGCGCTGATTATGCTCCTCTCCCTGATGAGCTTTACCTGGATTGAAACCTCCGGACTGTTTATGCTGAAGGACATTATGGTAACAATCTTTTCCGGTCTGATTGTCCCTACCTGGTTTTATCCGCAGATCCTGCAGCGCATTGTGAACGTCCTGCCGTTTCAGTACATGCTTCAGGTTCCCCTGGCGATTTTGTGCGGACGAATCGCGCCGGACCGCGCCGGCTCCTATATCGGTATGCAGGCTGTATGGCTGCTGGCCATGCTTTTGCTGCTGGGTCTTGTATGGAAAAAGATCGCGCAGAAAGCGGAAAGTCTTGGAGGTTGAGATATGCTTTACGGAAAAATGATTCTGGCCTATCTTCGGGCCCGCTGCCAATATATGAAAAATTTCATAAGCTCCATCCTGGCCGCGCTGCCCTATCAGCTGACATCCTTTCTGGTGCTCTGGGGCGTCTTTTCCGCCTTTGGCGGCATGGGGGACTGGTCCTATCTTGACGTTCTTTTTCTCGGCGTCCTGCTGAACATCATATCCGGGTGCGCAAACGGCTTTTTTAAGCAGTTTCGTTTTTTGGAAAATGAAATCATCTCCGGAAACCTGGACGTATATTTAACCAGGCCCCGCTCCGTGATTTTTCAGCTGGCTGCCCATGAAATCGATCTGTTCAGCATTTTCGGAACGGTAATCCCAAATCTTCTCATCGGGCTGTTCTGTTTTGGACGCATGGATATTCTCTGGACTCCGCGGAAAATTCTGTTTCTGGGGGAAGTGATTCTGTTTGGAACCCTGTTTTACGGAGCCGTGTTTTTCTTCATTGGTACCCTGTCCTTCTGGTTTTACCGGACAAATCACACGGCCATGACTTTATTCTATTCCGTCCAGGATTTTGTGAACTACCCCTTAAATATTTACGGCAGAGGAATCTCTTTCTTTCTGACGTTTCTGTTTCCTCTGGCTTTTGTAAATTATTATCCTCTGCTTTCCCTGAAATCCGGCCGCCTATTTCCGGTGGAAATCGCTATGGCGCTGATTCTTCTGGCCGCGGCGGGAATTGATTTCCTGCTCTGGAGAGCCGGGCTGAAAAGGTATCAGAGCGCCGGAAGTTAATCCTTCCCGCTGCAGCCGACGCGCCTTTCCCTCTATGCAGAAAATTTTCAAAAGTTTTTATAACAAAAAATAAGCGCAGCGGAATATTATTTCTCCGCTGCGTTTGCCTCATAGCCGGGTAAGAATCCGGTGGTACGCCCGCCACGCGGGCGTATGCAGGTTTACTCATAAAAGTTCAACGGCTGGTCGTAAATATTATGCCCGGTTTCTAAACTCTCCTGGTCCACCGTAATCAGTATGCTGTCCGCGTCATAAGCCGTTAAAAAAGTATTCACCACACTGCCAAGGATCACATATTCTCCGGCAGTTCCCATCGAGTTCAGATGATCGCGGAAAGCGGAATTAAAATCCGCCGTAAGCCGGGTTTTATCCGCGCTCTGAGCAAAGCTGTTTATTTCCGTTCCCTCCGGGAGAACACCCGCCTCAATAAGCTGCTCCACAACCGTTTCCTCGTTCAGAGCCGCAATCTCCACTTCTGTTGTCACAAAACTCTCCGCCATATCGTCCGGAGCGTAAACAGTCAGGACCGTATCCACCACCTCTATATCCGGAAGTTCCGTACCGGAAAATTCGGTTTCCCCGGAAACGGTTTCTGTTTCCGCGATGGGCGTGTCGGACTCTGTGCTTTCGGCTGCAGCGCCTCCCGATTCCACCACTTCCACAGCAGGGCTTTCCGTGTCAACTTCTTCCACATCCAGGACTTCCGTATCCGCGCTTCCTTCGGTATCCGGAATTCCCGCGTCCGCATCCTCCGTATCCGTTGCCTCCGCGGCGGGGGCCTCCGTATTCATGGTTTCCGCCGCGGTATCCTGGGCCTGCGAATTTCCGCCGGCGGAACCTTCCGTGTTCCCGCTTTCCGCGGAAGGAGCCTCCGTATTCCCGCCGGCCTCACCGGATTCCGCAAGGTTCTCCGTAGCTGAAGCTTCCGCAGCCGCGCTTTCCGCAGCAGATTCTTCTTCCGCCGCGCTCTCCGCGGCAGAGCTTTCCGAAGTCCCGTTTTCCGTGTCCGACATCTGACCGGACGGTCCGGCACAGCCGGTAAGTACTAGACAAAGGGCGGCAAAAAGCGCAAGTTTTCTCATAACAAAGCATCTTTCCTTTCCTTTTTTCTTAAGTATAAAGGGTTTGTCCCCCAAAGGCAACGAATTCTTTCTTAAGAAAATCTGTAACGCTTAAGCCGCGGTCAGATTTCCAATTCAAGCTGGCAGTCAAAAGGCTCTTCCAAAACGTGTCCTGGATGGTATACCTGCGCTTCGCTGCAGCCCATACGCCGGTAAAAGGCCTGGGTTTCCACGGCGGAATGGGCAGAAATATACAGCTTCTTCGCGCCTTTCCTCCCGGCCCATTCCCTGGCTGCCTGGAAAAGCTCCGTGCCGATTCCCTGCCCGCGATAATCCTGGGAAACGTGAAGAAAAGACAGATCCAGATACCTCTGCTCTCCGCCAAAGAATTCCGGCTCCACTGCCGCAAAGCCCGTAAGCTTCCCCTGGCAGAACGCTCCGTACACCAGCCCGCCGGACGCCGCGGTTTTCTTCAGACGCAAAACCAGCGTTTTATAGTCCTCTTCGCTCCAGTCGTCTGTAAACGGGACGTCTTTCACTGTCCATGCGTCCCCGTCCCGCCGCCAGCATTTCGTAACCTCCTGGCGGCGTGTAAAATCCCGAAACAATTCCCGGCAGATCTCTTCCGTCCCAATGCTGCGGTATTCGGCCGCGCAGTCCCCGTCCAAAGCCATCACCGCGGCCGTCAAGGCTCGCGTCATCTCCTCAAGGGTCATAGAGGGCTGTCCTTCCCCTGCCTGTTCCGGCAAAAACGGCACATGAACAAAACCCGCCTTTGTTTCCGTGCCGTGATACCGCTCCAGCACCCGGTAGAGAACGTCGTTGCACACATAGACGCCGGCGGAATAAGACAGACGGCAGGAAATCCCTGCCTCCCGGACTTTCCGAACCAGGTTCCGAACCGGCACCGTGGAAAAATACGCGCATTCCCCTCCGGGAACCACCGGCTCCTTTACCGGAAGCTGTCCCGCATTGTCCGGAAACGGCGCGTCCTTTACATTGACGGCAAGAACTTCCGGTGTTACGGCGTTCCTTCCGCCGGCCTGTCCCACACACAAAATCACATCCGGTCCAAGCGTCTCCGCCTTTTTCAGAACCGCTTCCCCCGCTTTCCCAAAAATCACGGGAATCCGCAGTTTTGTCAGCTCCCACTCCCCGATCTGCTCCGGAAGAGCCGCCACCGCTTCCCAGGAAGGATTCACCGTTCCTCCATGGAATGGTTCAAATCCGGTAATCAACAGTTTTTTCTTTTTCATCCGCATCTCCTGCCCTGTTTGTGTATTCGCGGCGGTTCAGGACCTGCCTTTCCATACGAAAGCTTTTCCTCAAGTTCCAAAACCGTCACGTTTGTTACTCAACCATAGCAGAATCCTTGTCAAAAAGCAAGCCCTCGAAGCGCCATTCAAACGCCAGATCTCTCAAATACACCCCAACCCCTTGCCGATCCTTTACCACAATCCGCTCCAGAAGATACCGGCAGAAGGCTTCCTCCCCTGTTTCCCCATCAAAAAAAGCAGCAATGGCCTTTCGCATTCCGGCCTCCCGCTCCCGCTGCTCTTTTGTTCTTTTCACCGGCTCTTTTGCCCGGTCAAGCATTGCCTGAAACCCGGCGAAAACCGCGTCGCATTTTTCCCTTTCCGCCGCGAATGCCTCCCCGTCGATTTCCTCCGCCAGATACCGCTCCATAAGACTTTGGCGCTGCTTTTCGATCTCTCTCATCCGGGCTTTCAGCCTTTCTGTCTCTGCGCCGTCCCTGCGGATTTCCTTTCCGGCCAGGCAAACGCTGTCCGCGGACACCGCGGCGCGGATCAGTCCGGTCAGGCGGGTTTCCAGCTCTTTTCGGTCGTACCGCAAGCTTTGCCTTACAAGGCGCAAAAGAACCCGCAGTTCTTCTTCCCGAAGGGTGGGACCGCCGCATCCCACGGACTTTCTCCCAGAATCTACACGCAGGGCTCCGTGCAGTACCGCCTCGTAGCAGCGCCACGTCCGGCAAATGCTTCCATCCGCCCGTCTTTTTGTCCTGGCCACATACCCGGCTCCGCAGCAGCCGCATTTGATTTTCCCGGAAAACGGATAGCGGCGGCTGTATTTGGACTTCCCCTCCTGAGAACGCCCCCGTTCGTCCAAAAGCCGGTTTGCTTTTTCAAACACTGCCCGTGAGATGATCGGTTCGTGATGGTTTTTCAGAATAATGAATTCCTCCTGTCCCCGGTTGTATTTCTTTTCATGGGACAAAAAATCCGGGGTGTACGTTTTTTTCTGGACCAGGTCGCCGCAGTATTTCTCATTCCGGAGAATCCTCAGGATCACCGTATTCTGCCATTCCTTTCCCCCCGGAGGGCGGAGTCCCTCCTCCGTCAGCTCCCTGGCAATCACATGAGTCCCCTTGCCTTCTTCCGTGAACTTTTCAAAAATCCGGCGTACAACCCTGGCGCCTTCCTCATTAAGGTACATCCTTCCGCCCCGGATATCGTAGCCCAGCATGCTTCGCCCAAAGACCACGCCCTGCTCCATCCGCCGCTTCTGCCCCCATTTCACACGCTCGGAGGTTCTGCGGCTCTCCTCCTGGGCAATGGACGCCATAATCGCCAGGCGAAGCTCCGCGTCCCCGTCCAGGGTATTGATATTGTCGTTCAAAAAGAGAACTCCGACCCCCCGCTTTTTCAGATCACGGGTGTAATAAATGCTGTCCAGGGTGTTTCTGGCAAAGCGGGAAATCTCCTTTGTGATAATCAGGTCAAAATCCCCGTTTTTCGCGCAGGCGATCATGCGGTTAAATTCCTTCCGCTTTTTTGTGTTCGTGCCGGTAATGCCCTCATCGGCAAAAATCTCATACAGCTCCCAGTCCGGATTCCGTTCAATATACTGCCGGAAATAGTGCTGCTGGCTCTCAAAGGAGTTCGCCTGATCGTCCTTATCGGTGGACACCCGGCAGTAAGCGGCTACTCGCTTTTTCTTCTGCCTGTCCGTCCGCTCCCTGTTTAAGCGCTCATACCGTTCCACGGGAAATCCCCTCCGTCGCGGCGTACGGCTCCCTGTCTTTTCCCGGCAAACGGCCGTCCCGCCCGGCACCTCCTTCCTCAAGCATATAGAAACAGCGTTCCTTCTCAGTCTTTGTCAGAAGATTTTCCTGTTCCAGGCAGTCCAGGGCAGCCTTCTGCAGGTTATCCAGAAACGCGCGGTGTTCCCGCCGGTTCAGCGCGGGGATCGGATCTCCCGCGTAAAAAAAGTTTCTTTGTCTCAGACCAAACACCTCCCGCTACCAAATGTATGGGAGAATGCTTGTCCCATAGAACCAATTAAATGTAAGTAGGTAATTACCTGTACTTAGACAAAATAAGAAATCCCCCAGCACTTGCCCTGGAAAAATCTATTTTTTGGTCCGGTTCATTGATCACCTGGATCCGGGTTTCGTCACCATGCAGGTATTCACTCCGCAGCAGTTCTTCATTCATCAGATCATAAAGCGGCTGCAGATACCGCTCCGCACACTGGATAATCCAATTTGCCATGGCCTTTGCGGAAAAGTCGTTCATAATGCCTGTAGCCAGGGATGGGGTTGCCATACTGCCTTTCAGAAGCGATGGCTTTTTCCCGGTCGCTTCATTGTTCCGCGTTTCGGGCAGCTGTAAACATAAGTGCTTTCCTCCACGACTTCAAACCGTTTAGCTTCATCATATTTTTAGATTTTCTCAAATATCGAAAAGCTATGTACCTTAAAACCGAAAGCCTCACGCTTGTCCTCATATTTGATAGATTGGAACATTTCCGATGCTTCTTCCGGGACAGAAGAACTGGCCCACATGGAGATCGTGGCCACCATTGTCCACCAGCTCACCCGGAATCTCTCCCCAGAAGAAATCGAGCGTTCTGGCTTCGGTCCCTACTATGTGGACCATACCACCGGCATCTGGCCCCAGGCGGCCGGCGGCATCCCCTTCAATGCCTGCGAGTTCCAGTCCAAAGGCGATCCCATCACCGACCTCACGGAGGACCTGGCAGCAGAACAGAAAGCCCGAGTTACCTACGACAATATTCTGCGTCTGGTGAAGGATCCGGATGTTTGCGACCCCATCCGCTTTCTGCGGGCCAGAGAAATCGTGCATTTCCAGCGGTTCGGCGAGACCCTAAACCGCGTGAAGGAGGAACTGAATTCCAAGAACTTCTATGCCTTTAATCCTTCCTTCGACGCTCCTGTCTCCTGCCCGCCCTGCGGAAAGGACCCGTCATGAGATCCGAGCTGGCAGCGGCTCTTGGCCGGCTCTTCCAGACGCCGCCCCAGGCCTACGCCTTCCTGTACGGCAGCGAAAAATATCCGGATATTCACGGAGTCGTCTATTTCTATCCCTTTTTCGAGGGTACCCTCGTGGCGGCGGAGGCCGCTGGTCTTCCCCACATGGAAGACGCCTGCCGGGAGCGGGTTTTCGGTTTCCATCTCCACGAGGGAGCTCTTTGCAAAGGAAGTCCTGCCTCCCCCTTTGAGGAAACCGGCCCCCACTATAACCCGGAGGGCTGCGCGCATCCTGCCCATGCCGGAGATCTGCCGCCCCTTTTTGGAAACGACGGCTACGCTCTCTGCATTTTTTATACGGCCCGATTCCGGCCGGATGAAGCCGCCGGCCACACGGTCATCCTGCACGAGCTTCCCGATGACTTCACAACACAGCCGTCGGGCGCTTCCGGAGAAAAAATCGCCTGCGGCGAAGTACAGATGAACCCCGTTCCCTTTACAGTGCTTCCAGAGCGCTGACATTCCATCCTGCGGTTAGCTTGCGGCATACGCCCGCGGGGCAGGCGTTCCACCTTCCCGGAAAAGCCTGGTGGGCGTGGCATCCCTGAATACATGCCGCCTATCCGGCGGCGGATTTTCAAAGTAAAATGCGTCTTGAATCGGAGGAAATTCCTCCGATTCAAGACGCATTGATCACGATTTCCGGCCGGGCCGGCAAATGACGGGACCGGGTGCGCATTCTCCCGAAAATTTTAGGCGTTCATTTTTATGACACGCCCTTGCTCTTCATGTATTCCACCACGTCCTTTGCCTGCCTTAACTGCCACACATCTCTGGTGGGAATCTCGATATCATACATGTCCTCAAAGGCGCATACAATGTTCATGACGTCAAAGGAGGTCAGTCCCAAATCCTTTACAAAGTCCGTCTCCTGGGAAATTCCATCCTTTCCGGTCACGTCATAGACAACCTTTCGAATTACATCCAAAAGCTCCATACCGCACCTCCCTATCTTCTCTTGATTTTCTTCGCCGCCGTTTTTTCAAATTCCGTCTCCCGGATATTGATCATCTGAATCTGCTTGTAGGTGGGCAGTGTCTTATTTAAGTTGTCCACGAATTCCTGGAGCTGTTCTAAAATCTCATAGCTGCTCATCCCCTGGGTAAGCTCCGGATCCGGATAAATTTCCGCGGCAATCTTTACGTCATCCGTGGATTCCCCGCTGAGGGCCCCGTACACCAGAACTTCTTTCACCAGGGGCATTCCCTTAAACTCCTGCTCCATCTCCTCGGCAGCCACCTTTTTGCCGTTTTTCATAACAATCAGGTTCTTCTTTCTTCCGGTAATGTGCAGATGGCCTTTCTTGTCCAGATATCCCAGATCTCCCGTTTTAAACCATCCGTCAGCGAAGGCTTCCTTTGTAAGCTCCGGTTCGTTATAGTAACCGTTCATAATCGAATAGCTCTTTACCAGAATCTCATCATCCACGAATTTCACCTCGCATCCCGGAAGAATCATGCCCACAGAGTCCAGGCTGAAATCTTCGTTCCGGTTGCAGGAAACGCTGGAAGAGCACTCCGTAATTCCATAGCCCTGGAGGACGACGATTCCCATATGCAGCAGATCCTCAGCGATCCGCAGATCCAGGTAAGCGCCTCCGGATAAGATCACGTCCAGTTCCTCCGCGAAGGTTCCCTGGGTTACGGCCTTTATGTCGGCAGCCGTCATGGAATTGGGCATATGGATGGCAGCCTCCAGCTTCATCTTCTTCTGAACCTTCTGCTTTTTATCCGCCTTTTCCAGCATTCCCCATAAAAAGTTGTGAACCACCTCGACGATAATCGGAACCGTTACAAGCATATTTGGCTTAAACAGTGTCATATCCTGAAGCATCCGTTTCATATCGCAGCAAATACAGATGTCAAGGCCCCGGATCAGCCCGCACAGCATTCCACCGGTAAAGCCATAGGTATGGTATAAAGGCAGAGAATTATAAATCCGATCTCGGGAGTCCAGAATCGTCAGGGAATCCGCCGCGTCGGCAAGGATCGCCTTGTGAGATAGCATCACCGGCTTAGCGGCGCTTGTAGTTCCCGATGTGAACACAATGCAGGCGGTCTGGTCTGGTTCCACCGCGCAGTCCGCAAAAAGCTGTTCCGCCTCCGGGCTGTCGCCAAGGACCGCAAAGCTTTCATAGCTCATTGAATCCTCCGTGTCCTCACCGCCGATCACGATCAGCTTTGTAATCTTGTCAATACTCTTTTTTATGCCTGCGCAGATACCGGCCAGGTTCTGAGAGCAGATAATCGCCTCCGCGTCGGATTTTTGAAGCATTTCCTTCAAGATCTTATCCGCTTGTTCAATATCGATGCAGCAGGCGATGCCTCCGGCGCAGGCAATCCCAAAATAGGCCGTCAGCCATTCATAGCTGTTCTCGCTGACCAGCGCCACATGCTTTCCTCCAAAGCCGGAGGCCAGGAGCGCTTTTGAAAACCGGAAGGAATCCTCCTTCAGCTCCTCAAAGCTTTTATCCTGCCGTTCCATTCCTCTGTGATAAGACGTAACGGCCGTCTTACTCCCGTATCGTTTTGCGATATCGGTTAAAAATTCCCCGAATGTTTTATAGTATCTTGATTCTTTTGCGGCAATCTGTTTCATGACTCTCCTCCCACATTTTTTATAAGCGTTGTTTCTGGTATCAATGTTTCCATCTCTTTCTGAAAGCTGTCGTAGTGTTCTTCCAGAATTCGAAGAAACACATCCACAATCTTTCCGTCAAACTGCTGATTTTTGCAATGCCACAGTTCTTTTTTCGCTTCCTCAAGGGACATGCTCCCCCGGTAGCTTCTCTTTGATGTCATGGCATCGAAAGCGTCTGCCACGCAGATGATTCTGGCTCCCAGCGGAATCGCCTCGCCTGCAAGTCCTTTGGGATATCCTTTTCCGTCAAACCGTTCGTGATGTCCCTCCACCATAGACAAAATATCAGAAAACGAAGAAATTGAAGAAAGAATCTTCACTCCCAGAGACGGATGTTCTTTTACCTCAGCATATTCCGTTTCGGTAAGTGACCCGTTTTTTCTTAAAATTTCATCAGGAATCCCTACCTTTCCAATGTCATGGAACATACCGGCCACCCGGATACGTTCTGCAAACGCTTCATTCAACCCCATGGCCTGGGCGATTTTCACAGCATAATAAGAAACCCGATCCGAATGTCCCCGTGTATACCAGTCCTTTGCATCCACCATTTTCCGCATGGCGTCAATGGTTCCCATATACAAGCTGTGGGTACTGGCATACGCCTCCTCAAGCTCCCGGTTTCTGAGATGGAGCGCTCTTTGGAGGATCAGATTGCTCAGCGTTATGCTCATCTGGCGCGCATACACCTGAAAGAGCTGAACCTCTTCCTGCTTTGGCCGGCTTTCCGTCAAAACCATCATCATTCCAAAACTTCCGAATTCCTCCACAAACAAAGAGGCACTCATGGACGTCTTCCCATCCTCCTCGGAAATCAACAGGCCGTTGCAGGTATGGCTCTTTAAAAACGCCTGGGGATTTCCGATCTTTTTATAGAAGCCGCTTCCACGGCAGACCACCGGGAGCGCGGCCCCCTTCTCTCCAAAGCCGGAGAGATCCACACAGACGACGGTATCCGTGCAGGGAAGCAGCTCCTGCGCCCCCTCCAGAACCTTATCCAGAAGGGCATCGATTTCCATATTTCCGCTTCCGATGCCGGAGACGCATTCCAGAATATCTGCCAGACCGTCCCGGTATTTCTGGATTGTCCGGGTCTGGCGTATGGATTTTACGCAGGATTCCACCAAAAGCTCCAGTTGGTCAAAACGATCGCTTTTTTCATAATAGCCCTGAATGTCCAGTTCCCGGATTGTCTGTACCGGCGGAGCCATGCTTTTATGCCCCGTCAAAAGAATGATAAACAAATCCGAGTTAAACTCCCGTATTCTTCGAACCACCTCGTCGCCGCATATGGGCCGCATGAGAAAGTCCAGAAGCATGATGTCAAACTCCCCTGTCCGCACCCGCTCGATGGCCGCCAGAGGGTCATTTTCAATGGTAACCTGATAACCGCTGGCCGTAAAATAAGATTCCAGGGTTTCTGTCATTAACCGGTCATCATCCAGCGCAAGAATGGAAAATTCTTGCTTCTGACGGGTAATTCTGTTTTTTCTCATTTTCCGCTCACCTCATTTCCAACCCGCAAAGTCACAATTTCCAGCGGAATCGAAATACGAATGATTGTACCCCCGTCCGGATTATCCTCAACCCTCATGGAACCGTCGAATTTAGCCTTTATCACCGTATTGGAAATAAAGAGGCCCAGTCCGGTTCCCATTGTACCCTTGCTGGTTACCATCTGCTTGAGCAGACGCCTTTTTATATTTTCCGGAATGCCGCTGCCAAAGTCAATCACCCTGATAATCAGGTCTTTGCTGTCCTTTCCCACATCCACGAAAATATCCCTGCGTCCCTGCGGCACCTGCGCGTCAATGGAATTTGACACCAGGTTTGTAAGTACCTGCACAAGGTTGTTAATATCTCCATGAATAAAAGTTTTGTGAATATCCATATCTCCCGAAGGCTGGAGATTGCAGTTCTTCTTTGTCAGTTCATGGCGCAGCAGCAGGTATACCCGCTTCAGAACCTCTTCGACACTGAAATCTCTGCTCTCCGAGACGCTCATGCTGCTGGCCTGTCCCTTCACGGCGCTGATGATATCTGACATATAAGCGCAGGCATCCCGCATCCGATCAATCCAGGTGTCCATCTCCCCGTAGATTTCCCGGTAATCCTCCGCCGTCACCTCCGGATCTCCGATGCTTATTCGGCTCTCCTGGACCAGCTTTTCCATGGCTGTGAGGCTTCCGGATACGCTCATAATCGGCGTTTTCAGGTTGTGGGCCAGCCCGCCTACCATCTGTCCCAGGAAAGCAAGCCTTTCCTGCTCCATCATCTTTACCTGACTGTCCTGGAGCCGCTGCATGTTCCGCTTCAGCTCCGTAATATCCTTGAAAATCGCCAGGACGCCGCAGACCTCACCCCGGGAAATCAGCGGCTTTATCTCCACCAGGTAGTAACACTTTACCGGCTCCATCCCTTTTTTGGAATTGATAACCTGCTCATAGGTAACCTTTGTGTTTGAATCCAGGCAGGAACGGACCCCTGTCAGCAGGTTATAAAGCGCTGTCTTGTTATCAATATCCACGTCCTGCATCCGGTCTGCCAGGCGGATGTTCTCTCGGATCTTGTTTCCCTTTCCAAGGATCTTCCGAAAGGGCTTATTGAAGGAAACCACCTCACCCCGCCCATTCAAAACCAGATAGCCGTCGCTCATCCAGTCCACCAGCTGCTGCATGGCCAAGGGCTGGACGTCAAACAGGTGAAGCCTGTAAATAATGATTCCATGAAGTATCATCGTGATGATAAAGCTTATGGGCGTAGCCGTCACAGATACGGAAATGACATTCAGTATAACCAGCAGGTTGACCACGCTGGGGGCGAGGCCGCCAAGCGCGAACAACGTTGCCTGCCAATAATACAGCTTTTCCCTTCGTTTGACCGCATACCGGATCATCAGAACAACCGATACGATTACACAAGTAAAGGTATAGGTACAATGTATGTAAAAATAAGGGCCGAATACCACATCCGTATTAAAGAAGGAAAATACTCTGTAATACAGATGATGGTATTCATTGGTGGCCACCATGAGAACCGTCAGAATCGGAATCGCAAACAGCAGCCAGAATCTGGGCGGCACTTTTGTCTCATACTCCCTCGTATAGCAAATCGAAAACAACAGGGAAAATACCGGAAGGCACGCCGCTCCGGCCGTCGTCAGGCTGTCCCAGAAATAAAGCGTCGCTATGTCCGTCTCCGGAGTATAGCTGATGCCGATCAGGGCCAGCAGCCAGACGATCATCACCACCGCGGCCCCGAAATAGCATTTGTGTATCGTCATTACCTTTCTCGTGCTGACGATGTTGAAGATAAACAGCAGCATCAGCAGAATTGTGGCAATATAAAACGCATACATGATAAATGGCAAATTCATAGTTGCTTCCTCCGTTTTCCGGAAATCAGTTTTCTCAGAAAAACCTGAGCACCATTGCCGGATCCACCGGTTTCCAGGAGAAACCCACTTTTTCCAGTTCCCGGCAGGTCTGCGCGCAGACCGGGCTGATCCGGGAGGGTACCTGACAGATACGGTTGTACTGGCCGATCAGCATTCCAAGCTCCGGTCCCAGCCCCCGCCCGGCAAGCTCTCGCAAATGCTCCTCAAATTCCGGACGCTCCACCTCCGGGATCGTTCTACCGATGCTTTTTAAGATATCCCGCACCGCAAACATTTCCGGATGGAAAAGGTGGTACACAGGTCCTGGCTGTTTCAGAAGGGCAGCGGCGGCCTTGGCGCATTCGTCCACCGGCGTCAGGTCAAAGGTCATGTCCGCCAGCTCCACGGATATTTTTTCCAGGCAGAAAATGCCCTTTGCCAGACAATAAAACGCGTTTGTCCGGGCATTCTTCTGGAAGAGTCCGTCGCTGCTTCGGCCCACAAGACGTCCAAGCCGTAAAATCAACACATCCTGTCCCGCCTGCGCGGCCCTTCGCACGCATTCCTCTCCCCTGTATTTTCCTCTGAGATAAACGCTCTCCTCCCAGTTCTGACCGATGTCAAAATCGCGCTCTGAAAAGATCGCGGAAGCGGCGGGCGCGTCCTTCAGATATTCACTGCAAAGGCTCACCGTGGAAATATAGACCATCCGGGCAGACAGCCGTCTGGACAGGCGCGCCATATTTTCCGTCCCCCGGCAGTTGACTTCCTCCGCGCTGGAATCGCTGGCATAATGGCGCACATCCGCTGCCGCGTGGATCACAGCCGCGGTCTGCCGTTCCAGCGCCGCGAGCTGCTCTTCACTCATTCCCAGGTTTTCTTCCATGATATCTCCGGGAATCACCTGAATCCTGTCGCCGATTCCCATACACCAGCCGGCGCCGAAATACCAGATCAGCATGTCTGAAAGCCGCTTCTTGGGCTCCTCGCCCCGGACCGCGCAGTAAATTCTGGGACAGCCGCTGTCTAAAAGGGCTTTGACCAGATGCGCTCCGAAAAACCCGGTCGCGCCGGTCAGCAGAACGCTGCGCTTTTCCACCCGGTTGCCGGCCGCTGCTGGAGTCCGTCCCCCGTCTGATTTTCCCTGGGCCGTTTTTCCCTGGGCCTGTTTTTCTGAAATCCCGGCCCCCTGGCTGCCGTCACCGGGCATTTCCTTCCATCTGTACGCCGCTGCGCTTCCGGAGCCGGCCGCAGCGGCTGCCTCGGGAGAAATGCCAAACATGGCTGCCTGGGCCTTCAGGGTCGGCTTTTCATAAAACGCCGTCAGAGAAATCGTCAATCCCAGATCGTAATATCCGCTCAGCAGCACCAGCGCCGCGAAAGACGTTCCCCCCTGATCAAAGAAGGAAACCTCCGGATCCACGGTTTCTTTTCCAAGGGCCTCCTCCCAAAGCTTCGAAAGCTGCTCATATGCCGGCTTTCCTGCTTCCGTTCCGGGTGTATCTACGCATTCCGTTTGAGAGCGCTCCTCGCGGACCGGTTCCGGCGCTCTTTCAGAAAGCGTCTCTCCGACCGCTTCCGGTTCCTTTTCGGACGGCCCCCTGCCAGTCGGCTCCGGCATCCTTTCAGAAAGCGTCTCTCCGGCCGGTTTCGGCATCTTTTCAGAAGGCTCCTCCAAGGCATCCCGGACGCCCTCTATTTTTTCCAGAGCCGCAAGATCGATTTTCCCGGAAGCGGTGCAGGGCATTTTGTCCAGCGCCTGAATCTGGGAGGGAATCATGTAAGCAGGCAATTCTCTGGCAAGACTGTTTTTCAGCGCCTCTAAATCCAGACTGCCCTCCTCCTTTGGCCGTACAAAAGAGCAGAGCTTCATAATCAGCCCGTCCCTTTTTATTATGGTTGCCGCCTGCAGCACGTCGCCGCATTCCAGCAATTTCTGGTTGATCTCTCCAAGCTCGATCCGCTGTCCGTTCAGCTTTACCTGGTGGTCTCTGCGCCCCAGATATTCAATCCGGCCGTCCGGCAGCAGACGCACAATGTCTCCGGTACGATACATCCGCTCTTTTTTATTAAGGAAATCCGGCAAAAACCGCTCCCGGGTCAGATCCTCCCGGCCCGCGTAGCCGGCTGCCAGGCATTCCCCGGCCAGATAAAGCTCTCCGCGGGCTCCGGGGATCACCAAAGTTCCCTCTTCATCCAGTATATATCCCCTGCAGTTTGGCAGAACCTTTCCTATGGTAATCCGGTCCGCCGCCGTTACATCCGCCATGGTGGCGTAAACCGTCGCCTCCGTAGGCCCGTACAGATTTAAGATCCGGTGAATCCCGGCCCGGCGGAACTTTTCCACTAGTCCCATATCCAGGGCCTCCCCGGCGGTCACCGCAAGAGAAATTCCTGTTGCCGCCTTAAAGAACTTTTCATTGTCCATAAACAGGGAAGCCCTGGACGGCGTAAACTGGAACATTTCCACCTGATGGCGTTCCACCAGTGCCGCTGCTTTCCAGGGAAGCACCATTTCCTCCTCGTCCGCCATGACCACGTATTTTCCAAAGGCCAGCGCGGCAAGAGATTCCGTGAAGAAAATATCAAAAATATAATTCGTCGTGCAGAGCACGCCCCCGTCAAGGGCAGCCATCTGCTCTTCCAGAACCGCCAGAAGATTTGAGACAGAGCGGTGGCGAATCCGCACACCCTTGGGCTGCCCTGTGGATCCCGAGGTAAACAGGATAAAACACAGCCCCTCCCCGGCCCGGTCCGGACGTCCAGAAAAAGCCCGGCCGCTCTTCACTGCCTCTGAAAGGTTCAAAAAGCTTTGGGAAAAACCCTGCGGAAGCCGTCCGCCGGCATCCTGGTTGTATACAATCCGCCGGATGCTGCTGACCTTAGCCATATACTGGAGACGTTTTTCCGGAAAGTCCGGGAGCATGGGCACATAGGCGCCTCCGGCTTTCAGGATTCCCAGAAGCCCCACAATCAGCTCATAGCCTCTCGTACAGAAAAGCCCCACCGGCTCGCCGCCCTGAATCCCATCCAGAATCAGGGCCTGGGCCAAGGCATCGCTGTCCCGCTTCAGCTCCCGGAAGGTTCGGATCCGGTCATGGAAAATCACAGCCGGAGCCTTGGGATTCAGCTCCGCCATTTCATCGATCCGGGCGTCCACCGGCATATTTTCAAAGGGCAGCCGCAAAGTCCAGGGCTTCTTTAAGAGCGCATACCAGTCTCTGGCCGATACGGCCCTGCAGTCCGCCACGCGCCCGCCTTCCTCCGCCGCAAGCTCCAGCGCAGCAGCCTCCACCGCTCTGGCGTACAATGCCGCGGACTCCCTGTCGTAAAGGCTGGAGGCGTATTCCAGGCGCAGGCGGTAGCATCCGCCGCTTTTATAGACCTCAAGATTGAGATCCACCTTCGCGCTTCCCGCCGGCACAGGCACCGGTTCGATTCTGCCGCCGGCAAAGCGCTCTTCATCCCCCTGAATGGGCCGCATGGAGATCATCGCGCGGTACAGAGGGTTCTGTCCGGGCATCCGCTCAAGTCCTGCCAGGGATACCAGCTCATCCACCGGCGTATAGGGGTGGTCCAAGAGGCCGGCCAGGTTTTTCTGAACCTCCTCAAGGTATGCCCTCTTCTCTTTTCCATCTTCCGGCTGCATCCGCAGCGGCAGCGTATTTACAAAAAGGCCGCTGGCCGTCTGAAGAAGGGAACCTCTGCGGCTGGATACCGGCGTACCGATCATCAGGCTTTTTTCCCCGGAAATGCGGGACAGAAAGATTCCGAAAGCTCCGGCAAACAGAACGAACGGCGTAATGCCCGTATTTTTGCAGAACGAGTCAATCTGCCCGCTTCCTTCCTCCTCTATGGAAAGCTCCAGCTCGGCGCCTCTGTAGTCAAAACTGCCGCTTCTCGGAAAATCCACAGGAATATCTGCCGGTTTCGGCGCGTCCTTTAAATATTCCGACCAGAAGACGCGCTCTTCCCCAACAACCCTCTCCCGATTCTGCTCATACCAGCATGCATAATCAAAAAAGCTTCGCTGCTCCTTCTCAGGCTGCCTCTCTTCATAGAGAATGGACAATTTTCGAATCAGTCCCGCCGCAGTCACAGCATCTCCGATAATATGATGCATATCCAGGAAAACCGCCTGCTCTTTTTCATCCTTTCCCTGCCAGAGAGCCACCCGGAACAGCGGCGCCGCGGATAAATCAAAGGGCCGTACAAAGTCCGCTTTTGCCTGCTCCAGAGAAATATCCCGGTATATCTCTGCCGAAAGCGTCTGCGAATCGTCCAGTTTCTGGAATATTCCTTCCCGGCTCGCCTGAAAATGGGAGCGCAGAATCGGCTCTTCCCTGCCAAGTCTCTCCACTGCCCGGCAGAAGCGCTCCGGATCCAAAACTGTTTCCGTCCGGAATCCGCAGGGCATATTGTAGGAGACGGCGTCCGGATTCATCTGCGTTTCGAAATAAATACCCAGCTGAGCAGGCGTCAGCGGATACCGCTCCCTCTCTTCCGCCCTGGGCAGCTCGGCGAAAGGCTCCTCCGTCTCCGAATCCCCAAG